>JBGPJO010000014.1:0-3183 GCA_041485465.1 Minisyncoccia bacterium | reverse complement strand
TCACCCTCGACAAAGACCGAGGAAAAAAGCTAAAATAGCCACCGCCTAAAATTCTGGAGGAGTGGCAGAGTGGTCTATCGCACCGGTCTTGAAAACCGGAGACTCGAAAGGGTCCGTGAGTTCGAATCTCACCTCCTCCGCAAATTAACGAGTGGGGCGAATATAATTTGCGAGAGTCCTGAGTCTCACGAAGGGACCCGTATGCTAAAACATACCAAATCCTGGTATAGTTATAGGTATCTTAATAGATAATTAAAAAAAGCATGGCAAAAACTAACTCTGCCTTCATGAAGCCAATGAACGTCAGCCCTGACTTAACTGTCATAGTCGGAAAGGGACCAATGCCCCGATCGGAAGTCGTTAAAAAACTTTGGGTATATATCAAAAAAAATAACCTCCAGGATCCTAAAGATAAGCGCAATATCAATGCCGATGAAAGTCTAAAGAAAGTATTCGACGGCAAAGCAACCGTCAACATGTTTGAAATGACAAAACTCGTTTCCAAACACCTTTCCTAACTGGGCCCTATATCCGCTCTAAAAATCCAATAAGTCGTGAAGCGGATCGTCTCCTTTGCCCCCCTGATTCTGATCTGAGTTCGAGTTTTTGTTTTCTTTGTTTTTATCGTTCAATTCCGGCTGACCGGGGTTTTGTTTCGGCTCAATCTTTATTCCTTCGGTAGTTGAGGCGGCACCGGAAGACTTTATTTTTATTTCGGCATGATTTCCCTCTGTATTCTGAATCTGAATCATGCGTCCTCCATTATTCAACATGTCCTCTCTTGGTGAAAAAGGGGTGAATAAGTTTTTGTTGAATTTTTTACTTGCCTTGAGAAAAACATAGAGTGTCGAAGCTTCACGAAGTGCTTGAGAGAAACCCTGAACGCTCGTCCCACCGCTTATCTCCGCTTCAATGCGCATCAGTCCGGCCTCAATGCGAGCAGAGGTCCCGGGGTCAAGGGAATCCTTTACCAAGTTGAACTGCGCGACAGCATTTTTTAAAGATTCGCTTGCTGAATTTTTGAGTCGTTCAAGTGTCTGTGAGCTTTCAGGTGTTTCGGTCGCCTCTCCTTTCTGAACCGAAGCGAAAAATGTTGGGCTCGTTGAGGCTCTACCCTCTCCCTCACTAGAAGACGCCGTCGTAAAAGCCATAGTTTGGGAAACGGAAGCGCCGCGAGAAGAATTCGCATGCTCGCCAAGGTGTTCGGAAAAAGCGAGTGAGAGTTGTTTACTGCCCTGATCGTCACTCTCTTCGCTCAAGCGCGTAAGAATCGCTTTGTGGGCATTAAGTGACGAATTAAACTGCACCGAGAGCTCGGCTGCTTCCGCCGGATCGCTGTCATCGAGCTTTGTGGTGATATCCGCAAGGGTATTCGCATTCTGATCGAAATTGCTTTGGATCTGGTGTTTGGCCTCTTCGGTAAGCTTTCCATTCGCGGTAAGAGTCTCCGCTTCTTCTATCCGCCGCTCGGTTACGGTTGTCGCCCACTTTGCTTTCGCAGTATCGGACAAAGCAAGCGCGCCAACGATTTTTTCATTAACATTAATTTTAATGGGATAGAGGATATCTCCGGGAAATGTCCCTTCGGCGGCATACGCGGTCGCGCTGCCAAGCGCAAGCGCGCCGATCAAAGAGACGGCAACAAGAGAGCGCGGACCGAAACGATACGGGCTCTTCACATTTCTTTGAGAATAAGCGGGAACCCGGCCAGCTTCTTTAATGCGTGCCAAAATACGCCCCCGTTCTCTCTCCGAGAGCCGGATTTTCAGTATTTCCGTGTGAAGTTTTTCTTTAAAATTATTCATGATTCTCCATAATCTCCCGCAATTTTTTAAGGCCGCGGTGAATGCGTACCGAAACCGTATTTTCGCTCTCGCCACAGATGTCGGCGACTTCCTTTAAAGACAGGCTTTCGTTATAGCGAAGGACAAGCGCTTCCCGATACGGTTCGGGAAGCGCTCGGAGCGCCCTTAGGGCGCGGGCGCTGTCAAAACGATCCATCGCCTCTTCAAGGAGATCGAGCGATTCATCGGGGATATCGGCTTGATACTCTTCCTTAGTTTCAAGCATTGCCTCAAGAGAAACTGATTTTTTCTTGCGATACTCATCGATAATGAGATTACGGAGCGTTCGATAAAGAAATGCCCGCATATCGAGGATTTCTTCTCCCTGCTTAACATACTCAAGGGAGCGCAAAAACGTATCTTGAATGAGTTCGGCCGCCCGCTCCCGATCGGAGAGCCGCAAGACACAATGACGAAATAAATCATCCGCGTAGCGCTCAAAGGCGTCGGTAAATTGTTTCTCAGGGTTTCTCATGGTAAAGACGGGTGAAAGAGGATATTCTTTCACCCGTCTTCAGTCTAACGCAAGGGGCTTTTATCGCGAAGCATCGCGGGCGACAAGCGCATTTATGAAGACGGCTGTACCCTTTCTTCCTTACAGCTTTCTTAGAGAAACCATTATTCTCTGTGTTAAAATAAAAACATGGAACCGCTACGCTGGAGTGCGCCTGAGTATTTCGAAAAAGAACGTTCGAATGATTGGTTTTGGGGACTAGGGCTTGGTGCTCTCTTGATTACTCTTGTTTCTTTATATTTTCGAAATTACCTCTTCGCGGTTCTCGTCATTATAAGCGCTTTCTCTCTTACTCTCTTTGCCATACGAAAGCCCCGAACTATCGAATACGAGCTTTCAGAAAAAGGTATTCGGGCGGATAGTCTTCTCTATCCGTTCCAAAGCATTGAATCATTTTGGGTTGAAGAGATTCATGAGACGCCAAAAATCATTCTTGCCTCAAAAAAATTCTTGGTGCCCTATATCGTCATCCCGATTATCGGCCATGACAGCAAAAAAATTCGCGACAGTCTCTTGGAACATTTGCCCGAGGTCGAGCACCATGAACCGCTTATTTATATTATTGCCGAGCGTTTTGGTTTATAGAAAAATGTGCTAGTCTCTTCTCGACCTGCCCTCGTCGTTCAACGGATAGGACGCAAGCTTGCGGAGCTTGCAATAGAGGTTCGATTCCTCTCGAGGGCACCAAGACAGTACAAAGTTCAGTTTCAGAAAAATTCACGCGCGATGCGCGAAGCGCATCGTATGGTGGCACGGGATTAAATTCAATAACACGATTTTTTATAAATGCGTTCGAGCCGAAGATTTTTTGTGCGGAGGATTTTT
>JBGPJO010000013.1:0-15261 GCA_041485465.1 Minisyncoccia bacterium | reverse complement strand
TGGGGTATCTAATCCCATTCGCTACCCACGCTTTCGTGTTTCAGTGTCAGGAAATGCACCAGTTTGTTGCCTTCGCCTTTGGTGTTCCCCATGATATCAACGGATTTCACCCCTACACCATGAGTTCCGCAAACCTCTCGCATCCTCTAGTCGTGCCGTTTCCTTTGCAGATCTGGGGTTAAGCCCCAGGGTTTAACAAAAGACTAACATGACCACCTACACACCCTTTACGCCCAATGATTCCGGATAACGCTCGGGCCTCTCGTATTACCGCTCCTGCTGGCACGAGATTAGGAGGCCCTTATTCATATGGTACCGTCAATAACTTCTTCCCATATAAAAGATCTTTACGTCCCGAAGGACTTCATCAATCACGCGGCGTCGCTCCGTCAGACTTTCGTCCATTGCGGAAGATTCTCGACTGCGGCCACCCGTAGGTGTATGGACCGTGTCTCAGTTCCATCGGTGGGGGTCCGCCTCTCAGCGCCCCTAAGCGTCATAGCCTTGGTAGGCCATTACCCTACCAACTAGCTGATACTACGCAGGCCACTCCAGAAGCGATAAATCTTTACTCTCGCGAGACTATCGGGAATTATCCTGCCTTTCGACAGATTATGCCCGACTTCTGGGTATGTTCCTACGTGTTACTACCTCGTCTGCCATGCCCTGCTTTTTGTTTTCAAAAGATTTAAAAACAAAAAGCAGGGCATTTGACTTGCATGCCTTATCCACGCCGCCAGCGTTCATCCTGAGCTAGGATCAAACTCTAACAATAAACCCTTAAACACAAAGTGTTTCAGGATTTTTCGAACGGAACAAAAGAAAAGATGGTTATCTTGCTTTCGCTGATTTCGAGTAGAGCGCTAACTAATAAAAGTTGCTTAAGACCAAACTCAATTTGGAATTCATTTTTGAATATAACTGGTTGTACTTGCACGTATTTTTCAATACGTTCTTATGTAACAAATACTTCAAAGAACAAGTCTCACCTAGTGAGACGCCTGAACAGTATATCGATAAAAAAAGAAAGGTCAAGTCTGGCGCTATGTGCGAGACTTGACCTTTTTAGGCCGCTGTAAGAGGCCTTTTTTCTTTCAGAGATTCGGATTCATGCCCCTCTTCAAAGGGCTTCGGATTATTAGGGTGACTTCCGGAGATCCTCTTCCCGTTATTGTTGGGACAAGGAAGTTGATACGTCAGGGCCTCAGAAAGCCACGAGAGCGGGATCTTGATTTTCTCTCCTTTGGTACTTGAGATTAGAAGTGCCAGATAATTACGGCATCTCTTCTCAAATCCTTCCCGGACGACGCGGCCGTCACTACCGTCTTCGGAGATCGCCGGGTTTCCACCCCAGAGGGCATCGCTGAGAAGCTTGTACGCCCCTTCTTCGCACAGAGCGGCGATTTCTCCGATTTTGTTTTGCTCAGTGTGCATGATTCGAGGCGGTTTGGTTTTCTCCTCCATCAACACCTCCCTTATAAAAAGATCGTTTCAAATATTCTGACCTAAAACAAAATCGAAGTCAAACTTGATCAAAAAAATTTTACGCTTGTATATGAATCGTACTGAATTACCTTTTTATATTTCTATTCTGCCATTTCTCAACTGTTACGAGCAAGGGAGAGGCGAGAAAAATTGATGAGTAGGTACCGGCAACAATGCCGATAATGAGGGCGAGAGAAAAATCTTTGGTTGCGGCACTTCCGAGGAAGTAGAGCGCGAGAAGGGAGAGAATGGTGGTAAGAGACGTATTGATAGAGCGGTTGAATGTCTGCGAAATGCTTTTCCCGACCGTTTCTTCAAAAGGTTCTTTTTTGTTGTATTCCCTGTTCACTTTAAGATTTTCGCGAACACGGTCGAAAACAACGATCGTGTCATGAATAGAAAAGCCAAGAACGACAAGAAGTGCGGTCACAAAAAGGGTGTCGAGTTCGGTGCCAAGAAAATGACCGAGAGTGGCAAAAACTCCTGTCGGCACTAAGACGTCGTGAATCAAGGCGACAATCGCAATGAGACCATATTTCCAGGATGCAACCGGTTCTGAAACTTTCCTAAAAGTAAAAGTGATGAAAAGAACTATACAGATGATGACCAGGAGAATAGCGAGCGATGACTTCGTGCGCAGTTCTTTGCCAATCGTCGGACCGATTGAATCAAAACGCGCCTCATTCACTGCAAACTTACCGTCGTTTGAAAGGGCTTTGAGCGCTTGATTGTGAGTTTCAGGAGTAAGGTAGGGCGTGCGAACAATGAATCCGTTTTCACCCGTTGGGCGGATCGAATAGCCGGCAAAAGCATCTTTACCACTAAAAGCTTCTTTAACGAGACTAACATCGGGGCGGCCTTGCGGGTATTCAACCTCGATAAGCGAACCGCCTTTGAAATCAATGCCGAAGCGAAGCCCAAAAAGCAGTATGGAAAGAACAGCAACGCCGATGACGATGCCAGAGAGAACATAGAAAAGTTTTCTATGGGTAACGACGAACATATCAGCGTGAAAAACCATTACCGAATAAAAAGCGGATAATACCGGTATCCTTACGCTCGGCAAAACCAAGGGCGATCAAGAAAGTGCGCGTGACGGTAATTGCCGTAAACATCGAGGTGATAACGCCCAAAGCAAAGACGAGCGCGAAGCCCCTGATAATCGGCGTACCACCGAGCCAGAAGAGAATGACCGCGGTAATAATGCTCGAGAGATTTGAGTCACGGATTGAAAACCATGCCCTGGCGAACCCTTCCCGAATTGCGTCTCTCAAAACTTTCCCTCGGTTCAGTTCCTCTTTCACACGTTCGAATATGAGAATATTCGCGTCAACCGCCATGCCGATTGAGAGGATAAAGCCGGCAAGCCCCGCCGCGGTCAAAGTCACTGGGACAAGCTTAAAGAGAGCGAGGTTAATGACGGTATACATGGTGAGTGCGACAATGGCGAGCAGCCCCGGCAAGCGGTACCAGAGAAGAAGAAAGAGAGCGACAAGAGCAAAACCGAAGAGCCCGGCGCGTCCACTTCTAGCAACGGCTTCATCGCCAAGGGACGCGCCGATTGTCTGAGTTGAAAGAAGCGCGATCGGCACCGGTAGCGCTCCGTAATTCAAATCGCGCACCAAATTTCTTGCCTCATCCGGCGTAAAGCCCCCGGAAATCTGGGCGTTACCTTCGGTAATTTTTTCACGAATAGTCGGAGCGGAAATGATTCTGCCGTCAAGGAATATCGCCAGATTTCTGCCAATATTCTGTTGAGTGATATTTCCAAAAAGCGCTTTGCCTTCTGAATTAAACTGAACGAGAACCGCCGGCTCCCCCGTTGTATTGTTGAATTCAAGCGACGCGTGATCAAGCAGCTTCCCGGTGAGCCCGGTGTCTTCAAACGAACGCGCAAATGCTTCAGGGGTTGTCGAAGAGAGACCCGCCAAATCAACACCCGTCTTCACCAATTTGAATTCCAAAAGTGGCGTTGCGCCGATAATGCTTATCGCCTGATTAATATCGGTCACGCCGGGAAGCTCGACAATCAGGCGTTCCTGCCTTGGGCCGGTGACAATGCTCGATTCTTCAACTTGAACCAATGGTTCGGAAACGCCAAACAGATTGACCCGCCTCTCTATAACCTCCCGAAGGGAGGTCATGGCATCAGCGACATCGGCCGGTGCCACTTTTGAAACATCGGCCTGATAGACAAGATGCGTTCCCCCTTTAAGGTCAAGACCGAGCTTAAACGGAAACCGGGAAAGAGCGGAAGTATCATTCGCTTCCGAGAAATAAACAAAAAAGCCGATTCCGAATCCGGCGAGAAGTAATGCTAAGGCGATAAGCCTCATTTTCCACATGAGCCTTAGTATAGGCGTTTTTTAGCACTTGGCAAGGAATTTTAGTCAATGCCCACCTCATGCTTTAGGTGCCGCTACTCCCTCATTAAATCCCTCATTAAAACTGATTTTCGGCTTCCATCCCAAAAGCTCTTTTGCTCTACGACATTAACAAGCAGTTTATTTTATATTGTATTTTGACGTTCTAAAAAAGAGAAAGCCCGCCGCAAAGATGCGGCGGGCGAAATAACTGAATCAACTGATCATACGCTGGCGTATGAGGTCTTTGGCGGCGTACTCAACGCGACGCCATTCCATCGAACCCGGCGTGTAGGAGCTGCGCCATCGGCTGGAGATTTTCTCGATCGCTCCTTCTTCCCACTTTTCCTTTTCCCGCTGATCATAATGCTTCCAGACACTAAGAGGTACGCGCAGATCGAGCATACGGGTCTGAAGGCCAACTTTACGGCCCGTAACAGAAAGAAGTGCGAGAAGGAGGTCATAATCCTCCATGCCTCCCTCACCGTCGCATTGCGGGTCGAATCCTCCGATACCGCACTGAAATGCGTCGAGGTGGATAAGCGCCGCGGTGTTGCGGGGGAGCGTATAGGAGATGCCGAGATCGACGGGCTTGCCGTCCTTCTCGCCCGCAAAGCTCGTACCTACCATCGCATAGAGGCGACTGTCGGTAAGCTCGTCGACCATGGTCTGCAGGTGCTGGCGGGTGAGTTTCGCTTCAACCGAGAGTGGCAGCAAGAAATCAAACGGCGGTCTGCCACGGGAACGCAGTTCCCAGTTTGCCATCTGAATGCTGCGAAGCCCGACGTTGAGACCGTTAGACCAGCTGTACCCGCGAGCCATTTCATGAAGCACGAGTCGCGGATCTTTCACATTGCGGAGAAGCGCTGGTGTCATCCCCTGGTCAAGACTTTGATTCGTAACGACGACGACACGGCCAATCCCCATATCGAGTAATCGCCCAACATGAGAGCCGATTTCGGCGTTGTTAAAAGAGCGGACAATAGCCGCAATCCTTTGGATTTTCCCTTTCATGGGCAACTCCTCCTGTCAGAGATCGTTCTGTTGAATACCAATCTAGTATTACTAATACCATAATAAATAAATTAAGTCAATACCTAGAGATTATACAAGGTTTTGAGATCGGTAATCCCCTTCTCGAGACTCACTGTTGGTTCCCACCCCAAGAGTTCCCTAGCTTTTCGATTGTCAGCCTTTGCGTGCTTTGGCTCAATGACCGGAGGAACGTGCTCAACAAGAGAACTTATAAGAAGAGCCAATTCTTTTATTGAAATGTTTTCCCCAGATCCGATGTTAATCACCTCTCCTTTGCCGACCCGATCACTCTCCATGGTTTTAATTAAAGCATCAACAACATCAGAAATATGGATAAAATCACGGGTTTGAGATCCATCCCCAGTAATAAAAAGTGTTTTCCCAGCCTTCGCTGCAGCAAAAAATTTTGGAATGACGAGGGCATACGGTCCTTCGGGATCTTGATTTTTTCCATACGCGTTAAAAAGCCTGAGAGAAACGGTTGAAAGATTATACAAATCACTCCAGAGCTTTACGATAAGTTCGCCGAGATGCTTCTGGAGCGCATAGGGACTCGCTGGATTAAGAGGGGCATGTTCGGGAGTGGGGATGATTTTGGAATTCCCGTAAACGGCGCTTGAGGAAACAAACACAAAACGTTTTACGTCGTGGCGTACGGCGCAATCGAGAAGATAATGGAGGCCGGCAATGTTAACTTCGGCTGCTTTGGCAGGATGCTCTATTGAAAACTGAACGCGAGGCAGGGCGGCAAGATGAAACACGCAGTCTGCTTTGCCGACTTTCTTAAAAATTGAGTCTAGGTCTTTTCTGTGGCGGATGTCGGCTTGAAAAAATCTGGCGTTTTTATGAATGTTCCCTCTTTTCCCGCTCACCAGATTATCAATGACAAAAACCCTGTGGCCATTGTTAATAAGAGCCTCAACTAAGTTTGATCCTATAAAACCCGCTCCGCCGGTTACGATAATGGTTTTTGCTCCCGCCATGGTGGTCTATTTTTGACATAACGTAAAACTCTTGTCAATCGAGTAAGGTCACGCCTTTAAATCTAAATCTTCAAATTTTGAAAAGCTCCTTGAATTTTTTTATTCCCATATCAAGAAGAACGGTAGGATGTGAGCCGATAGAACCCCTTCCTCTCGTTACGGCAACTTTTTTCATGAGCGTTACTGTATATACGACGCGTATCTTCCATCTTTTTTCGTGAACGCGTCATATGAATTGTGTGCATAAGTATAGCCAAGCTGTTTTGTTATTTTTGTACCATCCATCACCACCGGATAAGAATAAAATTTCCAGCCGCCGGGAGAAGTCGGGATTTTCCCCCTGGTCCCATGCCAAAAAAGGAAAAAAACAAGACGAACGAGAGAAGGTAAAACCCGGATGGTCTTTTTGCCGACCGCTCGAGCCATATCTTCCGCGCGCACCGGCTCTCCGGGCGGCGTGATATTGAACACCTCGTAAGAGGAGGGTGTTTCAGAGAAAGAGAGGAGTGAAACAATATCAGTGACATCATCCTCATGAATAAACTGCCGGCACCACAGCGGCGTTGCTGGAACAAAAGATACGAGGAGTGAAACGAATTGGTAGACAAGAGAATCTTTGAGCTGTCCGGAGAGCGCCGATTGAAGCCCGAAGCGGACACGCATGAAGCGGCCGCGCGGTCCCGTGATTGCCGCGGGACGAACGATCGCTATCTGGGCAATTTTCTTTCCGCTCTTCTGCTCCACTTCAAGACGTTTCTTGAGTCGCTCTTCAACCGCTCGCTTTTCAATACCATAGAGATATTCATCTTCACGGAGAGGATTGTTTTCCACAAATCGATACTCGAGAGTGTTACTTGGATAGGCTCCGTAGACAGAGGCAGTTGAAAAATAAATGAGTTTTCGAACACTTCCGGTGTCGAAGGTGAAATCGAACACGCGCTCAGACCCTTTAACATTCCAAAGCCATTGCATTTTGCTCTTTCCGTAGAGTGCCCTGATTTGCCATGCTGCGTGGATCAAGATGTCTGGCGCATATGTAGCTACTTCCTGAGCCCATCCCTTGTCAGCGGTATTTGCCTGAATCCAGATGATCTTTTGATTGTCTTTAAGAAGCTCTGGTTTGATTTCTTTGTCGAGGCAGATAATTTTCAAAACGTCGGAACGTTTTGAAAATTGATCAGCAAGCATCGCGCCGATATATCCGGCAGCGCCAGTAATAAATAGGGTATGAGAAATTTCTGGTTTAGGCATGAGGCTTTGCTACTTTAATTTAACACAACAAAAGGAGAGACCGTTACATGCCAAGATTACATACCAAGACGCGAGAGCAGAATGGTAATGGTACGAAAAATAATTTTAAGGTCAAGAAAGAACGAGCGATTTTTTATGTAGTAGAGATCATACGCTAAGCGTAGTTTTGTTTCCTCGACAGACTGCGGGCTTATGTTTCCTTTTTTATATATTTGCTGGATCTGGGCCCAACCCGAGATTCCCGGTTTTACAAGAGTGCGAAGAGTGTAGTTCGGAATTTCTTTGGAGAGACGTCCTCCCAAACCCTCAATATCCGCTCGCGGTCCGATGAGCGACATCTCGCCTTTAAAAACATTGAAAACTTGGGGAACCTCATCAAGACTTGTTCTCCGTAAAATATTTCCGACCCGAGTAATTCTGTTTATCTCTTCGGGAACCCACTTATCACTTCTTGGATAGCTCCTCTCCATCGTGCGAAGCTTATATACAGTAACCTTCCCTCCCCTCTCCCCGATGCGTATTTGGGGAATAAAAATGTGACCGCCATCATCAATTTTTATGAAAAAGTAGATGAATGGATACAAGAATATTCCAATAACCGTGAGAATAAAACCCAACAAAAGATCAACGATACGCTTCAATATGTCGTAAGGGGCAAACGTTGGTGAAGTCGCTAGCTCAAGGAACTTCCCAGAATTAAGACTCCCGAGAGACACACGATCAAAGACATACTCATATAATTCCGAAAAATCGGCAATTAAAATATTCAGCCCTGCAATATTGTAAAGACGGGAAATAACAGACTCATATCTCTCATTTTCACGATCAGCAACAATCAGTGAGATGTCCTTGTTTTGAAGCGTTTTTGAAAGACTTTTAAGTATCTCTTCCTCACTACTCCGATGAAGGTCAACAACCTCTTCAAAGACAAAGTGGTAGCGGGGATTATTATTGATTTCCCGAACAAGTTCGGTAAGCTCTTCCCCTACGCCAATAAGGATTGCCTTTTGCTTTCGCCGTATCGTGAACAGTTTCCGTCCATAGAGCCTCCACACATATATGAGAGCAAAAGATGTAACCAAATAGAGGAAGAGTATTGTTTTAGGATTGATGCCAAAGATCGGAATAAAGTAAAAAAACACGACAGCAATGAGGGCATTTGCCATCTGGGCATTAAAAAGAAGCATTGGCAATCGACTCTGAAAGAGGCGGGTGTGTTTCTCATAGAGACCGGCCGTAAAAAAGACGATCAGAGACAACCCGAAAAGTATCGAGAACGGGTACAGGTGATAAAAATATAAATCAGCGGTCGGAATTTCAATATTTCTTAAAGAGAGAGCCAAAAAGAGCGCCAGGAAAAAACAGGCGACATCGCCGAGAAGAAGAATGAGGGTTTCTCGTCTATTGGAAATATGCATGAAAAGTTTGGTTCATCATACAGAAACGGGTTTAAAATTCAACGCACAGGTGCTATCGTGATACAAAATGACATGAAAAAGAAAATCCTCTTCGTCATAACCAAATCCAATTGGGGGGGCGCCCAAAAGTATGTCTATGAACTCGCAACAGCGGCCAGTTCCAGATACGATACTGCCGTAATTCTCGGTGGCACCGGCCCCTTATTTCAAAAACTAAAAAGCGCCGGCATACGAACTATTTCCCTTTCTAACCTCGAGAGAGACATAAAGGTTATTAGCGACATCTTGGTCTTCTTTGAACTTATAAAGATTTTTAGAAAGGAGCGACCTCACATAATCCATCTTAATAGTTCAAAAATAGGCGGACTCGGGTCACTAGCCGGAAGAATAAGCGGTATTCAACAAATCATTTTTACCGGACACGGATGGGCATTTAATGAAGCGCGACCTTTCATTCAAAAAATAATCATACGTCTGTCCGTCTTTATTACTCTCTCCCTATCCCACACGACAATATTAGTGTCAAAGAGACTTAGAGAAGATGTCAGCGATTTCCCATTCGTACAAAAAAAACTCGTCGTTATTAAGAATGGAGTCGGTCCTGAAATATTTCTTTCCAAAGAAGACGCTCGCGAAGAGCTTATGAAGATAAACTCCGCTCTTCCTTTATTTGAAATTTGGATTGGGACTGTTGCCGAACTTCATCCTATCAAGGGCCTTACGTACGCCATCGACGCATTTTCAAACGTAGCGCTCAATTCCCCAGAAATTAATTACGTAATTATTGGAGAAGGAGAGGAACGGAAAAAAATTGAAATGCTAATAAAAGATAAGGGTCTTGAAAAAAAAGTATTTCTTCTCGGTCATATCGATAACGCACTCAAATACCTCAAGTCACTTGATATTTTCCTGCTGCCGTCACTTTCGGAAGGGTTGGGCTTATCCTTACTCGAGGCCGGACTTGCCGCTTTACCCGTCGTTGCAAGCGCTGTCGGTGGAATACCCGAGATAATTAGTGACGGAGAAAACGGTATTCTCGTACCACCCCAAAACCCTCAAAAAATAATTGCCGCCTTAGAAAGGGTGGTTGGTGACGAGAAATATCGGCTGAAGCTCGGGGAAAATTTAAGAACGACAGTACAGAAAGATTTTTCACTTGAGAAAATGATTGCTGCAACGCTTACTCTCTATCAAAGCTAAATCCCCAGAAATTCATTTTTGATATCGTCACGGTGAACACCGCGGGAATACCGCCGCATGCCCATTAAAATACCGAGTCCGGTAAACTCAGTAATAAGGTGAGAACCTCCGTAGGAGAGAAAAGGAATGGTGGTGCCAGTGACGGGTAAAAGCCCCAAATTGATGCCGACATGGAGCACAAAGTGGCTCATGAGAAGTATGGCAAGGCCGATACCGAAAAGCATTTCAAAATTTGTAGCGCCGTAAAGAGCGTTCGCGAGTACCCGCCAAATGACAATACCAAAAAGAAGAAACAGAAGCAGCACTCCGATAAAACCCCACTCCTCCGCAAAAGCGGCAAAAATGAAATCTGTCTGATATTCGGGAAGAAATTGCAGGCGCGATTGTGTTCCATAACCAATCCCCTTGCCGAAGAGTTTTCCCGACCCGACCGCAATCGTCGACTGGTAGGCGTTATAGCCAGCACCACGCACATCGGCAAGCGGATGAATGAAGGTCAGGATCCTCGTTTTCTGATAATCATGAAATACGTAAAACCAGGAGAAAAGACCACCGACAAGTGCGACAATGAGCACAAGCGCCAGATGTTTCTTTGAAATACCAGAAACCAAAACCATACCGAGCCAAATGAGTGCGATAATGATAGCCGAGCCGAAATCCGGCTGAACGAGGATAAGAACAAAAAGAACAAAGGCATAAAAGCCGGAAATAAGTATGTGTTTGATGTGGGCGATTTCGACGTGGCGTCGTGAAAAATATTTCGCAAGGGTGAGGATCAGAATAAGTTTTGCCGGATCCGACGGCTGAATGGCAAAAAATCCAACATTAAACCAGCTTTGCGCGCCTTGGAAAATTGATCCTAGAGCAAAGAGGAGAAGCAGTACTAAAACTGCCGCGAGATAGAGAGAAAAAATGACGCTACTGCGGCGTAGAAATCGAAAATCGATAAAGCTGAAAGTAAAGAAAATGAGGAGCGAAAGTGCCACCCAGACAAGCTGTTTACCGAAAAAATAATCTTTCCCCCCGAAAGAATTCATGGTGATGAGGCCTGCGGCAAGCAGAGGCACTATCGCCCCAAAAAGCGCCCAGTCTATAGCTGCTATTTTGCCCAAAAAACGAAGCGACGCCGCTCGATCAAATACGGTATCTAAAAAATTTCCCATTACTTACTCGTTAAAAATTCCGGGGATACTTCAATCCGACTCACTGGTTTGCCAAAGGGAGCGGGCCAGGTGAAAACCGCCGTTTGCGAATCCCCCTTCGGAATCTCGTCGATAATCGTTTGGGAAGCGGCGATTGCCGTGCCGTTTGAATCGTATAAAATCGCAATTACTGAAACATTTTTGACTGCTGCTATGCCGGGATTGGTAATAACCGTGGAAAGACGGGGTTTGCCGTCTTCATTTAAGAGCACTGTATTGCCTGAGGAAAGCCGTACCTGCTCAGAGAGCTGTTGCCACAAGGGGGTAGCGGTGAAAGCGAAGAATACTCGCGCGGGAATACGATTACCTGTTTCAATTATCCCTTCGAATATCGGAAAATCGACATTTGGAAGAATTGTTGCAACACCACTCCGTTTGGTTATCAGAATATTTTTTTCATCATAGATTTTGAACGTGTAGGGAACGTTTGAAGAACCGAGTGAAATATTCGGATTGCTGACGTAGGCGGCAACACTATAGACTCCCGCTCCAACCTCGAAGGAGCGCGCCCAGAGAACGCGGGGGGGTGTAGTTTTTTCAACACAAACTTTTGCACACGAGCCGCCGCAATCAATCCCCTGTTCATCCTGATTTTGCCTGCCGTCAAAACAAGAAGGCTTCGGATACAAAGTATAGGCAACAGGAATAATAATTAAAAGGGCAACGCCAAGAAGAAGGAGACTATAGAGAACCTTTCGTTTTCCCGCCCAGGTCATAAAAACATTGTAACAAAAAACCGCCCTGTCTTCTTTCAAAAGACAGGGCGGTTTTTAGGTTCAGTGCTTTATTCTGGCGGTGAGCTACTTTCCCCGCAAGGAGTATCATCGCCGCAGTAAGGCTTAACTACTCTGTTCGGAATGGGAAGAGGTGTTTCCCTTACGCCAAACCACCAGAATAAAACACTTAACAACAGTTTCAAATCAAAAGTCAAAAGACAGGCAAAAACGAGCAACCCATTTTATATGTGTTGGCGTATAAGATTCCCAATGAGATCGACGGATTAGTACTTCTCGGCTCAAGCGATTACTCGCCTTACACCTAAAGCCTATCAACGTGGTCGTCTTCCACGGGTCTCAAACGATTCCTTATCTTGAAGTTGGCTTCCCTCTTAGATGCTTTCAGAGGTTATCCTTTCCCGACATAGCTACTCTGCGGTGCCCTTGGCAGGACAGCAGATAGACCAGAGGTCAGTTCGCTTCGGTCCTCTCGTACTAGAAGCAACTCTTCTCAAGAATCAACGCCTGCAGTAGATAGGAGACCAACCTGTCTCACGCATGTTTCCACGAATTACTTCGTGCATTGGACTGTAACTTACTCTCACTGAGAGCATCGACGTTCAGTCTCTACGGGTGTAAATTGCGCTTCTTACGTTTCTTCGAATAGTTGAGTGAATCAAAACCATCAATAAGATTCAGGAGCTCCTGGAAATTTCTTTTAGTTTTGGCTTCAAATTTCTTTTCAACTATTTTCAGCATAAGTTCCACTTGCTTTTGTTTCAGGAGCGCATACGGACCGACATCTCGAAGAAAGCTTTTTATATCTTCAATACGATTGATCGTAAACTCCAGAATTCCGTCTTTGCGCTCTCGTATTTTTCCATAAGGAAGGAGCGCGCATAAACGCATAAAATTTTCTCGATTTTTAGCGGATTGGAAAAATACGATATGTGGTTCAACCTGAAATCCAAACCTATAGTCCGAATTCGGTCTTACTCGTACATAAATACTGCCATCTCCATCGAGAAAACCAGCAAGATAAACTTTTCGTAATCGCGGAATCATACTTCCCTCGGTATTATCCTAACATATGACGGGTTAGCACCATACGGGACTCCACCGATATAAGTCGATTTTGCACATAAAGATCACTCTCTATGGCCGCCGTGATTTGATTAATTCTATCTTTTTTAACTGACGAAAAAACATTAATAACTCTCGAAGGGATTCAAACTGTCCAACTCATGATTCATGCTTTTTACCGCATGATTCACAACCTGAACGGTTTGAACCCAGCTCACGTACCTTTTTAATTGGCGAACAGCCAAACCCTTGGGACCTTCTCCAGCCCCAGGATAAGATGAGCCGACATCGAGGTGCCGAACTCCGCCGTCGATATGAACTCTTGGGCGGAACTAGCCTGTTATCCCCAGAGTAGCTTTTATCCGTTAATCTTCGGCCGCATCTAACGCGTACCGTCGGTTCACTAGGTTCTGCTTTCGCACTTGCTCGAGATGCACCTCTTGCAATCAAGCCAGCTTGTGCCCTTACACTATCGACACGGTTTCCATTCGCGTCTAGCTGACCTTAATAAACTCCTCCGTTACTTTTTGGGAGGATATCGCCCCAATAAAACTACCCACCAGATACGGTCCCTATCCGTTTTTACCGAATAGGTTAGCAGGCACATCATCACAGAGTGGTATTTCACGGACGAGTAGAGACCAACCGAAATCAATCCCATCAAACCTCTCCCACCTATGCTACGCAATGTAAACGTGACTGCAATATCAAGCTATAGTAAAGCTTCTGGGGTCTTTTCGTCTAACTGCAGGTAACCGGCATCTTCACCGGTATTGTATTTTCACCGAGCTATTCCCCGAGACAGTTCTCCAGTCATTACACCATTCGTGCGCGTCTGAACTTACCAGACAAGGAATTTCGCTACCTTAGGACCGTTATAGTTACGGCCGACATTCACCAGGGCTTACATCAGTCAGCTTATCTTTCGCTTTCTGGCTCGGAAAAATTCCGGGACAAAAAGCGAAAAATAAACCGCCGATGGTTGACCTTCTGGCATTGGTCAGGTGTCACCCCCTATACATCCTCTTACGAGTTCGCAGGGAGCTGTGTTTTTGGTAAACAGTTGCTAGAGATACTTTCGCTGCGGCCCTGTATTGCTACAGGGCAAGCCTTATTCCGAAGTTACGGCTGCTTTTTTGCAAAGTTCCTTGGGGAAATTTCACTCGTTCGCCTGAGTCTACTCGACTCGACCACCTGTGTCGGTTTTGGTACGGTCTCTTTCTATTTAATCGTAGAAGTTTTTCCTGGGAGGCTCGTCAGAAGAATTTTCTGTGCGTACACAGAATTTCACAGATATTCGATGCTGCGATTAAACGCAATTTCCGGGATTTTCCTCGAAAACACATCTAGATATACATGATGTAAATCCAATAATACACTCTTCTTTGTGTCCTCCGTCTCTCCATCGAAATAAAAAGAGGTCACGGAATATTAACCGTGTGTCCATCGGGTACGGCTTTCGCCATCCCCTTAGGACCGACTAACCCTTCGCTGATTATCATTGCGAAGGAAACCTTGGTCTTTCGGCGTCGCGGGTTCTAACCGCGATTGTGGTTACTTGTGCCAACATTCTTACTTCCGCACGCTCGAGAGTCGGTTACCCTTCTCCTTCATTGCTGAGCGGAATATTCTCCTACCGCGCCATATGTCCGAAGACACATGACACCCTCAGTTTCGGTACTACACTTAGCCCCGATTATCTGCGGCGCGATATCTCTTGATGAGTGAGCTGTTACGCTTTCTTTAAATGATGGCTGCTTCTAAGCCAACATCCTCATTGTCAGAGAAATGTCACCTCCTTACGCGCACTTAGTGTAGATTTAGGGACCTTAACTTGAGGTCTGGGCTCTTTCCCTTTTGACCAGTGAAGCTTAGCCCCCACGGTCTTACTGCCAGAAAATGACTCTTGGTATTCGGAGTTTGATAGGTCAAGCGAGTTTTCACCCTGTCCTGACCTTCCAGTGCTCTACCCCCAAGAGGTAATTCTGACGCTATCCCTAAAGATATTTCGGAGAAAACCAGCTATTACAGAGTTCGATTAGCTTTTCACTCCTACCCACAAGTCATCCGAGAGCGTTGAACGACTCACCGGTTCGGACCTCCTTCCGCATTTCTGCGAAGTTCATCCTGCTCATAGGTAGCTCACCCTGCTTCGGGTCTGATGCATACTACTAATTTTCGCGCTATTCACACTCGGTTTCCCTCTCGCTGCGGGCTTCACGCCCTTAGCGAATACGCAGTATTCATCAACTCGTTGGCTCATTCTTCAATAGGCACGCCGTCACCCCCACACTGCACACAAAAGACGCACAATAAAATTGCGCGCAGTGTGGGGGCTCCGACTCCTTGTAAGCATACGGTTTCAGGTCTATTTCACTCCCCTTGCCGGGGTTCTTTTCACCTTTCCCTCACGGTACTCGTTCACTATCGGTCATAAAGTATATTTAGCCTTGCCGGTTAGTACCGGCGGATTCGCTCAGGCTATTCGTGTCCTGAGTTACTCAAGAATGACAACGAAGAAGTTT
>JBGPJO010000012.1:0-19457 GCA_041485465.1 Minisyncoccia bacterium | reverse complement strand
CTTTACAATATCAATCTTCTCGCCTACTCTTTTATGTAGAGAAACTCCATACAGAGGTCGTGACATGGCCCACTATATAGAGACCAAAGAAAGTAATTCATCCTATACAGGCCCACATAGGGGTCGCAATATCGGTGAATGGATGTTTGACCAGTGGAAATGTTCATGCGGATGGAAAAGTCACAATTATTTTGATGGGGCGGATTTCGCAGAAGAAGAATTTCAAAAACACGTCAAAGCCGTAGAAACACCAGAAAAAGCGCCCGAAACCGTTTCTGCGTAAAATCTTTTCCTCTCAGCAGAAAATCCCCGCATTATGCGGGGATTTTTATTATGAAATTTTCCGGATTAACGCAGAGAGGCGTGCTTTTCTTCTTGAAGCGTTTCCTTTTTTTATTGTGTGGGCTTTTGCCGCCTTATCGAGTACTTTAAAAACTATGGAAAGAAGCGCCTCGGCTTCTTTTTTCTTGCCGCTTGCGGCAAGTTTTCGCAATTCTTTAATCGAGCCTTTGACCGCATCCTTGCGGCGAACATTAAAAACCCGTTTGCGCTTGGAACTGCGGAGAGCTTTTTTTGCTGAAGAGGTAATTGGCATACGCAAGATACTATCGAGAGAAGCTCAAAAAAGCAATAGCGAAGAAGGGCGCTCTAAGCTACTATAGCCCGTATGATCGGCTACATTGAAGGAGAAATAATCGCTCTTCTAGAGAAAACAGTAACCATAAAAACGGGCGGCGTTGGCTACCGGATATTTGCGACGTACGACCTACTGCAGAGCTTACAAAAGGAGAAGGGTGCGGTTGGTCTCTGGACGCATCTTGCCGTCCGTGAAAACGCTCAGGATTTATTTGGATTCCTATCAAAAGAAGACCGAGATTTCTTCGAACTTTTGATTACCATTCCGGGAATAGGACCTAAATCAGCGCTTGTGGTCTTGAATGCCGTTCCGGTGAAGACTTTGATTACGGCCATTTCAAAAGAGGATGTTTCGTATCTTACTCGGGTATCGGGCATAGGTAAAAAGACCGCCGATAAAATAATTCTTGAACTTAAAGGAAAAATTGTGAGCGAGGAGGGAGGGGTGGCTTTCTCGGCAGATACCGACGTACTTGACGCACTGAAATCGCTCGGCTATGGCGAGCGTGAAATACGCGACACGCTTAAAAAAATTCCTGAATCCGTTTCGGATACGAGAGAGCGGGTCAAAGAAGCGCTTAAGCTTCTCGGTAAAAAATAGGCAGAAAATTTCATGGATCGTATCCTTCTTTTGATTAAGCGGTTTATTCCAAGAAAACTTTTTAAAAGCCTAGAGCCTCTATATCATTTTTCACTTGCCCTCCTCGGGGCATTTCTGTATGGGTTTCCGACAAAAAAACTCTATGTCATCGGCATCACCGGTACCAAAGGAAAAACAACGACAGCCGAACTAACAAATGCGGTCCTTGAAGAGGCTGGTTTTAAAACGGCGCTCGCTGGCACACTTCGCTTCAAAATAGGAGCGAATTCGAAGCCAAATCTCTTCAAGATGACCATGCCGGGACGGTTTTTCCTTCAGAAGTTTTTTAAAGAGGCGGTTGAAAGCGGTTGCACTCACGCCATTATCGAAATAACTTCCGAGGGCGTGAAGCAATTTCGTCATCGGTTTTTATATCTCGACGCGCTCATCTTCACTAATCTCGCGCCGGAGCATATTGAATCCCATGGCTCCTATGAAAAATATCTCGCCGCAAAACTTGAGATAGGCCGGCAGCTTGTCCGAAGCAAAAAACCGCACCCCCTTTTTATCGGCAATAAAAATAATAGTGAGACAAAGAGATTCCTGAAACTCCCGATACGAGAAAAAAAACTTTTCTCTCTTACAGATGCCTCTCCATATGACCTTTCGAAGGATGGTTCCTCGTTTTCATGGCGGGGAGAACGCGTTAAAACAAGACTTGTCGGAGAATTCAATCTCGATAATATCCTTGCGGCATTAACCCTCGGCGAAGCAATTGGTATTTCGAAAAAAGTACTGCTGGAAGCAATCGAAGGGTTTAAAGGCGTACCAGGAAGAATGGAAGAAATAAGAGGGGGGCAGGACTTCAGTGTCATCGTTGATTACGCTCACACACCGGACTCGCTTGAGGCTGTCTATAAAGCCTATGAAAAATGGCGTAAAATCTGCGTGCTCTCGGGAACGGGCGGTGGACGCGACAAATGGAAACGCCCAAAAATGGGAGAGATCGCTTCGCGGTATTGCGACTCAATCATTCTTACCGATGAAGATCCGTACGATGAAGACCCTGAAGTTATCATTTCCGATATCAAAGCGGGTATAACAAATAAAAATACGGAAATTGAAATGGATAGAAGGGCTGCAATTCGAAAGGCGCTTCAAAAAGCGGGGACCGGTGATGTCGTTTTAATCACCGGCAAAGGCACTGATCCCTACATCATGGGGCCGGGCGGCAGTAAAACTCCCTGGAGCGACGCTTCTGTTGCGAAAGAAGAACTTGAAAAATTGCTCAAGGGAAGCGCCTAGTGTAGCGTAGGAGCATGCCCGAATTACCCGAAGTAGAAACCACCGTCCGCGGACTGAAAAAAATCCTGCCCGGACTTTTGATAAAAGATATCTGGTCTGACTATCCCCTCCCTATTCACCGAGAAAAAGAGCACATTAAAAGTCCCCTTCATTATGAGCGGTTTCTAAAAACCGTGCGGGGCGCGAAGGTCAAAGATGTGCGGCGCCGCGGAAAAAATATTCTTATAGATTTGAAAAACGACCACACGGTCTTGATCCACATGAAAATGACGGGGCATTTTCTCTATGGAAAATACCGACGAAAAGATGGTTTTTGGATACCAAAGATAAAAGAAGGGCCGCTTCGGGACCCCTACAACAAATTCGTCCGTCTTGTCTTTAGCCTCTCAAACGGCAATCATCTCGTTCTCTCCGATCTTAGGAAATTTGGTAAGGTAATGGTCGCAAAAACCAAAAATATTGAACACGCGGGAGATCTTTACAAATTAGGACCAGAGCTTTTGGAACCGCCGATCTCATTCAAAGCCTTCCGCGAGCGCCTCTTTAAAAAACCCGGAGGAAAAATAAAACAGGTTCTTATGGACCAAAGTGTCGTTGCCGGAATCGGTAATATATATTCTGACGAGATCTTGTGGGAAGTGGGCGTTAACCCGAAAGAGCCGGTAAAAAATATTTCCCGTCCGAAACTAAAAAAAATGTACGCGGCCGCAAAAAAAATCCTCCGCTATTCAATCAGCCTCGGCGGAGATTCAACGTCCGATTATCGCAATCTTGAAGGCAACCGCGGCGGTTTCCAAAATAAACATCACGCCTATCATAAGATGGGGCAAAAATGTTTAAGAAAGAACTGTGGCGGTATGATTGTGCGGATTAAGCTCGGCGCAAGAAGCGCCCATTTTTGCAACCGTCATCAGCGATTGCTCGGAAAGGGGGCTAGGGTATTATAGAGTTACATGGAAGGTATAAAATTGGCGTTTATCATCATAATCGTTCTCGCGGTTGCGTGGACCGCGGCGAAAAATCCTATCTCTCGTCCAGGAAACTCGTTTGGTTTTTATGCTCCTTCTTCAGGAGGAATTTACACACCCCCATCGCAACTGCCGACAGATACGCAAGGTATCGGAAATGAACTTAATAAGATCAATCTCGATGCAAACCGTATTCAGCAGGAAATAAAACAAAATCAGATCGCCGCCGAAAGCTCAAGTCTTTATAATGATATTTACCTGTATGCTTCAAATGCCTGGAGCACTGACCCGAAAACGGAATATCTTACCTTCAACTTGAACTCACAGCATAAAGGTAAAGTTCTTTTGACCGGCTTTGAAATACGAAGCACCGCAACGGGGAGAGGAACGACTATCCCCAAAGGGGTTGAACTCCCTTTTGCCGGAGAAATAAATGCTGAGACGCCGATCTTCATAAACCCGGGCGATACGGTAATACTTTCAACCGGCCGTTCCCCCGTTGGTTATTCCTTCAGGGAAAATAAATGTACCGGTTATTTCGGACAATTTCAAACATTTACGCCGTTTCTCCAGCAATCCTGCCCCCGGCCGGAAAGCGAAAATATCGCCCAGGCTCCACATTATTTCAACGACGCCTGTCTTAATTACCTCGACAGTCTCCAAAGTTGCATTATGCCGCTTCAGAATATTCCGGACATAGGGTCGATTCAATCGCAATGCTATATCTACGTGACGGAGGATATAAACTACAAGACCTGCGTTGATAATCATAAAAATGATCCCGATTTCTACGGAAAACAGTGGCGCATTTATCTTTCTCAAGAACAAGAGCTTTGGAAATCCCAACGCGAGGTCATAAAACTTCTTGATCTCGATAAAAAAACGGTTGCGGCGATCACTTATTAAAGATTAAGCATCCGAAAAATCGCAATGCCGCCCGCGGTTGCGACATTGAGAGACTCTTTTTTGCCCCGCATCGGTATTTCTGCAATAACGTCGGCGATTTTGAGAACCGAGGAAGGAAGGCCCCTCACTTCATTTCCGAGAATAAAAACTGTTCGGGGAAAAGTGCGGACTATCTTGTAATCAAGTGATCTCGAAGACTGTTCGATTGCGATTATTTTAAATTTTTCGAGCTTTAATCTTTTAAGAAGAGGTCCGAGTTTTGTACGATATCCCCAATCTATATTTTTCTCCGCGCCAAGCGCTGATTTCGCGACATCACGGCGGTATCTACCGAAACGGTCAATGGGAGCGGGGGTTGTGCCGACGAGAAAAACTTTTGCAATACCTCCAGCATCCGCCGTTCGAAAAAGTGCGCCCGTATTTTCCGCACTCCGAATATTATGGAGAATGAGATAGATAGTGGAGCTTTTTTTCATGTTAATGGAAAGATACCGTTGTCTATATAGTACACAAAGAAATAAGGTATCAAACAGCTTTTTAAAAAGAAAGTGTTATACTTTTCTTATGCTTAATCCATTCCCGGGAATCTTGGTATATTCGCTCTTTGCGCCGTTTATATTGCGCCTGACACTTGGTTTTATCTTTATACGTTTCGGCGCGCTTGCTCTTTCCTCCGACAAACATCGCATGAGCTCCGCCTTCGAGAAATTCAAACTTCGGCCGGGAAATACTTTCGCTCTGGTGTTCGGCATTATTGAGCTTCTCTCGGGGCTTTCCCTGGTCTTAGGTTTTTATACCCAAATCGGCGCCCTTGTTTCAGGAGTGATATCGTTTATCTTCCTTTTGAGTAAACTGTACGGAAAACCATTTATTGAGGGAGGATTTCTCTTCGACTTTATCCTTCTCTCAATCGCTCTCTCGCTTCTTTTTTCAGGCGCGGGATTTCTCGCATTCGATCGGATGCTGTAAGAATTTTCTCTTTTAATTTCTCTTTTTCTAGTGTAACTTGTCTTCTATTGGCTTCTATCGCCAAGTTATCCCGCCCATAGCTCAGCCTGGTAGAGCAGCTGCCTTTTAAGCAGTTGGCCGGAGGTTCAAATCCTCCTGGGCGGACCATTTTACAAAGAGAGTATCAGTCGCTCCAGACGTTCTTGAAGCGGCAATCCTCCGCGGCGCGACTCATGGTATTCGGAGATAAGTAGAAAAGATATTTTCTGAATTTCATCTATTGAATAATTCTTAAGAAACCGACTCGCTTTGCTTTTAACATAGGGGTGAAGCGCCATTCCCTCGCCACTCCCGACGAGCAGCAAGGTCTTTAACTGCCAGAAAAGTGTGCCCGCTATTTCTTCAGGCGTTTTTCCCGCCCGAATGGCTTTTTCATAAAGAACCCACAAGTTTTTTTTATCGCGAGTGCCCAAAGCATCAGCAAGAGAAAAAATGCTAAATGTTTCTCTCTTTTTTTCCTTCTGATCTTTTTTAGATTCCACCTTCCCTCCCGCCGCTTTAATGCTCTTTATAGTATCGGCCGAGAGCTTCTCTTCAAGAAGAAAAAAGTGGTTTTGCGAGGCGACAAGCTTTTCAAGCATTTGAAAAAAAAATGCTTCGGCCTCTCCATTTCCAAAAATCCTGTCAAGAATAACCGCGTATTGTTTTCCAAAAAGATCAGTATCACTCAAATAGGAAAAGAGTTCTTCCTTCAAAAAATTCGAATCAGTTACGGTCACCACCTTTGCTCCGTCTTTTTTAAGCGCCTCAAGAAGTTTTTCAATTTCCCTCTTGAGCACTCTGCCAGTTCCTCCGGTCAATACGGTAAGCATATTAGTCCATTTCTCCCCAATTTTCCCCGAGCGACATGTTCGTTGAAAGTTTGATACCCTCGATTTTTTCTGGCGGGAGCACTTCTTCCATAATTCGTTTGATCTCCCGCGAAATATCCTTTGCTTTATCTTCTTTCACTTCGTAAATTAATTCGTCATGAACTTGAAGAAGGAGGTACGCATCGCCTTCTTGGTGTTTTTCTTTGAGAAAAGAATCTATGGCTATCATGGCAAGTTTAATAATATCAGCCTCCGTCCCTTGGATCGGGGCATTGATCGCCATTCGTTCTGCAGCAGCCTTAATGTAGGGTACTTTTGAGCGAATACCTTCGAAATAGCGGCGCCTGCCAAAATAAGTTTCGGTATAGCCACGCCTTGCCGTCTCACTTTTAACTCGATCAAGATAGCGAGCAAGCGTTGTAAAGGTATCAAAGTACTGATTGTAAAATTTTTGCGCGGTTGCCCTGTCACTGCCAAGATTATCTTTAAGCGCATTTACTCCCATACCGTAGAGAATACCGAAATTAATGACTTTGGCTTGCCGGCGCATGTCGGGGGTCACCTCTTTCGGTTCAACACCGAACACATATGCGGCAACCTCGGCATGAACATCACTTCCTTCGCGGAAAATTTTTAAAAGTTTTTCATCGCCCGAGAGAAATGCGGCAACCCTCAATTCAATCTGGGAGTAATCAAACGCGGCAAGAAGGTAGCCCCGGTCCGCGACAAAAGCGTGCCTGATTTTTCTGCCGGCAGGGCTTTTAATCGGAATATTCTGAAGATTGGGGGTTTGCGATGACATTCTTCCGGTTGTCGTGCCCATCTGAAGAAACCGGGCATGAAGTCTGCCGTCCTCCCCTACCATTTTTGGAATGGTGTCTATGTAGGTTGAGAGCAGTTTCTGCAATTCACGGTACGAGAGTATCTCTTTAATAATAGGATGCAGATCCTTCATTTTTTCAAGCTCGGACTCGCGGGTTGATTTCACGCCCGTGCCCGTTTTTTTGTGATTCTTGAGGGAAAGCTTCAGGGTTTCAAATAAAACGACGGAGAGTTGCTGTGAGGAATTAACGTTAAATTCACTCCCGGCAAGTTTAAAAATCTTTTTTTCTATTTTGGAAAGCTCCGCATGATATTCATCGGAGAGTTTTCTGAGGTATGAAACATCAATTTTAATCCCGCGCTCCTCCATTTTCTTTACGATCGGAATAAGGGGTTTCTCCAGTTTCTCAAAAACCTGATCGAGTTTTTCGCGCTTCACCAGTGCAAAAATTTTCTCTGAAGCTTCATCAAACGATTTTGTTTTGGCAAACCGAAGGATCTCTTCGAGGGATGCTTCGGTAAGATTTGAATTGAGAACGGAGAGGGCAATTTGAACCACGGCAAGCTCATCGTCTTTGGGAATCTCCGCGACAGTGCTTTCAAGTAAATTTTTCTGACCGACGCCGTTTTTCTTGAACAATGATTCGGCACGAAGACGGAGGCTTCTGAATTCAAGCTCGTCGAAAAGTTCAAGCACTTTGTCGGGATTAAGCTCTTCGCTCCATACGTGGTTTGGTATTTTATAGCGAATCGGCGCGTCTCTTCTGATAAGCGCCAGTGTTTTTGAAAATTCGGCCTCCTCTTCCCCTTCTTTTAAAAGCTCGACGACACGGGGTTTTATGCCTTTCAGGCCGAGCGCTTTCTCATCTTTTTTAAGTTTCTTGTAAATTGCTTCTATACTGCCGAAATTTTTAATGAGATCGGTTGCCGTCTTCTCGCCGATACCTTGTATCCCGATGATGTTATCGGACGGGTCGCCACGCAGTCCCTTGTAGTCCGGCAAGAGTTTGGGAGGAAAGCCGAAGCGCTCAATAACCGCCTTCTCATCATACAAAATCGTATCTTGTATGCCCTTTTTAAGCGTATAGACCCTGACCTTTTCATTATCAACAAGCTGGAGCGTGTCCATGTCGCCTGAAGCAATGATGGTATCGATGCCGGTGCCTTTTACCTGTTCAACGATTGTCCCCAGAAGATCATCCGCCTCAAATCCCGGCGCTTCATAACTCTCTATATTGAAAGCCGTGAAAACGGCCCGTGAGCGCTTTAGTTGTTGCACCAGAGCGTCATCTGTTTTTTTGCGTCCGGCTTTGTAATCTTTATAGGCTTCGTGACGAAAGGTACCGCCGGGAAGATCGTAGCAGGCGGCAATGTAATCTGGCTTGAGCTCATTTATTATTTTCATGAGCATCGTCGCAAGCCCGTAGAGCGCCCCCGTCGGCTCACCTTTGCTTGAAGAGAATTCAGGAAGCGCATGGTAGGCGCGGTGAAGAATGGCGTGAGCGTCAAGAAGCACCAGCCGTTTTGTTTTTCTTTCCTTAGACATTGAGTTTTATTTTCCGTGTCGACTCATTGACAAACATGAACCGAATCCAATGGGCATTTTTTGGAATGAGCGACGATATCCGATCAGGCCACTCGATAACGATGAGATTGTGCGGATTTTTAAGCAAAATTTCTAGATTGAGAATATTCGCTTCGGTTGCATCATCGAATCGATACGCGTCTATATGAAAAAGTTGGTGAAATTTTTTATTCTCAAGTGTATAGACTTTTTGTATGACAAACGTTGGACTCTGAACGAGTTCTTTTTTGATGCCGAAGGCTTCCGCGATTCCCTTTACAAAAGCGGTTTTCCCCGCACCCAAATTACCTTCAAGTGCAACAACCGTTGCCTCTTTTTTGGGAGCTTCTTTTGTAAGCTTCTTCACAAAGTCGGAAGCGAGTTTTTCGGTCTCTTTAAGACTTTTGGCGGTTATCTCCATGGAAAGGTGAGCTGATTGTACCACCCCAAAAGAAAACGGCGCCAGTTTAGTTAAATTGGCGCCGCGTAGCGTTTTATTGTTGCAGGCGCTGGAGAGTCCTGAGGTAAGAGATCTCCCAGGTCTGCTGGAAGGAGCCGTATTGATTGGAGACGTAGAAGGTCCGGTTATCGCCGCCGATGATTTTACCACTATCAATCGCAGCGGCGCTGATTGTGACTTGCTTTTGTCGATTGGAGATGAAGATCGCTTGGTAGACCACGTCAGCGCTCTTGCCCGGATCAATGACCCCCTGGAAAATCCTCGCCCCCTCAGCGTGTGCGATAACCTCGAGGGAATATTGTGTGTAATTGCTTACCACAATCGTGGTATCGCTTCCGTAAGCGATGTGCAGCGGTAAGTCTGACGATTTGGATGAAAAGCCGAGACCGTAACCGGTCATATCGTTATACCCGCACCCCGAAAGCGGAAGGGCGAGCGCTACCGCAAGGATCAAGATTCTGATCTTATTCATTTGGCTGGCCCTCCTTTGGCCTGGCTCTGTAGCCCCAAGGGGCTGTGAAAGAAAATTCTAATTTGAAGTATAACAAAATAACATAGATTTGTCAAGCTCTTTCCTTATTTTTTAAAATAGCCCTACCTGCCATGGTATTATTAGGCAAATGGTTCATACCTTTGACGAAGAAAAGCAAAATCGGCGGGTTGACGAGCTTTTGAAAAAAGAGGAGGAAGAGCTCGCACAGACGCTTTCCGGGAAATATAATCTTCAATACCTTGATCTCTCCCGGATGTCGATCAACACCGACGCGCTCCGTCTTGTCCCCGAAGAAGAAGCGAGGGCCGCAAAAATCGCGGTCTTTGATATCGTCAACCGCAAACTTTCTGTCGCCGTACTCTCTCCTCAGAATGGAAAGACGCTGGAGAGTGTGGAAAGTCTCAAAGGCCGGGGTTTTGATCCCACGGAATACATGGTCTCAACGGCAAGTCTTAATAGAGCGTGGGCACGCTATAAAGAAATTTCTTTCGCCTCAGAAGTTAAAGCCGGTATTCTTGATATTTCAAATGAAGATATACGGGAGTTTCTCGGCAAAACAAATTCGATCCCCGGTGTGCGCGCACTGATTGAAGAAGTCCTTCGGATGAAAAAAGGATTCCGGACATCACGAATTCTCGAAATTATTATTGCGGGAGGACTTTCGATGAGTGCGTCCGACGTCCACTTTGAGCCCGAGGAATCATACGCGCGGCTTCGCTATCGACTCGATGGCGTTTTAACCGATATCCTTAACTTTGATCTTGAAACCTTCGCGCTCCTTCTCTCGAGAATTAAGCTTCTCTCGGGACTCAAACTTAACCTCAAAGAGAGCGCCCAGGATGGACGCTTTAGTATCAAGATCGATACAAATGAAATTGAAATTAGAACGTCAATTCTCCCCGGCGCCTATAATGAATCGATCGTGCTCCGGATCTTAAACCCCGAGGCAATATCAGTTCCCATGGGAGAACTTGGTATTGAACCGGCGCTTTTCAAAGTACTTGAGCGCGAGATCAAGAAGCCGACTGGAATGCTTTTGACAACCGGCCCAACGGGATCCGGAAAGACAACGACTCTGTATGCGTTCTTGAAGAGTATTGATTCGCCCGGCGTAAAAATAATAACGATTGAAGATCCGATCGAGTATCATCTCCGGGGCATCGTCCAAACACAGGTCGATCCCAAAAAATACACGTTCGCCGAAGGATTGCGTAGCGCTCTTCGCCAGGATCCGGATGTTATTATGGTCGGTGAAATCCGCGACTCTGAGACGGCAGAAATTGCCATTAATGCCGGCCTCACCGGACATCTTGTTTTCTCGACTTTACACACTAATAACG
This sequence comes from Minisyncoccia bacterium, assembly GCA_041485465.1. GTDB lineage: Bacteria > Patescibacteriota > Minisyncoccia > Phycocordibacterales > JAKFXT01 > JBGPJO01. The sequence goes on along the minus strand of JBGPJO010000012.1, from coordinate 8,563 downwards.
CCGCGGGCGCCTTTCCTCGCTTGATCGACCTTGGCGTCGACCCAAAAGTTATAAGTTCGGCGATCAATGTCGTCATGGCGCAACGCCTAGTGCGAAAGTTATGCAAGAAGTGTGCGAAAGAAATCAAAATTTCCTCCGAGATGAAAGTCTTCATGACAGAGGCCCTCAAGAACCTCCACGCTGACTACGAGAAGCTCCAGAGAGAATCAATGTGGGAGGCGAAGGGCTGTGAGGCCTGTAACGGCGTCGGCTACAAGGGACGGGTTGGCATCTTCGAAGGTATTGTCGTTGATGAAAACATTGACAAAATCATCCGCGAGAGCCCGAGTGAGCGCGAAATTACCAAAATCGCTGAGCCGCAAGGTATCCCCACCATGCTTCAGGATGGCATTATCAAGGTTTTACGGGGCGTTACGTCTCTTGACGAGCTTGGTCGAGTGATTGACCTTGGTCTTTAAAATTAAAAAGCGAAAAAACCGCCACTAGATCACAAAAAGAGAGATTCTCTAGTTTGCCAAAAGAGTTTTGACTCCGTAGGCTGACAAGAGTGATCGAGGCCAGTACTCTCTAAGGAATACTTCCACTGCAAGCAGCGGAAGCTAAGCAATTCGTAAAGGATAGTCCCAGTAAAACCCTACAAGAGGAGAACCGAAGCGTCCTTGCAGAATTACCAGCAGGGTTGACCTGATTCCTTAGAGAGTAGTGATCTCGATTATCTTAATTATCTGAAAAGAGCGGAAGAACTAAAAGATGATGCAACCTCTCAAAAACAAACGCCCTCTTGTGAAGGGCTAAAAATATGCTAGCATAAATTAAAATGCATGTCAAGTAGTGCTTCAAAAAAGAAACTGGCCACGATCAAGGAGCCGGAAAAAGAAAAGGATGATTCATATCTTGATCAGACGCTCCGGCCGCTCTCTTTTGACGAGTACGTCGGACAGGAAAAAATAAAAAAGAATCTCAGGATTCTTCTTAAAGCCGCAAAAGAGCGTTCTCATACGCCGGAACACGTTCTTTTTTACGGGCCGCCCGGCTTAGGCAAGACAACCCTTGCCCATCTCATCGCAAAAGAAATGGGTGGTGCACTTAAAGTGACCTCGGGCCCCGCAATTGAGAAAGTGGGTGATCTTGCTTCGATTCTCACCAACCTATCGCCCGGGGATATTCTTTTCATAGATGAAATCCATCGTCTTAATAAAACGATCGAAGAAATTCTTTACCCAGCGATGGAGTCCGGCGTTCTCGATATCATTATTGGCAAAGGCCCTTCGGCGCGCACCCTTCAGCTTGAACTCCCCGCTTTTACCTTGATTGCGGCGACAACACGAATTGCTCTCATGTCCTCCCCCTTGCGGAGCCGCTTCGGGGGCGGTGTTTTTCGTCTCGAGTTTTATACAGAAGAAGAGATCGGAAAAATAATCGAGCGCTCCTCAAAACTTTTACGAACCGAGATTGACAAAGGCGCCATAAAAGAAATCTCAAAGAGAAGCCGCTTCACCCCGCGAACCGCAAACTATCTTTTGAAACGCTCGCGTGATTTCGCTCAGGTGGGGAAACGGAAACTTTCGGAAGAGGCTGTGCGCGAGGCGCTTGAACTTCTTGGTGTTGATGTCCTCGGGCTCAATTCTTCAGACAGAAAACTTCTCGAAGTTCTCATTTCAAAATTTAAGGGCGGTCCGGTCGGGCTCTCAACCCTTGCGGCAGCGCTCTCGGAAGATATTTCAACGATTGAGGAGGTCCATGAACCATACCTTCTTCAACTCGGGCTTATTGAGCGTACGCCACGCGGCAGGGTGGCGACGGAAGCGGCCTTTAAGCACCTGGGGCTTACGGTTCCCGAAAACATACAGAGTAAATTAATCTAAAGATATGCCAGGGCATAACAAATGGTCGAAGATAAAAAGGAAGAAGGAAGTAACGGATGGCCGGAAAAGTAAAATTTTTTCGAAGTTCAGCCGCCTAATCACGCTTGAATCAAAAAAGGTCAGTGGCAATGTTAATTCCCCGTCGCTTAAAGCGGTTGTTGACCAGGCAAAAAGTTACAATATGCCAAACGACAACATCGAGAGAGCGGTAAAGAGGGGTTTAGGAAATGAAAGCGACGCTTTTGAGCGGGTAACGTATGAGGGATACGGGCCTGAAGGAGCAGCACTTATTATTGAGGGACTTACCGAGAACCGAAATAAAGCGTCAAGCGAAATAAAACATATTCTCTCAAAACACGGTGGAAGTTTGGGCACCCCCGGCTCCGCCTCGTGGGCGTTTCTTAAAACCGAAGAGGGTTGGAACCCGGCGGTAGGAGCCCCCGTTAGTCTTGAAAGCGCAAAAATTCTCTCCGCTCTTATCGAAGAGCTTGAAGATAATGATGAGATACAAGATGTCTACACCAATGCCGAACTCCCGGAAAATTTCGAAGGTTAAATCAGGTAGAATTCTCGGCATTGACCCGGGATATGAGAGGCTCGGGATTGCTCTCATTGAAAAAGCGGGTGGAAAAGACCGCCTTGTCCATTCAGAGTGCTTTAAAACACCTTCTTCGCTTTCTTTTAGCAAGCGTCTTAAGGAAATTGGGGATCGTGTTGAAAAAATTATCGAGGAATTTAAGCCGTCTTCCCTTGCAATTGAAAATCTTTTCGTATCAACAAACCAAAAAACCGCAATGCGGGTCGGTGAAGTGCGCGGCGCGCTTTTGTATCTTGCTGAAAGAGCCGGTCTTCCCATTTACGAGTACACGCCACTCCAAGTGAAAATTGCTGTTTCCGGCTATGGTAAAAGCGATAAGCGGCAAGTCGAGATGATGGTCAGACGCCTGATTTTGATTGAAAAAGAGATAAAAGATGACGATGAAATAGACGCAATTGCGATCGCATTAACGGCAAGCGCGAGTATCCGATAATTATCCACAGCCCGGGTAAATTCTTATTGCAAAAAGAAGGTGCTGTGATACAAACTAGGTATTCAAAGGTCGCATCAATAACTATAAAAGGAAATTATGCGCGACGAGTGGAATCCGGAGAGCGAAGAAGAAAAAGGGGGTGCCGAACTCTCTCCCGACACCAGTGGCGAGGAAGAGGGTTCTGATCTTGAAGACGAGGATAAACTCGACGGAGATGACACCCTCGGTAAAATTGATTTACGGGACTACTAAGGAATAAAAACCACGGCAAAAGCCGAGGTTCTATTTGACGATGATTTTTGCAAATCGCCGCTTTCCTATTTTAAGTGTCCTATTTTTTTCTGCAATTTCCTTCGGATTGGAAATTTTATTTCCGCCGATTTCTTCGACGGCTCCTTCTTCAACAAGTCTTCTCCACTCCGACATCGAGGCAACGAGCCCTGCTTCTTTCAAAGCCTCCCCAAGATCTGCTCCTTTTGACAAAGAAATTTTTTTTATGTCTTGAGGGGGAAGACCGTCTTCAAAAGTTTTTTTAAAATCAGCTTCCGCTCCCTTTGCCGCAGCATCCCCGTTAAGCATCCTTACAATTTCAAAGGCAAGTTTCATTTTAACCTCTTTGGGGTGCATCACTCCCTGCCTCAGCTTGGTAAGAATCCCCCGAACAACGTCCTCGGGGATACGTGTTGCGTATATGAAATACTCCTCCATCACATCATCGGGGACACTCATCACCTTTCCGTATATATCGGACGGAGTGTCGAGAAGATTAATTGTATTCCCCCAACTTGAACTCATTTTACGCCCATCAAGTCCGCGAATAAGTCCTGTCGTAAGAATTTGTTGAGGGCTTTGTTTGAAATGAGGTTGGAGAGTGCGTCCGGCAAGCAAGTTGAAGCGCTGGTCAGTACCGCCGAGCTCAATGTCGGCTTTTACGGCGACACTGTCATATCCCTGCATCAGAGGGTAGAGCACCTCGCGCAGTGAAACCCGCGTGCCGGCGAGAAGCCGGCGGCGGATATTTTCCCTGGCTATGAAATCAGCGACCGAAAAACTATCGGCAAGATTGCTAATGTCTCTAAAATTAAGTTTGCTAAGCCACTCCGAATTTCTTCGTAACTCGACTTTTCCGATATCAAGAATTTTCCCTGCCTGCTCTTTGTAGTTTTTAAGATTTTCTTCAATTGTTTCTCGAGAGAGCATCGGCCGCTCACTATCCTTATCAGAGGTGTCTCCGATTACTCCCGTAAAATCTCCGATGATAAAGATGATCTGATGACCAAGTTCCTGAAAATCACGGAGTTTAAAAAGTGGTACCGCTCTTCCCAGATGAACATTCGGTGAGGTTGGATCAACCCCCAACTTTACGCGTAGCCTTTTCCCCGAGCGAAGCATTGCCCTGAGCTCGTCTTTATTTACCACCTCAGAAACCCCGCGCGAAAGTAGCGTATCAATTTTCTCTTCAGTTGTATCAACCACCGATTTATCGGAGGTCCCAAAAAATACCATTGCGTAAACTCTAGCACAGCTTTTTTGCTTTGGATATTTAGACGGTGATTTTTTTTTATACCTAGGTTTGCTAGGATAACAAGCTATGAGACGCCACATGGAAAGACTGCGCAAAAGTCATCTTTTGCGGGATCTCTTATTATCGGGGATTGCCCTCTCCTTCATCCTTCTTGGTATCTTCCTCTTTTGGGCAAGTTCCTTGCGGATTCCGGATTTGAGTTCCTTTCAAGAGCGCCGGGTCTCGCAATCCGCAAAAATTTACGACCGGAGTGGTGCGGTTCTTCTCTATGACCTTGGGGGGGACACCAAACGGACCGTTGTATCAGGAGATGCCATTTCCCGTAATATCAAAAACGCGACAGTTGCAATCGAGGATGCCGAATTTTATCAACATCACGGCATAAAACCGACCTCCATTCTGCGGGCGATACTCGCGAATATTTTCTCGCTTAACTTTTCCCAAGGGGGTTCAACGATCACGCAACAAGTCGTTAAAAATTCCCTTTTGACAACTGATAAGAGTATCACTCGAAAACTTAAAGAATGGGTACTCGCCGTAAAACTTGACAAAGCACTGCCGAAAGACCAAATCCTTGAGGTGTATTTAAACGAAAGCCCCTACGGCGGAACGATCTACGGCGTTGAAGAAGCGAGCGAATCGTTTTTCGGAAAGCACGCATCGGATCTCACACTCGCCGAATCCGCTTATCTTGCCGCAATCCCGCAAGCGCCGACTTATTATTCTCCCTACGGCAACCATCACGATGCACTCGATACGAGAAAAAATCTTGTTCTTGAGAAAATGCTTGAAAACAAATTCATTTCTCAGGATGAATACACTAGCGCGAAAAAGGAGTCAGTGACCTTTTTACCCCAAGGCGACACAAGCATTAAAGCCCCCCACTTTGTCTTTTTTGTCCGGGAATATCTTGAACAAAAATACGGACAGGAAGCGATTCAAAACGATGGTCTCAAAGTGACAACGACGCTTGATTTTGATTTGCAAAGCAAAGCTCAGGAAATCGTCAAAAAATACGCTCTCGAGAACGCAAAAACGTTTAATGCTTCGAATGCCGGACTGGTCGCACTCGATCCAAAAACCGGCCAAATTCTCGTCATGGTCGGTTCACGTGATTATTTCGACAAAGGAATTGATGGTAACTTCAACATAACACTTGCAAACCGACAGCCTGGCTCGGCTTTCAAGCCTTTTGTTTACGCAACCGCATTCGAAAAGGGTTATATGCCGGATACGGTCATTTTTGATTTAAAAACCCAATTTTCGACCGACTGTCAGCCGGATGATTTTTCCAAAATATCCCCCTGTTTCTCTCCCGATAATTACGATAATCAATTTTTGGGGCCGGTTTCTTTTCGAGATGCTCTTGCCCAATCAAGAAACGTTCCCTCAGTAAAAGTGCTTTACCTTGCAGGCATTACCGATTCGATTTCAACAGCGCGCGATATGGGCATCACCACGCTTGAAAACAGCGACCGGTACGGCCTCACGCTCGTTTTAGGAGGCGGTGAGGTAACCCTTCTTGATCTCACGAGCGGCTATGGTGTCTTTGCAAACGACGGCGTTAGAAACCCCTATGTTTCAATACTTAAGGTGGAAAATAACCAGGGGGAAACGCTTGAAGAGTATCAGCCGAACCCAACAACAGTGCTCCCTCAAAATATCTCTCGTACCATTTCTGACGTTCTCTCTGACAATGAAGCGAGAACGCCCGCATTCGGTAATAATTCATATCTTTATTTCCCGGGCCGAGAGGTTGCGGACAAAACCGGGACAACAAACAATTACAAAGATGCCTGGATTGTCGGATACACACCAAGTATCGTCGCGGGAGCTTGGGCGGGCAACAACGATAATTCTCCGATGGAGAAAAAGGTTGCGGGCTTTATCGTGGCGCCCTTATGGAACGCTTTCATGCAGGAAGCTTTAAAAAGTCTCCCTGTCGAGCCGCTCCTTAAACCGGATCCTGTCGATCCTTCGACGGTACGTCCCATCTTGCGCGGTATTTGGCAGGGTGGAACCGTTTACACCATCGATAAATTCTCACAAAAACTTGCGACCGACTTCACGCCGTCTGAAGCAAAAGTTGAGCGGGCGGTCAAAAATATCCATTCCATTCTCTTTTGGGTCAACCGCACTGACCCGAATGGCCCGGCCCCTGAAGACCCGACGCAAGATCCTCAATTTATACGCTGGGAGTATCCGGTTAGACAGTGGGTCGTGAATAATCACATCATCGAGGAAATATCTGATGTTATCCCGAAACAATATGATTCGATTCATACGGGAATCGGACCATCGCTTTCCGTTTTCGGCATTACCGCAAACAGCTCGTACAGTGGATCATCACGCCTTACAATTATGACAAATTCTTTTGGCACATACCCGCTTTCGCGCGCCGATTTTTATCTTAATGACAATTTTATCGGCTCAGCAAGCGCCGTGCCATTCTCGATCTCGTTCGTGCCAAATGATACCGGCGGCGTTGAAGGACAAAATACGTTGAGGATTGTCGGGCACGATAGTGTCTTTAATAAAAGTGAAATCTCTATTCCCTTCAGTATAAAACCTCAATCTTAGCGGATATCGGTAATTGAAATACCCAGCTCTTTGTTTTTCAAAAAAGCGATGATTTTCTTTTTCTTAAGAAAAATCTCCTGCTTCACTATCGAGCTTGCTTTAACATGAAGCTCTCCGTTTCGAAGGGAGATATCGTGGATGCCACTTTCGATTCCTAAGAACTCTTGAAGAAAAGACTTGAGATGCCGTTTGGGAAGCGGTAATTTTTCATATTTGCCCAAAAAAGATGAGAGATGCTTCGGGTCCATCAGCGGTTCATCGGCATAGCGAGATACATAAAGCTCGGGTCGGAAATGCCTTTGATAATAAGGGCTTTTTGAGTGCCGCTGAAAGAGAAGGAGACACTATCGGAATGAATGGATTGGAAGGCATCCGCTATATAGCGATAATTAAAACTAATTTCAAGATCCTCCCCTGAAAGAGCTGATTCGACTCTTTCGACACTCGCCCCGGTATCCGTATTTTGAGATTTTATTTCGAATGTTTTATTTTTAGGACGAACGGAAAAAGAAATTTGGCTGAACTTGTCCGTAAAAATATTGGCAAGATGCAGGGTGTTGACGATGTCTTCTTTAAGTAGTATCGCTTCCGTCGAAGGATTTTTAGGAATAATCTGGCGATAGTCGGGAAAGATGCCGTCAATCACTCGGGAAGTAAGATAAAAATTTTCATCCGAAAAAGAAATCTGATTTTTGGTAATTGCGATATCGACAGTCGTGCTATCTTCAAGGCAACGAATGATTTCCGGTATATTTTTAAATGGAATGAGTAGTGGTGGAAAATCATCTTTCACTTTTGAAGAAATTTGTTTTTCAGCAAGACGAAAAGAGTCGGTCGCGACAAATAGGAGTCTCCCCTGTGAAGGATAAATGTACACGCTTGAGAGTTCCGGTTTGATACTTGACGGGGAGGCGGCATACCACACCGATTTCAAGCCGGAGATAAAATTATCACTATTAATACTAAACAGAACACTTTTTGGTATTTTGGGAATGATCGGAAAATCGCTTGTGGGGAGTGATTTTATTGTAGTTTTTCCATTTAGTGAGGCTATGGTAAGCACACCATTTTTTGATTCAAGAGTAATGTTTTTACTGTATAGATTTGAGAGATAATTATTCAAAAGAGCTCCCGGAACAGCAATCTCACCATCTTCAAAAACTTTTACTGGAATAAAAAATTCAACACCAAGATCTAAATTGGTTGCTTTAATACATAATTGTTTATTTTTAACAGAAAGTAGAATAGTTGAAAGAATAGGAAGATTAAGATTACGACCGGTTATTTTATCTGCTTTTGAAACTATTTTTTGAAGGGACTCTTTTACACACTCTATCTTCATGTATTTATTTAAAAGATTATTATTACTATTAAGACTGTTGATAGAGTGATAAGTTTAAAATAGGTTTACGGGAATTGATTTTTTTATATAAAAAATATTTCATTAGTAGTTTATAATAGTTGAATATCTTTTTTATATTTCTTATTTTTAGTTCTTTTACACTTTTTTACTCACCTCTATCAACAATATTTTCCACACGTTATTCATTCATCTCAGGAGT
>JBGPJO010000011.1:0-20788 GCA_041485465.1 Minisyncoccia bacterium | reverse complement strand
TTCGGCACTTGGGGTCTGTGGCCTCTCCTGGTCGAAGCAGTCGGCAAGTTCTCAACATTCTAGTCGAGCACAAAGAAGAGCCAACGGCGCATCGCCCGAGGCTCTTTTATTTTATGCCACTCAAACAGTTTTTAACTTCGTCTATTAGGTGGAGCAAAATTTTAAAATATATGGCATAGTGCCTACAGAAAAAATTGAGAGGCACTGCTATGACAAAGATTGTAGACAAACTTGCGTGGATACCCATTCACAGACACGCGGTACTTTTTGCACGCTCTCGTGGGCAAACCCTGTTTTATAATACAGGTGGTAAGAGAAAACCTGGCGAGAGTGATGAGCAAGCTCTTATCCGTGAAGTAGAGGAAGAAACAAGTGTGACGCTTCTTCCCCATACAATACGACACATACACACGTTTGAGGGTCTCTGCTATGGCGCTCCCGAGGGCACGTTACTACAGATGGCATGTTATGACGGCGAAGGTGATCGAGAACCAAGAGCTTCCAATGAAGTTGAGGAACTTACTTGGTTCACCAGTGCCGATGCGCACCGCACAACCGAGATGGGACAAACCATTCTGCGTTGGCTTGCAGAACAAGGTCTAATTGACTAATGTCGCTCCACAAGGGCGGCTTTTCTTTTTATATTAAGAAACCTGTATTAATCTTTATGCTAAAATTAAAAAATGTTAGATAAGTTTTTCAAAAGTTTTATCCACGCTCTAAGGGGTTTTAAGACTACCTGGAATGAGGAACGTAATTTTCGTACTCAAGTGGTAATGGCTTCTCTCGTTATCCTGGGCGCTTATTTCTTTCATTTTTCCTACACTGAATTTAGCGTTATCGTGATCGCTGCCGCTCTTGTTCTTTCAGGAGAGGTTATTAATAGCGCCATCGAGGATCTGTGTAATAAAATTGAGCCGGGACATGATTCGGAAATCGCGAAAATAAAAGATGTCATGGCGGCCTTTGTGCTGATTCTCTCCGCAGGAGCCTTTGTCCTCGGCATTATTAGTCTTATTCATCATTTCTATTCTAATTAATATGCAGATTGATATTGCGATTTTTTATTTTCTAAATAATTTGGCAGGGGTTTCCCCATTGACCGATGCCATTATCCTCTTTTTTGCCGAATATCTGGCATATATTTTAATTGTCATCTTTTTTAGTCTCCTTATTTATTTGTTTTATAAAAAATTTAATTATATTTCTTTAATGGTAAATTCTTTTCTATCAACCGCTATCAGCATGGGATTGTTGTCTATAATTCACCTTCTCTACCATCGCGCCAGACCGTTTTTGACTTACCAAGTGCACCATCTTAACTGGTGGCCTTTGACTGAAACCGGCTACTCTTTTCCGTCAAAACACGTGACCTTCTTCTTTGCTCTTGCAACTGCCGTATATCTTTATAATAAAAAATGGGGTATATGGTTTTTCATTGCCTCTATCCTTATGGGCGTGGCCAGGGTAGCGGCCGGCGTTCATTACCCTTCAGACATTCTGGGGGGAATGATCATCGGTATTTTCGTTGCATACGTCATTTATTATTTTGCGGAAAAACGGAGAACTAAAAAAATCCCGAAAGTATAAAAGGTACTTCTCTACACTTTGGTATCCTTTCTGGTATTCTGTGGGGGGTAGTTTTTTCTTTTCTTACTCCCCTATCAAACAGGCCATTCGGCTCTGAGAGCCTCAGGCTCAATGAGTTCTAACTTCGTCTAGTAGCCGGAGCCAAATAAATTGGTTCTTGATTTCGGGCGCAGTATTAAAAACGGCGGACCCTGTAATGAAAGGTCCGCCGCATATCGTCATTGCCGTTAATGGCATTTCCATTATTCCTCCCGCGTATCGTCGGTATCCGACTTTGTGGAACCGATGAGTGAAGCAGAGATACTCTGGCGGTGCGTCAAAGTAAGGAAATTTACCCCACACCACCATGTTGCGAAAGGCAGATAGAGCGGCCAGGTAAAAGCCGCCGGGAAAACAAAAAAAGTGGGCATGGTTTCTCCTCCTATCTGTTCTAAAGGGCTCCGGGGGTTCTTCATTCAGATTATCATAAAATTTTATTCCGAAAAATACCATATATGGATCAGACTTGTAACGTTGCCCACACAGACAGAGCCAAATTGGGTGTATTATTAGGATATGAATTTATTTAAGTCATTCACACTCAAATGGTGGCAAGCGGGTTTACTTAAGGTGTCTCTCATATCACTGGGGATTATTTTGGGAGTTTACTTTCAAGAGTTCTTTCTTCAGTGGATAGTACTTGTGACGATTGCGTTTGTTGTACCTGCGATTTACATTGCGAGTGTCTGGTGGAAACAATAAATTTTAACTTTGTCTAGTAAATGGGGTAAATTGTGATACAGTTTCTATCATTAATTAAAAAAATCTTATGAAAACATCAACGATTGTTTGGACCATCACCATCATCCTTATCGTCTTAGGGATCGGATGGTATTTCTACGGCAGTAGTTTCTCCACCCCTTCTCCTTCAACTCAGAACACAGCTACCGACAATTCACAAAATTCCGCTGCCGCGACCACTTCTTCCAATGGGGGTGCCACTCAAGCAACACCGGGCGCGCCAATGACTGCGACTGTCGTCTATGGACCGAATGGTTTCTCCCCATCAACCGTAACTATCGCTAAGGGCGGCACAGTAACCTTCGTCAATCGAGGCGGTGATGAGATGTGGGTAGCCTCAGGTCCCCACCCGACACATGAGGGGTACAGCGGTACGACCAAAAGCCAACACTGCCCGGATACTGCCAGGGTGGCGTTTGACCAATGTTCCGCCGGTACAACCTACTCATTTACTTTCCAAAAAGTTGGTACCTGGGGCTATCATAATCACGGTAATTCTAGCGATAGGGGTACAGTCATTGTTGAATAATAATGTTGCGTGATCGCACAGCAAATCTGCTAGCGCGTGTCGGCGTTGCTTTCGCCTTCCTCTATCCGCCGATCGACGCACTGTTTGATCCTTATTCGTGGCTAGGATATTTCCCGAAATTTATGCACGGGATTCTTCCCGACATGGTGCTTCTACATAGTTTCGGGGTGGTAGAAATGTTAATTGCACTCTGGATTATTTCAGGCAAGAAAATATTCTTACCGTCGGTCGTGGCCACACTCATGCTTGTGGCAATTGTCCTGTTCAACCCGCAGGATTTTCAGATTGTTTTTCGTGATGTTTCTATTGCCGCAATGTCAGCGGCTCTTGCTGTCGATGCGTGGCGGCGCAATAAACTCCCCGGGACTTCCGAGAAACTCAACAAAACGTCTTAAGCTAAATGTTCATTTACCAGACAGGTTCTACGTCGTCCATTAGGCGGAGCCGTCAATTTTATATTCCTACCAACGCCAATACAGGAAAGGCACTTTTTTCCTAAGGACAGAGTCGATGCTGTAATAGCGCCAGCATCTACCAAGCCATAGAGCGATGAATACAATCACGTAGATGATAGCTGCCCCGATGTCGGTTGAGCCAGCGACATATGGCCCACCAAATCCCTCAGCCGTAGACCAAATAACGAGTGTCATAGCAATCCCCCCAAAAATCGCTATCTCTGTAAGCACCCCAAACAAAAGACCGAGAGCTATCGCAGTTTCGGAAATTGCCACAACAACCGCAAAAAAGTGTGGATCTACACTGACACCTTTGATCCATAAGTTTACCCATGCTTGGACAAGAGCAGGCTGGTCTTGAGCCCCTTCCGTAAGATAATTTGTGAAATTGTTCAGAAATGCCGGATTCCATTTGAATACGGCATCAATAAACCAGATCGCTCCAAAAATAACCCGAAGAACTGCAAAAGACTTATCCTCCGCTTTATTCATTGCATTAATTCTAAAGTAAAAATGTAAAAGTGCACTGTACCCCTGTGGTTATCTTTTTATCCAATCAATATGACATAGTGCCCTTATGTAAGGCACCAATTGTCTGTCCGTCTTCGTATTTATATGGTACTTATGAAAAAGTTTTTCCTTTCACTATTTGTTTTTGTCGCTTCTGCAGGATACGCCGTTGGTCAGTATGTCGGGGCTAGCTCGGTGAGTATTTCTATGTCTTCTACAAGAACCGCGGGGCAAAATGCTCAGGCTCCGGTGACAATGATTTCAAGTGGAGCAACAAAATCCGCGTTATCTCCTGTGTCGCCAACACAGTCGGTTTCTACAAAACCACAACCCACTACTGTTACAAAATCAAATCCTACTAAGACGCCTGCGCAAACTCCTACCCAGACACCCTCTCCGATACCAACACCCGTGCCAGCTCCTACCCCGAAACCGCAGGGTCAATATGTTGATGGCACCTACACCGGCACTCCCGGAGACGCGTACTACGGAATAGTTCAAATACAGGCAGTCATACAAAATGGGAAATTAGTCTCTGTGGACTTTTTGCAATATCCAAATGATCGCCGAACCTCACAGTACATTAACAGTCAAGCAATGCCGCTACTCAAGAGCGAGGCTATCCAGGCACAAAGCGCCAATGTCAGCGGAGTTTCGGGAGCGACCGACACTAGCCAGGCTTTCATACAGTCGCTTGGTGATGCGCTCGCACAGGCTAAAAATGCATAATATGCGCGAGACTCGAGACATCATGGGTATGCCGATAACGATAGAAATTGTCGAAGGCGCAAGCGCTCCGCTCTCCGCGGTATTTGATTACTTTACCGCAGTTGATGAGCGTTTCAGCACTTACAAATCAAAGAGCGAGATTATGAAGATAAATCGCGGCGAACTTCAAAAAAAGGAATGTAGCGATGAGGTGAAGCAGGTTTTTTCCCTTGCAGAACAGACTGAAAAAGATACTAATGGTTATTTCTCTATAATAAGACCAGATAGCTCAATTGACCCGTCTGGTCTTGTTAAGGGTTGGGCCATGCGCAACGCCACGGCACTCGTTCAGGACATGGGCTATAAAAACTATTTTATTGATGCGGGGGGAGACATACAATCGAGCGGTAATGATGCAGATGGTCGTGCCTGGACTGTCGGTATTCGCAACCCATTCAATCGCTCGGAGATCGTCAAAGTACTGCGTCCCCAAGGCTGGGGAGTTGCGACCTCTGGTACCTATATTCGTGGTCAGCATATTTATAATCCCCATAACCCAGAGCAAACGATCGAGGACATCGTGAGCATTACTGTCATCGGCCCGGACATCTATGAGGCGGATCGCTTTGCGACCGCAGCGTTTGCGATGGGCAGAAAGGGCATTGTGTTCATTGAACAACTCCCTAACTTTGAGGCTTATCTTATTGACGCAACAGGTATAGCTACAATGACCAGCGGCTTTGAACGTTTCATTGCATGATCACTTTTATAGATAACATACTGAATCGCATTACGATGTACCGCTTGGTGCTTTACTACCTCGTGGTACTTATTTTTGCCGCGTTTGTATTTGGTTTCTTTGGTATCTTGCCTTATGACCCAACTGCTCTCGCATTCTCAACACTCCTCATCATTATTGTGTGCTTCGCAACCAACTGGATTTTTGCCCGTACGTTTGAAGCCGCGACCAATATTGAATCGGTATACATCACGGCATTGATTCTCGCTCTCATTATCACTCCCGTCACCGCAGCCGATCATGCAGGCGTCGGGTTTCTCATTTTTGCATCAGTGTGGGCTATGGCATCAAAGTATTTATTCGCCATAGGCAAAAAACATATTTTTAATCCAGCAGCCTTCGCGGTCGCACTCACAGCCTTTGTGATCAATGAACCTGCAACCTGGTGGGTTGGCGGCAATTTAGCCCTACTTCCTTTTGTACTTGTCGGCGGCTTACTCCTGGTGCGCAAACTACAGCGATTTGATCTTGTAGCCAGTTTCGCCGTTGCAGCCTTTGCGACGATTATTGTCAGTTCTTCCTCGGGTAACTATGTCACTCCCATTGTGCAGACGCTCTTGCACTCATCTTTTTTCTTTCTTGCGTTTGTGATGCTCACCGAGCCGCTCACTACGCCCCCCACAGCGCTACTCAGGGTATTCTACGGAGCGTTTGTCGGGTTCCTCTTTGCCCCCAATATCCACGTAGGAAGTTTCTACATGACTCCGGAACTCGCGTTACTTGTCGGTAATGTGTTTTCATACCTCGTAAGTCCAAAGGGACGCTATATGCTGGTGCTTACAGGCATAGAGCAAATGACAAACGATGTTTACGATTTTATATTTACGCCCGATCGTAAATTTTCTTTTCGCCCGGGCCAATATTTGGAATGGACTCTTGGGCATCGCCACCCCGATGATCGTGGCAATCGCCGCTATTTTACTCTTGCGTCTTCACCTACTGAACCGAATGTTCGTCTCGGAGTAAAATTTTATAACCCATCAAGTACTTTCAAGCGTGCGCTCGCTTCGATGAAAGTAGGAAGTAAAATCTCCGCTTCCCATCTCTCCGGTGGTTTTGTATTGCCGAAAGATAAACAAAAAAAACTAGTTTTTGTCGCCGGGGGCATTGGTATTACGCCGTTTCGAAGCATGATTCACTACTTACTTGATAGAAAAGAACGTCGATCTATTGTACTGCTGTACGGAAACAAGACATCGGCAGATGTGGCATACAAAGATATTCTCGGCCGTGCTCAAACAGAGCTTGGAATTAAAACGGTACATGTATTAAGTGAAGAAAAAAAACTTACTCCGGGCATGGTCGGTGGATTTATAGATGCCAAATTAATAGCGCGGGAGATTCCAGATTATCGTGAGCGTACCTTTTATATATCAGGTCCACATTCAATGGTTGATGGGTTCAAAAAGACGCTGATCGCTATGGGCGTTTCCATTTTTAAAATTAAAAGTGATTTCTTCCCTGGATTTGTATAATGTATGACTCAATTTTTGCGAGAAAATAGTATATTGTTAATGAGCGGGATGCTTCTCGTTGGACTTATTGCGGGCGTTTCTCGACTACAAAAAATAAAAGATGAAAAAAGTCCCGATCAGTTGATCGTAGAGAGTTCTGCTACCATTGAGCGGCAAATTACCTTCCCTACTGTCGTTTCTGCATCGTCAAGCAAGGAAGCAGCTCCAGCCGTGACCACGCCGAAACCGGCACCGTTTCCGGCAGTATTAAACCCAGTTAGTAATCACGTTCATGATGATGAGCAAGATGACGATAATTAATGGCGTATGAGTACCTATGAAAAAATAGCTTCGGTAGGAATTGGAATTCTCATTATAGTGATGATTGTTTTTTCGTATAATGAGTTTAAAGAGCCGCCCGAACAGCCCAGTGGCTCAAAAGGAGGCTCTCATTTTGACGAAAGTCTTGGACAAGATTTTAAAATAGGATCTTTTACCACGGTAGTGAGTGAAAAATCTTCCGGGGAGATGGAGGACAACTGCGAAACACTGCAACCGGTTATCATTGCGGCGCTTCATGATATTAAAGAGCATCTTAAACGCGAGAAAAATTCGGCACTCCCCTTAGACATGAAAGATATTTTTGAGGTCAACGAGCCGACGCTGCAACTGTTTTGTCATAAAAACGCTGAGATAACTTTAACTGACAACAATGGGAATAGGCTTTTATTACAAAAATTGCCTTTTGTGCGAGTTGTGCCACTACAAAGCACCGCGGCTGATATCGCTACAGAGGTGCGCATAAACGCTACGATTGCCCTCGTGGGGGCAGCATCCCCAGTACAACCCACCACCTATGGTGATGTTTTAATACCTGATCGGTTTCTTGACACCGCCACCTCATCTTCGTTTTAAACTTATTAAATCGGTGGAAGAAGCTAGGAACAACTCCACTTATATATTTTGGTAAATTATCCCCCGTTACCTTCTTTTTAGATTTTTAGTTTTAAAAGAATATGACAAGAGGATTGGTCTGTAGTGCTTTTGACCTACTACATGCAGGACATGTGCTCATGCTTAAAGATGCAAAAGAGCACTGCGATCACCTGATTGCGGGATTACAGGTAGACCCGTCAGTCACCGATGCTTCTTATCGAGGAAAGAAGAAAGATCCGCCGATTCTCTCCCTCGCCGAGAGAAGGATTATATTGGAATCAATCAAATATGTGGACGAAATTTTTATCTATACGGATGAACCTCATCTATATGAAATCATTCGAGGGCTTGGTTCGCATATTCGGATCTTAGGAAGTGATTGGAAAGATAAACATGTAACCGGGCAAGAATTTGCTGACAAAGTGTACTACCACGAACGAACTCATAATTATTCAACGACCAATCTTAAAAATCGAATTCGAGAGAATCTATAAAACAGGCCATTCGGCTCTGAGAGCCTCAGGCTCGATGCTTAACGGCACTTCCAATGATTTCCAGTTCGCGAAATTGGGGTCTCTGATGAAAAAGATCCGTGGTCGTGCCATCAAGGGCTTATCTTACAGATTCGGGAAAATTAGTTCGGTTGTTGTCTATAATCCGAACGCCCCTTCTATCGATCCGAGCAATGTTTATCCTGACGAGCACCACAGTTGCGATGCTCATTTTGAAATCATTTTTGGGAAAGAAGTCCTCAAGGTTGATCTAAAAATGGCCGCGGTGACAAGGTCTGTGTTTGGCCCCGATTTGGACCATATATGGAACGAGATGTGGCATGTCAGAGAGATAATTTTCAGACCCAAAGAATCGCAGCGAGAATTATTCGCTCCCTTTCCAAAAAAGTTGATCAAAATCCAGTACATGGAAGTGAGCTGGGTCTGATCCAAAGTGTTCCTGCCGCCCGAGCGTGCTCGGGCGGTTTTTTCTTTAGCTAGGAATTACTCAAAAATTATCATGCATCCTCTCTACTTCAATGCAAGCGATTTTATTAACTAAGGAATGCGGATATCGGTATAATCGGTGGTGTAGGGTTGTTTGCGAAACGCCACCCAAAAAAAGTTGAGCGCGTAGCGGCAACCGATGGTGAGCATCCCCTCTGCCTGTAGGCGACGCGGCGAGGCATGCATAGGTAACTTCCAGGTCCACACGACCTTTCCTACCTTTGAGAGTCGGCGAGCCATATCGGTATCCTCCCCATAAAATGCAATAGAGGTATCGAAGCCTCCGATAGACTCAATCGCACTGCGTCGTATGACAAAATTGCCACCCTGAAGCATGGCACCTTTACCCAATACATCGTGCAAAAAGAGGTAGATGAGATATCCAGCAGTATAAAAAATATTAACCGACACGCGTTCCAAAAAAGAAAGTTGGTCATATATAAACGGACCCGAAAACGCGACGAGTCGCTTGTCGGAGAGAAATGCCTGCTCCGCTGTTTGTATCCAGCCGTGTGTTAAGTGTGTGTCAGCGTCAATATTGGCGATAAGCTCCCCGCTCGATGCGGCAAACCCCGCCTGCCGCGCAAAGGTGAGCCCCTTACGCGGCTCATCGACCACCCTCACATCTTTAAAGCTTTGTGCGATTTCTTTAGTCCGGTCAGTCGAGGCATTATTAACGACTACTATTTCGGCGTTCGCATTTGCAGCTTTGACCTCGCGTAAAACCGACTCGACACACCGCGCTATCATGGTTTCTTCGTTATATGCAGGTATTACAAAACTAATTTTGACTTTCACCATATTACTATACTACAAAGCAATGGTCAGGTTAAAAGGAAAATAATCGCTCTACATGTCCTAAAAATTTTAAATTAGTTTCGCGCGGAGGAGTTTTTCGACATGACCTTCAACCACCTTCTTATAAATTTTTTCCCACTCATCAACAATGGCGCTTGTGGAGAACTTCTGGGCAAATTGATGCGCCCGTTCGCCCATGTTTTTTCGCAGGGGATCGTTTAGAAGCAAGGTTTCCAAGTGCCCTGCCATCGCCTCCCAATCATTACGTACGAAGAGGAATCCCCGCTCCTCATTAAGATACTCCGGTATCGCGCGCCACCGCGCGCCAACCGCGGGTAGCCCCGCGGCAAAGGCTTGGATAAGGGTCATACTCTGGCTCTCGGAAACGCTTGCGATTGCATAGGCATCTGCGGCGTGAAAGAGCTCCGAGACCTCCCTCTTGGTAAGAGTCCCTAAAAATCGTACATGTTTCTCCACCCCCAAACGTTTAGTAAGCTCTTTCATCTCTCCCTCAAAGCTTCCGTGTCCGCCAAGGGTGAGCACCGCGTCAGGTACGCGCGCAAGGAGTCGGGCAAATGCTCGGATTACTATGTCATTCTTTTTCTCCGGAGCGATCCTCCCAACACAGGCGATGACCTTGCCTTCAAGTTCCCACTTTCTGCGCGCCGCCTTGCGTTCGTCAAGGGTGGCGGGGTGAAAGACGCCTGTATCGATTGGGTTAGAAACAACCGCATACGGGGCTCGCAAACCCGCCACTTCTTTTTCGAGAAGCACGGTTTTCGAGGGCGCTGTCACGAACGCACAATGATTGTAATACCAGGTGACATACCGAATGCTCACGGTCTTAAACACGTGCTCAAAAAGCCAGTGCATGTAGTCGGAAAATTCAGTTATCGCCCAGTGATTGGTGCCGACGAGGGGGATCTTTTTTTGCCGCGCGACCGTGAGTGCCCTATACCCAACACCAAAAAACGAGTGAGTGTGGAGTATGTCAAGCTCTTCCTCTACCCTAAAAAACGGAGACGCAAAACGCGACTGCAAGGAGGAACTCGGGAGAGGAAACGATGGCACGCGATGTATGTGAACTCTCTCTTCCCACTGAGCCTCACCCTCGGGAAGATGTGACAATTCGAAATTTTTTTTGCTCGCACGTGGCGCCCAAATATGTACTGTGTGTCCCCGCTTGCTAAGTTCGCGCACCAGTTCCGCGATGCTGTCCTGAATACCGCCGAGCTCAGGGTAAAAGTGATCGGTAAAAATACCTATTCTCATGATTTTTTCTCTTCGTCTATTGTATTCGTATTGTGCATCAATCGGGTACGCATATAGTTGGAAAAAAGATAATATATTATTACTACAAGAGAGAAAACGAGTGCCGCTATCTGCACAAAGTCTATGGCGTTTTTTATAAACGAGAGCGAGTCGCCGAAGTAGTAACCAAGCAGCATCAGCCCGCCGTACTGCAAGAGTGATATTTGTACCGCATAGAACCAAAACTTTTTATATGAAATTCTCGTCAAGCCCGCCGAAATAAGAAACGCGAGAGACAGACCATACGCAAGTTTGCTCGTAAACATCGTCTTAAATGGGTGTTCGTGCCAGAGACGCTCCACCATACCCCAGTGGTTCTCAGTGATGCCGATTTTACGTGCATATCTTTTAACAAGTTCGTCATGGTTTCCCCACCTACCTATCGCGTAGCAGACGGCATCGACCGAAATGTCTTTCCCGAGCAATATAGTAATAACCACTAAGGGATTAAAGTACCCGAGTGACGAGAGAAACCCCCCGACCAGAGAGACCACTGGTCCTTCAAGGAACGCCAGCGGGATAAGAAGCCAGTAACGGTATTCGGTGAGGAACGGAGTTATTGAATCAATGCTCATGAAGAGTAGTATATCCTGGCACAAAGCAATAGTGCTCGATATACTATAAAATACTACAAAGTTACATGCGTGCCATAGTCTATCGCTATAAACACCGCTTCTCTGAAAAGCAATTCCAATTGTCGTCTGTGCTTTCGGGACTCTTGCTTATCGGGAGTTTACTGGTCAATTTTACCGCTATCACCTTTGCCACCTACCATGAGAGCAACTCGGTAACCGACATCGTTCTCTCTAACACCCAGATATTCGATGTCGACGGACTTTTCGTCTACGGGACACTTATCTTTGTTGTCTTTACCGTCATCATCCTCTTCGTGCATCCTCGACGCATACCGTTTGCGCTCTACAGCATGGCGCTTTTTTTTCTCATTCGCTCGGTCTTTACCTCGCTTACACACATAGCACCCTTTGAGGCTTACTACGCGAGTAGTTTTGGTCCCACAATCACGCATGCTTTCTTCGGGGGCGACACCTTTTTTTCCGGACATACGGGGATGCCATTTCTTGGGGCACTCGCCTTTTGGCGGGAGAAATCAGTACGCTATACGTTCCTTGTCGGTTCTTTATTCTTCGGCGTTATCGTACTTCTGGGGCATTTGCACTATTCGATAGATGTTCTGTCTGCATTCTTTATCACCTACGGCATTTATCACATCGCATTGTACCTTTTCCCCCGCGAGTGGGAGTGGTTTGTGTCTGATCATTGATCACATCATATATCGAGACAGAGTATTTAAAACAAAAACGCCCTGATTGGGGCGTTTTTGTTTTGACTGTTCTGGCCGCAGAAGATGGGATCGGAGCTGCAGACGTCTGCCAATTAGTTGCCGTGCGAGTCTCCCCCTTTGTTTCCTCTGTTATCTCCCCCACCGTTCCCTTCGTTCTTTCCATGATCCCCGTTTGAGGAAGATGAGGTCGACGTGCCTACGTTATCCGGAATAAATGGGTGAGCATCATTTACATCCGGAATACCGTCATTGTCGTCGTCAGTATCCATTGAATTTGGGATGCCATCGTGGTCATTGTCTTGAGACCCGCAATGTTCTCTCAAGAATCCGCGCGTTTTCGGACCAAAGAAACCCGTGGTGGTTGAGCCGAACGAGAAAATACCGAACCTCTGCTGAAACTTCTTCATCGCCTCTTCGGTTCGATGGCCGAAGAAACCAGTAATAAGTCCCGGAGGAAAGATTGAAGGATCGTTCGCAAGTTCACGCTGGAGTTCTTTCACATCATCACCCCTATTTCCCTCTGAAAGATCTCTGCCGAAACTGAAGCATAATCCTGGAGATCCCGCTGTGGGGGGTGTTGAGGTCCCCGTACCGCCAGACTGTTGCTGTTGTAATAGCTGCACTATCTGTGCCTTAAGATCAGCGATTTGTTTGAGCAGATTTAAGATCTGCGTTTGAATGTCGGTGCCTGTGCTGGTTGTTGCATTAACCGTCACGATAGCATTTGCAGTCGTTGTGCCTACCGGGTTGACTGCCGAGAGGTGGTATGTAGTTGTCATACTCGGCGTAACCGTAATCGACGTGCCCGTAACAACACCAATACCATTATCGAGACTTGTTGAGCTTGCATTGCTAACGACCCACGAGAGGACTGAACTTTGGCCGCTCGTAATAGTCGACGGATTTGCGACAAACGAGGTAATCGTTGGAATGGATTGCACCACAGTCGCAGAACACGTCGTTGTTGCTACCGTTGACGATGCGTCGGTTGCCTGCAGTGTCATTGAGTACATGCCGGGTGAAACCGCAATAGTCTGCACAGGAGACGTGCTTCCGTTTCCCCATAAAAACGCGATTGGGGCTACACCGCCGGATGAAGATGCTGTCCACGTGATGCTTGATGCAGTCGGAACACCCACGCATGAAGCTGTTAGTGCTGAAGTGGCGTTTGCAACAGCGAACGACAGAACAAACATGGCGCCCACGACTGAAATCGAAGTAATTAGCCTTTTTAATGTCATATTCTAGTTTTTTTACTTATAATTAATGCAAGGATTCATTATACATGGTCCCTGTGGCATCAATATGATTGCCGATTTAAATGACGTTTCAGAGAAGAAATTATTACAGATAAGATTGACAAGTTCTTTGAACTGTGATAGGCTTTTGGGTATCAATATCAGTGCTGATCCAGAGAGCAAGGATCGAATCTCCACCTCGGCATACTGTATTTGATGCTTTATCCACTCTTCTCTCATACAGATATGCAAGAAGGAACAATTGCCCGTCTCACCGACAAGGGTTTCGGGTTCATCAAGCGCGATGGTCAGGAAAAGGATCTCTTTTTCCACTCCAACGAGCTTGTAGGCGTGAGGTTCGACGAACTTCATGAAGGTGACAAAGTGACGTTTGAAGTCGCTGACAGCCCGAAAGGGCCGAACGCGGTCAAAGTCAGCAAAGCCGCCTAAGACAGTAATGTCAAACCAAAAGCGCCCCCCATGGGGCGCTTTTGGTTTTCATGTCTTAATTAACTGAAAGTATTTTTGAGGGTGAGCGATGGCCGCTTATGATGCGCACTTTCCCCACGGGAACGTGAAAGTGAGAAGCGACAAGCTCAACGATGCGACGATTTGCTAAATTCTGAAGAGGTTTTTCTCTGACCGAAATTTCAAAGTGATTATCGGGGAACGCTTTCATCCCCTCTTTCTTCGCGGCTGTTTGTACTCGGACTTTTACATACATGAGAGAATTAGATGCTTTCTTTTCTTCGAGAACGGATCATGGTCTCAACACCATACGCGGCCAGGACAAAAACATAGGGCGTTGAGGGGAAACGATATCGTGCCTCAAGATAGGGTAAAGAAACAAAAGGGAAATATAAAATAAGGAAAACAAAAACAAGAAGCGTTGTCCGTGGCAAATCTCGTTTCAACCATAATAGAATGCCGCCGACAAGAGCGAGTATATAAAGAATAAGCCAGTAGCATTTACCCAAGACAAACGCGATTGTAAAAGGACCAAACGAGAGCGCCTGAAAAAGCTCGCGCGGATTTCCGCTTACCGCCTTAAGAGCCGCAGCAAGCGATGCCACGTTTTTAGGTTCTCCTAGAATATCACTCAATACCGTACGCCAATTATCGGTCATTAACTGAAAAGGAAATTGTGATAAATAGAAAGTGCCGAAAGAAAGCCAGTGTTCGCGAAGAAACGGGCTGACAATTCTATCAGAAATAATAGCCGCCTGTCTGCTGTCGATATAGATCTTTGATATGTCTTGGCCGACAAGGGCCGAGGCTTGCTCCTTGAGAATGCGAGTGTGTTCAATAATTCCACTTTCGGTCGCGGCACTGCCCTTCTCTTCCCATTCAAGATAATGCGGAATATTGGCATTTAACATCTGGTAAACACCGAGCGAAGAAATAGACCAGACTCCGAATAGCTGATGATTACGATAAAGCCACGGCGAAAGAACAGCAAGAAAAACAAAAACAGCAAGACAGGTGTGTTTGAACGCACGGGTGAAGCGGGAAAAAACAGAAAGTTTTAGAGAACTGAAAATAAAAAATGGTGCAAGTAGTATCAGAAATTCTGCTGACGGACGGGTAAGGGTTGCAAGAGAAAGGAAAAGAGCCGCAAGGGCGATCGGGAGTGCTTTTGGATTCTGTGCGTAATGGTCAAGCGACCAGACCATAGCAAATAAAAGGAGTGCGAGAAGCATTTCCGCGGTGACATGGGTCGACATGAGCAGATGGTAAGGCTCAAGAGCAAACACTAGGGAAAAAGAAAGGGCGAGCGTGATACGAACGCCAATACGTCGCAAGTATGCGCACAAAAGTGCGGCGAGAAGAGCATGTAGAATCCAATTAGCGACATCTCCCGCTATGGGTGAAAATGAAAGGAGGGCAATAAAGAGCGGGTACAGTGGCGTGTAGGCGCTATGTGGAACAAGGGGCTTCGTTATGCTATCGGAATAAACGCCGAAGTGGATGAGATTCTCTTTGAGAATACCAAATGGCCCTTCACTCTCCGGTATTCGCTCGGGGTGAATGAAGGAAATTGTGTAAGACATCAAGAATGACCCGAATAAAGCAACAAAAAACACTAGCCACTCGGCTTTTCTTTTGTTGTATAAAGCGAAAATAAAATCACTCAGTCTTTTTAAATATTTTGAATTTTGAATCACGATGAGTATCGAAGAATATTATAGTATCTCTCTTAATTTAAAGGAATTTTAGGCCCAGGAAATACAACCGACTTCAACTGCCAAATCTTGACTAAAAATCTATCTTGTATCATAATTAAAAGTAGGTAATTCTTCGCAGTTTTTATAGGAGAAGAGTGATGGGTTCCCTATCCATCTTTGACATCCTGGCATTCGTTTTCTCGGTGGCAGCGTACTTCCCGTATACAAAGGCCGTACTTTCAAGCAAGGCCCAACCGACAATCTCCTCATGGATCTCATGGTTGATCATGGACTCCGCGATCCTCGCAGGCATGCTGGCACAGCATACGATCGCCTGGCAGATGGTTGCCTACATTATCGGTGTTGGCTTCGTAATTGGCGCGAGCCTATGGAAAAGAGCAACGATAGGATTGACCCGTTTGGATTCGTTTTGTCTTTCGGTCGTGCTCATCGCGGTTCTACTTTGGGCTCTCTCGGGAGATCCGGACATTGCCATCATGTTGAGTCTCGTCGCTCTCATCGTTGGTACGATTCCAATGATCGTGAACGTCTGGAGGAATCCTTCTCGCGAACCACTCTTGCCTTGGATATTGTTCTTGGCAGGAGGAGTCTGCGGCGTTTTTGCGATTCCCTTATGGAACATCGCGGCCGCGCTTACTCCCTTTGTGTTCCTAATTCTTCAAATTACGATAGTACTTCTGGTCTCCCGTAAGTTTCAATCTAATGAAGGAACGGTCTAAACTTTGTTGAACTACAGCCGCCCCTAAAAAGGCGGCCTTCTTTTTGTCCCCCGCTTCAGCCTGGGTTTTTTTAAAAGGGAGTAATCTTCCGTGCTTTTACTTTATGTTATTCTTTAATAACAAATATGAATAAAAACTTGGTTGCGGGGAGCGCGATAGTAATTCTTACCTTTGTCGGTCTTACTCTCTGGCTTAAGCCTTTTTCTGGGCAAAATGGAAGGGTTGTCTGCACGCTTGAAGCAAAACTTTGCCCTGATGGCTCCTCTGTCGGAAGAATAGGGCCTTTGTGTCAATTTGCCGCATGTCCGAATGAGGCAACAACCACGGCCTCATTAGAGATGTTTAATGATCAAAAACTGGGTGTTAGTTTTAAATATCCCGCCAATCTCGGAACACGCTTTATTTTGACGGATCCTCAATCATGGCCACCTACAGTCACTCTTGCAACCACGACCTTCTCATGTGTTCAGGGGCAACCGACAGTAAACGGATTACCCACTCAAAAAACAAAAAAGGTTATTAATGGAAAAATATACTGCGTCGAAACCGACAATGAAGGAGCGGCCGGAACAATGTACAGTACTTATACGTATACAACGCTGAAAAACGCCAAACTGGTAAGTCTTACATTCACCGTGCGCTATCCGCAGTGCGACAATTATGATGACCCCAATAAAACTGAGTGTAAAAATGAACGACAAAACTTCAATCTTGATCAGGTAATTGATGCCATAGTGACAAGCTTAGAATTTAAATAATAAACACGAGCGCAAAGAAAAATATGCCTAAAGGTCGCTCAAAAACAGAGTGGTTTTTTCTGGACAATTTTTTTCCATTAATATATCCTTTTAATTAATTATTAAAGGATAATGATTTTTATATGGTTATTGTGCCTGTAAATTATTTGGCGGTAGTGGTTGCGGCAATCGTGAGTATGGTCATCGGCGGTCTATGGTACGGGCCACTTTTCGGAAAAATGTGGGTAGAACTTTCCGGAATGACAGAAGAGAAGGTTGCCACAGCAAAGGCCAAGGGTATGTGGAAGTCATATCTCATTATGTTTATAGGCTCTCTTATCAATGAGCGGTGTTTTGGCCCATTCCCTTGTCTATGCAAGCGCCTATATGAAAGTCACCGGCGTTTCAGCCGGACTGATGGCGGGATTTTGGAATTGGCTCGGTTTTATCGCTCCGGTAACCCTAGGCGTTGTTTTGTGGGAGGGAAAATCCTGGAAACTATGGTTCCTCCAGGGCGGTCACTATCTGGTCTCTCTTCTTGTGATGGGCGTGATTTTGGCTCTTTGGATGTAATCAAGCGGCTAAGAAATGAAAAGTCTGAATATCCTGTGCATGAAATGTGTACAGGATATTCTTTTTAAGAAGAAACTTCGTATTTTGATGTCTTTAGAAATATAAATTTTCTCTCTGTCAATCTTGTAAAACTATATCTAAACATTTAATCTCATATGCGGAGGTACGAGAGAGGGAAATCTGTCTATAGAAGTTCCGATTCGGCTTACTGGGCTTGTCCTAGTCTACCGGGTTCGAACAAGGAGGGAGAAATCCTTCCTTATGGGGAGCGATTCCCATTAAGGACCACGTCTTCACGTACGGGAAACCGTAAACGACTGACGCGCGGCTGGTTGCGAGGGAGTGATCCCTGTGGGTGGGAGCGATCCTTCTCACTAAAGTTTTTCTGCGGCTTCGGTTGCAGAATGGCTTTTAGCGGCTAGAAAAGTAAGGATAAGTGCTTGAGAGTAGGCCCTAGGGCTTGCTTTGAGGTATTACATTCTCCGGCTTTCGAATTGCGGAGTAAAATCCGTAACTGAGGGGGCCCACGAGAAATTCTCTTTCTTCCAAGTTCTTTGAGCAAGGAGGTTTGAGAACCCGAAACAGTTCTCTTCTTTCGAGGAAACAAGGGTGATGGGTAGTCTAGAGAGGCTGCCGTCTCAAGTGCCTTGTCTCGCAGCGATGTGGGCCGAGGATAACAAGAGATTCTGCAAATGTGTCTGGCGCTTTGCCTTCGCGGGTATGGCGACAACTCCAATAGCGGGTATTCATCTAAGCCTGATCTTTCGTGTCTCCGTCCCGGGCCGCATGCTTGCATGCGGCCCTCTTCTTTTTTATTTTATCAAAATCAAAAACCTCTCGCGAAGAGAGGTTTTTAATTATTCTGAAATTCAGAATTTAGCGAGTGACGGAAATTACTGGGATTGGAGCCGGTATTGCTGTTTCGGCAAGTGCATTCGGAGCAGAAATAGTATAGCGACCGAGAGCATCAACAACCACGTTGTAGTTTGTGTTGTAGTCGGTGGCACTGTTCCATACTCCACCGTTCGGATCAAATGGCAAACCTGATGGGATATAGGTCGGAGTAAGACATGACATATCAATAGAAACCGACGCGGGTGCAACCGGTGCCTCAGAGGCTCCTACTCCGATTGTGTATACCGTGGCTGGAGTAAGCGCCGGGCAACCAGCCACCACTGTAAATACTCCTTTGTTGTCTGCAATACGCTGACCGACTGCGTTCAGCAATGCATTAACGTTGCTTGTGCGCTGCGTGTCGCGCGCTTGTGCGAACTGTTTGGCAGGGTTGATAGCGATAATGACGATTGTCGCCAAAATAGCAATAATGCCTATAACGACCAATATTTCGATAAGGGTAAAACCCTTCTGACCTTTAATAACTTTAATAATTGACCTCATGATGAAATCGTTGTGTTAAATAATAAACATGGAGACCTTTGTTCCAGGGCAAGGCTACTATATAAGGATAGCTTGTGCAAGAGGCCTTATAGCTCTCGTGAAATGGCTATTGGGCGTCAGGTACTTCCTCCCACGAACCGGTATTGATGTTGAAATTGGGTGGTGGCGGGGGCGGTGGAATATCATCATTGGTGAGAACGCATACTCTCGTCTCTCCCGCAACAATGGGACCGAGAGATCCTCCGGAAGAACAGGTTGCCCCAGGAATTTCATTGTATCCAGTAGCACTATTCTCTGTGACACTATAATCACCCGGATCGACCGTGACAGTAACACCGCTTGCAACTCCGGCGAATGAGGTTTGAGAGGGATTGATCGCGCTTATATTTGCAATAAAGTCTGCCGACGTGCTTGCGCCGCCGTTGTTGTTAATAACCTGCGTCATGACGATGAGCGTGCCGGTGGTCGGAGGTGGGGCCGATGCGAGATTCAAGGCAGCCGGGCAGACCTGTTCACCGATGAAGTTGAATATCCCCTGCATATCGGCCGACGTTGGCGCAATGAAAAAGTTGTCGCCGTCGCCGTTTTCGGTGTTGACGGTGTAGTACACACGGGCACGGATCTGGTCGGTGGAGAGGGTCGAGCCATTGACACACGCGCTGCCTGGGTCGATGTTTTGCAGGCGCACCACAAAGCTCCCGTTGCTAAAGTCGCTCGGTACCCAGCTTCTCCCCCACAAACTAGCAGCACCGCCGAGCGTATAGGCAACATCGCTCCCGGAAACTCCAGCATTCGTGCCAGTGGTAGTAAAACTGGTGCCGTTGTTTGACGAGAGCTCTGCTCCCACCTGACAGCCGCTCGTGTCACTCGACTTTGTTTCAACGCTAAGAGCAATGCCGTTTATGATCGCCGTCGGCGGAATACTGAAGCCGAACGTGGTAAAGCCCTGCTGGTGCCCGTTCACCACGTCAGTTGTATATGAATTATCGCTCACGAAGGCCCGCGTGGGATTAGTCCACTGATTTGGAGCTGTAGCGATTGTCGGAGCTATAAGACCGGTATCGCTCGAAACGACACCACCGGCCTGCGCAAGAGAGCCATTTTGGTGGGTAACACTGTTATATGTCACTGTAGTTGTGCCACTCGCAAGATTGGCTAAAAGTTTGTTACCCTGATACGGTCCTGGATCAGAACCAAAGTGAATGGTGAAGAGGTCAATACCCCCGAGCTTTGCGGCATCCGCCGCGTTGAGCGAGGCCTGTATGGGGTCGACTACCTGCGTGTAATGAACCTTCACCTGCAGCCAGTCAAGATGATCTATCGTACTTGCTGAGCAGCCAGCGCCCGGATTGATGGCATGCACGCGGGCGCGGAAATTTGCATTGGTGAAGTCAGTCGGCACCCATGTGTGCGCTCCCCATTTGTCGCTCGCAGTGCCGAGAACATAGGGCACTTCGATGCCAGTGAGGGTCTGTGTCTTCTCGCTTGACCAGCTCGTGCCCGCATTCCACGAGAGATCAACACCAAGCTGGCACACGCTTGGGGCTACGTAATTTACCGACACAGAGAGCTGCGTTACTCTCGGTATCGTAGTGCCATTCGTCGTGCGTACACCGAAACGACTGGTCCACGCATTCACTTCCGCAAGCGTCCACGTGGCACCGGTCGGGTCCGTGTTCATCGTCCGCGTGTAGGTAGTGTAGCTTGTGGTAAGTGTTTTGGGGACTGGATCAAGGCTGAGTGTGCCACTCTTTTCTGCTACAAGC
>JBGPJO010000010.1:0-21166 GCA_041485465.1 Minisyncoccia bacterium | reverse complement strand
TCGAGTGGACGCTCCGGCAATAAATATGCTTTCTATCGCTTTGGCGGTAAAGGAAACAATTTCCAGCGTGATGAGTTTGAGCGGCGGTTTGCTTTAAAGATGGACTCCTATGCGTTTGAAAGCGAGCATATAACCAAGCTGAAACATTTGGTTAAAAAAGAATTCTATGAGGTTACGGCAGGAGCACGGAAAGAAGCTCAAAGGTTGCAAACCCACATAGAACAGCTTGCCGAGCAACAGACTGCCCTCGTTAAGAAAAACATACAGGGCGTATTAAGTGATGCGGTGCTCAAGCAACAACTCACATTGGTCGAAAAAGAGACGATAGACGCGCACAGTAGTCTCGCTCTCTTGAACAATGTCGATATATCGCCAGAGGAAGCAATCGACTTCACGGAGGAGTATCTACGAGTGCCAAGCAAGATATGGAAGAAAGCCCGTATTGCAACACAAACCAAGCTTCAGTGGTTCCAATTCCCCTTGGGTATGACGTTTGACGGTGAAGTTTTTGGAACCAACAAAATATCCTGTGTTTTCAAAGCGAAAGACTTAATTCTTTCACCTATGCCTGCTTCTGTGGACCCGAGCGGATTCGAACCGCTGACCTCCTCATTGCAAATGAGGCGTTCTAGCCAACTGAACTACGGGCCCGTAGCAAAAACACTATACCTTAACTTTTTTCAAGGGCAAGGGAAAGAATGTGCTTAAGAAATTCTCCCATTGAAACAGTGGCTGTTTTGAGCGCCTGCGGAACAAGTGATTTGGGTGTTAGCCCGGGAAGCGAATCGGTTTCGAGTATGAAAATACCTTTACCGGGAGAAAGGATGAAATCGGAGCTTGAGTAGTGGCGAAGTCCGAGTGCTTGATGCGCCGCTTTTGCCATTTCCACTAAAGCCCGTTTGTCGCTTTCATTAAAATTCCCGGGACTTAAAAGAAGCGCCCGCCCTTTATATTTTGCATCATAATCAAAAAAAGGGCTCTCTGTCGGTTTAACCTCAATCGGGGCAAGAGCGTACAAATCCTCATCGCGAAAATTCTCAACCACCCCGACCGTCGCCTCTTTTCCGGGAATGTATTCTTCAACCAAGACGGTCGTACCGTAGCCGAAAGCTTTTCTTACTCCCCGCTCAATGTCATCAAGTGATCGCGCGAGGGTTACTCCGAGAGAAGAACCCTGGGCAACCGGCTTCACAACGACGGGAAGCTCTGTTTGCTTAAAAACATCAAAGAGTTTTTCATCAAGATCGTAATCTACAGAAAGCGTCACCGAATTCGGCACGTGAAGTCCTATTTTTTTAAATCGTTCCTTCGAGAGAAGCTTATTCATCGAAAGCGCCGCGGAAAGAGAGCTCGGACCGGTATAGGGAATACCGAGCCTGTCGAGTTCTTGTTCAATTTTACCGTCTTCCCCGTACGCCCCGTGAAGCGCGTTAAAAACAACATCGACATCCTTAAGAGCATGATAAAGAGATACTGAAAGACCGGAGCGGTGAAAGACTCCGTTTTTGTCTATAAATACATCAATGCCTTGATACTCGTCAGGGAGGGATCGAAGCACAGCGCTTCCCGTTTCAAGCGAGACGTCATATTCGGAAGATGGTCCGCCGCGCAATACGGCGACGCGAGTCTTAAGCATAAGAAAATTATATCACTTTTACCCGGGCAAAAATTTTCTGCGTCTAAGTTTTTTGTGGTAGCTGATTGCAAATCGATGCGCTTCGGCATTTCCGAGGAGAATCCCCCTCCGGTGTGTCCGTACCAGTGCTTCCTCCCCTTCTATATCGCGCGGTTTATGGCGTTCGTCTTTGACGACGGAGATGACGGGGATTTTAAATTTTTCTTTTTCAAGAACTCTGTCCGCGGCATTTCTCTGGGCAACACCTCCATCAACAACGATGAGGTCGGGAAGCGGCCATTCCTCATGCCGGAAACGTCGGGAAAGTACTTCTTTAAGCGCGCCCGTATCGTCAGACCCCGAAATAGTGCGGATCCTGAATTTCCGATAATCTGTCTTTTTTGCCTTGCCGTCCTCGATAACTACCATAACTCCCGTCATCTCCTTTCCTCCCATATGCGCGATATCATAGGCCTCAATCCGAAACGATCCCTCCTTGTGTAAAGAGGGTTCTTCTTTTATCAAAGCGATGTCTTGAATGTGTTCGAGTCCGAATAATGTCCGTTTCGTTTCGTTAGCCTTCTCGAATTCCCGTGCTTTGGCATAAGTTTTCATTTCTTTACTTAAATCCCCGATAAGCGTCCTTTTTCCCCCCTCAAAAAATAAAATCAGATTGCGAATCGTCTTTTTATAAAGAGCCTCCGATATTTCACCGCTACAAACTCCGGGGCAAAGTCCTATCTGGCGGTTAAAGCACGGCCGCCCCTGCCCAGGCACGCAGGTATCGCGGAACGGAAAAATTTTCCGGATAATTCGCATCCCCGCCTTAAGCAGAGACCCTTCCGGAAACGGCCCAATGATATAAAGACGGTTTTTTGGCGGAAAATCCCTCGGTACGTCTTTACCACGGGAGAGAAGCACGCGCGGAAATTTTTCTTTGGTAATAACGACATAGTTGTAGCTCTTGTCGTCTTTCTGCATGGAGTTTCCCTTAGGCTGATGCTTTTTAATGAGCTTGGCTTCAAGGATGAGCGCTTCAAGTACCGAATCAGCAATAAGAAACGTTACTGTTTTCGCTTCGGAGACAATTTTTTCGATAACCGGACCACGGGTAAATATAAGATCGGGGCTGAAATAGCTCTTCACCCGGTCGCGAAGCGAGGTTGCTTTGCCGATATACAAAATTTCTTTGGACCTGCCGCGGAAAAAGTAGACCCCCGGTTCGTCCGGTAATTTTAATTTTTTGAAATCAGTAAGCGTCATGTTTGACAATCCTATAATATAATGTTATTTTATGATTTAGAAATTAAGGCTTAGGGAGATTGAGGATGAGCCGAAAAAAAGATCTGGAAACAATCCTGTCCCTTTTACCACCGCCCGCCCCTTTAAATCCGAGACAAGTCCGGCGTAGCTTGAGCCGAATGATGTCCGCCCAGAATCTTCGGAAAGCGCGTGATATTGTCGAGGATTTTGTAAAGCGTTCAGAAAAGCTTATCTTAGATACACCGCCCGATCAAACGCTCGCCATTGAAATGATGCGAGATAGGTTCTCAAAAACCAGAGAGAAAGTTTTCCGAGATTGGAAAGAGCTCGGCGAGAAAAACGATAGGCGGCGACGCTCCTTCCGAAGAATGAATCATCAGAGCCCGCGCTTCAACTAGCGCGGGCTTTATTTTTCCCGAAGAGCCTTCTTCAAATATTTTCCCGTATGAGACTTCGGATTATTTGCTACCTCCTCAGGGGTGCCTTTTGCAACAATGGTGCCCCCACCCACTCCCCCGTCAGGTCCAAAATCGATAACGTAGTCCGCATTTTTTATAACATCCATGTTGTGTTCGATAACCATGACTGTATTGCCTTTGTCTACAAGCTTCTGAAGAATTTCAATCAGTTTCTTGACGTCTTCATAGTGGAGGCCAACCGTCGGCTCATCAAGTAAGTATAGGGTCTTCTGAAGATGCGCCCGATAAAGCTCGGATGAAATTTTGACCCGCTGGGCCTCTCCCCCCGAGAGCGTTGTCGCTGATTGTCCGAGCTCCAAATATCCCAAGCCGACATCGAAAAGGCTTTGAAGCCGGTCCGAAATCGCCGGAATATCTTCAAAGAACTTGAGCGCCTCCTCAACGGTCATCCGGAGCACATCATAAATGCTTTTCCTTTTATATTTCACTTCAAGCGTCTCTTTCATAAACCTCTTGCCGTCACAGACATCGCATGGCACATAGACCGTCGGCAAAAAATGCATTTCAACCGCTATTTCGCCGTTTCCCTGACACACTTCACAGCGTCCGCCTTTGACGTTGAAAGAAAAGCGGCTTGCACTCCAGCCCCGCGCCCTCGCTTCCCCCGTTTCCGCAAAAAGTTCCCGAACAAAGGTGAATGCGCCCGTGTAAGTTGCCGGATTCGAGCGCGGAGTGCGTCCGATGGCAGACTGATCTATCAGGATAACGCGCGAGACATACTCGGTGCCGGAGAACGAGGCGCAATTATAAGTTTCGTTTGAGCGATAACGCCGCTCATAGCGAGCCCGCAGGTTTCTGTGAAGAATTTCGTACAAAAAAGAGGACTTCCCGGAACCTGAAACGCCGGTGACGAGCACAAGCTTGCCAAGTGGAACATCGACAGTCAGGTTCTTGATGTTAAAAATTTTACCGCCCCGAATTTTTATTGCCCCCTTGTCCGACGTCCGCCGCTCTTCCCGCATTTCGATCCGCTTTTCGCCGCGAAGATAAGAGAGGGTGAGCGACCCCGATTCGTTTTTCCTTGCCATCAGAAGTTTTTCAAGATCCCCCGACACGACAATTTCCCCGCCATGAATACCCGCACCCGGTCCGATATCGACAAGATAATCGGCTGAAAAAATACTGTCCTCATCGTGCTCGACAACAATGATGGTATTGCCAATATCCCGAAGGCTAAGAAGGGTTTTTATCAGCCGGTCATTGTCCCTCGAGTGAAGACCTATCGTCGGCTCATCGAGTACGTAGAGTGCTCCCACAAGCCCGCTACCAAGCTGAGAGGCAAGACGAATCCGCTGACTCTCTCCCCCTGAGAGTGTATGGGCTCTCCGATCAAGAGTGAGATAATCGAGCCCGACGTTCAGAAGAAACTGAAGCCGATTTTCGATTTCACGGATAATCACTTTAGAGATGCTTTTCTCCGTAGTAGTCATTTTAACGTTTTTAAGAAAATCAAAGGCGTCCGCTATCGAGGAAGAGGTGAATTCGACGATATTTTTACGCTTTGCTTCCGCGCCGATGAAAACATTCAACGCTTCCCTCCGTAAGCGCGCACCGAGGCAGGTCTCGCATGGCTCATCTCCGAAAAAATGCTTGGTGCCAAGACCGTTGCACGAGGGACATGCCCCATACGGGGAGTTAAAAGAGAACAGCCGCGGTTCAATTTCGGGAAAAGAGAAACCGTCATACGGACACATGAATTTCGCCGAGATCAGCCGTTCGCCTTCGCCCGTTTCAAGCTTGATTAACCCGCCGGACTCGCCAAGCGCGCGCTCGATTGCCTCTGAAAGCCTCTCCTGTCCGGCCGATTTTTCAGCTTCAAGTTCGGAAGCGAAAAGTTCATCGACCAAAACATCGATGTCATGTTTTTTATTCTTGGAGAGAATGATTTGTTCGCGCAGTTTCTTGAGGGAACCGTCGACTTTGACCGATTCATATCCTTTACCAAGAAGATCATAGAGGAGCTGATAGTATTCTCCTTTTCTTCCGACCACGACCGGCGCGAAGATTTTGATTTTCGAGGCGTTCAGTTTTACTCCCAGCACCTCTTTGCTGCGTTTTGTCTTTGAAAGAGCGCGTGCGGTCTCAAGAATGGTCTCGAGGATCTCTTCATTTGAAAGTTTTTTGATTTCTCTCCCGCAAATAAGACAATGCGGGTGTCCGACGCGGGCAAAAAGAATACGGAGATAATCGTAAATCTCGGTGATGGTCGCTACCGTTGATCGCGGGTTATTCGAGCGGGATTTCTGATCAATTGAGATTGCGGGAGAAAGTCCGATTATTTCATCAACATCCGGCTTTTGCATCTGATTCAAAAATTGCCGGGCGTAGGCGGAGAGTGACTCAACATAGCGACGCTGCCCTTCGGCAAAAATCGTGTCGAACGCTAAAGACGACTTTCCTGAGCCAGAGAGTCCCGTGAATACAATCATTTTATTGCGCGGCATTTCAACCGTAATGTTCTTCAGGTTGTGCGTACGGGCCCCTTTGACGATAAGTTTATCTTCCATATAACGGGAAACTCCCCCGCTTTAATGCTAGGGGTTGTACGAAAGACTATACCAGAGTTTCGAAAAAAAATCTTTTCCTAAGATTTTTTAGGGAGCAGAGTTTCGGCCAAAACTTCCTGTATAACAGTGATAATCTCGTCAAGAGACGTCGCCGCTTTCAAAACAAAGCGACTTGCGCCAAGCTTTATGCCTTTTTCAGCATCAGTTTTCTGACCAAAATTTGAAAAAAGAATAACGGGAATATTTTTTGTGTTCTCTTCTTTTTTTATTTTTTCAAGAACATCGTAACCATTTATACCGGGGAGAAGAATATCAAGAAGGAGAACATCGGGCTTTTCTTTCCCAATCATTTCAAGTGCTGCTTCGCCTGAAGATACGGTGATAAGAGAACATTCACTTGAAGAAAGCTTTCGGGTCACCAGATCACGAAGAAATGCGTCATCTTCAACCCAAAGAATTTTTTTGCCCTTAAGAATATCTTTCCCCGACTGAGAAGTCGTC
Organism: Minisyncoccia bacterium; assembly: GCA_041485465.1. Taxonomy (GTDB): domain Bacteria; phylum Patescibacteriota; class Minisyncoccia; order Phycocordibacterales; family JAKFXT01; genus JBGPJO01. The sequence continues at coordinate 14,801 of JBGPJO010000010.1, read as the reverse complement.
TTTCCGTCAAAATAGTGCTTAACCTTTGAAAGAACATCCTCAATGTCAAGTTCGGCTTTAATTACATAATCCTTGGCACCCAAAGAAAGTGTTCTGCTTATTTCAACAGGCTGGCCGGAGTTTGAAATAATAATGACAGGAATCTCTTTCGTGGTCGGATCTTTTTGCTTGGCCTCAAGAATTTCGTATCCGTTTAAAGTCGGCAGAATGATATCAAGAAGAATGAGATCCGGCTTCATTGTTTTGATTTTTTCAAGCGCCACGCCGCCGTCTACGGCAAGAGTTGTCTCAAAACCAGCCCCTTCCATTTTTCGGAGGAGCGCTTCGCCTAAGGCCGGGTCATCTTCAACAATGAGAATTTTCTTATTCATGCCTTTTAATAATTATTATAACGCTATCGGAATACTGAAATAAAAAGTTGATCCCTTGCCTTGTTCGCTTTCAAACCAGAGTTTACCTCCGTGTTTTTCAACGATATTTTTCGTGATAAAAAGCCCTAAGCCGCTACCGTCGGTTTCTTTTCGTATGGCATTCGTCGCCCTAAAAAACCGAGTGAATATTTTCCCTTGCTGAGAAATCGGAATACCGATACCACTATCCTTAACTACCATGGTGACAAAACCCTGATCTGCCGAAAAACTGACGGTGATTGACCCGCCACTTAGTGTATAGCGCACGGCATTTTCGAGCAAATTCTGAATCGCACCGCGCAATTTTTCGGCATCCATGAGAACCAAAGGAATTTTTTCTGTCTTCGTCCCAAAACTGATTTTGATATGCCTATCACGCGCAACCGGCAGAATTTCAAATAAAACATTGTCAACAAGATCAAGAAGCTGGGCGGGCTTTAGGTCAAATCTAAACTTCCCTGACTCAACTCGGTCGGCGGAGAGCATGTCATTGATAAGCGCGATCATCCGTTCGTTGCTTTCGTAGCATTTGAGAAGAAAGGTGCGCTGTTCATCCGATAGCGTTCCCAAATCACCGGCCAGGAGAAGGTTTAAAGACCACTTTATACCGGAGAGCGGGGTACGGAGCTGATGAGCAGCGACAGATACAAATTCCGATTTAGCCTGGTCAAGGTAGCGCAATTTTTCATTCGCCCGGGAGAGTTCCAAATCGCGGCGAATCAAAAGTTTACCTCCCCGATCAAGCTCCTTAATGAGCGTGTTGAGTTTATCGTGAACAGCTAAGTCGGTCTTATCAGTATTATCTTCCATAGTATTGATATAGAAAAAACTTCTCAATAAGGAGTGAGGCCTTGGTATAAAAAGTTAATCCCCAAGAACAGCGATAACGACGGTCTCGTTATGGAATGCGGGATTGCACTTTTCTATATTGCGCACTTCGCCACCCAAAGGCGCTTGTTCGCCGTAGGTGTAAAAGCCGATAAGCGGCGTTTCTTTGCCGACAATTTCCTGAATAGCGGAAATCTCTTCCCCGGACTGCTCGCCAAAGAGTTTACTTCGGGCAATGCAGTTGAAGATAATAACTGCCCGTGGAATGCTACCTTCAAGTTGGTTTACGGCGTTCTCTGCGGCCTCTTTTGCGACCTTAATCGCTTCTTCTTTGCTCCCGACCATGAGACGAATCTCCGACCCCTCCGGAATTTCAGCGGCGCAGGTGATTGATCCTTTTTCATCAACAGTTATCGGATCCCGAATGAGCATTTCATCGCTTCCCTCTTTCTTCATCCCCAGAGGATAGGTAATCGCAAGCTTTGCGAGCGTATCGGTACGAAGTGCCTTGGCTTCTTCTTTTCCGAAATACTCTTCATAGATGCTGATTGCCGGCTTTCCATCAAGTTCATGAAGAACCGCTCCTTCTGATTTGGTAACTTTCTTGGGAGTGCCGACCGGAATCCAGCCGTGCTTCACACCAATACCTATCTTGAAATCACCGGTAAAACCCAAGCCCACAACCGCTCCGGAATATACTCTATCGTTTAAATACTGATATGTTTTTTTAAATTGGAAATCGTCCCCGGAAGCGCCCCCTAAGACGGGAAAATGCTCACCCAAAGAATCAAGAACGCCTCTAACCGTGTCCGCACCATTCCCCGCAAGAACGTCGGGAAGCATCACGAATGCTTTGAGGGGCTCTTTTGCCTGCCCCTTAACCTTGTCTCCGGCGACCTTGCCCGCCGCCCTCGGACCCTTCGCAATATCTTCCCCAACATCGGCGTAAAATCGAATCGTCTTTGAAGCGAGAGCCATTAAAGCGACGGAGTGTTTTTTGGCCGGTCCATCGGTTGTAATTTCACCGGCCGTTGAAGAACCGACGAGAAGTGCATTTTTTGAGACTGAGCGCACCCCGGCAAGCATTTTTTCCTGATCATACTTGGTCGAGGCAACAAGAAAGATGAGATCGGGATCTTCTTTGAGCTGGTCAAGCGCCGCCTGGCAGGCGTTCGCCCCTACCGTGTATGATTCTTCCCCTTCGCTTATCCCGACAGCCGCTTTAAGAGACATAATTTTGATTTACTGTTAATAATATATCTTGTTCAGTATACCATTGTTATTTTTCCCCATTCTTATTTTTCCCCCGACTGCCCTCGAGCACCCTGATTTCATCGCGAACAATCGCCGCTGTTTCAAAATCAAGAATCTTAACCGCCGCGTTCATCTGCCGTTCTTTGTCCCGGATCAGTTTCTCGGGATTCTTTTTGAAAAGCTCGGCATCGATTATGAGCAGTGTCGCGACTGTCTTTCCGTGTTCGGTTTGAAGCTCATCGGTGATGTCGCTAATTTTTTTAATGATCGTTTTCGGCGTAATGCTGTGTTTTTTGTTATAAGCACTCTGGAGCGCGCGGCGACGATTGGTTTCCGAAATTGCCCGTTCCATCGAGCCGGTCATCTGATCGCCGTAGAGAATCACCCTCCCCAAAATATTGCGCGCCGCGCGCCCGATCGTCTGAATAAGCGACGTCTCACTCCGTAGAAATCCTTCTTTGTCGGCATCGAGCACGCCAATGAGTTCAAGTTCGGGAAGATCAAGTCCTTCGCGGAGAAGATTGACGCCGACCAAACAATCAAATTTGCCTTTACGGAAGTCGGTCAGGATGATAATGCGATCAAGTGTTTTGATGTCACTATGAAGGTATTCAGTTTTTATCCCCTTCTCTTTAAGATACCCGCTTAAGTCCTCTGCCATCTTTTTAGTGAGCGTCGTTGCGATCACCCTTCCTCCTCTTTTAATTACCACCTCGGCCTCTTTGATGAAGTCCGGAATCTGTCCCTTGTAGTTTCCTCCTCCGGTCACCTTTTTGACAACGAGTTCCGGATCAACAAGTCCCGTCGGACGGATAACTTGTTCGACAAGCTCGCCGGAGACTTTTTTCTCATAGTCTCCGGGTGTCGCCGAAGTGTAGATGCGGAGCCCCGCCTTCTCGCCAAATTCCTGAAACGTGAGCGGGCGGTTGTCTTTAGCGCTCGGCAGGCGGAAACCGTATTCTATAAGCGTCTTCTTTCTAGCCTGATCGCCCGCGAACATTCCGTTTAATTGCGGCAAGGTGACGTGCGATTCGTCAATCACGGTCAAAAAATCGGCGCTTCCGTCATTTTTGTGCGGAAAATAATCAAGAAGGGTGTAGGGGGGTTCTCCGCCCTCTCTGCCATCGAAATGGCGGGAGTAATTTTCAATCCCGTTGCAATAGCCGATTTCTCGGATAAGAGCAAGATCATAATTGGTGCGACGCTTCAGACGCTCGGCCTCAAGCATTTTCCCTTCCTTTTCAAGAACTGCGAGTCTTGCTTTTAACTCTGCCTGAATATCTTTAACAGCCCGCATCCTCTCCTTCTTGTCGGTAATATAGTGCTTGGCGGGAAAAAGAAAAAAAGTATCAAGACCTTTGATAACACTTCGTGAAATGGCGTCAATCTGAGTAATTTTTTCTATCCCCGTTTGATCTAAGTCGATCCTGTACAAAACCTTTTCATTGACGGGCATGACCTCAACCGAGTTTCCGATACCGCGCAAGCTTCCCGGGTAGAGATCCCCGGCAACCCGTTCGAAATGGATATTGATCATCTTGCGGATAAGCTCGGCGCGAGAAATTTTGTCGCCTTTTCCGATTTTAAGATTGACCTTTTCATATTCAACCGGACTTCCCAAGCCGTAAATACAGGAGACCGAGGCGACGATTATCACATCACTTCTTGTCAAAAGCGCCTGAGTTGAAGCGTGACGAAGGCGGTCGATTTCCTCATTAATCTGCGCTTCCTTCTCTATATATGTGTCACTCACCGGCATATAGGCCTCCGGCTGATAATAATCGTAATAGGAGACGAAGTAGTGAACGGCGTTTTCCGGGAAAAATTCACGGTATTCCTGGGCGAGCTGGGCGGCAAGAGTTTTATTGTGAGCGATGACGAGCGTCGGCTTTTGAATTTTTTCTATGACATTTGCGACGGTAAAAGTCTTGCCGGAGCCCGTGACACCAAGAAGAGTCTGGTGACGCTTCCCCTTTTTAAGCCCCAGGGTGAGCGCATCAATCGCCTGTGGTTGGTCGCCCGCAGGCCTGAAAGATGATCTCAATTTGAATTTTTTCTTTAGCATGAATTGCTCACTTTAGCATACCATTGACGAAAAATTCAAAAGAGGTATAAAGAATCGAGCTTTGAAATGGGGGTGCCAAAATGGAAAAGAGCTCTCGTGTTCTAAGACCTTCTGTTGTGAGACGTTCAAAGATCCGACCAGTCCTCAAAAAGAAAAAGAAGCCGGCTTGGTTGAGAAGAGTGGCGGAGGCATTTTCCAGGGCTCTTATCGATCTTCAGGCGTATAACCAGAGATGAACCGGCAGGGCGCGCTCGCCAAGCGAGCGCGCCCTTTTTATTTCCCGTACCGTCTTATAAATTCCCCCTTAAATTCAGAGAACCGATCATCAAGAATTGACTGGCGAATGTTCCCCACCAAATGAGCGATAAAAAAAAGATTGTGAATGGTCGCAAGCGTCGCGCCAAGTATTTCAGTAGCGCGAAATAGATGGGCAATATAACTTCTCGTGAAATTGCGGCAGGTATAACACCCGCAACCCTCTTCAATCGGAGAAAGGTCGTCCCTATATTTTGCATTTAAGATAATAATCCGGCCATCTTTGGTAAAAAGCGTGCCGGTTCTGCCGAAGCGCGTCGGCAAAACACAATCGAATAAATCACATCCCCCTTCAACCCCTTCAAAAAAATCAACCGGTTCCCCTATGCCTAAGAGGTGCCGCGGCTTCTCTTCGGGGAGAATTGAGGCGACGGCTAAGAGCGCTACCGAAACATCCTCTTTCGTAAAAGATCCGCCAATGCCGAATCCGTCAAAATCCATTTCTGAAATTACCCGCGCGCTTTCCTTCCGTAAATCTTCGTAGGGGCCTCCCTGGAGAACCCCAAAAATTCCCTGCCGCTTCCCCGCCTCAACATTCTGCCGATGCGCACCTAAACTCCGCTTGGCCCATTCATGCGTGCGCTTGAGTGCCTCTTTCTGATACTGATAGGAAGCTTTCGGCGACGTACACTCATCAAACGCAAAAAACATATCGGCGCCGAGCGCGTGTTGTATCTCAACCGATCGCTCGGGAGTGAAACGGTGCAAACTCCCGTCGAGATGCGATGTGAAGGTGACACCTTCCTCGTCAACCTGCGCAAGCTTGCCGTGCATCGTGGCTAGATCTTTATCAAATACCGAAATGCCTTTCTCATGCTCTTCAAATTCTTTCTTTGAAATAAATTTTGAGTGCCCCTCCCCCATGCCTGTCCCCAAGGAAAATACCTGAAAGCCTCCTGAATCGGTCATGGTGGGACCCTTCCATTGCATGTAGTTCCCTAAACCACCCGCCTTCTTTATAATTTTTTCACCGGGTTCAAGATACAAGTGATAGGTATTCCCCATCACGACCTCAATTCCGGACTCTTTAATCTGCTCTGGCGTCACTGATTTGACCGTTCCCTTGGTTCCGACCGCGACAAATGCCGGTGTTTCTATCGTTCCGTGCGGCGTGGTGATTTTTCCGGCACGGGCAAAATTTTTAGTGTTTTTCTTTTCTATTGAAAACCGGATGGGCATTTTATTTTTGGAAACTCCAGCATATACTAGAGCGAATGAAATCGAAAGAACAAACGGTAAAAATCATTCATTCTCGGAAAAACATTGTCCTTTTCACAATTATCGGAATTTTGGGAGGCACCATGATTGGATGGGCCATAGGTGTATACTTTCTCATCCCTAAAAATGGGGATGTGGCTTCAGCCTCAAACACCCCCGGATGTAATGCCGAATACAAATACATAAACACTGAGATTCCCTGCGACGAATTTAACGAGACACTTAATAAGATATCCTCAATACAAAAATCAGTTCAAAACGAGGTATCTCGAGATATCTTGGAAGGACGAGCAACACGAATATCGGTTTGGTCGAGAGACTTGCCTTCAAAACAATATTTAGCCGTCAATCAGAATGAAAAATATTCTCCCGCAAGCCTGGCTAAACTTCCCCTCGGCATGGCCGCATTCAAATATGCCGAAATTGAACCGGTGTTTTTAACTAAAAAAGTTCTCTACGATGGCAAGACTGATCTTGATTCCCTCCAGATATTTAAAACACCGCCCGAAGGTCAGCTCATTCCGGGAAAGAGTTACACGAACCTCGAACTGATTGATTATATGCTCAAGTATTCCGACAATAATGCTGCGGTGCTTCTGTTTGAACAGCTTGATCACGCGTTCGTCCGTCGGGTGAACCTTGATATCGGAATTCAAATTTCCTCTGACGCGGATCCGAGCGCCACAGAAGACTTCGTTACGGTAAGAAGCTATGCGAATCTGTTTCGTATCCTCTACAATGCATCATATTTGAATCGCGATTATTCTGAAAAAATGATTTCAATTCTTACCGGGTCATCGTTCATGGATGGCGCGCGAAAAGGTATTCCTAAAAACATCGTAATGGCTCATAAATTTGGAGAGAGGGTAGAACTTGATGCCAATAATGTTATAAAAACTGCTGAGCTTCATGATTGCGGAATCGTGTACGTAGGAAAAAATATTTACAACTTTTGTATCATGACCGAAGGAACAGATCTCACCGAGCTAGACACAATTATAGGAGAAATTTCTTCAACAATTTATCAAGGATTTAATAATAATTAAAGAACTTTAGAAACGCTCGACCTCTTCTGGGCCGAGGGTTTTGTTTTTTACTGAACGCCAATACAAAGGAATAAAAATGGTAGAAGTTTATAGGGTTATGGGGTGTAGGGAGCAGAAGAATAAACAGAAAATATAAACATGGTCACGGAGGATAACGCCGCGACTGTATCATTTGTAAAATTCATTCTTAAAAAATATCCAACGCCGCCGCCGCCGCCCGTACTCGAGGAGGTAATAACAACCGCGCCGTCATTGCCAGGGTTGCCCGGATTATTTGCGGCGACCTCAGAGCCACCTGTGCCAGCCGGCGTCAACCAATTTCCTGAATTATGTCCTGGCGTAACTCCGCTACCGGCCGTCTCAACCGTGTTTACGCCTGTTACTAAATCCGAGCCGCCGCCTGCGCCGCCGCCGCCGCCGACCGCCCCGCCGGAACCTTCACCGCCGCCGCCGCCGAATTGTCCGGCACCACCGCCACCGCCACCTGCACCTTGCGAAGTATTTGTACCGCCGCCGGCCGCGCCGCCATTCGTCCCGCCTGCGCCGCCACCGACGCCGCCAGTACCACCGCTTGTAAAGCCTTTTCCGCCAGCGCCGCCGGTGTTCGCCGTACCAATAAGACCATCGTTTCCGGTGCCCCCTGCACCGCCTGCCCCACCCGATCCAACAAGACCTGGGTCACCCTTGTGACCTAAAGCTGTGCCTGTTCCATCGACACCGATGATACCGCTTGCACCACCGCCGGCACCCCCCGCGCCACCATTTCCAGTAGTTCCCGAACCCGCGCCGCCGCCGCCGCCGCCGGCTTGGACAAGGGCGGTTGCGCTACGTAAAATCCCAGAATAGCCTCCGCCCCCCCCACCGGCGCCAACAACAGCACCAAGCGTTCCGGCACCGCCTGCGCCGCCTACGAGAACGCTAAGAGTTTCACCGGGGGTAACTGAAATGTCTGCTTTTGCGTATCCGCCCCCCCCACCGGCGCCACTTGAACCGCCGGATGGTCCCGTACCGCCGCTTCCCGCGCCCGCGCCCCACGCTTCGACCGTGAGTGTTGTGATGCCGGCTGGAACAACATATGATGTGCCTGCTGTGGCAGTAGAAAATGTCGTTACACCGTTAATGGTCGTACCACTGCTAGATGAATCTGCACTGGAACCACCACTACTAGAACCACCACTGACTGTCGAACCACTTCCTGCCCCCTCCAAACTTGCACCCGCCGCTTCTCGGGCACTTGATGCGAGTGTTATTGATGGTGTTTTTGTATAGGTAAATTGACTGGCGTCGCCGTTATTCGTCACTCGGAAACAATAATTTGTTCCAACGGTTGCAAATGATGTTGATTGAATGGCCCATTCAAGCTCGGTGAACTGGGAAGTTGAGAGTGTAACCGCGGGGGTGGTTGTTGACGGGCCCATGATGTAACCACCTGTAGCACTGCTTGTATTAGTCACTATAAGAACTAGCCCATTGTTTCCTGAATGAATCCGATCACCTCCCGTACCTGCTGGAGTAATCCAATTTTCTGAATTGTGCCCAGGAGTAACGCCACTCCCGGCGGTTTCAACAGTGTTTGCCCCAGTTACCAAATCTGAGCCACCGCCGCCGCCAGCGCCGCCGATGATACCATTGGCGCCCTCGCCGCCGCCGCCGCCAAATTGACCGCCGCCGCCGCCGCCGCTGGCGCCACCAGGGGCGCCAGCGGCACCCCCTCCATTGGTGCCGCCAGCTGAGCCGCCGCCGGTGCCGGCGACATTATTACCATTCCCGCCGCCGCCGCCCTGGTTTGCCGACCCAGCTTCGCCGTCCGTCGCGCTCGCGGTGCCCGCGCCACCAGCCCCCCCCGCGGCATTGGTGCCCGCTCCGCCACCGTTGCCGAAGCCCGCGCCGGTGCCGGCGCTTCCGACGACACCAGACGAACCACCACCACCACCACCAGCGCCGCCAGTACCGCCAGCTGAACTCATACCACCACCACCACCACCACCTGCCTGTATAAGAAATGTCGATGCCCTTTTAACGGCCGAATATCCGCCGCCGTCGCCGCCGCCGCCACTGGCGCCGCTACCGCCGCCGCCAACTAAGACTGTTAGAGTTTCTCCTGGCGTTACTGATATGTCTGCCTTCGCGTATCCGCCGCCGCCGCCGCCGCCGCCGGCGGTAGCACTGGCGCCGCCGCCGCCGCCACCACCCCACGTTTCAACAGTGATCGTGGTAACACCACTTGGAACAACATATGATGTGCCTGCTGTGACAGTAGAAAATGTCGTAGTAGCTATCCCCACCGAATTGCCTGCGATAAACGTCTTGCTACCGGGATCAGTGAGTGTGTTTCCGACTCCCGCCGGCACATTGCTCGACGGAGTATTATCAGAATAGAAAACCGATGGTACCGATTTCCAGTGTTCGCCGTTCACTATGTTTCCTTGTTTTAAAACGGGCAGCCAGGCCGTACAGCTTGAGGAAGAGACTTCGAGTCGGTATTGAAAATTAGTGGACGTCAGTTGTCCCGTATTTGAAACGAGAAGGCGCAGGCGTTTAATGTCGCCCTTAAGAACATTTGAAGGAGCAGTGTCTTCGGCGGCGGTAGCTGATGCCGCACCTTCAGAGCCATCGTCATTGCGAAAGCGATAGTGCGAGAGTGAGACATTAACCGCTAGTCCTGCGATATCATACGTCACCACATGTTCAGCAGAATAGTAGACGCTGTCGGCCATGCCCTGCTGGGTGGTAAGCATGAACGCTTGGGCACTAAAGGGAACAGTCGCTCCGTAAGTAAAGTTGGTTGAGGTCGCGGTCTTGAGAAAGACAGTTTGGTAACCGTCGGTGCCCTCGGTTGCTTCGGCAAAGGTGGTTGAGGCGGCGTAGTTGACACCAAAGTAGAAAGAACCGCCGCCTGCGGGAATGGAAAGGGTTGCGTCTGCCGAATGGATGCCGTTGATGAAGTAGTAAGAGGCGCGGAGCGTCTTGGTGACTGTTTCTGGCAGAAAGACATTGTAGGGAAAAGCGGTCTGTTCGCCGGCGACGTTTGAAACGGTACTTGAGTTACCGGCGAAGTAGGAAACTGTTTTTGTTTGGTTTCCCCCTCCCGACCCGCTCCAGGTGAAGGTGACGAAGGCTTCGTACTTCGGTATGTCATCCGCCGTGTTGGTACTCCAAGTAGCGGCCGCGGTGATCGTTGTTGGCGAGGCCGAGAACGAAGCGATGTCTTGAGTGAGATCATTGATGATACGAACGTAGCCGCTTCTTGTTGTTGCCGCGGTCGGAAGCATTGCGATACGATATATTTGATTACGTCGAGCGCCGGCGCCGACGGTTGTCGAAGCTGAGAGAGTCGATGAGGCAGTGGGACTTGCCATGATCCTTAGCCAGATGTTTTTGACCGACAGTCCTCCATTTGAAATGTTGATCGATCTTGATTGCGTGGTTGAGGATGTTTGAGGGAGGAGTACCACCCCGGGTGTGGTTGAACCCATCTCATAGCGCACGGTTTCGGTTTGGGTCGGAGCGTCCGTTGAATACTTGTAGGTGACGACGAGCTCCGCGCCCATGGCCGTTGTTGAGGCGGTGGTAGTAAGGATGTTGAGCGTTTGTTGAGTACCGGTCGCAAAGTTTGGAGAACCGATTGAAGGACGGTAGATGTAGAAGACGTTCGTGGCCCCGAGGAGGTTGTTGCTTAAGGTGCCATGGAGCGTGCCTGCCGCTCCGCCCGAGATTGAAGGAGTTGTTGATGCCCCGGCTTTAGTGCCCCCCGGATTCATGTAAGAGATTTCAAACCAAGCATCAAGGATGTCAGCGTTGACCTTAAGATCGGGCATGGTCGCGGTGTAGGTGAAGGCACAGGTAGAACCCGCAGCGCAGGCTTCCTGCTTGCTGCCTTTGTCGGCAGCACCATTGGTACCACTTCCTGTTGAACTCAAGGGAAAGCGAACGGTTTTGCTTTCGTCGTGGGCGGTTGTCGAGTAATCCTCTTCGTAGGTGAGGATGAGCTTCATGGTCGAGAGGGTGTAGGAGGGACCGACTAAAGCGACTGATGCGACGACGTTGACCCCGCTATTAAACTGACTGTCGGTTTGCGTGTCAAAGAAGGAAGTGACGTCGGCACGGGCTCTGAACATGTAACCGCCGCCGGTTGTGCCGTTGTCGTCCATGATGATGTTGCCGCTTCTGCCATAGTTGTCGATGTAGGAGTCGGTTGAAGAGGCCGGGCCGGGACCGACATCAACGCTGAATGAGACGTTGGTTAGATCGGTGCCCGCGGTTGTCGAAGCGTAGGCGCTGTAGTCGAGGTAGGCGGAGACAACGCGGATGCCCGAGCCAAAGAGGAAGACCGGCTTCAGACCGGCTGTCGCCTTTGTCACATTCCACGATGTGCCGGCGTAGATTCTGGTGCCTGAGACGCGAGCGGTGTTTGCCAAGTTGTCGGTGCCGGTTTGAGTCGCTCCAGTGCCGGCTCCCGAACCTAGGGTGTACTCGACAGTGCGGAGGGTTTTCCCGCTGTATGTTGATGCAGCTTCCGCTTTTTTAAGCTCAAACGGTTTCTGCCAATTGAATGTCGGGGCAATGGGAGAAAGTATTACGCTTAGGGCAATAAACGCTACTGTAAAAACACGAAAAACTTTTTTGCAAAACTTAAAAAATTCCGCCTGTCTTATGAAAGAAAAGAATGAAAAAACAGAAGTAAAAGATTTTAAACGCAACAAGAGACTCTCAACCATAGAGTTTCCTCTAATTATAGCCGAGAATTCTACTTAAGAAGTAAAAGAAATCCACAAAATCTTCTTTGATTTAGGACTTTTTCTTTTACTTTAACCTTCTAATAATTCTCAATTATTCTCTTACTTTAACCCCGTCTTTTTTCTATCTAAAAACTTAATTTAGGCTAATTTTAGTTATTGATTGTTAATAAAGTACTTTCAAAAAGCCTTATAAAGTATTATGATTTTTATAATCTTTATGAAGGATTTCCTCTCTATCAAAGAAACCGCTTCCCTCCTTGGGGTTACGCATCAAACACTCAGGAATTGGGAGAAAAAGGGATCATTAGTGCCATACCGAAACCCCATAAATAGATACCGCCAGTACCGGTTTTCGCAGGTGCAAGACTTTCTTGATGAAATGGTAAGGGAAAGGAGCCGTAATGGCCGTTTCCGCCTCAAGATTCAAAGCCGGGAAGAATAGCCAACTCCTTTAATCCTCTTCTCTCTATATTATAGAGTGGTGGTAGTTGTTGTATCCGCAGGCGGAGGTGCTATCGGCTGGTCGGGTGTAGTAGGTGGTGGTGTGCCACTATCTGGTACAGGAGGTGTGGTTTGCGAAGTATCTACAGCGGGTGCGACTGGCTGGTCAGAAGTGGTAGGGATAGTTCCGTCGCTCGGTTGAGGATTGGTTGAACTTGCCGTGCTATCTACTGTAGGAGCTGTTGTGGAAGATGTGTCAGTTGTAGAAGATGTCGCCGCAGAACCTGTACTACTTTGCGGTGGAGTTAATTGGTCGCATGCTCCCGAGACCGATGAGAGTGCCCCGGCCACGACCTTGATACAAACCGGCTCCCCGGTAACCGAATCAAAGATGGTAATGCCTGTCGGTTTTGCCTGCGTACCAATCTGGAGACTGTCTTCGAAGGTTCCGTGTTTTGCTTTTATACTTTCAACCACGAGATTTCCTCCTTCGTCGATTGACCACGAATTATTTACTCCCGCGATTTTGCCAACATCAATGAGAGCATTGCCGCCAAAGAGCACGTTGCCAAAGAAGTGGACATCTATTTGTCCGGACTGTTGATCAACCATCCATCCGTTCGACTGCCACTGCCCGGCAGGAGTTTGTGCCATCTGATTTGTTACCGTAAGATCCATACGACCGAGATTTATAAAGAGCATGATCTTCCCTACCCGGACCGTCGAAGTGGCAACTGCATAATTCTCTGCCGAACCGGCATCCGGTGTTATGGTCACGGTCGGCGTATTGCAAGTCTCATCATATAAATCAACTGTTGACGTGCTGTGTGTCAGTGGCTTATTAATATTCTCCGCACTTGTGCCACCGCCATAGTCGATATTGCCGTTCGGGCGGGGCACCGTAGAGCACACTGGCGTCCCTGTTGCTACTTTTTGCGTTAGCACAGAGATGGTTGCCTCCGAGAGATAATTTGAACCGTCATAGTCTTCAAGCGCGATACCGACAATTGATTTGCCGGGAATGTATCCCCCATCATCTTTCATACCTACACCAGGAAGATCTGAGAGCGTAATCTTGTCGCCCACTTTGATGGGACCATGTTCGGTTGAAACCTTGACCGGAATACGACCCGCAAGACCAATAGCGAATTTATTCTGGTTATTAAACTCATCAAAGCCTAATGCAACGCCGGGCTTGGTTGAGACCACGCCGATAACCGGCTGTGCGGAAGTTGCCGCTTTGCCAACTTCAAATCCGCCTTTTGCATAGACAATGTCTCCCGCGTCAAGATTTTCAGCGGATGAATAGAATTCCGCCACGTCAGCACCGCCCGTATAAGAAGATACGGAAGAGATACGGCCGGTGGTTGACGCGACACAGGTGCCGTCATTATCAACACAGAGTCCTCCGTTTCCGATCTGCAGTCCCGCCTGTACTGCGGTACTACCCGCAACACCAATTGTCGTCGTACCCCCAGCCTGAACACGGAATCGCGTTGTGTCATTTATGCGCAAGCTTATGAAATCTCCGGTGAACGATCCTGTGCCACGTCCAAAGTCCATTTTGAGACCAATACCCGTAAACGCGGAATCCTGCTGGAAAAGATGAGCAAAGTTTCCGGTTGTGAGTGTCGAGGTGAATGCGCGGAGTGCTTCACCCTGCGTTGTGCCGTCTGTTTCCGCATAGACTGCAGCCGGTGCAAGCACACCCCCTGCGGTACCCGCGGTGATTGCCGCAACACCGAAGGTCGCGCCCGTTGTGCGGAGACCAGTATTCTCACCTTGAGTGTTGTTTCCGCCGTTCGCATCTATTTCCATTCCACGGAGAGTATTGGCAAGCGCTGTGTTATCAATACTGCGGAGAATTTCACCAATGACTGTGTTAGCGGTCACCGTCGGGGCTTCTTGAAATACATACCGGTTACCAATCTGCGTTGCTCCACCATTACCATTAAATGTATAGACTCCAAAGATTCCACCAACCGCGAGGCCCGCACCCGTGGTACTTCCAAGCGATGGATTATCGATAACGAGGCGTGCCGGAGAACCAGCGGGATTCGTTGATGTAGCAAGACCAACAAAACCATTTTGGTTTACTGAGCCTATATAGAATGAGGGGGTTGAAGATCCAGTATTTGAAACTACAAACGCAGGACCAAGCGGACCTATTTCGACGACAAGTTTTGCACTCGGAGAACTGCTACCAATACCGACACGGCCAAGTTGATTTATAACAAAGTACGATGATGTCGCAGTAAACGTATCGGTTGATGTTCCGATGGTGAACATACCTCCGTTATTTCCGATGAGCCAGTGCTTCTGGTCAGGCCCAGCAGCCGTATTAGTGATCGCGATGTAGGGAGTGACAGAAGCGACTTCAAGTGTCCAGTTGGGGGTGGTGGTGCCGAGGCCGAAGTTAAGATCAGAGAAACGTCCCACTTCGTTCAGTGCGCCGCCGCGCAGCACCGAGAAGGCAAGAGCGCCT
>JBGPJO010000009.1:0-28260 GCA_041485465.1 Minisyncoccia bacterium | reverse complement strand
TTAACGTGTTCTTGAGCGATCTGCATAGCTACCACCCCTTTGTTTTAAAGTATCTTACAAAAGTATATCACTTATGTAACATATTGTCAAGTTCCGCTCCGCTCATCGAGTCGGACGAATGTACGAAGTTAAAAACTGTTTAAGTAGATAAAAAGAAAACCCCACACAGTGAAGGTGGGGTTGGGACTTCTGTCGCTCGCCCTTAATGCATGGTTTGATTTTTAGGTCCAAACAATACAAAAGGAACTCTTTCACCGTTGGGATGCAAAACTAACGGATTTATTAGATTTGCTTGCCTGACGGCCTCGATATAGTTTGGGCGCAACTCATCTATAATTTGCTGGACCGTGAGTTCACGCTGTTTAGCAAACTCTATCGCTTGGAGTCGCCACTTTTTTCCAAGTCTTACATACCTCCCTCTTTCTTGAGCTATCGTCGTAAGCTCTTTTTCAAATGCGTTAAAGAGGGCATCGGCGCGCTCCCTATTCTTTCCCATAACAATACCCCTCTCATTTGCAGCTAGAAAACATAATAAGCAAAAAGATAAAAATTGTCAGCTCCGCCTCGTGAACGACGTTACCTGCCAGATTGAAATCTTTCAGGCAGGAAACCCGTTTTGCCCTTTAAAGCCCTACGGCAGTTTTACGACGCCCTGCCCCTCAAGCGCTCGCGCAGAGAAGGTTTTGGTGTCGCTCTCTCCGTCTTTATCGGTGATAGTGACTTTGATCTGGGTCGCGAATTCATACTTCTCGTCGCAACCGTTCGGGAAATCGGAAGTTGGTCCGTGGAAGAAGCCATTCTTTGATTCACCCAAGCCACTTGCGGGCCCGATGAGATTCCCGCAGGGCGGTCCCGCAGGGCGGATAATCTCCCAATCAAAAGTCAGATCCTTTGGATTAACTGGAATAGTGGACATCTGATAATTGGTCGGGCTGTTCGGCTGAACAAAATTTTCCTGCACGTCGGTAATCTTTGGCGGAAAGTGGACGTTGACGATAGCGTCTCCAATGCCCGTAGCGATCGCTTGCACTTTATCTATTCCCGCATCTGCGGAACTCACATTCACAACCGCGTTGCCATTTAAATCGGTTTTAACATTAGCCGGATTTGGAGCAATGGTACCGAGACTGTTGTTGAAGTGGACCATGACGAGACCAAGAGGCGACACGAGGATTATTTTCGGATCCGACGGCTTTACCCTCATGCCGTTCACAAATTGCGCCGGACCTGTGACTGTTAATGTGGCGGTAATGATGGATTGGCTCACGCCATCAGGCAAAACGGGATCTGCCGAGGCTTTAGCCGTGGCGTTCAGAGTGTATTTATCACACTTCAAATCGAATTTGGTAGGATGCGCCCCAGGAATCGCTTTGCCATCGGAACCGATGAGAGTCACGCTAAGCGTCTTTGGAGGAGCCGCTTGTTCCTGACTGGATTGGATTATGAGTCCGCAGATTCCTTGCGACACAGTTACCGTGTAGCTCGATTGGCCGTTCACATCGGCAACTGCCTCGGCAGGAGCTGTATACGTCAATCCTTTACTTGTATCGTAGGTGACATAAGTCGCGGCACCGTTATTTACCGCATTCCAACCATGCTCGCCAGCATCATAAAAAGATGCAGTTACAGGACCGGACATTGTGGACAACGTCTTCGGGTACGAAATAGTAATTTGCGTACCTTCAGGCCCGGAAAGATTATTGCTTTTAGGTGGCGCGCTTCTCACGCCAAAAAAAACAACGGCGCCTACGACAACGACCGCGATACCCACTACCCACCACCAGCCTCTAAATTTTAATGGTTGTGTACTCATGTTTTTAAAATTAAATTTAGAAAAGCTATCTGTGTTTTTTCTTCCTCTGCATCAACATCTCACGTTTTATCGCAAGTCTCTTTTTTGTTTTCTTTGAACGTGATTTTTTATTTCTTCCTAACTCTGTTCCTCTTTTTGACATATCTATAAAATTAGAAAATATTAAACTACTTGTAAATCTTCAGTAAGTCTAAGAATATCATGAAGTGGCTAAAAAATAGCTGAATTCAAAACCATGGCTCCGCCTGGCAGACTAAGTTCGGACCTATTTGAGTACATAAAAAACAGAAGCCCCCACGCCGACTGCAATGCAGTGGGGTGGGGGCGGGGTCTGATCAGGGCTTTACGGTCGTCTGTTCGATCACCGGAGGGGGATTGGTTTTCTTCCCCGTATTGATAGTGTACCACCCTGCGATAATGGCGAAGGTAATGAGCGCTGCGATCAGGCCATATTCAATTGCTGTGGCTGTACTCACCTCCTCTCTAGTCTGTGCAACAACATACTTTAATTTTTTAAAAATTACTAGTTCTACCTGCTAGACGAAGTTACCTGCCCGACTGAAGTCGTTCAGGCGGGGAACTTATTTTGGATAAAGTAGAACCCGCCCGACAACATGTGCCGGGCGGGTTAAAGATGTCTAATGCCTTCTTCGCTGATGCACCAGTTGCCAGGATTCAACGTTCGGATGTGACCTTTCGACTTGAGTAAGTCGAATATCTCTTTTGCAAGCCGATAGTTTTTCTCCCATTCGACTTGCTCAGGCCATCCAGTTATTTTGGCAGTTGAAACATAGGGACCAAGTGTCGCATCTTCGTGAATGTAACCCTCGAAGTCTCTTTCACCGTCACGAGCATACTTCGCACCAATCATACGAAGAGCTTCCTGTTCGGAAGCGATTGGCGGACGGTCCTCGAAATGTTTTGGCACCATTGCCGCCTCCCATCTAATAAAACTTAACTCAGTGTATTATAAAAATGATTTTTGTCAAGTATGCTCCTTCTGCTAGACAACGTTAGAACCTGTTTGAGCATATAAACAGAAATCGCCCAGACAGACGATTTCCGTTGGGCGATAGTCAGGCGGCGATTTCGGCGGCGAGTCGTGAGAGCTTCGCTTGATTTGTATCGAAGCGAACACACAGCCTGTCCGTCTCCTCTTTGAGCCTCTTGTTCTGCGAAAGAGCGGCCTCGATATCGTAAAATCTGTTGTGCTCGTCACGATTATGCATGGAGAGTCCCTGCATTAGTTCAATGCGAGTCTCCTGAAGCCGGGTAGCAGCGATTTCGCCCGTGAGCTTCATCTGTTCCCCAAGGAGACTAACGAGTTCCTCTATTTTATTCACGGAATCCTCCTACTTCGGTTCATTTAACTCTTTAAAAGATACCATATTAAAGAAGAATAGTCAAGTTTGCTCCGCCTCGTGGACGATGTTCGAATTTGTTTGGTGTAAGCAAAAGGGCGCCAGAATTTCTCCAGCGCCCTCTGTATAGATTGTTTGGACGATTAGGTCCATAAGCTGTCGCCGCCGCCCATACCGGCTTCCCGGTCCCGCGCCGCTTGATTGGCGGGGATGAGTT
Organism: Minisyncoccia bacterium; assembly: GCA_041485465.1. GTDB lineage: Bacteria > Patescibacteriota > Minisyncoccia > Phycocordibacterales > JAKFXT01 > JBGPJO01. The sequence goes on along the minus strand of JBGPJO010000009.1, from coordinate 24,869 downwards.
CCCAGTCGTGGGGGACTGCGTCACCGACCTTGAAGTCGGGCATATCCGGCACTTCCTGGAAGACCATCGGCCCATGACCATGTTCGGTCATGTGTGCGAGGCCTCCATGTGGGGTCGTATAGAGCGGATTGGTGTAGCTCTCGGGATTCTTCGGGTCAGCAGAAGTCGACTTGAGCATGGTGTCCTCCGTGCGCATTCAAAGAGCTGTTCTTCAACAGTCTATCATATTAAAATAGTTTTGTCAAGCTCCCTGTGCTTGAGGAAGTGCCGAAGCTCGCGATAAAGAGCAAGGATGACAAACCCACGCATATCCTCATTGAGGGTGACAACTACCACGCGCTCACTTGCCTCAACTACACGCACAAAGGCGGCTGACGGACTTACTTCACGACCCCCGTTTCCAGCCGAAGCTGAAAAATACCAACTCTCGCTACTCCGTAGACGATTTTAGCACGGCGTTTTTGATTTGCTGGGCAAGTTCGCTCGGGTTGAAACTACCGCGATTTTCCAATCTCAAGAGAGGCACGCCCGCGTCCTGTAAAATACGCTCAACTTCTCGGTCTCGCTCTTGCCGCTCGGGGCGTTCGTGGGTTTTGTCGTCCAGCTCAATAGCGAGCTTTGCAGAAATGTATGCTTTATCGCACAGCACAAAATCAACGGACTTCTCGCTGATGTGCCGAAACGCACCGCGCCAGCTTTGCCCTTTCACTTTGTTGTCTACGAGTGTGGGGAGATGCACCTGTGCAAAGACGAAATACCCGGCTCCCACGGCGGCTACCAGCGCGTCATAACACTCGTGCTCCGCGCGTGAAAATTTTAATAATGAGGATTCAATCCAACTACTTGCTCCGCGGGTAGGATTCGAACCTACGACCAACCCGTTAACAGCGGGCCGCTCTACCACTGAGCTACCGCGGAATGTTGAAACATACTAACAAAAAAGCCGTGAAATGCAAAAACGTGCTATAATATTTTTTACATGACCAGACACCTTCTTATCATTGCAGGGATTATCATTCTTATCGCGGCGGCATTATTTCAAATCATAAAAACCAATTTAAAATTCCCCTCGGAAATCCCGATCGGGACAGCGTCATCTCAAAAAGCCATGCTTTCGATTAATAGTCTAATCTTTGAAAATAACGCCTTGATCCCGTCGAAATATACTTGCGATGCGGATAACGTGAATCCGCCTCTTTCAATTTCAGGCGTTCCAGAAGGAACACAGTCGCTCGCTCTCATCATGTATGATCCCGATGTTCCGAAGAATCTCATCGCAAGTGGTGTGTTTGACCATTGGGTGGCTTTTAATATGCCGCCATTAACAACGGCGATAGAAGAGGGAAAAGACGCACCAGGAGTTTTGGGTAACAATGGGGCAGGGAAAAAGGGCTACACGGGTCCGTGCCCGCCGGACAGAGAACATCGTTATTTCTTCGAGCTCTACGCTCTTGATATGAAACTGCCTCTTTCCGAAGGGGCATCCCGTACTGACGTTGAAAACGCGATCAAGGGACACGTTCTCGGTCAAGCCGAGCTCATTGGGCGCTACAATCGGAAGAAATAATGCCAAGCCTCTATATCAAGGATAATTGCGCATATTCGGCGGTGGTACTTCATAAGCTCGAGGAGTTTAATCTCCCCGTAGAAGTAAAAAACATAAACGATAATCGCTACGCCCTTGAACTGATAGAAAAAGGGGGGCGGTTTCAGGTGCCCTTTCTCTTTGATAGCAACGGGAATGTTTCAATCTATGAATCAGGAGCAATTCTTGATTATTTCGACACTTTAAAAACCCAAAAAACTGACGGAAGTAGGAAAGAGTAACTCCAGGAATTTCTTCCGTGTTAGTATTACTGCAATGAATACCAGCATTAAAGCGACGAACGTAACACTCACTCCCGCAATTGAAGATTATGTGCGGAAAAAAGTCCTGCTTCTTGAAAAACTTGTCAACAAAGACGATACCAGCGCCCGAATTTCAATTGAAATCGGAAAAGCAACGGAACATCATAAATCAGGTAATGTTTTCTTTGCCGAACTCAATCTCCATATTGCCGGCAAATATTTCAGAACGCGCCGCAATGCTCCCGATATGTATGCCGCTATTGATATCGCGAAAGATGATCTTATGGACACCCTAAGGGGATATAAGGATAAAAAAACCACCCTTTTCAGGCGAGGAAGTCAAAAGATTAAAGATATGATTCGTGGGTTCACTTGGAGACGAAAAGACTTAGAATAATAAATGTGGACTATCTTCCTATAAACAAAAAACGTTTCTTTATAGATGTTATCCTTGCCGGAACCATTATCATTCTTGCGGGTCTTGGCTATTTTACCGGCAAAGCTGAGAAAATCGCCGAAAATTTATCAAATCAAACAGCTACTGTGATTATACAAACAACCGAACGCGTCGTTCTTGTCACAAATTACGGAGAAATCGAAATCGAACTTCTCCCCGAGAAAGCGCCCCAAACAGTCGCGAATTTCATCAAACTCGCTAATTCCAATTTCTATGATGGCACAAAATTTCACCGGGTTATTCCCGATTTCATGATTCAAGGGGGAGACCCGCTTTCAAGACAAGCCGACTGGTCAGTCCACGGTACCGGTGGCCCCGGCTACACCTTTAAAGACGAGATTAATGATACGCCGCTTGTAAGGGGCATTGTTGCCATGGCAAACAACGGGCCGAATACGAACGGCAGTCAATTTTTCATCATTACCGCGGAAAGCACCCCCTGGCTTCAGGGAAAGCATACCGCCTTCGGGAAAGTAGTGAGGGGAATGGATGTTGTCGATACAATCAGCAAAGTTAAAAGAAATCAAAACGATCACCCAATCTCTGATATTGTTCTTGAGTCGGTAAAACTTGAATAAGAATTACTGACCCCGCTTAAAATCAAGATAATCCATTTCTCTTCCGCCTTCAGGAGTGACTTTAAGCGGCAGAAACGCACCATCGGTAAAAGAAGCCTTGGTAATTTTCACGCGAATTTCTTTTCCTTTCCTCTCTTTAATAAAAAAAATGCCGACGGAATCCTCAAAAGCGCAAAACTTCAAAAAATTTTTATACGGATCACCGCCAAGGTTGATTTCCCCGTCCGCTTTTTTTATTTTTTTTGTATGGGTCGCCTCCTTATGATTTTGTTCACGAACGTCAAGTGATCCTTCAACCCACTGAGGCAAGAGGGAGGCAAGAAGTCTTCCCCCCTCTTTTCCTAGAATCTCCTGAAGCTTTGAAGCGGAGATCGGGAAGCGCTTAAGAGTAAGTTTCTTTTGAGCTACTATCGGGCCATGATCAATTTCATCGTCGATACAAAGTATTGTTACTCCAATATTTTTTTCATCAGAAAGTATCTGAGAAGCAACGGGTGTCGCCCCGCGGTACTTGGGAAGAAGCGAGGGGTGGACGTTTAAAAATCCCTTGGGGAGAGAATCAATAAGGCTTTGGGGAATAATTTTTCCATACGAGGCGACTACCGCGAACTCTATCTGCCTTTCTTTTAAAAGATCACCTAGGCTTTCATTAAGTGAACTAGGTTCTAGGCATTCGATGCTTTCTTTTTCCGCCCATTCTTTAACGAGACTTTTTGTGAGGACAAGCCCGCGGCCCTTTGGTTTATCGGGAGAGGTCACCACGAGCATGGGTTTAAATCCGGCCAAGGTAAGCTCGTTAAGTACGAGGATTGAAAAAAGGGAACTGCCAAAAAAGGCAAAATTATTTTTGATCCCGCTCATACTCTTTTTTTGAAAGTTCAACGATATCTTCGGCCTTGTCGATGAAAAGATGACCCTCTAAATGATCGACCTCGTGTTGAAAAATCTGGGCAAGCAGTCCGCTTCCTCCAAATTCAAAAAGTTCGCCCTTTTCATCATATGCCTTGATTTTGACTTTTTTCGCCCGATTGACCCTGCCATAAAGATACCGGACCGAAAGACAACCCTCTTCGACACTGACCTTCTCTTTTGAAATTTTAACGATCTTTGGGTTAATAAAAACACGATCAAAAAAAGACTGTTCTTTCGTGGCCGAAGATTTTTTCGCGTGCGAAGCGAGCGCGAAGGCTCTTCCGGCGATAACAAAAATCCGAAGCAAGACACCGATCTGAGGCGCGGCGATGGCAACACCATCAAACTGCGAGGAAAGTGCTTTCTTCAAGTCCACAATCACTTTCTTTATTTTCGGGGAATTAATTTCCAAGATTTTAACTTCTTTCGCTTTTTTGCGAAGCAGTTTATTTTCTTTTTGAAGTATTAAAACCATTTGGTTTTTTATAATTATACCTTCTTTTAGTTCAGATTTTCCAAAAAAATTTCCCCGTCTGAATTAAAGACGGGGAGGGGTGGCGAGGCGCCAGGGGGGTGGCGCCTCGCCGGGCTCAAATGCCGTGTGGAGTCTGAACACGGCACTATCCGGCAAGGGAACCGGAATGGGTAAGCCCTAGAGGCAAGCTAACCGGGCTCGCAGCCTCCAAATGAAAACGATAGCCGAGACTTGAGAGTTTGTCAAGCCTGATATAAACACCTCAAAGAATGTTCTCGGGGTCGACCTCGATTTTAAAATAGGGTGGCAGTTGCTTCAGCTTTTCAAGGAGTTTTTCGTCCGGCCAGGCGCTTCGGGGCAACTTGATGAGGGCATTCATTATATATTTACCCTTCACCATTGAAACAAAGGCGGGAAAGATTTCAAGTTCCCCCGATCCTTCAAAAAATTTCTCAAGAGACACCGCCTCTTTTTCAACCGCCTCGCGTTTCCCAGCAAAAGAGATTTTAATAAGAACAGAAAACGGCGGATAATTGAAAACTTTCCTCAGTCGTAATTCCTCGCGATAAAAATCCCCAAGCGTGCCCGCCGCGGCATGTCCCAGGACCGAAGCCTCAATGTTTCTTGTCTGAATGATCAGACGTTTCTCGGTTTTTGAACGAATGGCAAGAAGCAGGGAAAAGATTCTTTCGTTAATTCTAAAATCAGGAAGTGAAAAGAGGGAATCTATCGAAACAATCGCGGAATTTTGAATCTTTTCCCTAAGATAAGAGACGGCAAACTCTGTCCCCAGAAGAATACTCCCTGGGGTTTTATAGAAACGCTGGGCAATATCGTCAGCTTTCCTCCTCGTCTTTGCCGTATCTTTATCAAGACGAAAAATTGGGACATCCCCAAATTCTTTTTTAATCGTCTCCTCCACGAGCTCCGCGCCAATACCGAGCGTCTCAAGTTTCCAACTGCCGCAGACCCTGCAGCGCTCTTCCGTGCTTCGTCTTTCCCCGCAATGATGGCAAAGAAAAAATGTTGAGCCACTCTCCCGATGAAGGGTTATCGGGGCACTGCAGCGGGTGCAATTCACTACCGTTCCACAATCGCCGCATACGGTAAGCGGGGATAGCCCGCGCCGCGCGCTAAAAATAAATAATTTTTCATTGTTGCTTTTAAGAGCCCTGATGATTTCTTTAAGATCTGTGCTTACTATCTCAAACTTTGCTCGAACATCTTTCCCGGGAGTGCGCCGCATATCAACAATTTTGTATGTTCCTCCCCACAATGATCTGAACTTAAGCGTAGAGCCAAATTCGGCATATTCCCCGTTTTCGGCTTTGTAAAGCGTTTCGACCCGAAGCGCTGAGTCCGCCATGACGAGTTCGATACCACGGCGTTTCGCCAAAAATAGAGCGAAGACGCGCACGTCCGCATAGGGCCTGGTATTCAATTTGTAAAAACGGGAAGCTTCCCGTTCAATAATAATCGTTCCGATATCGCTTCGAGGAATGGAGAGAAATGCGCCGGTGCCAATAATAAGCACCGGGTGAGGTTCGGAAAGAGCCGCTTTCCAGGTCGCAATGATTTTCCCTTTCGATAAACCGGTATGCAAAACAAAAGAATATTCTTTAATGCCCCGATCAAGGGTCGTGATAACTTCCTCGGCTTCCTGGGTTGTCGGAAAACATAGGTACACCGAGAGATTTCTCGCGAATCTCTCACGGATAAGACTCTTGTACTCCGAAAAGCGCTCCTCATCGCCCGCCTGAAGAACGAGTACCTCGGATATCACCTTTCCCCGCTTGTCATTTTTAAAAGAGATTTTTGGAGCGGGAGTGGGGGATTCAAGAATCGCTTTTGGTAAGAAATTCGCAAGCGTTACCCCAACGCCGGAAGCAAAATAACAGGCGGTATCTTCGGCCGCCTGTATAAATTCAGGAAGAACAAAAGCGTTTCCTTTGAGTTTCGCCATTTTCCTCAAACTAAACTCATTTGATTTGATTTCGACTTTTGTTTCCCTTGGATCGCGGATATTCGTCACCAATCCGAGAATCTGTCGCTTCCGCACCGGCACCGACACAATGCTTCCTATCAAAACCTTTTCGTCCCCCGTAAAGTATGAGAGGCTCTCTCGAAAGATTCCTCGCGAGAGCGGTAATATATCGATAACGCGCATATGCTCAAAAATCTATCTGCAAAAGCGATCCGTAATCGGCGATAAAAATGCTCTTTTTATCAAGACTCTCGGCAAAGGAGGGGCTTTGACCTTTATAAACGGGTTGAAAATTTTGCGTCCCGCGACTATCAAGTTCGATTGCGGAAATCGAATCGCCAAGGGCAACTAAAATAACATCGGATCGGTCTTTGTAGAAAGAGGTGCTTCGAACAGTATTTTTTGAAGTGAGGACCTTAAGTTGCTTTTTGCAAACGCCGGCCTGACAAAAATAAGAGGGGGTCTCGCTTGATGAGCCGAGCCATTCAGCAAAAATAACATTGTTTTCAAGCGAAATCGCAATGGTTTGGTCAGAGGAAGTCTTTGCTGGCCCTTCAGTGGGAAGAGTGTTTTTCTTAATAAGCGCCTCAATACTATAATATTCCGGGTCATCTCCAGGAATTAAGACCGGTGACAATTCCTTGTTTATCAGAAAAGGTTTTACGGTAAGCATCACGCCAGGTGAAACCAGGATATCTTTTTTCCACGGCCAAAAACCGTTTTTTGAAACAAGAATGCTGTGGGAACCGGCGGAAAGAGAGGAAAGGGAAATCGACTGGTTGTCTTTTGAAGTAAGTGTCTTTTCCGAGTCGTCGAGAAAAACGGTACTGCCTTTTTCAGGGACAAGAACGGAAATCACTCCGGGTCCTTGAATAAACCCGCCGCCGAACCTATAGCCGTTGAAAAAAAGAAATGCTGAAATAACGAGAACAATGGCAACACTGCCGAGAACCCAAGAAAAGAGACGATTTTTAGGACGACGTGCCATTGAGAGATATCTTCTCAAAAAAAGAACCGGAAGTAAAATCGGCAAAAAATTACAAAATATCGAGGAAGTGGCGCTTGTGTTAGTATACGGAAATGGAACCGGGAAAAGAGAAATTTCTGATAAAAGGCCTTGCCGGAAAAAAGAAACTGAACGGGACAATCACGGTTGGCGGCTCGAAAAATACGGCCTTAAAGCTCTTAGCCTCGACGCTCCTTTTTAAAGACACCGTGCTGTTTGAGAATATTCCAGACATCGCTGATACCCGCCGGATTATTGAACTTCTTGATGATCTCGGAGCGGAGGTTGAGCGAACGGGGGTAGGAAGTTACTCTATTAATACAAAAGGCATCAAAACCGGTTCACTTCAAACGGAAATTGCAAAACGCTTACGAGCCTCGATTGTCTTTACGGGCCCCTTACTTGCTCGTTTTGGAAAAGTTTCTTTCCCTCACCCGGGTGGCTGTGTGATCGGTGAGCGGCCCATCGATCTTTTTCTCCAAAGCTTTAAAAAAATGGGGGCAAAAATCGAAGAGAAGGAGGGTGAATATATCGTCTCGGCTCCGAAAGGCCTTCGCGGCGCCGAAATAGTTTTCAAAATAGTGAGTGTCACCGGAACAGAAACGCTCCTGATGGCGGCAGTTCTTGCTAAAGGCAAAACAATTCTGAGAAATGCCGCGCTTGAGCCCGAAGTAAAGCATCTCGGAGACTTTTTGATACGCTCTGGAGCAAAAATCAAAGGGATCGGTACTTCGGTTATAGAAATAGAAGGGGGAGGACTTCTTAAGGTTGACGGGAAAGTTTACCTTGTGCCCCCGGACAGAATTGAGGCGGGAAGTTTTCTTATTTTGGGAGCGCTTGCGGCAAACAATCTTGAAATTAAAAATTGCGTCCCTGAAGAACTTTCCGTTCCGATTGATATGCTTCGCCAATCAGGGGTAAAAATTCGCACGACAAAAAATAAGATCATCCTTGCCAATAACGGAAAAATCGAAAATAGAAATTTAAAAGGAATACAGGTGAAAACTCACGAGTATCCGGGTTTTCCGACCGACCTTCAGGCGCCGATGACGGTCTATCTCACCCAAGTCTCGGGAGACAGCCTTGTTTTTGAAACAATTTTTGAAGGAAGGCTCAGCTATACCGAAGATTTGGTGCGCATGGGCGGAAACATTTTAATGCTTGATCCGCATCGAGTAATGGTCAAGGGACCAAGACCGCTTCGCGGCCGCGAGCTTGAAAGCCCCGACCTTCGGGCTGGCCTCGCCTTTCTTATTGCGGCGATAGTTGCAAAGGGGGAGTCGATTCTCAATAATGTTGAGTACGTCGATCGCGGCTATGAAGCCATTGAAAAACGGCTTCGGCCGCTTGGGGTAAAAATCGATCGCGTACGCTAAATGAATAACCCTCTCCGACAATTTTTGAATCGAAAACTCGGTATCGACCTTGGGACGGCAAATACCCTTGTCTTTGTGCCGGGGAAAGGGGTGGTCTTAAACGAACCTTCGGTCGTCGCCATTTCTGAACAGGATGGAAAGGTTCTTGCTGTCGGAATTGAAGCCAAAGAAATGATCGGCAGAACACCCGAAAGTATCATCGCCTACCGCCCCATGAAAGACGGGGTGATTGCGGATTACAAGGTAACCGAGATTATGCTTCGTTATTATATGGGAAAAGCTCTCGGCAAATGGAACCTTTTGAAACCAGAAGTGATGATAAGCGTGCCGGCAGGCGTCACTTCAACGGAAAGGCGGGCGGTAATTGAAGCCGCCATCAAAGCCGGAGCAAAAAGCGCCTATGTGGTGAAAGAACCGATTCTCGCCGCGATCGGTGCGGGCATCCCGATTCACGAGGCGCGCGGACATATGGTCGTTGATATCGGCGGCGGTACGGCGGATGTCGCTGTAATTTCGCTCGGCGGCATCGTCGCCTCAACCTCGGTCAAAGTTGCGGGAAATAAAATAGACGCGGCGATCACGGACTACATCAAGAAAATGTTTAACTTGGCAATCGGAGATAAAACCGCCGAAGAAATTAAAATTAAAATTGGCTCGGCAATAGCGCTCGACGATGAGCTTTTGATGGCCGTCAAGGGACGTGATTATATTTCGGGACTGCCGCGCTCGACTGATATACGCACTAATGAAATCGTCAAAGCAATCGGAAAAGAACTGCGGGAAATCATTAAAGCAATAAAGGATGTTCTTCAGGAGACACCACCCGAACTGTCCGCCGATATCATCGACTATGGCATCACGATGACCGGCGGTTCTTCCCAGCTCCGAAATCTCCCCGAACTTGTTTTCAGAAGAACGGGCGTTAAAGCTCAACTCGGCAAAGACGCTTACTATTGCGTCGTCAAAGGCACCGGTATCGCGCTTGAGCACCTCGATATGTATAAAAAAAGTATAATTGCGAAGCGCTAATGGGCTCCCTTATCAGAGATGTTAAGAATCTCCATCACGCCTATTTTATCGGAGGCATTCGGGCTCATGCACTTCGACGAATAACATCATTTGTCGAAAAAAATCTCCGTATAAAAATCACCGGTAATCCCGATTTCTTTTTACGGGAATATGAGACATTCGGCATTGACGATGCGCGGGAACTCAAAGAGCGGGCGGGAAAGAGGCCTCTTGAAGAAACCAAGAAAATTTTTATTATCGCGTTTAACTTCATTACAAGTGAAGCCCAAAATGCTCTTCTCAAGATGTTTGAGGAACCAGCCGAGGACACTCATTTTTTTATTGTCGCCCCAGTAAGCGCAGCCCTTCTTCCGACCCTCCGCTCCCGTCTTTCGATACTCGAACCGGAGGTGTCAAAAGACGAGCTTACGGAAGCCAGAAAATTTTTAAGCGGGAACCTTAATCTGCGCCTTAAAATCGCCGAGAAATTCAAGGACGCGGAAAATGAGAGTAAAAAAAGCGAGCTTCTTTTTCTCATTGATCAACTAGAGCGGTTTCTTTCAGAAAACAATAAATCATCCGAGGCCTCTCAGGCAGACGCCCTCAAAGAAATGCTTGCTCTTAAAAAATATCTTTTTGGACGATCGCCATCGGTTAAAATGATCGCTGAGTATCTTTTACTCCGCCTACCAAAAATAAAAAACAATCTTTAGTGTGATATTATTTAGAAATGACTTATAATTTTGAATCACTTAAAAAGAAAGTTGTTAACGCCGAAGAATGGCTCAAAAAGGAACTCTCGACCGTAAGAACAGGGAGAGCAACCCCCGTTCTGCTTGATAGCATTACGGTCGAAGCCTATGGCTCCCGGATGCCGATACGAGACATTGCTGCTATCGGTATTGATGATGCCCGGACACTTCGCATCACTCCATTTGACCTTTCTCAGACAAAGACTATTGAAAAGGCGATTGCGCTTCAAAATCTTGGCGTTTCAACATCAGTCGATGAAAAGGGACTTCGCGTTCATTTTCCGGAGCTTACTTCGGAAAGAAGGGAGATTTTAAAAAAATTAATTGGCGAAAAACTTGAAGAGACCCGTATTACCTTACGGGGAGAACGCGACCAAACTTGGGCTGCTATTCAGAAAATGGAACGGGACGGAAAAATGGGGGAGGATGAAAAATTTCGCGCCAAAGAAGAGATGCAAAAGATAATCGATGGCACAAACAAAAAACTTGACCTCCTCGCTGAAAAGAAAGAACAAGAGATAAGCTCCTGATTTTATATGTCAGTCGTTCTTTTTCTCGTCATTCTCGCGATATTGATTTTCGTCCACGAACTTGGACACTTTATTTTCGCAAAACTTTTCAATATCCGGGTCGATGAATTTGCAATTGGCTTTCCACCAAAGATTTTTGGAATACGATACGGCGAAACGCTCTACACCATAAACCTGATCCCTTTTGGCGGCTTTGTAAAAATTTTCGGCGAAAATCCGGATGAAAAAATCAATGAAAGTCATGACGAGGCAAGAAGTTTTATCGGTAAACCGCGTTTTCTTCAGGCACTGACACTTATCGCCGGGGTTTTCTTTAATATCATTTTTGCCTGGTTACTGATTAGCGGAAGCCTGGTGTACGGCCTCCCGGAGCCACTCGACTACGGAGGAACCTCACCGCTTACAAACCAAAGTGTGCTCGTCGTCGGGGTTTTACCGCAATCTCCTGGAGAAAAAGCGGGACTTCGGGACGGAGATCGTATCCTTTCCGTTGAAGCGCTTGGCAAAACTGCGCTATCATCTTCTTCGGAGATGATCCGATCGTTCATTGAAGAGAACCAAAATGAAACGCTTCGATTTTTAATCGGAAGAAACGGAAAACATATCACTATTGAAACGGAGGCCAACGCCGGCATTATTGACGGCAGAAAGGCGGTCGGGATCGCCCTTGAAGACATCGGTGTTTTGAAGCTTTCTTTTTCAAACGCTCTTGGTGAAGGCCTAAAAATGACAAGTTCGGCGACAGTCTCTACCGCCGAAGGTCTTTTTTCTTTCATTAAAAATGCCCTTTTCGGTCACGCCAACCTCTCTCAAGTGACCGGACCGATTGGCATCGCGAACCTTGTCGGCGAAGCCTCCGATTTTGGATTCTCCTACCTTCTTAATTTCATTGCTTTCATTTCAATAAATCTCGCGGTGATCAATCTTTTGCCGTTTCCGGCACTTGACGGCGGACGGCTTTTCATCGTCATTATTGAATCGCTTACCCGCCGCCCCTTAAATTACAAGTATGTCAACGCCGTTAACGCAATTGGTTTTGTTCTCCTTATCATACTGATGATTCTCGTCTCTTATAAAGACGTCACCAGGCTACTCGGAAGTTAGAAAAAGAAGGCTCTTTTTTGCTTCATAAAGCCTTTCTGATAAGATAGGCCAATGCGGCAATCACAACTTTTCACTAAAACCCGTCGCAATGCCCCCACAGATGAAGTTGCAAAAAATGCGCAGCTTTTGATTCGTGCGGGATATATTCATAAAGAAATGGCCGGTGTCTATAGCTATCTGCCCCTTGGTTTGAGGGTCATCAAAAAAATTGAAAGCGTCATACGGAATGAAATTGAAAAAATCGGGGGTATTGAACTTCTCTTGCCCTCATTTCATCCTAAAGAAAATTGGGAGAAAACGGGACGCTGGAATTCAATGGATGATCTTTACAAAGTAACGGATAGCTCGAAAAGAGAGGTGGCACTCGGGCCGACCCATGAAGAAATTATTACCCCGCTTGCGAAAGAATTTATTTCATCATACAAGGATCTCCCAGCGGCGCTCTATCAGTTCCAGACGAAATTCAGGATGGAGCTTCGCTCGAAATCGGGAATACTGCGGGGACGTGAATTCATCATGAAAGATTTATATTCATTCCACCGCGACCAGAAATACCTCGATCGATTTTATGAAAAAGCCAAAAGTGCCTATACGGAAATTTTCAAAAAAATCGGTATCGGGGAAAAAACATTTTTGACGTTTGCTTCGGGTGGCAGTTTTTCGAAATACTCCCACGAATTCCAAACCTTGACTGGGGCGGGCGAGGATACCATTTATGTAGACCAGAAGCGCGGTCTCGCTGTTAATAAGGAGGTCTATACCGATGCTCTGCTCAAAGAGCTTGGTCTTAAAAAGGGTGACCTTGTCGAGGAAAAGGCGATCGAGGTTGGCAATATTTTCAATCTGGGGAGTAAGTTTTCAAAGCCTTTCGGGTTAACCTACAAAAACGAGGCTGGCGAAGAAACGCCCGTCCTCATGGGTTGCTACGGTATAGGACTCGGCCGTGTCATGGGAACGGTTGTTGAGGTACTCGGAGACGAAAAAGGGATTGTCTGGCCGGAAAGTATTGCTCCGTTTCAAATTCACCTTATCTCGCTTGGAGAAAAAGGCAGCGCAATTGAAAAATCAGCCGAGGAATTGTATGTTGGCCTCACGAAAAACGATGTTAGTGTCCTTTTTGATGACCGTGATCTTCGAGCGGGAGAAAAATTCGCCGATGCCGACCTCATCGGCATTCCTTATCGGCTCGTCCTTGGTAAAGAAACTCACAAAGAGGGGAGGGTGGAGCTTAAAAAACGCACGGAAGAAAAAACTTCTCTTCATACTAAAGAGGAACTGATCTCCCGATTCACCAAAATACATGTTTAAAGAAATTCGTGAAAAATTTTTCCAAAAATTTTCAAATGATATCGGTATTGACCTCGGCACGGCAAACACGCTCGTCTACCTAAAGGGGAGCGGCATCGTCATCAACGAACCCTCTGTCGTCGCTGTAAACCAAAAAACCGGACGGGTGGTGGCAATCGGCACAGAGGCAAAAGAAATGGTCGGTCGGACACCGCCCCATATCAGCGCCGTAAAACCCCTTATTGACGGGGTGATATCGGATTTTGAAGTGACGGAAGAGATGCTCGCGTATCTTATCGGTAAGGCTGAAGGGAAAAACCGGAAGCTCTTTGGGCCGCGTGTTGTCGTCGGCGTTCCTTCGGGAATCACCAATGTCGAAGTACGGGCGGTGAGAGATGCGGCAAGAAATGCCGGCGCACGCGAAGTATATATCGTCGAGGAACCAATGGCAGCGGCGATAGGCATTCATCTGCCTATCAAAAGTCCGGTCGGAAGCATGGTGATAGACATCGGCGGCGGAACAACCGATATCGCTGTTATATCGCTTGAAGGGATTGTACGTTCAAAAAATCTCCGGGTTGCGGGAGATAAGCTGAACGAAGACATTATGTCCTACATCAGAAGCGAGTTTAAAATCTTAATCGGGGAAAAGACCGCTGAAAACTTAAAGATGGCGATCGGTTCCGTAATCCCCGGCGATACCTCGCTTGAAGCAACTGTCCGGGGGAGAGATCTCGTGACAGGCCTTCCACGCGAAGTGATCATTACTGACGCCGACGTTCGGGAAGCGATTGGTCAGTCGATCAACACCATCATTGAGGGGGTACGGGAAGTGGTTGAGACGACGCCGCCCGAAATTCTTGCCGATATTATGCATCGTGGACTTCACTTGGTCGGCGGCGGAGCACTGATAAAAAAACTGCCGGAAGTTTTGGTTGACGTTTTGAAAATTCCCGTCCACGTCGCCGAAGATCCCTTAACCGCCGTTGCACGCGGCGCAGGAGTGATTCTCGAGCACCTTCCGGAATACGAAAATATACTCCTTAAAAATGAAGATGATATACCAGCCCAGGGTTAATGAAGGGAATAAACGAAAACGTCGATTTACGGCGGGAGTGATTTTTATTCTTATTGTTTTTTTGGGAATTTTCGGCTTAACGCGAGCGGGGAAGAACCTCTCCGGTATTGCTCAAAAACTCATCGCCCCGATTTTTAAGGCTGAAGGAGCGTTTCGGGGAAAAATTACCGACCTTATTTCCTTTTCCTCAAAAAGTGAGCTTCTGAAAGAAAACGAATCTCTCCGGCAGGAGCTCGGAAAAGTGGCGGCCGATATCCTTGATACTGAAGCTGTTAAAGAAGAAAACAGCAAACTTCAGGCGATGCTTCAAAGAAGCGACAATAAAAAGCTCCTTCTCGCAAATGTCCTCTCAAAACCGAACCGTTCTATTTATGATACCGCGCTTCTTGATGTCGGTTCGGAAAATAGTGTTCGTGAGGGAATGCTTGTTTTTGGTTACGAAAGCGTCCCGATAGGAAAAATTTCCGATGTCTATAAAACAACCGCTCTCCTCAAACTTTTTTCATCTCCGGGAGAAATTGCAACCGTTGAAGTGGGTGAGAAAAAAATTCCTACTACAGCAGTAGGGGTTGGCGGCGGAAATTTCAGGATGCTTCTCCCAAAAGACACGCCGATTAAGGAAGGTGATCTGATCACCTTACCCGGAATGCCCCTGTATCCTCTCGGAACTATAGAAAAAATTCAAAAAAGTGAGACTGAAACTTTGGCAGAGGTATTCTTCAAGAGCGCAGTTAATATCTACGGACTCTCGGAAGTTTTTATCGTAATGAGAGATTAACATGAAATTTCGAGTATTTTCAGGAATACTTTTTCTTCTCTTCGCTTTATTTTTACCCTGGTGGTTTTCATTTTTCGCAGGATGTATCTTTCTTCTTATCTACCCAAATTTTTGGGAATTGATACTTGGAGCCCTAATCACTGACCTTACCTTCGGCACCCCCCTTTCCCGCTTCGGAGGCTTTACCCTCGCGCTTACCGTCCTTTCGCTCATTCTTTTTATTCTACGAAGATTTATTGTCCGTCGTCTATTCATCAAAGCTCCTCTCCTCTAAAATCAAAAAATGGACAGACTTTTAAGAAAATACCGCAAACGGGGGCAGGTCTCTCAAAAGTATTTGAAAGGGGAGATCGACCCCGACCAAATTTTGATTGACGCGAAAAATCTTCCCGACTACGATCTTGAACGGCTTGAGGGAAAATTTGAGAGACCCATTTCTAAACGCACGCTTATTGTTGTCGGAGTGGCATTTTTTCTTTTCATATTTTTATTTTCAGGTAAAGCCTGGGCGCTTCAAGTTCAAAATGGGGATCTCTATGAAAAAAGGAGTGAGAACAATCGCCTGAGAGAAACACAGATAATCGCGGAGCGGGGTGTCATTAATGACCGGAACGGCATCCCTCTCGTGTGGAATATCCCGAATGATGCCGGTGAATTTCCTCTTCGTAAATATATAGGAGAGCCGGGCTTCGGGCACATACTCGGTTATGTTACGTATCCTTTAAAAGACACTTCCGGCTTCTATTATCAAGCGTACTTCGTCGGTAAGGCCGGTGTCGAACAAGCATTCGACCAAGATCTTGTCGGAGAAAACGGCCTTAAAATTACCGAAACCGATGCCCTCGGTAATATCGCGTCGGAAAGCGTCCTTGAACCTCCGCAAAATGGAAAGACACTCACGCTTTCAATCGATTCACGAATACAGAATCAGCTGTATACGTACATCAAAGAACTGGCTGATAAAGTCAACTTCGTCGGCGGTTCCGGCATCATTATGGACGTGAATACGGGCGAAATTATCGCGCTCACCAGTTACCCGGAATACGAATCACAAATTCTGACCGATGGGAAAGATGCGACTGTAATTGCGGATTACGCGAAGAATCCTAAAAATCCATATCTTGACCGCCCTATCTCAGGACTCTATACCCCGGGCTCAATCATCAAACCTTTTATCGCGCTCGGCGCGCTTACCGAAAACATCATTGATCCGAGCAAACAAATCCTTTCGACCGGTTCTATTTCAATTCCAAACCCATACGATAAAACCAAAGAAACGGTTTTCAAGGACTGGCGGGCCCAAGGGTGGGTCGATATGCGGCATGCCCTCTCCGTTTCATCTGACGTCTATTTTTACGAAGTGGGAGGAGGATACCAAGATCAAAAAGGTCTCGGTATTGATAATATAGAAAAATATCTTCGCCTTTTTGGTTTTGGCGGAGAAACTGGAATTGATACCGGGTCGGAAGAAGTGGGAACGATCCCCGACCCCGCCTGGAAAGCGGCGAATTTCAACGGTGAGCCATGGCGAATCGGTGATACCTATCATACGGCGATAGGACAATATGGGATGCAAATTACAACCATCCAGATGGTGCGAGCAATTGCCGCGATCGCAAATAGCGGTACGCTTGTCAAACCGACGGTTATTTTAAAAAATGAAAAGACCACAGGAGGGGAGAGAGTGCCGATAGATGAAAAGAATTTTGAGATAGTGCGTGAAGGGATGCGGTTAAGTGCGCTTGAAGGAACAGCTAAAGCCCTCAATCTTGAATATCTTAAAATTGGAGGAAAAACCGGAACAGCAGAACTCGGCACGACAAAACAGACCGTGAACTCTTGGGTCACCGGTTTTTTCCCGTATGATAATCCCCGGTATGCTTTTATTGTTCAAATGGAAAAGGGTCCACGAGGCAACCTTTTCGGCGCCTCACTCGTGATGAAAGAGCTTTTCGACTGGATGCACGGGAACACGCCCGAATATCTGAAATAAAATTTCTTTTCTTCGTTGACTTTTAAAAAGAAGCCTATAGAATAGGGCGTACTTAAAAAACTATGGCCAATTCCGACGAAAAAAAGGAGTACCTAACGAAGGAAAAATATAACGAATTGACCGCGGAGCTTACCGACCTTAAGAAAAACCGGCGTAAAGAAATAGCCGAGAACCTCGAATACGCTAAATCGCTCGGTGATCTCTCGGAAAATGCCGAATATCAGGAAGCGCGCGAAATGCAAGCTTCGATTGAAGAGAGAATCATCAAGCTTGAAACCGTTCTTAAGTCCGCCATTATTGTTTCGAATCACCGCACTGACACCGTCGGTGTTGGCTCTCTCGTAACAGTCAAAAAAGGCGGTGAAACTAAGAAATACAAAATTGTCGGCTCTGAAGAAGCCGATACCGCGCTCGGTAAGATTTCAAACCGTTCCCCGTTGGGAGAAGCGCTTATGGGAAAGAAAAAGGGAGAAACGTTTTCCTTTTCAACTCCGGGAGGTAAGGTAAGCTGCGAAATCGTCAGTATTGAATAATTGGATAAAAGGATCGCCCGAAAAGCGCCTCCGTTTCAGGACGGAGGCGCTTTTCGCTTGAAAGAGAGGGGGTAAGACGATACCCTTAGGGAATGTTTTGGGCCGATCGCATCACAGAAAAAATAATTGAATCGTACCCTAAGAAAACAACCTCCCCCATACCGCTTGTTATTAGGGATGAAAAGACCGCTTCCGGAAGAGTGCATGTCGGTTCGATGCGCGGCGTTGCGATCCACGGAATCGTGAGTGAACTGCTCTTTAAGCACGATATTGAAAACAAGTTTCTCTTCGAAATAAACGACTTTGATCCTATGGACGGCTTGCCCGTCTACCTTAGTCGGGAAACTTTCGAACCATTTCTCGGGAAGCTCTTGTACACTGTTCCATCTCCTGACGGCAAGGCAAAAAATTATGCCGAGTATTTCGGACAGGAATTCATGAGTGTGATTGAAGAAACCGGCTTTCATCCGGAATATTGTCGCACCAGCGAGCTCTATCTCTCCGGAAAGATGAATGAGGTGATTAGAGAAGCACTTGAACAGGCTCCGCTCATAAGAAAAATCTATAAAGAAATATCAGGGTCTCTCAAAGATCCTGACTGGCTTCCAGTAAATGTTATCTGTGAGCAGTGTGGCAAGGTGAGCACAACGAGTGCATCGAGCTTTAACGGCAAGACGGTAAATTATGTTTGCAAAGACCTTGATTGGACGAAGGGCTGTGGTAAAGAGGGTGTGGTTTCTCCTTTTGACGGTCACGCGAAACTACCCTGGAAAGTAGAGTGGCCAGCCAAATGGAAAGTCATCGGAGTATCGATTGAAGGCGCCGGCAAAGATCACTCGACAAGAGGTGGATCCCGTGATGTCGCCAAGCATATCGCAAAAGAGGTTTTTAACTTTAACCCGCCATTCGACATCCCGTATGAATTTTTTCTTGTTGGCGGAAAGAAAATGTCTTCATCAAAAGGGGAGGGTTCCTCGGCGCGTGAAATAGCCGATCTTCTTCCGCCATCGATATTTCGTCTCGCCCTTTTGGGAAAAGATATCAATCAAGCAATTAACTTCGACCCTTCAGGCGATACAGTGCCGGTGCTTTTCGACACCTATGATCGTCTCGCAGAGAATTATTGGAGCGGAGTGAAAGATGATAACGCGCGGCTTTTTGAACTCTCTCACACAAAAGAGACGCACGGTAAACTTATCAATCGCTTTTTGCCGCGCTTTTCACAAATCGCTTTCCTTGTTCAAATGAAGCATTTGAATCTTGAAGAGGAAGTCTCTCGCATGAAAGGCGAACCGCTTTCAAAAGACGACGTCAAAGAGTTTATGGAGCGAGCTGATTACGCGAAGCGCTGGCTTAAAAAATATGCGCCCGAAGATTACCGCTATGAACTTCAAGAAACGCTCCCCTCGACTATAGCCAACTTTAGTGATATTCAGAAAAAGGCTCTCAGAGAAATTCTTGAGTACGTCGAGCGGGAAAAAAATCTTGATGGCCAGGAGACCCACACCAAACTCCATGAGATACGGAAGGCACTTTCAATCGACCCGAAGGATTTTTTCGGTGCCATTTATCTTTCTTTTCTCGGAAAAGAAAGCGGGCCTAAGGCGGGATGGTTTTTAAGCGTTCTTGATCGTAATTTTCTCAAGTCCCGCCTTGCTGAGGTCTCCAAATAAAGCCTTTAAATAAGGGCCGCATAAGAAAAACGGAAAGGGGTGATGAACCTCTTTTTTCTTTTATCCACTTCTGTGGATAACTTGGCTTTTGCTTTAGTGGGGTAGAGTGGTATAGAATTTCATTGAAGTGGGAAAAAGTGGGAATTAGCGGTTGGGCCGTTTTTCCTGAAATTTTTGCCGTCTATGCTTATCGGAGAATATACACACTCGCTCGACGAGAAAAACAGAGTCTCCCTGCCATCAAAGTTCCGCAGAGAGCTCGGCAGGAAGGTGATCGTCACCCATGGGCTTGATACTTGTCTTTTTCTCTTCAGCGAATCGGAGTGGAAAAAATTCTCCGAAAAACTCTCCGGATTGTCTTTGGTCCAAAGGGATAAACGCAAGTTCAGTCGCTTCATGCTCGGCGGAGCAACAGAGGCTGGCGTCGATGGCGCAGGACGAATTCTTATTCCGGATTTTCTCAAAGAATTCGCGGGGCTTAAGGGAAAGGTTGTGATCGCGGGTATTTACTCTCGGGTCGAAATCTGGAGCGAGAAATCCTGGAGTGCTTACAAGAAATCCGTCGAGAAAAACATCGATATCCTCTCGGAGAAGCTCGGCGAAGTTGGAGCACTCTGATGCACACAAGTGTCCTCGTCAAAGAATTGCTGGACGGTCTTCAGATACGGGAAGGGGATACGGTAGTTGATGCGACGGTTAACGGTGGAGGAACAAGCGAGGAGATTCTTAAACGCTTCGGTAAAAGAATAAAACTGATTTGCCTTGATGCCGACCATACCGCGCTTGAGGGAGCCAAAAAACGTCTTGAAGGATTCGGGACTTCTCCCCTCTTCATTCACGGAAATTTCCGGGACCTGAGAGAACTTCTCGAGAAAACAGGAATTCAAAAGATAGACCGCATCCTGTTCGATCTTGGTTTGAGTTCAAATCAGCTCGAAGCGGGAGGTAGGGGATTCAGTTTTCAAAAAGACGAACCGCTTCTGATGACGTTTGAAGCGGACCAAAAAGACGAGGTACTTTCAGCTTTCGACATCGTTAATAGCTGGCAGGAAGAAAATATTGAAATAATCCTCAGGGCCTACGGGGAGGAACGAAAGGCAAAAGCAATCGCGAAAGCAATCGTTGAAAGAAGAGTAATAAAACCGATCAAAACCTCAAAGGAGCTCTCAGAAATAATCGATCAGGCTATCGGAAGACACGGGAAGATCCATCCGGCGACAAAAACGTTTCAAGCGCTGAGAATCGCGGTGAACGATGAGCTTGAAACCCTCAAAAAAGGTCTCAAACAAGCATTCGAACTTCTCACTCCGTCGGGGCGAATCGCGGTAATTTCCTTCCACAGCCTCGAAGACAGGATTGTTAAAAATTTTATGAGAGATAGGGCAAAAGGCGACGAGGGAGAGCGTGTCAGCAAGAAACCCATTGTTGCAGACGAAGAAGAGAAAAAAGAAAATCCACGTTCACGAAGCGCAAAACTGAGAATCCTCCAAAAAAAATGATACGAATTGAAAATTCTAATTTTAGACGACGGCTTATTTTTAGTGCTATTGTCGGTAGTGTCGGTATTTTAATGGTTTCCTACGCGTACCTTTTAAATGTGACCATTTTTGACGGCGTTCATATCGAAAACACTGAAAAAAAGATCGCCACGCTCAATTCAACGGTGGGAAATCTTGAACAGCAGTATTTTGAGGCAAAAAAGAGTGTAACGCTTTCTCTGGCTAAAAATCTTGGGTTCACCGACGCTGAATCGGAACTCTATATTTCTCGACAAGCGCCGAAAGAACTGCTTTCAATCAGAGATGAAAAGTAATAGTAAAAATCGCATTAAATTTCTCATCGGAATCATCGTCCTCGGGGCGGTGATTTTACTTTCAAAACTTTATTTGGTTCAAATTATCGAGGGTACCTCTTTCAGGGATAAAGCCGACCGTCAGCATGTTCGTCCCGGCGGTTCGGTTTTCGACCGTGGTTCGATCAGTTTCGAGGATACCTCGGGAAACTTGGTGAATGCGGCAACTCTTAAAACCGGCTACACCCTGATCATCAATCCCGAGCTCATTAAAGATACAGAAAAAACCTACGAAGAGATCAATGCTATTTACCCGCTCTCACACGATGATTTTTTCGTAAAAGCGGGAAAAACAAACGATCCGTATGAGCCCCTTGCTCAGCAAGTTGACCCTGCTATCGGGGAGAAAATCGACGCGCTCAAAATTCCCGGGGTGACCCTTGAAAAAACGCGCTGGCGGTTTTATCCGGGGGGACGGCTTGCTTCCAACGTTCTCGGCTTCGTCGGCTATCAGGGGAATACGTTTGGCGGCCAATACGGCCTTGAGCGCTATTACAATGACATCCTCTCGCGTGATACTTCCGATTTATACACTAATTTCTTCTCACAAATTTTTTCAGGCATTAAGAAGGGCATCACGGAGAGCAAATTCGGGGGAGAGGGGGATCTGGTCCTAACCATTGAACCAACCGTCGAGAGTTTCCTCTCGGACGAACTAAAAAAAGTGATGGACGAGTACCATGGGGCGCAAGCAGGTGGCATTATCATTAATCCAAAAAATGGTGAAATTTACGCTATGGGAGCGTTACCGGACTTCGATCCCAATAGTTTCAATACAGAGAAGAGCCCCGCCGTCTTTAAAAACCCCTTGGTTGAAAGTATTTTTGAAATGGGGTCGATCATAAAGGCTCTCACCATGGCGGCGGGACTTGATGCCAAGGTGGTGACCGCGGACACGACGTATGACGATAAAGGGTATCTCCTTTTGGACGGCTTCAAAATCCAAAACTATGATGGCAAGGGGCGCGGTGTTATTACCATGCAACATGTCCTCAATGAATCACTCAACACGGGTGCCGCTTTTGTGGTAACACAGCTCGGAAATCAACAATTTGCCGAATATATGAAAAACTACGGACTTGGAGAAGAGACGGGGATCGATCTGCCGAATGAAACTGCCGGGCTAACTAAAAACCTCAACAGCCCGCGTGACGTTGAGTATGCAACTGCTTCCTTTGGCCAGGGCATTGCTCTTACCCCGATTGCAACCGTCAGGGCCCTTTCTTCCTTGGGAAACGGTGGGGTATTGATCACTCCGCACGTCGTCAAGGAGATTAGGTACACATCCGGCATAACGAAAAAGCTCTCATACGGCGACGGCAAGCAAGTTCTTAAAAAAGAGACGTCTGATGAAATAACTAGGATGCTCGTGACTGTCGTCGACCAGGCGCTCCTCCACGGCAAAGCAAAAAATCCGAATTATAGCGTCGCGGCGAAAACGGGCACCGGCCAGATTGCAAAGCCCGGCGGCGGTTATTATGATGACCGATTCTTTCACTCGTTCTTTGGTTATTTCCCCGCCTATAATCCGAAGTTCCTCGTCTTCTTCTATATCCTCGAACCAAAGGGGGTACAATTCGCCTCAGAAACCCTCACGGAGCCGTTTCTTGAGACAAGTAAATTCCTCATTAGCTACTACAATGTCCCCCCTGATCGCTAAAATCCATGAAAACCTTTTTCAAATCATTAATCGTCCACGCCCTCTCGCTTGAAGCCCGAGTGGTTCTTTTGCGTCGCAAACCTAAAATTATCGTGGTGACAGGAAGCGTCGGAAAGACCTCAACGAAAGATGCCCTAGCACAAGCGCTTAGTAGCCGGTTTGACATAAGAAAAAGCGAAAAAAGCTACAATAGCGATATAGGCGTGCCGCTCACCATCCTTAATTTAAAAAACGCCTGGAACAATCCCTTTCTTTTGCTTTTAAATATTGTGAGCGGTTTTTTTGAAATAGTACGACTGGGCAACTATCCTCTATCCCTCATCCTTGAAGTCGGCGCGGACCATCCCGGTGATCTTGAAAAACTTTTCAGGTGGCTTATCCCCGATACCGTTATCGTCACCAGATTTCCGGATATACCGGTGCATGTCGAATTCTACGAATCGCCGGAGGCATTGATCAAAGAAGAGGGCATTCCGGCAAAACGAATCAGAAAGAACGGTTTACTGGTACTGAACCGAGACGACCAAAAAGTTTTTGCTCTTCAAAGTGGGCACGAGGGAAAAACAACTACCTATGGTTTTGACCAGCGAGCGGATGTTATCGGAAGCAATGTCTCAATCATGTACGGATCAGAGGGCACCCATCGCTCCATAAAAGGCGTGACATTCAAAATTGATCACAACGGAAACAGTATCCCTGTTGAAATCAGGGGAGCGCTCGGCATTCAGCACGTGTACCCCATACTCGCTGCGTTTGCGGTAGGAATAGGGCAAGGAATCAATCTTGTCGAGCTCTCTGAAAATTTCAAATCGTATGTGCCGCCCCCAGGAAGAATGAAGATTATCGAAGGTATGAAAGGATCGGTGGTTATCGATGATTCTTATAACGCCTCGCCCGTTGCGACAGAAGAAGCGCTCTCAACACTTCGTCTGATTGAAGGATTTCCGCGAAAAATCGCCGTACTTGGTGACATGCTTGAGCTCGGTAAATTCTCCGAAGAAGAACATGAACGAATCGGGGAGAGGGTGCGGGGCACGGCGAATCTTCTTGTTACTGTTGGAGATCAGGCAAAAGGAATAGCCGCGGGAGCACTTAAAGAGGGGATGGATGGGGCGCGCGTATTTCAATTTAACAATTCAAAAGAAACGGCAGAATTTCTTAAAAAAGAAATCAGGGAAGGGGACGTCATTCTCGTTAAAGGCTCTCAATCGATCCGGACGGAGAGGATCGTCGAGAAAATCATGGCTCATCCAGAACTTAAAGAAAAGCTCCTGGTGCGGCAGGAGAAGGAGTGGCAGAGGAGATAGCTTGGTTATCCACCTATTTACATTTAGTGGAGCGTTGCTATTCTTTCGCAAGATAAACTGTTCCTCCAACTGAAGGTGAGGGAGATGACCCAGAAACATTACCAGTCGCCTCCGGTTGGACACCAGATCATCGCAATGGTTTATGGTGTTCCCGATGAGGTGCTAAAGGACAACGACCGATTAAGCGCGATCCTTTCTCAAGCGCTTAAGAAGGATAACTTCACCGTGGTGGGAGAAGTACGAAAAGACTTTGACCCCCAAGGGTTTACCGACGCGAAGCTTCTTTCGGAATCACACGCTCTCCAGCACACTTACCCCGAATACAACAGCCTCTACCTCGACCTCTACAGTTGTCTCGGGGAAAAACATGGCAGAAAGAGTTTCGAGGAATTCCTTTCGCTCGTTCCCCACGATTCTCACTTGATCATTTTTGAGGGTCCGGTTCCTGCCAAAGAAGGAGTTCGAGCAGTAAGGATCCCTGAAAATATCCGAAGCGGCGACCTCCGGCGCTCTCGGAAACTCCGCGCCGTCTCGTAATAACACGAGGCGGCGTTTTTTCTTTAATTTTCGCAAAAATATGTTATAGTTTCGCTGTTTTTACGGCCCTATCGTCTAGCCCGGTCCAGGACGCGTCCCTCTCACGGACGAAACTGGGGTTCAAATCCCCATAGGGTCACA
>JBGPJO010000008.1:0-31174 GCA_041485465.1 Minisyncoccia bacterium | reverse complement strand
CATTCATCTCAGGAGTGCCCTAATTTGTTGAATTTCCTGGTACAGGACGGTATCGTCTTTTAATTCATTCTTTATTTTTTCACAAGAATGGATGACGGTTGTGTGGTCTCTTCCCCCCAATTTTTCTCCGATTGTCGGGTATGAAATTTTAAAATCTTCTCGCAAAATATACATAATGAGTTGGCGTGGTTTTACCACTTCCCGTCGCCTTGTCTTCTCATAAATACTATTCTCATCAATATCGTAAAAATCTGAAATCGACTTTATCACATCCTTAATCGAAACAGCCTTTTTGGGTTTCGCGTTTTCTTTAATCAGTTGTTTTATCTCGTTTAATGACAATTCTTTCCCTTTAAGCTGCGTTTGAAGTACCACGGCGTTAAAAGCTCCCTCAAGCTCGCGAATATTACTGTTTGCGATACTGGCGATGTAATCGAGGGTCTCGTTGCTCAGCATCATGTTATTTATCAATGCTTTCGTCTTTAAAATGGCAACCCGAGATTCGTGATCCGGTGCCGGGATATCAACCATCATCCCGGCGGAAAAACGGCTTTTGAGACGTTCTTCGAGATTGGTGATGTGTTGGGGGTGTTTGTCTGAAGAAAAAACGATCTGTTTGTTGTTGTCGTAGAGGGTATTAAAGAGATGAAAGAGCTCTTCCTGGGTCTTTTCTTTCTTCGCGAGAAACTGAATGTCGTCCATAATGAAAACATCGTAGCTTCTGTATTTTTCCTTAAAATTATTCATCTTATTTTCCTGAATGGCGTTGACACAATCAATAGTGAATTTTTCTGAAGTAATGTAATACACCTTCCTGCCACCAAGATTTTTAAAATAGTTGCCAAGCGCCTGGATGAGATGGGTTTTGCCATGACCCGTGTCGCCGTAGATAAAAAGCGGGTTGTAGGTGATCCCCGGTTTTTTGACTATAGCTTGTGCCGCCGCATGCGCTAATTCGTTAAAAGGACCAACCACAAACGATTCAAAAGTGTATCGAGGATTCAAATTATCCTCTTTATTTATATAAAAATCGGAAAGCGGGAGCTCTGAGGACGTCTGCTCAGTGATTTTTCTCGCCTCGGGCTCTTTTTTGCTGCTTTCTTTCGTCACTGTGTACTCAACGGTACGGACACCCTCGGAAATAGTCCTTAGGCCTTTGAGGATTATTTTATGGTACTTATTGAACAGCCATTCTTTGGCAAATTGGTTTGGAACAGAGAGGAAAACCGTCCCTTCCTCGTGTTTTAAAATGAATGTATCCTTAAACCAGGTAGCGAAGGCGGCTTTCGGGAGAGCAAGCTCCATTTCAACCAGAACACTCTCCCAAAGTTGTTTCGTATCAGTCATGGTGTCTTCAGTAGGGACTATTATTAAGCATTCCAAACAAAACGCAAACTTACCAAAAGCGAGATGATGTGGTGATAAACTGTTTATAATTTGTTGAGAGCGAAAATAGAGAACAAAACTTGCCATTTGGGAAATTTAACGCTACCCTAAAGTTGTGTCGCAGACCTATAAACCTAAAAAAAGAAAGCGCGGGAGAACCCACGGTTTTCTCGTACGAATGAAAAGCGCCGGCGGTAGGGGTGTTTTAAGACGTCGACGGTTAAAAAAGAGACGCAAACTCTCAGTTTAGTCCATGCTCCAAAGAAAGCGGCGGATACCCAAAGCTTTTTTCGAAAAAATTGCTCAAACAAGGGGTACTTTTCTTGTTTCAGAGTATTTTTCCATCAAAATTGTTCCCGTTTCTCCCAGCGAAGAAACAAGGTTTGCGGGTATTGTCTCGAAAAAAGTTTCTCCACTTTCAGTTAGACGAAATGCGATCCGCCGCCTTCTCTATAGGATTTTAATGACTCTCTATCCAAACATACAGCCTGGGTTTTTGGTTCTTTTTTCTTTCAAACCAAAAGTAAATATCGTCGAGCACGGCATTCTCAAAAGAGAAATCGAATCTTTGCTTAAAAGAGGGGGTGTTCTTAAAAAATAGCTTTTTCTTGATACTCCCCGC
Source organism: Minisyncoccia bacterium (assembly GCA_041485465.1). GTDB lineage: Bacteria > Patescibacteriota > Minisyncoccia > Phycocordibacterales > JAKFXT01 > JBGPJO01. The sequence continues at coordinate 29,166 of JBGPJO010000008.1, read as the reverse complement.
TTCTCCCTATAAAATGGAGTGATGATTGGCGCCTTCTTTCATACAGTGGTGTATGAGCCGCTTTACAACGGCCTCATTTTTTTAATCGACAGCATGCCGGGGCATAATATTGGCCTTGCGGTCATTGTTCTTACCCTTCTTGTCCGATTATTGCTTTTTCCTTCCTCGAAAAAAGCCATTCTTTCCCAAATGAAAATGCAGGAAATTCAGCCGGAAATCGAGGAAATCAACAGGAAATACAAAGATAATCGCGAAGAAAAGGCAAAAAAAACACTCGAGCTGTATAAGCAAAAGAAAATAAGCCCGTTTGCGCCACTCCTGCCTCTTTTTTTCCAACTACCGATCATCATCACCCTCTATTACATTTTTGCTCGATCCGGTTTGCCGAGCGTCAATACTGCGCTCCTTTATTCTTTTGTTCACGCACCGCAGTTTACCTCGACCGCCTTTTTCGGCTTGTTTGACATCACCGACAAAAGCTGGCCAGTCGCGGTTGTTGCGGGCATTACGCAATTTATTCAGGCAACCGTCTACACAAGACTTGCTGGAAAAACCCCTCAAAAAACAGGCGCGCCGTCATTTCAGGCTGATTTTCAAAAAAGTATGAATTTTCAAACACGCTTTGTCTTTCCCATTTTTATTGTTTTTATCGCGCATAGTTTATCGGCCGCAATCGCCCTCTACTGGACAACGTCAAACCTATTCTCAATAATGCAAGAGTTGGTAAGCAGAGGAAAACTGAAAAGGAAAACTTCCTGAAATCATGAAAGAAGAAATAAAAAAAGAATTACAGAAACTTCTTGAGACGATGGGGATTACCGTTACCTTAATTGAGATAAAAACAACGGGGAGAGGTGTTATCTTTTCAATAGAATCTCCCGACTCGGCCCTTTTAATCGGAAATCATGGTGAAACACTCGATGCCCTCACCTATCTTTTGCGGCGAGTTATTGAGAATAAATTTACCGAGGAAACCGCGCGTGAAATTTCTCTTGACGTGAACGGCTACAAAGAAGCTCAGGCCGAGCGATTGAAAAGTGTTGCCCGAATGCTTGCTGAACGGGCAAAAATGTTCAAACATGACGTTGAGATGGAGCCAATGTCATCGTATGAGAGGCTCGTCATACACTCTTCTTTTGAAAATGATCCGAATATCCGCACCGAGTCCTATGGGGAAGGACGGTTTCGACGAGTGGTCATTAAATACGTGGAGATAGAGAAACAAACCGGCGATCTTTAAATTATTAGAGGGCCGTACTTACTTGATCTTTACGCTCCAAAGCGAAAGGTCGTTTTTGTTAATAAAGACCAGATAAGAGCCTTTTGTATTTACCCGAGGTTCCATAAGGTCAATCGGGCCTTTTCCTTGGTCATCAAACGACAGAATCATTGTCACTTCTCCTGTTTTAATATTAATTCTCCAAAGGTCATCATCAAAACTTGATACCCCTTGATACCAGCTGTCCGGATACTCGGCTTGCCCGGGGTTTTTGGGGATACCGCAGTAAACAATATCTGTCGCTAAATTATCCCAGGCACATTTCTCAGCAAGCGTTTTAAGAGGAAGCTCCTCTGAAGTTTTTGCTTTGAGGTCGTATGTGAACAGGTGGAAACCGTCTTGTTCGCTATCACTATAGAGTAATTTGCTGTTTTTTTGGTTGCTGTTTGTGGTTAAACCGAAAATGCCGCCTAAAATTTTTGTTTGTGAGCCAGTCGTCGAATCAATACTGAAAATATAGCCAGGCGCTTTAGAGGATGCTTTGGTGGTGAGATAAATCACAGTACCCCCTTCCCACTGTGGCAGCCATTCCCTTAAGGGTGAAGAAAAAATTCTAGCAGGCTTCGCGCCGTCGCCGTTTGCGAGAATTCCGCTTGCGCCATCAACCGTTTCAGTCAAATAAAAGATTTTGTCTCCCGAAGGTCCAGCGACAAGTTCGCTGATATTATCCGGCAGAAATTTTCCGTTAAGACTTCCTTCAACTGTGGTGCCGATGTCAGATGTTGTCGCGGTGATTAAACCGGCAAAACTTTTAATTGTCGTATTACTTTCATCAAGAAATCGCGCAACGAGACGTTTCCCGCTTGAAAGCCATATCGATTCATGGACTTTCGGGATGGTCGTATTAGTAAGACGGTTTTTTGAAATTAGAGAAAGTGGAGCGCTGTAAGTATGGCCCGTTTCCGTTTCCATAAAGCGGACGACAGTTCCTTGCTTTTGGTCTTCAAGAAGCATGAATCCGGAAATTGGATCTGATGATATTTCGTAAACGGCAGGGGCCGCTTGCGTTCCGTTTTCTTGAAGAAGATTTTGGGTAGTCGAAGTACCCCCCTCCTTATTAAAAATTGTGGAACTCGTGTTTTGAGGGCTGCTTCCTTTCGGGAAAAAGCTCACAATTATATTACGAAGGCTCGAGCTTCCCCCAGTATCATTTCCCGAAGGACCCGGGAGAAGCAAATACCACACGACAAAACCAACAATGGCGATGACAACGGTTGCAATAATTATGATAATAGCGGTTTTTTTTGACATGATTTATGAGCAGACACTAACGTTTTTATTTGCTGCCTTGCAATCGGCAACAGGATTATAAACTGAAAGATGGGGGGCGGTTGAAGTTGGTACTGTTAAAATCCTAACAGCATTAGCGGAACTAAGATTAACATTGAGATTCAGTAGCTGGGGGTTAATAGTATTGAGAATAAGCCAGGAGACGAGGAGTAGTAGCAGGCCATAAATGGCGTTTAGCATAACCTCTTTTCCGTGCCCCTTGGTGTCGATCGCTTCTCCCGTCATATACATGAATCCCCCATAGACGATCATCAGAACCGCAAGAACCGCTGCGAAGCCGATGATGAAAGTAATCAGCTCTTGGGCATAGCCAGCAAAACCTTGGCCAACGGGAGCGTGAACCCCGGAGATGGGGGCAAGTAAAACATAGTCTGCGGCTAACGACAAAGAAGGGACCATAATGAAAGAAACACATACTATTGTAACGAATAGTTTCTTTTTTTTTGTAAGGTATTTCATACTAGAAAGTGACGTTTGAATTACTCTCGCCAAAACCAACTTGCAAACTTTGCGAAGCACTCTCAAAAACTCGCTTTATATTTTGAAGGGAAAGTGAGACGATTGAAATACCACTGACTCCTCCCGGTTTTCGCAAGGTTAGTATATTCCGGCTAGCTCCTGTCGGCTCGACGGGGCTCCCATTAATACTCCAATTGAAATTTGTAGCAGGGTCATTAAGAACCGACGGAGCGAAAAAGAAAGGATATGCTGTAATGGTTATTTCGTCTTTAGTGAGAGTGTACGAGTTTTTTAATGCACGATTCGAAAGTATTCCAAGAAGAGGGCTGTTTTCATAAAAAATAATTTTCGGAGTCCCTGTCTGAATAAAGTATTTTTTTGTGGCGTATAAATTATTTTCCGGAGATGAGGCTTCAACATTAATTTCAAGTATCTGTTCGGCGATAAAAGGAGTCGTCACGCTAAGGGTGTCTTTACCCAAACCAGATTTGTCCCCGAGTACTTTACCGTTTTGTTTCCAGGTAAAGACAATTTCAGCTGAAGAAAGCCTTCTGCCACTTTGGGTAACAAGTGTCGGCAAAGCAATAAGAATCACTTGTCCTTGTGGAGAAGAAAGCGCCTTTCCTTTGTAAAATGGCGGGACGGAAGAATCAGCTTGTTCGATAACCTCAACTCCGGCCGGGGCGACAACAAGGCGCTTCGCCACATTTCCGATGTCTTTTGTATCGATATCAACTTCCACCATTTGGGTTGAACCTACTGCTCCGGCCGTTAACGTAAATGTTTTTATCGCTTTGCCTTGTTTTTTTACCACTCCGTTCACCAACCAGGTGAAGGTTGCCTGGTTGAGGTCGGTAGAGAAACTTTCAACCATTATCGTTACCATCTGGCCCGGGGCCGGCATTTGGGGGTCCATGCTTACAGTAACCCCCGTTCCAAGAGTACTTTGTCCGAACACCGTCGGCGTGAAGATTAGAAGAGAGAGGAGAACAACAGCTACTGCATTGTAGAAGAATTTATTCATATTATGCGGCAAGTTGTTCTATCGGCATATTGTCGTTTAAGGGTTCGTGGATTTCATAATTTCCCTCCTCTCTATTATATAATCTAGACGGAATCTGCCGCTGTGTTGGCTGGGGATGATTCTCCTTGAGTTTTTTATTATAAGCTCCGTCTTCAGAGCGTACGATTATGATCAAAATGATCACACCAACAGTCCAGCCCGGTAAAGCATTTAAGATGGGGATTTCTTCAAACAAACCCATTAAGAACATCGTGATTGCTCTCTTTGTACTATCCATGAAATTTACTTCGCGTCGCTTAAACCAGACGTAAAAATGAAGCCACCCAAAGGGAGTTACAAAAATTGGATTTAAAACTATTCCAATCAGTAAAAAATCAAGAATGGCTCCTATGGCATCATAAATAAGAGCCACCACTATCATAAAAAGTGCTGTCGAGTTAGGAATTTTGTTTCTCTTTTCCATAATTATTTTTGCATTGCGAGATCAGTCTTGGCTTTTTTAATGGCAAGAATTTGCGAAGGATCGGATGTAATAATCTGATCCTCGGTATAAGAAGCAATGGTTTTTATGGCGACGTGTTTCAAACCGGCAAAGAATATCCCCTCCCCCACGTCTGATTCAAGTAAAAGATATTTTTCCTCTTCCGTTAGGTTGAAGGTTTTCTGGACGATATCGATTGACGACGGGGATTGCTTAAGAAGCAGCTGAATCGAGGAATTGGTAATGATCGGTAGCCCATAGGGAGACTTCAAAAAGTCGCTCACGTCCTGGGTAATCGTTGCCAGGCCGAGATAATATTTGCGTCCGCGTTTCGCGAGGCTGTAGAGAAAAGAAGCGGTATCTTCGGCTTTCATCATCCACCATGCCTCATCAATTACCAAAAGACGCTTACGCAGTTCTTTGCGGATAGCATTCCAGATAAAGTGAGTGATGATATACATCGCAACCGGCTTCAATTCATCTTCCATATCGCGGACCGAAAAGACAACAAATTTTTTATTGATATCGACGTTGGTCGGCTTGTTGATAAAGCCTGCCCATGTCCCCCTCGTGTATTTGGTGAGACGTTGCGCAAGGGAATCCCCGCCTTCCATTCCGGAGAGCACCAACTCAAAGTCCGACATAAGCGGCGGTTCAATATGAGAAAAATCTGAATCGGCATTAATGTCTTTCAAAGCATAGGTTTCGGTGATGGCTCTGTCGATAACCGCGTCTTCTTCCGGCGTAATGCCCCCCATCATGATACGGAAGAGGCCGACCAGGTTGACGATGTTTGAGCGAAGAATATCCCCCGTCGATTCATCTTCTCTTGGGGTTGGCAAATCAAAAGGATTGATATGATGTTCGGAAGTGAGAGAAATGTTGAAATAGCGGCCACCGGCGGCCTCAGCGAGATATTCGTATTCGCGCTCGGGATCAATCACAATTACTTCGGTATCAAACATAAGAGTGCGGAGGATCTCAAGCTTTGTGGCGTAGGATTTGCCGGAGCCCGCTTTTGCGAAAATTACGGAATTGTAGTTTTCAAGTGAAAATCTATCAAAAAGAATAAGACTCGCGTTGTGGCGGTTGATACCATAGAGAATCCCCTTGTCCGAGGTGAGGTCGAACGAGACGAAAGGAAAAAGGCTTGAAAGCGGAGAAGAATTGAGTTTCGAATGAACCATAAGCTCGTCGGTGCCGATCGGAATCGTGCTTTTGAAACCCTGCTCCTGTTGAAAGAGCGCTGGTTTCAAATACACAAGCTTCGCCTCAAGAATCGAGCGGATCTCGGATTCCGTTTTATCAAGTTCCGTCTCGGAATCTCCGTAAATTGATATATAGAGTCCCACATCGAACAGTTTTTCCTGCGCTTGCTGGAGAGAGTCTCGGAGTTGTTCCAAGTCCTGATAGGCCGTATCAAGTACCGGATCGCGCACCAGGCCTTTTTCTTCGCGGGCGTGGATCTGACTTTGCACCTCAGCTACTTTTTTTTGAAATTGCCGGAGTACCGCTCCCGTCTCAATCGGATGAATGAATATTGAAACATCGAACGCTTTATCGAGATTGATAATTGGCGAGAACCAACTCTCGGTTAAATAGCGCGGGTAGGATATAACAAAAAAGGTGCGGACCATTTTCTCGCCGAGATTGAGTTCCTTTGGGGTTATCTTAAGGGCGGAGGGCGCAATGATATCCTTAAGCTCAAGCACTCCGGATTCGAAAATTTGCTTTGGCAAAAGCGCCGAAAGAGCGTCATTCTCGCTTTGCTTACTTTTTGGTTTTAAAAAATCTAAAAATGCCATACGCTATGAAAGCTTGATCGGCTTCTCGAGTTCACCGGGGTTGAACATCTTATAGAAGAGCTCGATCACCTCTTCCGTTCCAAGCTCTACCAATCGAACGCCGATTCTGGTCAGGCCTTGCTCGACAACGGCGACTCTCTGTTCAAGCTGGGTGCGGTGTTCCTCAAATTCCGCCGCTTGGTTTATCGCCTTGCCCCCCTCCTTTTTTTTGCCGATGATGCCGCCGCTTATTCCCTCAAGGTTTCCGGCGAATCCTTTTTTCGCCTCGATGAATGTCGGGGAATACGGAACGACAATGAAAAAACTTTTGGTCATGATATTAGAACTTTCCGTGAATGTTTTGATGAACTCGATATATTCTCTCGTCTGGATTTTGAGAAGCTCACTCGTTTGTTCTTTATAGCGCTCCTCAAGAATCGCGATGTACGGTCTGATATCAAGTTTGCGGGACTGAATAAATATCTGAATCGGAAAATCGAGAGAGTTGAGAAAATTCTGAAACTGGAAAATGATTGATTTCTGTTCATCTTCTGACTTGAGCGCAAAATTGACCGACGAGGTAAGAAGTATTGCCCGAAGCGAGCCGTCTTTTAAAACCACCGTGCCATCGCGGACTTCTTTTACCGGTACAAATTCTTGAGTTGGAAGGGATGTGGTTGCCATAAATGTTAAAAAGGCTTTCGGTGGTCGATGCTTTTGGTAATTTTATCAGTGACGTCGAGACTCCAGGCAAGATCTTTCAGTTTGCTGTCGGAGAGTTTTGGGGCAAGAAATGGGGTGAGTATGTCCTCCTCCTCCTTTTCCTTCAAAACTCTTTTTGTCGGCTCCTTTTTCCATATATAGAGCTTGTTTCGAATGACATACATTACCGCCGACTCAAGCATATCGATGAACGGCTTATTGTTGATCTTATAGAAAGCAAGAGCAAGCGAGAAACCGATAATGGGCAGGATCAAAGGGACGGCGATATATATAGGGAGAGAGAAGTAAATAAGAACACAAAGGCCGACACCGCCCGCAATGTAAATGAATTGGCGAATGGTAAGTGGTCCGAAAATTTTATCCTCGACATCTATGAATTGTGGTACTTGGAATTGCATGATTATTAGATTGGTTCCCGATAGGGGTCCTCAGCAGGTTTTTGATCAGACGCACCCGGTGTTTTTTTAATCATTTCAACTTCAACCCGCGGCATTTTTACCATCCCCGATAATTTATCTTCTGGTTTGGCTCCTACTGATGGTGTTGGTATTACGGGAGTGGAATTTAGGGTTGTTTTTTGAGGAGAATCGAGGCTTTGATTATTAGGAGGTGTATTTTGTCCCAGCAAGTTACCAATTTCTTTCGCCAACGCGGAAGTGACGTCAGGTTTTTTGGGGAGATTTACAGGTTGACTTCCCGATGGAGTTGGTATTTTAGGAGCGATTGGTCCTGGCCTTTCGTCAATAGTCGGGGTTTTTTTACTAAGCGGTGGCAAAAAAGAACTCTCCTCTTTTTTGTAAATCATTGGTTCAAGATGAGGCTCAACGACCGGTAGATTGCTTGGCGGGGCAGATTTTTGTGTTGACCGAATACTCACTTGGTTTAAATCTTTGACTGACACAACGCCTGCCGGTGTCACTTCTTTAACAATTCCCAATACTGACATTTTTTCTTCATTTTCAAACTTCGCGATCTCGTTGAACCAACTGTCTAAACCTCGGAAAATATTCTCCTCAATATCCTTCACAAGGAGTGGCGCTTTTTCGTAAGGAAGAGATAAAACTGTGCGAACGTTGAAAAGAAAATCTTTTTTCAAGTTAATTCCCAAAATAACAAGCAGGGTTTCGTCCGTAAGATTTATTTGATCGTTTTCGTCCAAAAAATATTTTGACGCCAGTAAATCAAGCTGGCGATAGATTTCACCGCTTTCTAAGAGAGACTGCACATTCTTAGGCAGGTTGTTGTAGAGTCTTGAGAGTTGTGTTTTTAATTCATCCATGCCTATTCTTCTTCCTTTTCTTCCTTTTCCGTTTTTACGCGTTTTGTATCAAAAAACTCCTCTAATTCCTGCTTAGTGGTTTTTGGTTTTGGTCCGACCTTTTTCATTTGTTTCTGGAGTTTTTCCGTTTCTTCATTAAAGTTTTTTAGAGTAAATTGTTTACCGCTAAGTCGTTCCTCTGATTCCTTGAGTTCTTTTTCGAGAAGGACTTTTTCTACCGGTAAAGTCATGGGAGAGAGCTGTTTTCGTAAACTATCTATTGTAGACTGAAGATCTTTAATTTCAGGCTCCAGATTCTTGTAATTATCGCCGTCCTTTATATTTGAAATTTGCTCGATAATTTTTTTGTTAAAATCACGTTCCTTAAACTGGCCGATATTTTGTCCGGCTGCTTTCTGTGCTCTACGGAAGGTCAGTGTTGCTCCAAGGTCAATAGCACGGCTACCCTCGGTGAGGCTTTTTGCGTACGCAAGTTTTTCTTCCTCCGTTTTATAAAGTTTTTCGGCGATCTTCTCTTTTGATTTAACCGCAGTATCAAATGATTTTTGGTAACTTATTTTGCTTGGTTTGCCGAGATCGACCCCCATACCTTTGGAGATGTCCCCCAAACCGATATTTCGTGCATCAAATTTTGAGTCAGCCACTTTAGTTGCCGCCTTGTAGGTGGCCGCACCGGCTCTTGTTGTCTTGAACCTATAAAGATTTCTGTCAATAACGCCTTTACTATCTTTGTCGGCTTTTTCCATTCTCTCGGCAAATTTACTTGAAGCCCAACCACCAGTATTTTTTCCTACCCAGGCGGCTAGTCCGAATGAAGCCCTTCCCGCCACATTGGTTGCGAAGCCGCTACCGGCAACACCCGCCTGCTTGGCAGCGATTAAAGAGGCAATGGTGAGACCGATAATAACCATATAGTTGATAACTATATACATGCTTGCCTCAGCGGACTGCCAGTGAAAGCTAAAAACATCTTTGAAAGAACCCCCTGGGGTCGGACCCGCGATGCTTGTGAGAAAGCTGCCATCCCCAATGATTTTTATTACTGCCCAAATGAGCATCATGAAAACCGGTGCCCAAATGCACTGATCGAAGAGCATTTTCCACCATTTGCTTGCGTAACTTGTTGCCCTAGGCAATACCATACCAACATACGCAAGCGGAGCTGTAATCATAAGAAGAATGAGGACAATCAGACGGATGATAAAAAGAATGGCCGCGGCGAAAAAAACAAAACTAGCGATAAGAACGAAGATGCCGCCCATCATCATGGTAAACGTAAATTGGGTCGTATTGGTTAATAACTCCAAAGCCTGTGTGCCTAAACCGCTTGATGCATTTCCGCCGATAGCGTACAAACTACTAAGTTTAAGTTTATTCATGATAAGACCCGATATCCCCGCGCATGCCGAATCAGCTATGTCTGTGCAGGTGGTTGTTCCTGCAGGGACATTCGCCATTATTGCTTGGTAGAATTGGATAGTCACAACGTTTGATACATCAATAATTACTTTTGTAAAATACAGGCTGAAATTAATAAGGAGCGCGACAACTATGATTTTCACAAGCGTTTGCCGAGAGGCGCGAGATGAAAGACTCAAGATCGTGCTTACGGCGATGTAAATAAGAATGAAAATAAAGAAGATGTTTGCAAGGTCGCGCAACCCGTTCCAGGCCACCTGGATTCCCTTGAGGTCAGTAATCCGGGTGGCCATCTCGAGGACACTAATTTTAATTGACAAGTTCATTGCGAAACCGGCAATGTAGATGATAACTGTCGATATTTTGAAAAAGATAAGAGCTAAAATAGCGAGAATCAACCGAACGGGATACAAAAGCCCCCAAACAGTTGCATCAATAACATTTCCCGCAGCGTCCACAAGTACATCCAAGAAGGTTGCAGCATGTGTAACGTTAACGGTTGATGGCGCCAATATTCCGTAAGCACCCGAGATGACGAGAATAATTATTAAACTGTAAAGAATTTTTTTCATTGATATAGGAGTAAGGCCGTTTACGGGATTATTGGATTATTGTTTTGGTTCTTGGCCTGTATGCACTGGTTTATCGTCGTGTGAGCGCTCGAATCAATCGGACTTAGCTGTTGGGGTATCGTGTTATCCCGCTCATCTTCCGCCACAAAAACAATCGATTCCGGATGAATAATGTTTAGAAGCGCCGTGTACTTGCTGAATATCGCGTTGAATCCGTTCGTGTCACCTGGAGAAAGAGCGTTAAGTTCCGCCTTGAACTGGTTGAGCTCTGCGATGTATCCGTTTGCAAGAGCAATATCGCTCAAGAGTTTGTTTTTGATGGGCTGTAACTGTGTTGCCACGGTCGAGCTTGCTACCCCCGCCTGCGTTGAGTTTACCCCGCAGGCTTGAGCGATTTGATTTTGAAGGCTGATTGAATTGTTTACTTTCCCGATCGATTGATTTTTTACACCTATCATTTGCTGAAGAGCGGCGACATTGGCATCTATGCCGCTCTTTGAAAGTTCGCGGGAGCCGTTGAATGTCGTGTTGGCGTTGTTGTTGAGGGCGTTTAAGAAACTGCCGCCATTAAAACTTGAATTTGGCTGGCTTGTACCGAAGAGGCCGGTACCACCAAGAACCTGACTCAAGAGTTGGGACATGAGAGCCGAAATAATCTCATTGAATTCATCGGCGGTAACCAAGGTGTCAACAGTGGCGCCCAAAGTGTGGTTGAGTTGGTCGACAATAACGCTTCCGGGTGTAACGATGGGACATTTTGAATCACCCGGCCCATGGTCACCGCTAACTGTGGAACAGTCTCGCCAAGAGAGAAAGCCCTGGCCAAAATTAAGTTCCTGTTGGAAGTTGCCTGTCGTGGTAAGCAAGCGAGCGCCAAGTTTTGCCTGTGTATCAGCGTAAGCATCGTACGGGTTGTTACCTTCGGGCCCGGCAACATCAAGCCACCCCCGCCACCCGCCGTTTGCTAGAAATCCGCGACCACTGCCATCGGAAACACTAGTAAAATTGGCGAAATTTTGCACATTATTGAGAACGCCACTCAAAGTACAGCTTAGCGGGACACGGTTTTGGTAATAATTTTGTATCAAGGCTTTCGTTATTTCGATTTTGAAAGGACTGCAGAGAAACGCCAGGTCACTGCCTTTTATGAATTCCCCCAAAACCTGATCAGCAAGGTCTCCGAAAAACTGTCCAGGGTCGCTTACAAATGCCGGATTTCCTTGAAAACCGGAATTAATCCAAGCGATGGTGCTTCTGGTAATTTGCTGTATAGCTATTTTCGCGACCGACCAGGCAATTTGATCAAAGATTCCTTCCTTGAGATTATTCTGGATATCATTTACCGGGACCATTAAACCTACGGCTGCGCCTATTGCTCCGAATTGGGCTTCCGCGTGTTTTGGAGTGAGCGTGGACGATAGAGGAAGAGCACCGAAGGAGACGATAAGAATAGCAACAATAAGCTTTGAAACTAAGGCTCTTCCGTTCTTTTTATTAGAAAAAAAGATCATTTGATTTATTTATACGCATTGAGAATGTTGTATCCGCCCTCGCTTTGGCTGAAAATCATGTTTTTACTGCCGTAATAGGTTTGAATATTTTTATAAATGTCTGGAATGCCACTCACGACTTTAGTGTAGGTCTGAAGGCCTGAAAGCGCACGGACCGGATCGGTGAAAACCGTTTGCATATCTTTTATCGATTGGGAAATTGCCGAGATGGCGTTTAAAAGGGCTAGGTGGTAAGGGACCACATCCTTTGGCACTGAAAGGGCAAGCATTGCTTTAACGATTGCATCATAGCGTTCAATGATGGGAGTGAGTTTCTGGAGGTTGTTCCCGCTCTGTGAGGAAACCGCCTGGCTGAAAATTTTCAACTCCGTGTCTTCCCCCGCCTGAACGGCATTAGTGCTCTGGATTAAGCCCATTTCATTTAAATATTCTCTCAAAGCTTTTTCCGAACTGTCGCCTATCACTACAAGTTCGCCTTCGGTATAAGATCGGGCTGGTTTGACTAAATCATTACGCGATAAAACGGCGGTTATGATTTGGGTTTGAGTTGCCGGATCAATTTTTGCGCCGGATTGTTTTGCCTTAACGTATTGTGCAAAGAACTGTTGCGCGAGATTATCCGTCGCGCTTAAATTTGGGGTATTTCCTTGAGATGTCGCTCCTCCCGCTTGAGAATTAGGCAACTTGTCGTTAGGGCCGGGGATGGTTGGGTCTCGTCCTTCCTTCACCTCTTCGCCATCTTTCGTGCCGTCCCCGTCAGTGTCGGGGTTGTGAGGATCTGTCTTCCACAAGACCTCCTCCCAATCTTTAAGACCATCACCATCACTATCAACATTTTCGGTAGCGGAAATAAGATTCTCGACAGTCCCCGCTTGGAGCTCCGCATTCGGATTTTGATAGGTGACAACGCGTTCGGTCGGATAGTAGAGGGATGAAACCCCAACAAGCCCCACCACAACAAGTATGGAGAGCGCAATTACCAAGAACTGCCCACTCGGGAGATATGCTTTCAGATTTCCCATTTTCTACTGTATAAGTATAACAGAGAGAAACCCTGAATTTCCCAGAAACAGAGCGCTTTTTTGTGGATAGTGACGGCTTCTTAAAATGCCGCGTTGAAAATAGAGCCGGGCTCACTTTGATCAAATGAAATGGCGTTATTTTTGAAAAAGATTACGGTATCAAAGAGCACCCCTCCGACTGAAAGAGCTTTCTCGTTGTAGCTATTAAAGGCCGAATAAGGAATCGGTCCGTTTGGCTTATGTGAGGCAAGCAGGGAAATCCCCTGTGAGAGCCCCAAATAGCTTGCAGAAAGCTCGTTGTTTAAGGATAGAGCAAGAGGCGGAACGTTAATCTCAGCTATATTTTTTGAGAGAGTTTTGTAACTTGAAGCTAAATCGTCAAGAGCGGCAAAATCAGATGATTTCAGGGGGGAAGTTGTTGCTATGATCGCCCGAAATGCTGTTTTTTCCGCATAGCCGTAGTGCGAATCATAGTCTTTAAGAAGCGTCGCCAGAGTATTTCCATAGGCTTTCAGGGCTTTTTTAGTTTCTGTGTCTAAGTTTAAGGAAATATCCGGCTGGCTAGTCGTTGAAACGCTGACTTTTTGGTTTTCTTGTTGAGCAATGGCTGTTTCTGAAGTTTTCTTTACCAGATCTCTTAAAACATCGACAGTAAGCATATCGGGAGGTTTTTTTGTCGGATCTCGTCCTTCCTTCACCTCTTCGCCATCAGATGTGCCATCGCCGTCAGTGTCGGGGTTATTCGGATCAGTCCCCCAGAGTTTTTCCTCCCAATTTAGAAGTCCGTCATGGTCAGTATCCGCAAGGTCATTATTTTGTTCTAAATTATTTTGGAGAGTCGTTGAGGTGGCATTTATTGATTCAGGGGTTTGAGGTTTTTCTTTTTGAAAATGGGTAAATAAAGCAAAAGAAAGAATGCCCAAGACAATAATAATGGCTCCTGCTTTAATAAAAAATGAGGACATGTAACTTTTACAGTATAACACCGGTGCTATACTAAACTGATGATTAAAGAGAGATTAAAATTGCTTAAGGTACTCGTCTCTTTACTCTTAATTGTATTTGTTTTTAGTTTCTTTTCCCCGGCCGTTTTTGCGATAGGACCTTTTGGGGGTCAGATTATTGTAATTATTCCTTGTGATAAAGGAAAATGGATTATTTTAGGCCCCCCAGTAGCGGGAACATATATGTTTGGACCTGGCAGTCACGCATATCTCTTTGGCCCCCCTTCACATCCTGGCCAGTGGCTTCTTGGCCTTGATGGTCCTATTCTTGTTTGCACTATAGATGGTGATCCGTACGGGGAAGGTAACCTGATTATTATGGAGGGCTCAAGCATGTGAAAATTCAGCTTAATACTGTGGCGATTGCCACCCATTTTTCAAGCGAAACTGTTTCGGCTCTGGCATCGACTGGTATTCCTGCCTTAAGAAATTCTCTCTCAAGCGCTTCGCGCCCCGTATTCGTATTAAGCATTGAAAGATTGCTTATGAGTTTTTTCCGTTTGTGGGCGAATCCGGCGCGCAACATCTCAAAAAATTTTTTCTCCGATATACCATTGAAAAAATTTTTTGAAATATCGCCAATGTGAAGAATCGCCGAATCAACCTTTGGTTTCGGATAGAAATTCCCGGCAGGAACACGCGCAGCAATTGATGGCATACCATACGCTTTAACGGAAAGTGAAAGCAGGCTTTCTTTTTTATCGCGCGCGAGTATTCGCTCGGCGACCTCTTTTTGAACCATAAGGGTCATTGAGGTTGGCTGCCATTTTGCCTCGAGAAAATGGCGCATAATCTCGCCGGTTATGTAGTAGGGAATATTCGCGACTACTTTATACGGTTCTTTTTGATAAAAATCTCTCACGTCTCCCGCTATAAGGGAAAGTTTATTTTCCTCAATTTCGCGCTTAAATTTTCTTGAAAGTTCCCGTACCAATTCCTTGTCTTTTTCTATGGCGACCACTTTTTTTGCACGTTCCAGCAACACTTTTGTAAGCATTCCCGTGCCGGGGCCTATTTCAAGCACCGTGTCTTTTTTACTGACCGCCGCCTTTTCTGCCATGACAATGGCAAAGTGGTCGCGGGTCAGAAAGTTTTGCCCCAATAATTTCTTTGGTCTCATTATTCAAGATATACCACCTTTCCTCCCTCCTCGCCGTCTCGCTTCCCATTTTCGATCAGTTCCTCACTAATGTCAGAGAGAAATTCTGACGGGATGTTTACCTGCCGTGATCCGAAAATCGTGCGGACCGAAGCATACGAGAGAAACAGTTTCTTTTTTGCTCTCGTCAAAGCGACATAAAAAAGTCTTCGCTCCTCTTCCACTTCCTCCAGATTCTTTTTTTCTCCGTCGGGCTTCACATGCGGAAAAAGATCTTCTTCAAGACCGGTGATGAAGACATACTCGAATTCGAGCCCCTTTGAAGCATGAACCGTCATTAATTTCACGCCGCTAAAATTTTCTTTCATTTCATCCTGATCGCTTTGGAGCGCGCTATCCGTTAGTAGGCGCTCTATCCCTTCGGGTGCGGGTAAAAAATCATATTTCTGTGAGAGTGATACGAGCTCGGAAATGTTTTCCAGTCGCTCAAGTCCTTCGACACCGCCCTCCTCAAAGGCTTTTTTCATGCCACTTTCCGTAATGATCTGAAAAAGAACTTCTGACGGCTTTGCTTTCTCTACGTTTTCTCTGATCCGGCCAAGCATTTCCCTGAAATCTTTAATTTTCTTTCGTGTTGCTTCGGGTAGCTCATGTTCTTTACCGGAAAAAATTTTGAGAATCGTTGTTTTGCCAATGCCACGCGTCGGTATATTGATGATTCGCTTTAGGTCACTCAGGTTTTCTTCATCAAGCGCGGCTTTGATGTAGGAGAGGACATCCTTTACCTCTTTTCGCTCAAAGAAACGGACGCCGAGCACTTGGTAAGGAATATTCCCTGAGAGAAAGGCCTCTTCGAGAATGCGTGACTGGAAATTTGCCCGGTAGAGAACGGCAATTTCATTCGGCGATACGCCGCCTTCAATGAGCGCCTGGCATTTCCCCGCGACGAAATACGCCTCATCTTCTTCATCGAAACTTCCGTAGAGAGAAATTTTTTCTCCGATCTCGTTTTCAGTGAAAAGATTTTTCTTTTTACGCATCGTATTCTTTTCAATTACCATATTTGCAGCTTCAAGAATCGTTTTAGTCGAACGGTAATTCCTCTCAAGAAGAATTACGATTGCGCTTGGGTAATCTTTCTCGAAGCGCATGATATTTTTGAAGTCGGCCCCTCGCCAGCTGTAAATCGACTGGTCGATATCACCGACAACACAGAGATTGTGGTGTTTTTCGGAAAGTAGTTTTGCAATTTCATATTGCACCACATTGGTGTCCTGATACTCATCGATATGAATATAGCGCCAGATTTTGACGTACCTTTCTTTGATTTCCGGATGTTTCTTCAAAAGAAAAAGCGTTTTTAAAAGTAGATCGTCAAAATCAAGAGCTTTTTCTCTCTGAAGTGTTTCTTCGTATTTTTCCCAAACACTTTTGAGCACTTTTCCCATGAAATCTCTTCCATCCCGAAGTTCAAAGTCACTCACACTAACTCCGTTTCCTTTTTCTCGTGAGATTACGGAGAGTAGTCGCCCCGGCTCGAACTGTTTTGGGTCGAGGTTCAAGGACTTAAGCGCTTCGCGTATAGCTGCGGATGAATCATTTCTGTCGAAGATAGTGAAGCGGCGCGGAATATTAAGCAGTCGTGCATTTTCTCTCAAAATATGAACCCCGAGCGCATGGAACGTCGAGACGAACGGCCGCTCGAACATGGTGGTCGGACGGTTGACACTTTTTTCTTTTGAAAGAAGCTCCTCAACCCGGTCTCTCATTTCCTTTGCCGCTTTGTTGGTAAAGGTGATGGCGAGGATGTTTTCAGGGGCTACCCCCTCCCTAATGAGGTGAAGGATTCTATGGGTTATGGTTTTTGTCTTTCCGGCGCCTGCCCCAGCAAGGATAAGGAGGGGTCCATCTTTTTGCATGACCGCCTTACGTTGATTTTCATTTAAATTCTCAAGGTGGTCCATTTTTAAAGTCTACCATGACCTTATTTTCCTTATTTTTAGCCTAAAATGGTCTAATTTCTTTATCCACAGTGTGGATTTCGAGCGGTTGACCCTCCTTTCTATGGGGGCTATAGTTGAATGTATCCTAACAGTTGAATATCAGTTTTATGGCTCAATTAAGCCATATATCCAGAAAATCAGTCAATCCCTTAATATAACTAGCCATAAAGTTTATACTCCATGATCCTGACCTAAAAGAGGTGCTCCCCCAAGCTGGTCAGGTGAAAAAGCTATTGTTTTCAAGCTTTTTTAAGCTGGCCATCCCTGTTTTGATTTTTGTCGTGCCGGCTGTTACCCATGCGGGTTTTTTTGACGTTCTGAACAGTTTTTTTAGCAAAATAAAAGAGGTCCACCTCGATCAGCGGCCGGTTAATTCCCAGACAATGCAGCTCCTCCAAGGGGCGGTTAGCTCGGATCCGAACCCAGCCAAAGGCGGGGGTGATATCGCGGTCGTTGGCGGTGTGGCCTTACTTTCGGAGGATGGCCCATCTGGTACCATTGCCGATGTTCAGGATAATACGACTTCTGGTCACATTAGTATTTATGTTGTACGGAGCGGAGATTCACTCTCAAGCATCGCCAAACTATTCGGTGTTTCGGTTAATACGGTTGTTTGGGCGAACGATATAAAAGGCGGCGTCATTAGCCCAGGGCAGACACTTGTAATTCTACCAGTCTCTGGTGTTGAGCATACTGTTGTAAAGGGAGATACGATTCAATCAATTGCCAAGAAATACAAGGCGGATGCAACCGAAATTGCCCAGTTTAATGATTTGACCCAGGATTCTTCTCTTGCGATCGGGGAGGTCATTATTATTCCTGACGGTGAAATAGCGGCTCCAACCTCAGGCGCAAACACACCCACTTCACGGGTGCACGGTGCGGGTGGTCCTGTTCTTGTCGGGTACTACTTGCGTCCGCTTATCGGTGGCCACAAAACACAAGGACTTCACGGCTATAATGCCATTGACCTCGGTGCACCTATTGGCACGCCGGTATTTGCTTCCGCCGAAGGCACAGTTATCGTGAGTAAAAACTACGGATGGAATGGTGGCTACGGAAGCTATATTGTCATTTCTCATCCGAACGGCACGCAAACACTCTACGCCCACCTAAGCAAGAATCTTGTTTTTGAAGGTTATGGCGTAGTGAAAGGGCAAGTCATCGGAGAGGTTGGCCGGACCGGAAAGGCAACCGGGCCACACCTTCACTTTGAAATTCGTGGGGCAGCAAATCCATTCTAATTTTATTTTTCTTTCGGCTCTTGTGGAACGGCGTTAAAACCTTTTTTACCAAGAACCAAATGACTATATTAACCCGAGTTCGTAGCCTTCCCCTAAGGTTAGATCATTAGACGAATCACTAGAAACCCTAGCATCAATATTTCCAATGAACTCGTTCATTAGATTCAAATATTTTTCTTGGACTTCTTTATTTACCCATTTTTGATATAAAGGACCAATCTCACCATCTTTATTAAATATCTCGTTGCAAGGACCAAAAAAGAACCCCTGTGGTGTAGCGACAAATAAGTAAGATGGATCCCATAGTCGAAGTGTTTCCTCGACAATTTTTTTTATGTAGTGAGCCTCAAGTCGTGATCGATATTTTACTTCTACCAAATAAACCTCCTTTTTATCCTGGGATATAAGAATGAAATCTGGGGCATGCCGAATATTTTGAAGCACTTTTTTTAAAGCGATCTTACGTTGGTACTGCGCAAGCTCAGGAGTCGTGTGTTCATAACCAAAAGGCAGAATGGTGTAGGATTCGTTTTCACGAAACATTTGTTGGAAGATTGTTTCCACAATTTTTCCTTTTATGAGATCTTTTGAAAAATTAATATTGTCCATATCAATAATGTAGGGTTCTCGAAAAAATTGACTTTCTGCTGTGAACTTTAGCGAAGCTCACCCTCCTTTTCTTTGTGTTCTATGCAGGTTCGTGCCGCAGGGTTCGCTTCGAGTCGTGCTTTCTCTATCATATCGCCGTTGATTTCACATTTTCCATATGAACCATTTTCAATTCGTTCAAGTGCCGCCTTGACGTCGTTGTAGCGGATTTCAAGTTGTTTCAAAATTGCCGTGTTTTCTTCAAATCCCTCAATTTTGTCGGAAGACTCGTTTTCATCGGCTTGAAGAATATCAAGCTGTGGAGGTAGCGGCTCCCAGTCTTTCGGGTTGTCTGGGTTTTTTCTCCCAACGGTTTTGAGTTCTCCCTCAAGGATGGAAAGTTCTTCTTCCAGTTTTTCTTTGAAATGGTGTGTGTTGATTGTCATGAGGGTATGATAGCAGAGCGCTCTAAATTATTGAACTATTTGCCTATTGGTGAGACGATCCATCACCGCGCCGAGCGTTTTTTCGTTTGAGGCGATGATCAGCGTATCGCGGGTCGGGAAAGCATAGATCATAAGAATTTTCCCGGCCTCATTGCGGAGCGCCCTCGTGTCGGTATTTTTGTAGACGAAATCCTGAAATGTTCTGCCCGCAAGGCTTGGTGTTGAGGTGCCGACCATTTTGAAATCACCTTCTTTTCTCAAAATTCCGCCGACAGTAGTTTCGATCGAACTTTCCCAGTCGAGCATGCCGGCGAAGGCGTTTTCATATGACGTTGTCTTGAAAATCAGGAATGCTTGATTACCGTCAAATACATGAACAGCGAGAAGAAATTGCGGCCCGAGTGCCCGAGTGAGACTTGAGGGTGCTTTAAGATCAAGTGTTTGGAAAAAATCGGAGGTTGAAAAGGCGGCAGTTGCCGTTTTATTATCAGCGGTGACGGTAGTTTTAGTGAGAAGTACTTCAATCATCGTGCCGATTTTTTCATTGGCGTTGTTGCGTTCGTCTGTAATAGCTAGTTTTATTTTTTGGGGAGAACTCCCTGTTGTATCTATGGTCGCGCTTTTCTCGACAAAAATAAGAGGTGCCTCTATGTTAAGAACTACCGCCGAACCCCCCTGAATAGAAGAATAGATATAATAAAGAACTCCCAAACTGCCAATTATCAGAATAAAGCAAAGAAGATAGAGGCCGAGCCGTTTCGTTTTCCCAGATTTAATTGAGGAAACGATTGAATCCACGCCTTTTCGCATCGCTTGGGCTCGCGCCTTGGCGGAGGCCATTGACACTATCGTTGTGCCACCGTGCGAGATACTTTCCTCAACATCACCCTTGAAGGTTCTTAAGGTTTTGATTGAGGATAGAGAAGGTTTCGGTGCCTCTTTTCGAATGCGCTCTTCAATCGGTTCTATTTTTTTATCTGCTTTTTCCTTCGCCTCAGCAATTTCATTTTGCTTAAGGAGCGCTTCAAAACCTTTCGGCGCTTCGGCCTTCTTTTCCTCATTTTCCATAAAGAAAGTATATCACTCACGCGGCGGAACTTGCCCCGCGGGCGTTGTTCCCCCGGGCTTTATTCCCTTTCGTTCGGCAAACAGCTTATCGCAATCTTTGATTGAGAGCGCGATTCTTCCGCGTTCATCCACCCCTTTAACGACAACCGGAACATGCTCCCCTTCGGATAAGACGTCGGTCACCCGGTTAATTCGAAACGGTGCTATTTCAGAAATGTGAACGAGCCCTTCGGCAGTGTGTCCGATTTTCACGAAGGCGCCGAAATCCGTGATTTTAGTGACGGTGCCGTCGTACGTTTCGCCCGGTTTGTACTCTTTGGTCATGTCCCTGATAATTTCAGCCGCTTTTTCAGCGCCGCCGTCTTTTCCGGTGATGAAAACCGTGCCGTCATCCTCAATATCAATTTCTGTTTTTGTTCTCTCTCGGATTTCATTGACGGTCTTTCCACCCCCGCCGATCACAAGACCGATTTGGTCGGGGCGGATTTTAATAATCACGATTTGCGGCGCTCTCAGAGAGAGTTCGGCGCGCGGTTTCGGAATGACCTTTTCAATTTCATCGAGTATAAAGAGACGCGCCTCGCGGGCTTTTTTTATTGCCTCAATCAGTATCGGAATTGGTACGCCAGAAAGCTTTACATCAAGCTGTATCGCTGTAATTCCCTCTCGTGTTCCGGCGACTTTGAAATCCATATCGCCATAATGGTCTTCAGGTCCTTGGATATCCGTCAAAAGCGCATAGCGAGAAGGGCTTTCCATCATAAGACCGATTGAAATACCGGCGACCGGTTCTTTGATCGGTACGCCGCCGTCCATAAGCGCAATCGTAGCGGCACAGACGGACGCCATCGAGGTTGAACCGTTTGAAGCCATACATTCGGAGACGAGACGGATGGTGTAAGGAAACGTTTCAATGGGAGGAATGACCGCTTCAAGCGCCTTTTCGGCAAGCGCGCCGTGGCCGGTCATTCGTCTGTTTGTTCCGCCCATTCGTCCCGTTTCACCGACAGAAAACGGCGGAAAATTATAGTGATGCATGAAACGCTTCTTGATATCTCTCTCTTCCATCGTATTTATGGAAAGAGAATCTTGTGGCCCGCCGAGCGTTAAGAAAGAAATAACATGTGTTTCTCCTCTGAAAAATGTTCCCGAGCCATGAACGGCCGGGCTTATACCGCCGGGCTCTACAAAAAGAGTCCTGACTTGATCAAGTTTTCTGCCATCGGCCCGCTTGCCATTTTCAATCGCTTCCCGATGAATAACCTCGCTTACTCTTTCGCTCCAAAAATCATACGCTGAGGGGGCACTTTCAGGAAAAGTCTTAGTGACAGTGTCTATCCACTCACTCTCGATTGAATGTAGCGCCTGTTTTGTTCCGCTGCCGGTTTTAACGAGCACGTCGAGTTTCTTTTTAAAGTCTGATTCAAAAAGTTCTTTAAATTGGGGAGGAACTTGGGGCTTCCCGATCTCAACTTTCCTTTTCCCGATTTCAGAAATAATTTTATTCTGAAATTGTTGCAATTTCTCTATCTCTTTCGATGCCCGCTCAAACCCCGCTTTCACGAGATCTTCAGAAACTTCTTTTCCTCCAACTTCGATCATGGTGACATTACCGTCCTTGCCACAGGCAGTGATATCGAGTTCATAGTGAGATCCGTTTCTCGTCAGATACGACGGATTGACGCTAAAATCTTCAGTTCCTGTCTCCTTCCCGATTCTGACCGAAGAAATAGGGCCACCCCAAGGTATTTTAGAGGTCCCAATGGCAAGAGATGCCGCTAAAACGGCCAAAATATCCGGATCATATTCTTCAACGCCGAGGATCGTGATGACCACTTGAACCTCGTTTCGAATATGTTGCGGAAAAAGAGGCCTGATCGTGCGGTCGACGACCCGACCGGAGAGAACAGCTTCATCCGACGGTCGTCCCTCCCGCCTGACGAACTGGCTACCAAGAATCTGCCCGACGGCGTAAAATTTTTCTTCGTAATCGACGGTAAGCGGGAAAAAATCAGAACCTTCTTTTGGCTTTTCCGACATTACGGCAGTTCCCAGTACCACGGTGTTACCGTATCTCACGATCACCGATCCGTCTGCTTGATCGGCGAGATTGTTGAATTCAGCGGTTAGAGTTTCCCCGCCGATATCGATCGAATATATTTTTGTGTCCATGGGGATCAGAAGCCCCCGGATTCACCCTCCCCAATTTTCGTCTTCGGCCAAAACCTGGGGAGGGCAAACCCAATCCTCCGAGGGGCCCTTTCGTTTATCTAATATGAAGAAAAGTGTAACATAGGGTAAATCAAACAAAAAACCCGCGCTCGGACGGGGTTTTTAAATACTTTTTAACGCTCCCTCCTTCCCCCAAGAAGGTATTTCTTTGGACTTTCACATAAATCGAGAAAATCATCGGCCGCTTCTTTGAGTTTGCCCGAAGATGACTTACCGAAAGCGACGACTTCAACCTGACAACCCTCATTATTTTTCAAATATTCAACAAGCGGCACGAAATCACCGTCACCGGAAGCAATAATCACAGTATCAAGCTTCGGCGCGAGCCTGATCGCGTCAACGGCGAGTCCGACATCCCAGTCGCCTTTCTTTGCGCCGCCCCAGAAGACCTGCAGATCTTTAACCTTGGTTTCAATACCGAGCTTTTCAAGCGCTTCGAAAAAACCTTTCTCATCGCCACCTTCGGTTGCAATAACGTAGGCGAGAACACGTATAATGGCACGGTCTCCAACCGCGTCTTTGACTACCGCCCCGAAATTAACCTTCATCTTATAGAGGTTTTTGGCGCTGTGGTAGAGGTTTTGTGTGTCGATAAACATGCCGACACGCTGTTCACTATGTTTGATTGCGGACATAAAAAATAAAAAACTTTTAAAAATTGGGCGCGTCTGGCCCCTAACCTGCTTTCAAAAATATTCTAAGGTAACTTACTTTAATTCGAGCTTGCGGGCGATTGTCTCGTAGCGCTTCTCACTTTTCTTTTTGAGATAGCCAAGATGAGTACGACGATTGGCGACCATCTGTAAAAGTCCCCGGCGGGAATGGACATCCTTGGGGTGTTTTTTGAGATGTGATGCCAATTCCCCGATCGATTTAGTCAAAAGTGAAATCTGGACCTCGGGAGATCCAGTATCTTTATCATGCACGCGATTTTCTGAAATGACTTTAGTTTTCTTTTTCTTAGAAAGCATCAAAAATATTGTATCATATTAAGCCTTATTTTGCAATATTTTGGGGCTTTCTGGTATAATTATTGTGCGACATTTCCCCATGAAACTCACCGACCTTAAACGTCAATTTTTGGAACATACCGAGATCGAAAAAGGTCGTAGCTTGAAGACAGTCGAGAATTACGATCGGTATCTTTCACGATTTTTTTCATTTGCAAAAATTGATGATCCGAAAGACATTACCGATGAGATGATTCGCGAGTATCGACTCTGGCTCAATCGCCAGCTTAGCCCGAACAGTGTAAACGGCAAACGAGAAACGCTCAAACGGAAAACCCAGAATTACTACATGATCGCTCTCCGGGCGTTTTTGAAATACTTGATGAGGCGCGGTGTCACCTCGCTCCCTCCGGAGCGAATTGAACTTGCAAAGGTTCCCGAGCGCTCGCTTGATTTGATTTCAGGTGACGAACTTGATCGTCTCAGAGAAGCGCCTACAGGGAGTGATCTCAAAGCGCTTCGCGACAAAGCGATCCTTGAACTTCTTTTTTCAACAGGGCTTCGGGTATCGGAACTGTGCTCCCTTGATACCGACATAGACCTGTCGAAAGACGAACTATCGGTTCGTGGTAAGGGAGAAAAAATTCGCGTTGTCTTTATTTCAAAAGATGCTAAAGACGCGGTAAAAAAATATCTGGATAAACGCACCGATATGGATGAGGCGCTGTTTGTAAATATAGGAAAGCGCTCCGGAGAAAAAGGAAAACGGCTGACTTCACGCTCGATTGAGCGGATCGTCAAGCACTATGCAATCAAGAGTGGCATCTCGAAGAAAGTAACGCCGCACATCATTCGCCACAGTTTTGCGACTGATCTCCTTTCAAATGGGGCTGATTTACGCTCAGTACAGGCACTGTTAGGCCATGCCAACATCGCTACGACCCAGATTTATACCCACGTTACTGATACTCATTTGCGAGATATCCACCGTGCTTTTCACAATAAGCGGCGGAAATAATATTTTTTGTTTCCCGTGCTTATTTTGGTATTATTCGCTCAATGAAAATCATTTCCTGGAATGTGAATGGTATCCGGGCGGTACATAAAAAGGGTTTTTTCCTTCCATTTATAAAAAAACACAAGCCAGACATTCTTTGTCTCCAAGAAACAAAGGCTGAACAAGGGCAGTCCCCCGTTGATCTACCTGAGTATGAAGAATACTGGAACTCCGCGGAAAAGAAGGGCTATTCGGGTACGGCGATTTTTACAAAATCAAAACCGCTATCAATCACCATCGGATTGCCAGAAGCAATAGCCAAGAAATTTAAATTAGTGGCCGACCAATACGGTAATCCACAACATGAAGGTAGAGTAATAGCAGCTGAATATCACAGATTCTTTATAGTGACTGTCTATACACCGAACGCAAAAGATGACTTAAGTCGTATTCCGCTTCGTCACAAATATTGGGATCCGGCATTTCTCTCTTACTGTAAAGAACTTGAAAAAAAGAAGCCCGTTGTTTTTTGTGGAGATTTAAATGTTGCCCACACTGAAGATGACCTTGCCCGGCCGAAAGAGAATGAAGGAAAAAAGGGTTTTACTAAAGAAGAACGCGAAGGTTTCAGCAATTTTATTAAAGCCGGTTTCGTCGATTCCCTTCGTCTGTTCCACAAAGGGAATGGTTATTACACCTGGTGGGCATTATGGGCAAACGCCCGAGCGAGAAACGTGGGGTGGCGCATCGACTATATACTTGTATCTCGCGCACTTAAATCAAAAGTTAAAAAAGCCAATATCCACCCTGATGTTTTGGGCTCTGATCACTGTCCCGTGAGTATCGAGCTTGATTTATAAAAGACAAAGTTATCCACACTGATGTCCTTTACTCTATTTCTATAGGACATTACAATGTACTCAGATCATATTTTCCCACATTGTTCTTTCAACGGAACCGGTTTCTCTCCGTTCACGAAAGTCTCAGTGGATTGAGTAACTTGGCTGATACACAATCCATCAATCAACACTATCCTTGTACATAGAGGGTATTGCAAAGGCAATTTACGCCTTTCTGCGGAGCACTTTCATCAAGCCGCCGATACTACGACATATTAGTTTTGTTCTTTAATTCTACATTGTCGCCATTCGGCGGCTTTTGTATTCTGGGAATAAGAGAAAAATATTTTTCTCTCCTACTCAACGAAGTATTTTTTTCGTATCTTTTGGACTTCCCCTTTCTCTACTTTTTCCTTTATTTCTTTAGCTTTTTCCCCTATTTTTTTGAGGTCTTCAATCGTTAATATATTAAGCTTTTTAGCCATTTTTTCAAGATTTTCTCTGGTGTTTTTAGAGGGGTCTTCAAGCACCTCCTCAAGGAGAGCGTGAAGAATATAACCAATTTTAGGGCCGGGCTCTATGCCGAGGATTTTCTTTATCTCTTCCCCGTCAATTTCAAGCATGCCGACAGAAACGGGGTCATGCATCGCTTCCTCAACCATGGCCTTATATTTCCTGAATCTATAAGGGTTTTCTTTGGGACGTCCCGTGCCGATTCGGTCACAAATGCGCAAATTCATAAGGTCCCAAATATCATCTTTACCCACATTCACAATAATCCTTCTCACCGCAGAGAGGGTAATTTTTTCGGGGTCGGAGAAGAACATATGCCAGCGGACGAGTTTTGATATTTTTTCAATTTGTTTCTTGGGAAACTTCAAATCCTCAAGAATTTTCCTGCTTAATCTTCCCCCGACAACATCATGGCCATAGAATGTCCAGTCATTTTTTTCTTTTGACCAGCGCCTCGTTTCCGGCTTTGAAATGTCATGGAAAAGCGAAGCTAAACGAAGATCAAGGCTGAAACCCTTATTTACCGCGTGTCCTAAGGTTCTTAAGTTATGCTCAAAAACATCATATTTATGAGCCTGGTTTTGCTCAATTCCCACTCCCCGCTCAAGCTCTGGAGTGATATAGGAAAGGATGCCAAGTTTTTTAGCAAGAAGAAGCCCCTCCGTTGCCCTTCCTGATGTGATGATCCTTACGAACTCATCTCTAATACGCTCTTTTGATATTTTTTTAAGTAACGAGGAGTTTTCCTGGATAGCTTTTTCAGTTTTTTGATCAATCGTAAATCCGATTTCCGCGGCGATCCTGATTGCTCGAAGCATACGGAGAGCATCTTCACTGAATCGATCATGAGCATCCCCCACTGTCCTTATAACTCCTTCCGACAAATCATCCTGCCCTTTATAGAGATCAATCACTTGTCCTTTATGTGGATCATAGGCAATTGCGTTTATTGTAAAATCACGCCGTTTCAGATCCTCGTCAATATTTTTGCTGAAAGAAACACTATCCGGGCGGCGGCTATCCGAATACCCTCCCTCAAGGCGATAAGTAGTCACCTCAATGGTTTTCAGTGTTTCATCTTCTGTTTTTTCATTGACTACGCCGACGGTGCCGAAGTCATTTTCATAAAAAGTGTGAGGAAAAAACGCCTGAACTTCTTCGGGTTTTGCGTTTGTGGCAATATCCCAGTCCTTCGGCTTTTTATTAAGCAAAAGATCACGGACACAACCCCCCACGAGATATGCTTCGAAGCCTTTTTTCTGGATTGTGTCGCTTATGGCAAGTACTTCTTTCGGTATATCGAATTGAGTTTGCTTCACAATATATATTGTAACCTAGCCTAGTGCGCCCGGCAGGATTCGAACCCACAACCCCCTGGTCCGAAGCCAGGTGCTCTATCCATTGAGCTACGGGCGCTTAAGGTAGTTGCATCATAGCGCAGAAATCTTTCAGAAAAAAGAAATTCGCTCTTTTCCTACCTGGAAAAGAGCGAATAATGTCGGCTGTGCTTAGCAGCTGATGCAAGACGGCCCACTTGAACTGCTCGAACTCGCCGCTGCCGCGGCTGCAGCTGCCGCGGCGGCACCAGTGACATTCGTTGTCACACTTGTTCCCGCCGGCTTCGGAAATGAAAGACCGAGGATCGCCGCGGAGCCGACTTCGGCTGCTGGGTTCAAGACTTGTGCAGCAGGGCTCGGTGCCGCCGCAGGTGCCATTACTGTTTTGACACAAGGCTGGCCACCACAGGTCTCTTTGGTGACGAGAACCTCGGTCTTATTCGCCGGTGTAAAAATGTCGGTCGAGTCGCTTGTGGAATTCAACATTCCGACAGTGTCGCCGTCCGGACCCTGAATCGCAAAGCGGTTTATTCCGGTACATCCGGCGAGGGCGATCATCATTCCGACGAGTAGAATGGGTCTAATTTTCAAGATTTTCATAGGTTTCCCCTAGAAAAACAGGACCTGATAACGCCCAGGCCGTGCGCTATCCCGCTGATGTGGAGCAAACCGCTCCGCTTATTACCACACTAGTTTAGAAAAATCAAGAGTAGAGCGATTTTAAAATCTCTAAAGAAAAAACGGGCTTAACACTGTACCTAGTGTTAAGCCCGTCTGCTGGGCCACTTTACGAATAGAAAGAACTTCAGGAATTATCTTTGGTAGACGTAGGAAAGTCCTGCTGTGGGGTAAAGGTTGCCGTACCCATAATATGCGCCATATCCCACCTGCTCACTGCCGATGACTTCAATTGGGGGGCAATTACAGCAAGTGCTGGGTGCCGGAGGAGAATTCCACGTAACCCTTGTCGGCGGTGATGGCGCTACTGGTGCCGGCAGCATCCGCCCATCATGTATTGGGTTTGCGCACCACAGCGACAGAGCTGCCTTCCCGTTGTAGAAGAGGATCATCTCGCCGGAATAACACCCTCGGGTGTGACTACCCGCGATTTCGCCATTCTTGGCGTAGTACAAGCGGACGTCTCCATTTTGCCAGTCGCAAGGGGCAACGGTTGCTTCCCCACTTTTGATGAGACCCTCAAGGTCGTCAACAGAGGTTACTGGCATGCCCTCGACGCGCAGGGCCTCAAGGTATTTCGGAACACTTGTTCTGAGCGCGCAGGTTTTCTTTCCTTGTTCGCACAGTCGCAGCTCATAGATGAACTGTTCGATCGTGCGATTCCCGTCGGGTAAAAGAGAATGGTGAGTGAGTGGCGCTGCCTGAGTGGTTCCGGCCATGCCCACGAGACACAGCAGAATAAGTGGAAAGAACAATAAAATAAGCCGTTTCATGTGAAAACACTCCTTTGAACGGCCATGATTGGCTGAAATGATTTATACTAGAATCTTTATATTAGTCAATACTTTTGTCTATAAAAATCACCAGGACTACTTTTACACAATTTGTCGTTTGAGCGGGCTTCCGCTATAATTTGCTCTACAATTTTGCGGGTATAGTTTAGTGGTATGATGCGTCCTTGCCAAGGACGAGACGGGGGTTCGATTCCCCCTACCCGCACCAGTTTCACTTTTTTAGACATAAAAGACATAGATTTAGTGAAATAAAGCCTAAAAAGTCTAAAAAATAGCTAAAAATAGCCTAAAACTGTGGATAAAGTTGGGGACACTGTTAATAAAGGACATTATTTATTGTCCTTTAAAACAGAGATTTTTTTAAAATATAGCCTTAAATAACGTTATTTAATAAATTTTAATTAAAAATCTATTTTATGTTTCATGTGAAACATAAAATAGTGTTACATGTGAAATTATGGATACTGAAAAAACTAAAATAGGGAAAATTGGAGAAGATTTAGCTTGTCAGTATCTTAAAAATAAATGATT
>JBGPJO010000007.1:0-33594 GCA_041485465.1 Minisyncoccia bacterium | reverse complement strand
GAATGACCGCGTCGGTGCCCAAGGCGTCGAGACCGGCGGTGACCATCACCTGGCCGCCTACACCCTGACACCGTAAAAGATCATTGAGGTGGCGGATACGCGCCACCGCCTTGCCATCTGCAATATCCATTGCATTCCTCCTGCGCAAGCTGGGCTCCATCGAATCGAAGCCCAGCAACCGCAGGGGGAAGGTGTCGCCAACGATCTACTCGCGATCCCTCCGTGCAATTGACCGGTCCATTACGTCGCACTGGTCGCCATCACGACAAAAGAACGACCATGCAAGAGACGCCGCATCGAAGAGACCCATGCGCGAATCTTCGCTCATCCAGATTTTTCGAGGCGGCGGAAGGAGCGGCTCGTAGGCCGCGATCTCCCTGGCAATGACCTGCGCAATCTCGTACTTCGTCGCCGCACCAAACCGCTCAAAGCACTTCCGTATAGTTGAGCGCGAGTAGCGGTGGGTTTCAATGCTATGGCTCCCAGCAAAATTGCACACTTGGCAGAATTGCAGTCCTAGACGATCGGCAGACGATGTTGCGGTATACTCGATCCGACGCGACAGAGTGACCTACCCTGGCTGAGCGACGAGTCATGTGCTCTGGGTGCATATTCTCACGTCGTCCATTTTGAATCTGCTATGGTTCACTGTAAGAAATATGCTGATCAGCGACGAGCGCCTCCGAGAGTTCATCCGGGCGTATGAGAAAGAATTTGATGAAACCCTGTCGATTGCCGATGCAAGAAATATGCTTCATCGGCTCGTCATGCTCTATGGGGTGCTGCGCCGTCCTTTGCCCCATGAAGTGAGCAGACCCGCACCGACTACACCGCCTTCCGATTCTTCTGACCATCGACCCGCCCCCTGATCATACGGATGTTGCGTAGGATATAATTAAGTTCTTGCCGCTCTGACATAGTTCGAATGTCTCTGAGGGCGGCCAGCAAATCAAGATAGAATAAGCATATGCATTTAACCCCTCTCGGAATGATTCTTGTTGTCTCTACTCTGTTGGAATTCAATCCATTGTTTCAGGCAGTCAAAAGTATAAAAACAAAAAGCGTGAAAGATGTTTCCATATGGACCTTCTTGTCCATTGTTATTATTGGAGGATTATGGCTTTACTATGGGATAATGATTATGAGCATTCCTTTAATTATCGGTAATACAATAAAATTGTTTACCGCACTGGCCGTAATCGTTATCTACGTAAAATATAAAAATTCAGCTACTACTTAGGGCTTAATAGCGGTTCCAACATCGTCACACGAGGCCAGCAAAATATTTATGCCAAATTTTGAACCTAAACCAACAAAGCAAGTTTTAATGCTTGTAGAAGCTCTTAAACAAAGGGGCGTGATATTGGAGGTTGAGAAATGGGATGGACATAAGCATATAGACATCTACATACCTAATGATAATTTATATATTGAAGTGGACGGAGTTCCTCACGCGACAAATGTAAAACAAATTATCGCGGACTTTAATAGAGACTACTTCTCCTTTAAAGAAGGATTTTTTACCAAGCATATAACCAACGAGCTTATAGAGGCCCATTTGGACAAGATCGCCGATGCAATTGCGCAAGTAGCAAAGAATGCCCCGAACAAAATTGGGGAGAATCTAAAGAAGCTAATTTAATGGTCTAGCCATGTTAAGGCGGTTCCAACATCGTCACACGAGGCCAACATATATAAATTCTTTGAAGAAACAGGATGAAAGGATTATACTTAAAAAACTTTACTACTTTAAAAATTCACAGTATGCATACATATCAAGCGAAAAAATTTAACATCCCCGAACTTAAAGGGATCTCCCAAAAACAACTCGACGTTCATCTCAAGCTCTACGAGGGTTATATAAAATTTACCAATCATCTCCGTGAAGTGCTTGCCGATCTGCGCAAGGATTCCGAGAAGAATGCGTATGCGCTTGGCGAAGTCATGCGTCGATTCGGGTTTGAGTTCGACGGTATGCGCATGCACGAATACTATTTCGAGCAATTTGAAAAAGGCGCGACACCTGCAGATGAGAAAGGCTCACTCGGTGCTGCACTCTCGCAAAAATACGGCTCATGGAGTGAATTCATCAATCATTTCAAAAATGTCGGCATGATGCGCGGCATCGGCTGGACCATTCTTTACTTTGATCCGAGAGGAAATACTCCTCATGTTGCATGGATAAATGATCATGAATTAGGCCAGCTTGCTGGACTCCCGGTGATTCTTGCAATGGATATGTGGGAGCATGCGTATATGGTTGATTATCTCCCTGCAGAAAAATCGAAATATGTCGACGCATTCCTCACAAATGTAAATTGGTCAGTGTCCGAAGACCGAATGACTCAAAATCTCAAATAAGGACGGAAAAGAGATCTATATTTATAGAGAGGCTCCCCATTCCCCAATAATCTTTTTTTCTTCCCGCTCGCTCAGGGCTTTCTTATATTTCGCTCCGGCTACACCTTTTACTCTCTTTTCGCACTCTTCCCAAGTTTTATGCCGCATTACTGTGCCATCAACAAGCGAGAGATATAAATATGCTTTCCCTTTGACGCTTCCGTGATCGCGCTCTTCGGGAGTAAGATCAATTCCGTACTTTTTATAATCACCTTCAAAAAGCTTGGCCTTTCCCTCGCGCGAGAACCCCTGGGCGATTTCATCAACGCGTTCATTACCGGCAATTCCGGCGTGTCCCGGCGTATAGTGCCACTCCGCTTTTATTTTTTTATTGAGTGAAAAAAGTTCTTCCCAGAGCTCTTTATTGAGCACCGGTTCTTTGGCACCGGTAATCCATCCGTTTTTTTGCCAGCCATGAACCCACTTCGTAATGCCATTCACCAAGTAACTTGAGTCGGTAAAGATTTTGATCGGCGTGCCTGCCGAAAGAACATACTCAAGAGCTTCAATTGCTCCCGTGAGCTCCATTCTATTATTAGTAGTGTGCTCTTCGCGCCCACCGAGCTCAACCACTCTCCCCTCTGGATACCAGATGATTGCACCCCATCCTCCCGGGCCCGGATTTCCAATTGAACTGCCGTCGGTATAAATTAATATCACAAAAAAAGTATAGCATTTAAAAAAAGCCACTCTTTTCAAACCGATCCGATTTGAAAAGAGTGGCTGAAGTCTTAAACTATTTCACTACCGTCAGTTTTAGACTGCGGCGTGTAATTATTAGGTATTGATACACACGCATTTCCTTACGTATATCCTCGTCTTCAAGCCTGCGATGGACAAGAAAATGCCCGTATTTGTCAGCAAAGTAGCGAACCCATCTAAAGATTTCTTTTTCGCTAGTGACGCAAGAAGACCCTAAATAGCCGGTGTGATAAACGTATGTCTCCCCGGGTTCAAGGCATTCAATCTTGCGTTTCATTCTGGCCGCTTCCTCGGTTCTAACAACCGGTTCTGTTTCAAGTTTAGGATTTCGATAGGTATAGCGAGTACCGCGAATACTCATCACTACCCCCTAGGAAATAGCATCTTTTCTTTTATTAGCGCATTTATCACAAAATATCAATGATACGCAAGCGTAATTCGGGGAATCGGTTGAAATATGAAACCTCAAGATTACCGACAAAAGAAATTTTTTCTCCTGTATTCACCTGCTTGAAGTCAGTTTTTCCGAAAAAAGCGATTGCTTTAAGGTTGCTGCCGTTTGATTTTTTAAATGTCAGTTCAACATGTTCTTTACTTTTTCCGAATTCTCGAGATTGATCGACAATTTCGTTTTCAAAAAGAAAAAGAGGTTTTGGATTTTCAAGACCAAATGGCGCAAGGAGGGAAATCATCTCAAACAGTGAGAGATCCGCATCGTTAACTGAAAGTTTTTTATCGATGAAGATCTTTTCTTCAGGCATGCGCTTGCGGGTTTTTTCATAGGCGTCTTTGAGATGCCCCTCAAGGTAATGAACTTTCTCGGGATAGATGCTGAAGCCGCCGGAGAGCGTGTGCCCGCCATATTCGACAAATACCCCTGGGGGCACTTCTTTCATAAGTTTTACGACATCAACCGATCCGTCGGAGCGGCAGGAGCCTTTAAGCGACGTGCCCCCTTCTCTTCCCCACAAAAATACCGGCCGAGCATGTTCTTCGAGAATAGAATTCGCTGCAAGACCGAGAAGGCCCGGACGCCACGAAGGATTGCCCATAACAATAATCGAGGGGACTGGCTTTCGCTCCTTCAGTGTATGCTTCATTTCCTTGACCATACTTGCAACAACACCTTTCCTGGCGCTATTTAACTTTTCAAGCTCGAGAGCAAAAGCGTCACTCATACCGTCTTCATCCGTTGAAGTAAGCAGATTGAAAGCAAGGCGCGGATCACTCATGCGGGAGGCAGCATTGATGCGCGGCGCAATCATAAAACCGACATCGTCTTCGGTAAGATGCTGCGGGCTGATCCGCATTCGACGCATCAGTTTAAGCAAGCCGGGGCGGCGGGTCTTTCTTAAGACGGTCAGTCCGAAGCGTGCAAGCACCCTGTTTTCCCCGACAAGCGGCACCATGTCGGCGATCGTTGAAAGTCCGACTAAATCAAGGAGCCATTTCTCCCAACCGACAGTCACTCCGAAATCTCCCCGCATCAAAAGCGCCTGGACGAGCTTGAACGCAACCGCCGCGCCACAGAGCATGTCAAAGGGATAGGCGCAGTGGTCTTGTTTTGAATTAAGAATGACAAAGGCCGAAGGAAGGATTTCATGGGTGAGGTGGTGATCGGTGATAATAACATCAATGTTAAGGTCATTTGCTTTTTTAACCGACCCGATATCAGAGATCCCACAATCGACGGTAATGATAAGCTGTGTTCCTTCCTCTTTAAAACTCTCTACCGCCTTTTCATTTAAGCCGTAGCCTTCCGTGTAGCGATGTGGAATATAATTGGAAAAATTTTCATAGCCGATTTTTTTGAAAAATTCGTACAAAATAACACCACCCGGGATGCCGTCATGATCGTAATCACTATAGATAACGATTCTCTCTTTATTTTTAATCGCGCCAAGAATTCTCTTAACCGCCTTCTCCATGCCGGCGATCAAAAAAGGATTGTGCGTGTGGTCATCATACGAGGGGTTAAGAAATTTTTCTGCGAGCTCTTCTGTATCAATGCCACGATAATAGAGCAGTGCGCGAAGAAATTCCGGATACATCTGTAGCTTTTCCGAAGCAGAAGAAGAAATGGGGGCTCGAGGTAAATAACTTTTCATTTTCCAAATTTTACCACATACTGTCTTTAATGAACGACTGTCTATTTTGCAAAATTATTCTCAAGAAAATCCCTTCGGCCTATATCTATGAAGACGCCGACACGTACGCGTTTGCGGACATTCATCCGAATAATCCCGGACACACGCTTATTGTTCCTAAAAAACATTATTCGAATCTCTACGATACGCCGGATGAAACTCTCGGAAAACTTATGGCCGTCGCAAAGCAGATTGGAAAGGCGGCCAAAGGCGCGCTTGCTGCTGAGGGCATAAACATCGCCATGAATAACGACCTCGCCGCCGGACAGATTATTTTCCATTCGCATATCCATGTTATCCCGCGCTTTAAAGATGACGGCTATCGGCATTGGAAAGGGAGAGAACGGACACAAGAAGAAATAGAGCACGCAGCTCAAAAAATCAAAGCTTTTCTTGAAAAGAATGCCCGGGATAACTAATTCGCATCTCACCCCTTGATACGATACAATAAACAGGTAAAAGGTCGTTCAGTAATATTTTTGTAATTCATGAAAACATTACACATGGTCACCTTCATCCTCTTGGTGATTGGTGGCTTAAATTGGCTCCTCGTTGGGGTCTTTGACTGGGATATAAGCGCCCTTGTCGGCGGAATGAGTTCTTTGATCGCAAAGATCATTTATATCCTCATCGGCCTTTCGGCAATCTACGAAATCGCAACTCACAAGGGACGCTGCAAAGACTGCGCTTCAGGTGGAATGATGTAAGACATCTCCCTTAAACAAAAAC
Source organism: Minisyncoccia bacterium (assembly GCA_041485465.1). Classification (GTDB taxonomy): domain Bacteria; phylum Patescibacteriota; class Minisyncoccia; order Phycocordibacterales; family JAKFXT01; genus JBGPJO01. The sequence continues at coordinate 27,616 of JBGPJO010000007.1, read as the reverse complement.
GCTTAAGTTTTAGGGCTTAAGCGTTTTTGTTTTTTAAGGCTTCAATACCGGGTAGTGTTTCTTTTGCCAAAAATTCAAGCATGGCACCACCACCCGTTGAAAGAAAGTCAAAGGCATTTTGAAGCTCGAGCCTCTTTATGGCAGCCGTGGTGTCCCCGCCACCGACGATTGATACCGCTTCACTCTCGGCAACGACAATCGCGAGTTCTTCGGTTTCTTTGACAATACCCTCTTCGTAAATACCCAAAGGACCATTCCAGAGAATAAGTTTCGCCCGTTCCGACAATTCCTTAAGACGAAGGACGGTTTGAGGCCCTGCGTCGACTATTTTTTCTCCTAGCAATACCGTGTCAGGTTTTTTTACCACAAGTGAGCCGTCCTCGCTTCTCACCGTAACATCAGAAGGAAGAATAATTTTATCGTTTTCGAGAATTTCTTTCGAAATTGGGTGCTCTAATTGAGAAACAAGTGACAGACCCACCCCAAAACCCTTTTCTTTAAAAAAGTCATTGGCAAGCGCGCCGCCGATAAAAATGTTGGTTGCCGTGTTTAAAAATTTGCTGATCAGTGGCTCTTTTGTCTCAAACTTGGCGCCGCCAATAATAAAAAGGAATGGCTCTTCGGGATTAAACGCCTGAGAGAGATTTTTTATTTCTTCAAGAAAACGAATGCCAGCATATGCCGGAAGAAATTTCGGCATGAGAGTGATTGAAGCGTGGAGCCGGTGAGAGGCGGAAAACGCCTCGTTGACGTAAAGATCGACAAGCCGAGAAAAATCCTTGGCAAATCGCTCATCTCCCATCTCTTCCCCCCTCCATAATCTGAGATTGGGAAGAAGCGCCACATCGCCGTCTTTCATCCGGTCTATGTGTTCTCCGATGACCACAAGATCGGGCGAGGGAACAAACGTATGGGGGATAAAGTTTTTTAAACGATCGGATACGGGAGTGAGACTGTTCCCTTCTTTTCCGACGAAATGGGTCGCGAGGATCACTTTTGCCTTTTTTCCAATAAGAAACTGTATCGTTGGAAGCGCGGCTTTGATCCGAAAATCATCGACAATTCTCCCCCCTATAATTGGCACATTAAAGTCAACCCTGACAAAAACACGTTTTGATGAGAGATCACTCGCTTCCGTGATGCTTTGTATCTCCATGCTAAAAAGCCTAAACAACAGCGTTGATAATTTTTGAAAAATGTTCCGGCTTGACACTTTCTCTTCCGACCAAAAGTCCCTCGACATTTCCGTCTTTAATGAGCGCCTCCGCATTTATCGGATCGACAGAACCGCCGTAGAGAAGCGGCACGGAAAAAGCTTTCTTGCCGAAATGGTCATGGAGAACTTTGCGAACGAAAAGGGAGGTTTCATGAAGATCTCTCGCCTCCATCGGGCCCGAAGATTTTTCTCCGATTGCCCAGATTGGTTCATAGACAATAATAAGATGATCAATAAGATTTTTTGAGACGCCCTCAAGCGACTCATCGATCTGCGCTTTGAGATACGAGAGGTAATGGCCGTGGTGATCCCGTTCTTTTTCTCCGACGCAAAGAATTACCATAAGCTTTGCTTTAAGAGCGGCAACAACTTTTTTACTTACAATTTTGTTGGTTTCTCCCATCTCTCGCCGTTCTGAGTGTCCGATGATTGCATACTCCGCCCCCGCGCTTTTTGCCATCTGGGCTGAAAACTCCCCCGTATAGGCGCCTGAAGTTTCGCTTGAAACCGTTTGAACGCCGAATTTAATTTTTGATTTTCCTCTCTGTCCTGCAAGCGCCGAGAGAAAAACCGCAGGCGGACAGATAATAACGGTTGCTTTTGTGGGGATTTTCCTTGAGACAATTCTGACAACACTTTTTGCCTCTTCAAGTGTCTGTGGATTTAGTTTCCAATTACCAACGACTAATTTTTTAGCCATATTGGGGCATTGTATCACAGAGCCCTCTACACCCCGGCAAGTCGAATGACTACGTAGAGTAGAGTCATACCTATAACGGTACTGACTGTCGTCCAGACAGTGGGATGGCGATGGTGGCTTTCAGGCAAGAGGTCACTCGCCCCAATATAAAGGAAAAAACCGCAGAAAAGAGCGAGAACGACACCAAGAGACGCCTCGGACAAAGAAAAAAACAGTGTAGAGATTACACCAATGACCGGGGCGAGTGCGTCAACAGTGAGCCAGCGAAAGGCTTTTCGTCTGTCTCCACCATTTTTTACAATTAAATTTACAGTATTAATGCCATCAGAAAAATCATGGGTTAAAACGGCAATGGCAACGATGAGACCTACAGCGGAAGAAACCTGAAAAGCAAGACCGATACCGACACCGTCGAGAAAACTGTGAACAGAGAGACTTCCTGCGCCAAAAACACCCCGATTAGAATGATTTGTCTCCTCTTCGGCATGAGAATGAAGGACAATAAAACGATCTGCCAAGAGGTAGAGAATAAAACCAAGGGCGGTAATCGAAGTAATGGTTGGAACTCCAAATCCCGCGCCCCCAAGTCCTATTGCCTCCGGCAAAAGATCGAAAAGCGCGACGCCGATTATCGCTCCGGCGCTGAATCCTAAAATAAGATGGAGTTTATCTTTAAAGCGAAGGGCGAAGAGCCCGCCGCAGAGCGTCGAGAAAAACGTAGCGATGCTTATAAGAATGAGCATCTGGTAAGTATACCGCAGTGTTTTTATTGACCAAAAAGATTCCTTGCGATATGGTCTCAAAAGACAAACCGATACGGAGAACGCCATGCTTTCGCTTTTGTACACCGGGCATGAGCGTTCTTGTCCGGTATTTCAAAACCAACCTTGCTCGCATCAGTGCCGGAAGAAACTCTTCCGAACAAGCGGTTTTCTTGCAATCGCCGCAGGTTTTATTACCTCACTTCTCGGCTACTATGCTGGCAGTTTTTTCACTCTCTCAGAAGCTGCTCATGTCGCGATCGACAGCTTAGCCGATTTTTACGGCGCCCACATCGAGGGACGAGTAGAAAAACACGGGCACCGGGAAACCGATATCAGAAAGCAAGGCAGCGTAGTGATCGCTCTTTTGCTTTTCCTTGCCGCAATCTTTATTCTCGTCGAGTTGTTCCGAGAACACCATACGCTCATCCCCCGTGCCATGATTTTGGCAGGAATAATCGGCACCGGTATAAATCTCCTGCGTTCAAAAATGCTTCAAGGGAGGGAGGTATTAAGTAACAACAAAACGAGGACGGATTTGATCCGCCATGCTAGATCCGATGTCTTCCATAGTACCTACGTTGCGGCGGTCGGCATTGTGTTCCTGATCTTTGAGAAACACTCAATTATCGCTATCCCAATTGGCCCATGGTTGGTAAGTCCCATCGTAATTGACTATTGCTTCGGAACTATTGTCGCTGTTTATCTCACCCTCCAGGCAATAGCGATTCTTACCGGGAAAAGCCATCACCACTAAAACGCGCAGAGGAAAATTCCTCCTGCGCGCTTTTTTTATTTGATCTCCTGCCAAGAAATAGTCGAGTATTGGCTTGAGGTCAACGGAAAGGAGGGCGGAGGACCATACAAGAGATTCGCATCATAAATAATATTTCTCGTCTGATAGCCGTTGCCGTCGGTATAGGCAAAACCGTACCGTTGATTGGTCGCGATCATTCCGTACAGGGTTAGTGTTGTTCTCGTATCGTATGGCGCACAGGTTTTATTCCCCGGCCCGGGATAATAGTATCTCCCCGCCCTCCCATTTTGAGCAATAATCGCCGCGTCAATCCGAAATGTGTCAGGAGAGACCAGCCCGACATTAAAATTATTTTGGGCGATAAGCGCGATTGCATCCTGTCCGTCGTAATTCGTATAGAGCAGATTATTGTTTACGGTAATTGAAGTTTCGGTAGCTGGATTATCGGGGAATTTGCCCGACGCAATTGTCACGCGGGCAGTATTGATTTGTCCCTCAACCCAGACATTATCCTCAACGAAAACGAGACCGTTTGCAGGAATCACATAATTACCAACAAGCGTCTCCGCCCCTACCCCCGTTCCAATACTCCAGGTGCCCCAGCCCGTTTGATTTTGGGAGTTAAAACAATTGCTTTGCGGCACAAAAAGTGAATTTACTTTATAGATATCAAATGTGTCGTTTGTCTTTAAAATAATGTGATACCCTTGCGTGCCCGAGGAGGCGAAATAGCGTCCCCCGGACTGGGCATTTGTTTTTATAGTCGCAAGATCTGACGTCAGACCGGTAAAATCAAACGAAGGGACACTTAATTGTCGCCCGGCCAAAAAGACATCAGGGCGCGGAGGCAAAGCCACCGGCGGCAGAGGGTCGGTCGGCGAAACATGAGTATGGACTGCATATTCACTTCCCCCCGAGTGATCCGGGTCATCATAGGTCGACTTCGCGCTTGAGACGATGTTGTGGGCAATGCCATCAAAATGAATACCGCCGTTTGAATGAACGGGACCGAAGACCTCGGTGCCCGAACCGAAGCGCATATCGGCGTTCGCCACTACCGCATATTTGGCAAGCGAAGGAATGGCGAGTTTTGTTTCTATCTTCCTATAAATCGATGGGTAGGCATCGGAGACGCCGGTCGAGCGAACGGTGACGATTGTCGAGCCGATGGACGGCGCTACGATATCAAGGGTGAACGTTCCGATTTTTATTCCGTCTTTGTCAAGAAAATTGTGGATGTAGGGACCTGAGGTTGCTGTACCATCTTGAAAATCTAAAGCCGCATGTGCCAGGTGCCAGCGATAGTAATCAACGCCCGCCTCTGCTATTTCTATCGCCTGCTCGCGATAAAAGGATTCGCGGGCGATCCGTAAATTGGAAACCGCCCAGCTCGTGAGCGCGGTAATGAGGAGTACTCCGATTGAAGAGAATACAAGCACTTGGGCGAGCACCTGTCCTTTCTTTTTTAAGTGTGATCCTCTCATAAGTTATCCTTAAGATTTCTCAATGTCACTTGGGTTGTGATAAAAACGGGAACGGGCGATCGGTACGGATCGCGATCAACGGAGAGACTTACCTTCACAAGACGAATTTGCAAAAGATCGACCGGAAAAGAGAGCGGTGCTGTTGTACCGTCATAATTTTTATCGTAATAGAGAAATATCGAGGTCGTGCTGTTCCGAACATCATTGATAATGTTTGATGTCGTCGTCCCCCCGGAATAGCTCAAAGGATTGCCGGACGGTTTTACTACATCTTTTTTGAGAATAAGACCGGAGAGATAGTAGCGAACTTTTTCTTTCAGCCCGTCATTATCAATATCATCATAAAAAATAATCTCGCTCGTGCTTGCAACCTCGATTGGGTACGCTCCCGTGCTTGAGATCGACGCTTCACGAAGCTCGGCAGCAATTTGCTTCACCACTTGACGCGCATCCTGCTGGACACTTAAGCCATTTTGAATGGTCGTGTTAAGCGAAAAAACATTGCCGGCAAATGCACCGACCGCAATACTGATAAAGGCGAGTATCGCAAGCGCAACCAGAACCTCAACCAAGCTCAGTCCCAATTTTTTCGTTTTAAATGTTTTAAAAATATTTTTCATCTATGGCGTCAGGCTGACGTCAAACGACTGATAGGAAGCATTGATTGAAACTGGAGCGGTATACACTTGGTAGCCTGCTTTGGTAACGGTTAGTGTTGCTTGCCCCGTTGAAGGAATGCTACTGAAAAGAACCTGTCCGGGCGGCACACAAGATGAAGTATACGTAATTGAAACGTCAGAGAGGGAAGGAGTCGCTGTTGTTGAGGCGGTACTCAAAATCATTCGGTAGCGTAAATACCGATCACCATTGTGAAGGCTTGCGATATTTTGATTGGCCGTTGTGTAATAGGTGTCCCCCGTTCCATCAGGACCAAAAAAATTCCACGTTGTCGTTCCCGGATCGCTTGCGTTCGTCGCGATTTGAAACTTGACGCTTGAAGGGCCGGTCTCCGGCGGCTCACTGCCCGGGTTCCAAAGAATCTGATAAAAATTCGACGGACTGCCGAGATCAAAAGTCGAAGACTCCATCTCACCGGGAGTTTGATAATTCCCAAAAATTGATTTTAGGCGCACCTCACCCGGAAAACCCAGGTAGTCTACGTTGCCATTAGTCGAGAAAAATTTTGTTGTATCGCTTGATGTCGCTTGTCCTGGCCCCCCCTCCCAGTTATTTTGTTTAATGAATCCCCGGTCGGTCGTAAGCGTACTATCGTAGCTACCAAGGCCTAACTCGACATTCGCATCCGTGAGAGGAAGCCCTGAACCAGCGTCCTTGATGGTGACAAGAAGCTCTCGTGGATTCGGTGGCTCAAGCACAAGTGCAACATTTTGGGTTGAATTGGGAGAGAGCGAAAATGGCAGAAGCGGAATGGTGCCTTTGAGCACATATGAGGCGCTGTTTAAAACAGCCGAGTACGTGTCCCACTCAAGCCCTGAAACAGTTTTATTGCCACTCCCGTCCGTTGTTTGGGAGGAGCTATATTTCAAAACATTCGGACCCGTACCAATAAGTCTCGTGCCCGAGAGAGTGAAATTGGTATTTGGCACTGGGGCACAAGTATCTTGAACCGTTGAGAAATTAAAGATGCTCGTCTTATCAATTGCAAACGAGACTTGGGTGACCTGCTGGAGAGCAACCGTTGCATGGGGTTTGAGAGGATTGGGATTTCCAGATGCTCCTGGCTGGTATGTTTTGTCGGTCGAGTACCCGTTTTTTGAAACAGTGATTTGGTATTGATTTATCCCTGGCGGCACGTCGACAAGCTGCAATTGTCCGGAAGCATTGCTCACTTCATCTATAGCAATAGCAGGAGTTGAACTTGGGTTAACGACTTGAATACGAGCGTCTTGAATCGGGGTACCGTTTGCATCAAAAACTTTTACGAAAAGTGCTCCGTTCGTTGAGGAGGTTTCGAGATTCTTCGGTGCGATGTTTGTTGTGAATATCAGCGGTTGAAAATTATTACAGATTGCACATCCGATCTCGATCTCGACAACTTTATAATCGGCGGGCGCAAGATCGGGTGCCGTTGTCGAACCGATCATCCCGTCAAATGGATCGTCCACATTCCTGATTGTCGTCGTCGACTGAAAAGTGACACTGCTTCTCGTGAATGTTTGAAAACGCTGAAGTTTTCCTGTGGGTACACCACCAAGAATGCCAACATCGGCGTAGGGGAGATTGCGGATAATTTCGAATTGTTCGTTTGCAAGGGCACTCGCAAGCGTCTTGGTGCGCGAAGTGTAGACGAGAACAAGGAGTGACGTATAACTTTGATAAATAGTAACCGCGACAAGCGCGAAAACCGCCGCCCCGATTAAAACCTCGGTGAAACTGAAACCCTTTCGCGTACCGAGATTACCCTTCGAAAAACCCATAGATTAATTAATAACATTAACGAGCGAATAGGTCGGCGCAATCATGGCAATCGCAAAAAAACCGACTGCAGCACCAATAAAAATCATCATAAACGGTTCGATGACGGTCGAGAGATCCTTGGTTTTCTGGTCGACTTCGCTTTCGTAAAACTCGGCAAGTTTCAAGAGCATATCGGAGAGCGCTCCTGTTTCTTCGCCGACGCTAATCATTTCACCGACCAAAGGAGGGTACAGATTCTCATTCTCAAGGAAAATTCCTGAAATTGGAGAGCCCTTTTGAATTGCCGTTGCAGCCTTTTCGAGCACTTCTTTGTAAAAAGAATTTTGGATGACCTCACCCGTAATACTGATTGCACGCACCACATCAACTCCCGCCGAAAGCAGCGAGGAGAGGGTGCGAGCGGTGCGGGCGGAGTTCACTTCCTTCACGATCGTACCAATAAGGGGAATTCTTGTTGAGAAAAAATCGATCAGTCGTTTGCCGCTTTTCAATTTGCCAAAGACAACAAAGAAAGCAACGACGGCAAGAAGCATAAACAAAGAAAGGATCGTGTGATTTGAGAGAAAATCGCTTAAAGAGACGACAAACCGTGTGGTTGCGGGAAGTGGAACGTTCAACTCCTTAAATGTCGAACTTAAGGTCGGCACAACATAGATGAGCATCAAAACACCAATTGCAATCATCACGCAAAAAATAATCGAGGGATAGATCATCGCGCCGCGGACTTTCTTTATGAGAAGATAACTCTTGTCCATCTGCTCGGCAACGAGGTTAAGGGCTTGAACTAACCCGCCGCTTTCTTCCCCCGCCTTGACCATTGATGTAAAAACCGCCGGAAAAACAGCGGGGTATTTTGAAAGCCCGCTTGAGAGCGTCCCGCCGCGCCTGATTTCTTCGTTAAGCGCAGCAATCACCGCCTTAAATTTTTTATTTTTGGTCTGCCGATCAAGAACAGAAAGAGCTTTTGAAAGTGCAAGCCCGGCACCAAGCATCGCAGATAAGTTTTTCGCGAAAATTATTTTCTCGTGAAGCTTCACGCCACTCGCAAAGAGACGCATGAATGAAAAAATACTGAGTAAGGGTGATTCCCTGGCTTCGGTTGCCGAGATAAAAGCTTCACCCCTGCTATGGAATTGTTCATAAAGTTCCGCCCGATCCTTGGCATCGATTGTTACCGTGTAGGGAGTGCCCGCGGCGTTTATCGCTTTGACCAGAAATTTCATGGTTATTCCGTGGTAACGGCCCGAAGCACTTCCTCGATCGTTGTCGCGCCGGCAGCTGCTTGGTAAATACCATCTTCAAGCATCGTCATCATTCCTTCCTTTTTTGCTTGCGCTTCAATTTGGTCGCTGATCGCGCCTTTTATGATAAGCTCGCGAATTGATGGGGTCATCTTCAGTACCTCATGAATACCGATACGCCCCGAAAAACCGTCCTCACACTCGGCCGTCGCTTTCGCTTTGCAAAACGGAACGTCTTCAAGACGAGCGTCTTTCGGAACGATTTTCCCATCTTTCAAAAAGGCGAGTACCCGCTCAAGATCGATTGTCTTTGCAAGAGTTTCGATTTCCGCTTTTGAAAGCGTGTATTTTTCTTTTCCTTCGCACAGGCGCCTAACAAGACGCTGAGCAACAATGACGGCAATCGTCGAGACGAGAAGAAACGGCTCTGCTTTCATATCAAGAAGCCGCGGAATGGCGCCTGAGGCAGAGTTGGTGTGAAGAGTTGAGAGAACAAGGTGCCCGGTAAGTGCGGCGTTAATAGCGAGAGAGGCCGTTTCCTCGTCGCGGATCTCGCCGACCATAACAATGTCGGGGTCCTGGCGGACGAGCGAGCGGAGGCCTGAGGCAAACGTAAAGCCGATTTCAGGCTTTACCTGGGTTTGGTTTACTCGGGGCATCTGGTATTCAATGGGGTCTTCAATCGTTGAGATATTAACGTCAGGCGTATTTAAAATATCAAGAATAGTGTAGAGCGTTGTCGTCTTGCCGGATCCGGTCGGACCGGTTGTTAAAATCATGCCCGTTGAAAGTCTGGTTGCGGCATGAATGCGCTCGAGCGCCTCACCGTGAAAACCCAAACCCTCAAGCGTAAATCCCTTCGCGTTTTCTTTAAGAAGCCGCATCACCGTCTTTTCTCCAAAATAGGTGGGGAGAATCGAGACGCGGAACGAAACCCGCTCGTTATCCGTCTCAACCTTGAACCGCCCGTCCTGTGAAAGCCTCTTCTCATCAAGCTTCAGATTCGAAAGCACTTTGATACGTGCCGTAATCGAAGGTCCGGCGTTTTTGGGAAGCACCATCGCATCGTGCAAAATACCGTCTATCCGATAGCGGACGAGCACTTGATTTTCCATTGGCTCGATGTGGATGTCAGAAGCGTTTTGAATGATGGCATGCTTCAAGAGAGAGTCGACGATTCGCACAACGGGCAAGTCTTCGGCAAGCTTCTTTAGATCCTCGGCCGAGACATTTTCTTCCCCGATATCGGCAATCGATTTGAGCGTTGCTGTCTCTTTCTGAATGATATCGCCGAATTCCGCCTTAAGACTCTTTTGATATTGGAGTAGCGCGCTTTTCATCGACTCCGTGTCGGTCAAACGCGGCAGGATTTTAAGACCCACTTTCTTTTTGACAAAATCGATAGCTTCAAGATCTTCGGTATCAAGCATCGCAACTTCAAGACCTTTATCGGACTTCCGAAAAGCGACAACGTTGTGGTTCCGCGCGATTGGCTCCGGGATAAGGGAGAGTGTTTCAAAATCGATTTTCTGGCCTTTCAAATTGACAAACGGAATACCAAGAACGTATGCCTGGAGCCGCCGCAGGTCATCATCCGAAATCTTTCCACCATTAACGAGAACTTCTCCGATGCCGCTTTTCCGCTTTTTGGCTTCTTTTTCGGCATTCTCGATTTCAGCCTTCGAGACAAGATCGGAGTCAAGGAGAAACGCTTTCAATTGTTTTTCTTCAATGTGCATAGAGAACACGTATATATAGAGAGTATAACAAAGATATGAGAATTTTCTTTGTGAAAAACCGCGCGAGGCGCGCGGTTTTAAATAAAAGCGCTAAGCCTATTTATTATTGATTGACTCAAGCACCTGAGCTTTGCCAGAACTTGAGAGCTCATAGTCTGATTTGGTTTGGCTTGAGAGACCCTGGAGTGCATTTTGTTTCCCTGCGGCAGAAGCTGAAGCAGCGTGATTTTTTGAAAGCTGTTCAAGAATCATTTGTTTTTGTTCTTGAGAGAGACCACTCCCCCCTCCATTTTCTCTTTTCACCACTCCATAATAATAGGCGATACCAACCGCAGCAATCACTAAGGCGGCAACAATGAGCGGAAGATACTTTTCTTTGAATGTGGCGGAGGTGGAATCCATAGAGACTTTACATAATGAATTATAGCAGAAAAAGACTTTAAACAAGCAGGAAATGCACAGGTAGGAATTCTGATAAAGACCTTTGACAAAAAGGAAGCGCTTGGGTATGATTGCTTTATCAGTTTCGTCCGTCCGAAAACGGGCGTTTTTTATTAAATACACCATGTTTGATCTTAAAGTTATTAATTCAGTTCTCGGTGAACTTGAGGAAGATCGCGGTATCCCCCGCGAAAAAATTGTCGAAGCGATCGGATCCGCGCTTGCGACAGCCTATAAAAGAGAATACGGGAAAAAAGGACAGATCGTTCGGGCGAATTTTGATTTGGCAACGGGTAAAACGGAATTCAACCAAGTCAAAATTGTCGTTGATGAAAGCCGGGTGAGAATGGAGGATAATCCCGAGGAAGAACTAAAAGATGATGACCGAGTCAGGTTCAATCCCGAACATCATATTCTCATCGCGGATGCCCGAAAGATAAAAAAGGACGCCGAGCTCGATGATGAAATTATCTTTCCGCTCGAGCCAAAGGGTGATTTCGGCCGGATCGCGGCCCAAACCGCAAAACAAGTAATCATTCAAAAAATCCGCGAAGCGGAAAAGGTTTCCGTCGTGGCGGAGTTCGGCAAACGAGAGGGTGATATCGTCACCGGAACCGTTCAAAGAGTTGAGCGCGGCAACATCTATATCGACCTCGGAAGAGCAACCGGTATTCTTCCGTACGAAGAGCAAATCCCTGGTGAGCGCTACAAGCAAGCCGAGCGTGTCCGGGCCTATCTCTATTCCGTCGATGAAAACCCGCGTGGTGTGTTCTTGCGCCTCTCCCGTTCGCATCCGAAATTCCTCGCTAAGCTTTTCGAACTCGAAACGCCTGAGATCGCGAACGCCGTTGTTGAAATAAAGGCAATCGCTCGGGAACCGGGAAGCCGCTCCAAGGTTGCTGTCTATTCAAAGGATGCCCATATTGATCCGGTGGGGTCGCTCGTCGGCCAGCGCGGGGTTCGGGTTTCAACGGTAATGAGCGAGCTGTCCGGAGAAAAAATCGATGTGATAGAATGGTCCGAGGATCCAAAAAAATTCATTGAGGATTCTCTCTCGCCCGCAAAAGTGATGTCGGTTGAGCTCGATGAAGAAAACCGCCAGGCGCACGTCACCGTCTCTGAAGATCAGCAGTCGCTTGCGATCGGCAAGGGCGGACAAAATGTCAGACTTGCGGCAAAACTCACCGGTTGGCGTATCGATATCGCGTCTCTTAAGGGGGAGAATGTCGCCTCGTCTGATACGGAAAACAAAGAAGAGGGCGGGGGCGGTAAAAAATAATCTTAAAGACATATGAACCTGTGGCACGACATAGAAATCGGAAAAAAAATTCCCGACGAAATAAATGTCATCATTGAGATTCCGCGTGGCTCTCATAATAAATACGAGATCGACAAGGAAACCGGCTTAATTGCCCTTGATCGCACGAATTATTCGGGGGCTCCTTACCCATTCGACTATGGTTTCGTACCAAAAACACTCTGGGATGATGGCGACGCTCTTGATGTTGTTTTGATTACGACCTATCCTCTCGAGACAGGGGTACTCGTCAGAGTACGCCCAGTTGGACTGATGAAAATGGTTGACGGGGAAGATTCGGATGACAAGATAATTGGAGTTCCCGTTGGCGATAAGCGCTTTGATGAGATCAACAACCTCTCCGATCTCAATTCGCATTCCCTTAAAGAATACGCTCACTTTTTCGAAACATACAAAGTTTTAAAAGGAACGGGCAACCCCGTCAAGGTCAATGGATACCTCGACAAAGAGGCCGCCAAGAAAGCGATTTTACGATCGGTTGAACTTTACAAGGAAAAATTCGGTAAATAAATGGATACTCCACAAAACCAGCAAAAAGAAAATGTACCGACGGGCGTTATGGGAAATGTTATGCCGAAAATTCCTCCGTCAAGAAAAAAACCGATTGGTCCTATTTTCGCTATTTTTATTATTGTTGTGCTTCTTATTCTCGGTGGTCTTTATTTCTGGAGAGACGCCCTGAATCAAAAACAAGGGAATCCTTCCTCGGATATTCTCAAAAATAACTCCGGGACAGCGACCCCCGCCACCTTAGTTCAGTAATTTTTTAAGAAAGTTTTACGCGCTTCGGAGCAATCGACAAGCCGAGTGTCCTCTCAACAAAACGTGCAAAGGCATCTTCTTCATCAGTTGTATAAAAACGGGGAGCATCTCCCTTCTTCAATCGGACTGTCCTATCTAATTGTTTTACCAAAAATTCTCTGAAGAAAATGGGGAAGGCTTCCGGTGCGTCAATCAGTTTCAGATGAGGATAGAGTTTCTCTATAGTATTGCGAAGAAAATAATAGTGAGTGCAACCTAAAATAACGGTACTGATACCTTCGCGGGTAAGAGGTGAGAGAGCTCCCGCAACCATATGTTCGGCCATCGGCCCGGTAACATCACCCGTTTCAACAAGCGGAGCAAGTAATGGAGTGGGGCGCTCAATCACATTTGTGAAACCGTATTTTTGAAGCGCCTCGCGATACTTGCCAGACCTAATGGTTGAAATTGTTCCGATCACGGCAATTTTCTCTTCCCGTGGAACATTCTCCGAAACAAAACGGGCGACTGGTTCGATCACGCCAAGGACCACCTTCTTAGGAAATTTTTCTTTAAGAAATCTCGATAGATTGGAGAGCGCCTCCCCGCTTGCCGTGTTACAAGCTAAAATAACAATCTCGGCGCCGTTGCCGAAAAGCCACTCAATTGATTCTCGCGTGTACTCAGTGACAATTTCTGGGGAACGAGAGCCGTAGGGGGCGCGTGCGTTATCGCCCAAATACATAAACGAGTATTCGGGGAAGAGAAGGAGCAATTCTTTAAAAACACTCAAGCCCCCGTACCCTGAATCGAAAACACCGATCATCAAAAAAATATAGCACGAACTCCCTATTTCCTTGCAGGCGGTAAAAAGTGACGATAGACTGGTGCGACTATGGAACATAAGAAAGGGTATGAAAGGGCGGAAATAAAAAAACTTCCCGATTCAGGGGTCGAAATTGCTGTCGAGGTATCTTTCGAGACCCTTTCTTCATATCGCGGAAAAGCCCTTGCTAAGCTTAAGGAAGCGGTGGCTCTTCCCGGCTTCCGTAAAGGAAAAGTGCCCGAAAAAATAATCACCGAGCAGATCGGAGAAATGGGGGTGCTCCAGGAAGCGGCGGAACTTTTGGTCAATGACGTCTACCGGCAGGTAATCGAAGACCATAAACTCGATATTGTCGGTACACCAAAAATCTCAATTACCAAACTCGCTCCAGGAAACCCTCTTCAGTTTACAATTACTGGTGACCTCTTCCCCGTATTCAATCTCCCCGACTATACATCCCTCGCGAAAGAGGTTCTTAAAAAGCAGGAACCGGTTTTTATTACTGAAAAAGAAACAGAAAATATTATTCTTGAGGTTCGAAAAACGCGCGGAACAAAGAAAGAAAATGGCGAAGAAGAGTTGCCGGAACTTACCGATGATCTCGTGAAAACAATCGGTCCATTTCAATCAGTTGATGATTTCAAGAAAAAAATCACTGAGAATCTTACTAAAGAAAAAGAATTCCGTGCTAAGGAAAAAAGGCGCCTTGAGATTATCGGAGAGATAATAAAAAAATCGGATATTTCGGTTCCGAAAATTTTAATCGAAAGCGAGCTTGATCGGATGTTTGCCCAATTTGGCGAAGATGTAAAGCGACGGAAGACAAGCGTTTCGGAATACCTAACCAAGATAAAAAAAACCGAAAGTATATTGCGCGGCGAGTGGCGAAAAGACGCGGAAACCAGGGTAAAGTTTGAGCTTATTCTCGATAAGATTGGGGCGGATGAAAATATATATGCGGATGAAAAAGAGGTAGAGCAAGAATCAAAACATATTATTGAACATTATTCGGGCGCCGATACTGCACGCGTGCGTGAATACGTATCACACCAGCTCCGAAATGAAGCGGTATTTCAATTTCTGGAAAATCAAAAGTAAAAACAAAACGGCCGAAAGGTGTGTACCTTTCGGCCGTATATAAAGAGGATTTGGGCCTACCCAGGGCAAGACCATCAGTTGAAAAATTTTTGTCTTATCATTCCCCACCCCCTCCACAACAGGAGTGTGAAGAACGAGGTTAACGATGCGATGCTGGCAGTCGCCATCGCACGCGTTTGCCACCACTCCTTGGGCGAGCAATCCGGCGCATTCGCCGAGCAGATGGAATGCTCCGAGAAATAGATGATCGAGAACACGGGAATGACTAGCGTGAGGGCGATACCCGCTCGAAATAGAAATGTGCGTAACATTCTTTTCCCCTACCCCAGAACTCCGAGGTGCGAGCGAGCCAATAGCCCATTGAGCCCATTGTTTAAAAGAACTCATCTGAATCCGCAAAATAATTTTGTGAACTCGGATGAGGAGGGGATCGTTCGGCGATCCCCTCGGTATGAAGCGGAGTATTTATATTATAACGCCCCCCGCTGGCGCTCACGTCGCTGTGACAAAAACATTTTTCCCCTTTTCCTTGACGTGTTGGCGCCGGTGGTGGTGGCCCTAGCGGTAACTGCGGTTGATCTCGATGAGCGTGGCCAACGAGCAGTAATGAACCATCAAGTGATTGTCGACTCGGTACGCCATTGGGAACCCCCTTATTTTTAAGATCAATTGTTTCAGCCCTTCCGCCGAAACCAGGCCAAGAAAACAATTTTCCTGGCTTCTTTTTAATTATATCAAATAATAAATATTTGTCAATAGATACGATTACTCGAGGTTGGACAAACTTTAAGGGACTCTGTATAGTTCTAAAACTATGAACCGGGAAAAATCTGATCAAACAAATTTTCAGGCGCAGTATCTTGTGCCGATGGTCGTCGAAAAGTCCCCCATGGGCGAGCGGGCATACGATATTTATTCCCGACTTCTTAAAGAGCGTATTATTTTCCTCGGCGGACCGATTGATGATATTGTCGCGAACCTTATCGTCGCTCAGCTTCTCTTCCTTGAATCGGAAGATCCGAAGAAAGATATTTACCTCTACATAAATTCGCCCGGGGGCTCTGTCACCTCGGCACTTGCTATTCTCGATACCATGAACTACATAAAGCCTGATATCTCGACCGTCTGTGTTGGTATTGCCGCGTCTGCCGGTGCCGTTATTTTATCGGCCGGCGCTAAAGGAAAGCGCTTCGCACTCCCGAACGCTGAAATAATGATCCACCAACCATGGGGCGGAGTCCAGGGTCAGGCGACCGACATTGAAATTACTGCGAAGCAGATTTTGAAAACCCGCGAGAAACTCAACAAGATTCTTGCGAAAAACACCGGGCAGGACTTAAAAAAGATCGAGAAGGACGTTGACCGCGACTACTTCATGTCGGCGGAAGAAGCGAAGAAATACGGGTTGATCGACGAAATCCATAAGTCAAACGGACGCTAAATCAAAGGCCAAAAACACCCTGCCATACCAGGGTGTTTTTCTAGATACTAAAGATTAGACAAAAGAGAGAGATTGTATTATGCTATCGTCATTACCCTTTAATTTCAGCTTCGCTTTAAATTTTATAAGCCCTGTCTTCTTACTTTACCCATCACGCAGATTTTTTTCTCTCATCGATCTTCGAGATTCTCAGAAAATTTTGACGGCAAGCTCCGTAAAATGTAAAGCGAGTTAATCGCTTATGTCAGTTATTAATTTAATCTTACTCCTCGCTGCGGCGGGGATTGTTGGGTTTGGGCTCGGTTATTACATCCGCTTCCTCATCGGGCTCGGCAAGCGCGGCTCGATGGAACTTCGCATTAAACAGACGGAGCTTCAGGCAAAAGAGGCTGCCGATACTATTCTCACCGAGGCAAAGAAAAAAGCCGAGGAAGAACGCGAAAAGTCTCGAGAAGAATCAAAAGAGCGTGAAGACAAAGTCCAGAAAAACGAGGAGCGTATTATTAAAAAAGAAGAGCTTCTCGATAAACGCCAGCAGGACATTGAAAAGGAAGTCGAGCATATAAAGACAAAGATCATCGAAATAAAAGAAATAAAGGAACGTACTGAAAAACTTGAACAGGATAAAAAGGCAGAAATTGAGCGCGTCGCCTCGCTCACGAAAGAAGAGGCGAGAGACGAACTCGTTAAAATTGCCGAGAAGGAGTATGAGGAGGATCTAACGGTAAGAATTAAGAAGCTTGAAACGGCAGGACATGAAAAACTTGAACGCAAAGCTAAGGATATTTTAGTCGCTGCCATTCATCGGCTTGGGAATTCGGTT
This sequence comes from Minisyncoccia bacterium, assembly GCA_041485465.1. Taxonomy (GTDB): domain Bacteria; phylum Patescibacteriota; class Minisyncoccia; order Phycocordibacterales; family JAKFXT01; genus JBGPJO01. Next base: position 10,591 of record JBGPJO010000007.1, on the reverse strand, counting down.
GCGGCCGACACCATGGCAACGACCGTTGCCATTCCGTCGGATGAAATAAAAGGTAAAATCATCGGTAAAGAAGGGCGAAATATAAAAGCCTTCGAGCGAGCGGCGGGCGTTGAGGTTATTGTCGATGACACACCGGGCGTAATCACCATTTCCTGCTTTGATCCGGTACGCCGGCAAATAGCGCGGGTCGCGCTTGAGAACCTGATCATCGACGGGAGGATACAGCCGGTAAAAATCGAGGAGATGGTTGAGAAGGCGAAAGGCGAAATCAATAAAATTATCAAAGAAAAAGGCGAGCAAGCAGCCTATGAATGCGGGGTTTTCAATCTCGACCCGAGAATTGTTTCGATCTTGGGAAGGCTCCACTTCAGGACAAGTTACGGCCAGAATGTCCTTCGCCACTCAATAGAGATGGCCCATATCTCCGGAATCCTTGCCGAGGAACTCGGGGCAAATGTTGCAACCGCGAAGGCCGGGGCCCTCCTTCACGACATCGGAAAGGCGGTCGACCATGAGGTGCAGGGCACGCATGTTGAAATCGGACGACGGATTTTGCAAAAATTCGGAGCGGATGAAGGAATCGTGAAGGCAATGCAGAGCCATCACGAGGAATACCCGTATGAAACCGTTGAATCAATCATTGTTCAGGTTGCGGACGCAATTTCTGGAGGACGCCCCGGAGCACGGCGCGATTCGGTTGAAAGTTATCTCCGACGCCTTGGTGAGCTTGAAGCGATTGCCTTAAGTTTCCCCGGTGTTGAGAAGAGTTACGCTATTCAGGCGGGACGCGAAGTGCGTGTTTTTGTAAAACCGGAAAAGGTTTCCGACCTTGAAGCAAAAAAGATGGCTAGAGATATAGCTATGCGGATAGAACAGGAACTAAAATATCCCGGGGAAATCAAAGTAAACGTCATCCGTGAGTCGCGCTCCATTGAATTTGCACGTTGATCTGCGACGTAAAGTAAAGCTTTAGTCAATAGAACAGCCTTCCTTGCATGAAAAACGGCCTACTATATACTTATCCGCAGGGTCGAATTAAAAAATTTACACTATCACAATGAATAAAGCAGGTATTGTTGACGCAGTGCACGCAAAACTAGGCGGCACTAAGGTCCAGGCCGAAATGGCTGTTGATACGATGATCGATGGAATCATCAGCTCTCTCAAGAAAGGAGAAGAGGTTTCGATTGCAGGCCTTGGCATATTTTCCGTAAAGACTAGGGCCGCTCGAACCGCACGGAATCCTCGCACCGGCGAGAGTATCCAGGTCAAAGCGATGCGCGTTCCGAAATTCCGCGCCGCAAAAGCTCTCAAAGACGCGGTCAAGTAAGCGTAAATTTTCTCTAGAGGAAACCACAAAACCCGCCCTAAAGCGGGTTTTGTGGTTTTATCAGTGCGGGATGGGAGAATCGAACTCCCGACACCAGTTTGGAAAACTGGAGTTATGCCATTTAACTAATCCCGCAAACGGAAATCACTATAGCAAACAAGATTCGAAAACGGAATTCTTCTGTTATGATTACGGCCATGCAATTTCTGCTGCGACAAATTCTCGGTGTTGCCCTATTCGTACTCGTCATACTCGGACTTTCAGCCGCTCCCTCTCTCGTTAAAAAGGCAGGTGAGCCGATCGCTTACGATACACTTTCTGGGACAACAACTGAAAAGAAATCCGAAATTCCTCTTCAAAAAACGAAGCCGACAAGCATAGAGGCGACACCAATCAAAACTTCCCCAGAAGAAGAGAAAAAGGTATCCACCCCTGTCATTTCTTCTGAACCTCCAAAGGCAGGAACCGCTTCTTCTTCTTCACTCAGTCTCCAAAGTGGAACAAATATTTCTGATCTCAATACGAAGGTCAGACAGTCGCTCGTAAACATCCTCTGCACGACGAATGTTCCCCCATTCAAAGCAATCACGGCAACGGGCGTCATCATCGATCCGCGCGGAGTCATTTTGACAAACGCCCATGTCGCAGAATATTACCTTCTTAAAGATTATGCCGGTCCAAATTCGATTGATTGTGTGATAAGGACAGGCAGCCCCGCATCTCCCTCCTATCAGGGTGAACTCCTCTTCATTTCTCCAAAGTGGGTCGAAGATAATAAAAACAGCATTAAGGAGGAGACCCCCCTCGGCACCGGAGAGAACGATTTCGCTCTGATCTTTATTACTAAAAAAATAGACAGCACTCTTTCAACTGGAACCTTTCCCTTTCTTCCTTTAGGGACAAGTGACTCCGATATCGATCAGAAAATGGAGATTGATCATGTCATCGCCGGATACCCTGCAGGTTTTCTAGGGGCAACAGAAATTGAACGAGGCCTGTATATCGCTTCGGCGGTCGGAAGAATCAAACAGATTTTTACATTTAAGGAGACGACTGTTGACCTCGTGTCGCTTGGCGGTAGCGTCGTTGCCCAAAAAGGTGCCTCCGGTGGAGCTGTCGTCTCCTCCGAAAACGGAAAATTAGTCGGGATCATCGTCACAACAACAAATGCGGAAACAACGGGCGAGAGAGATTTGCGAGCAATAACTCTCTCTCATATAGAGAGAAGTATGAAAGAGACAACCGGTGTCGGCATTAAAGAGTATCTCTCCGGCGATCTGGACAGAACGATTTCCCTTTTTAACAATACTTTGTATCCTTATCTTTCGGGAATTTTAAAGAGCGTTCTTATCCAGTAAGAACAAGGGAAATAGCCCTGAAAACAAGAGGCTTTTGAGAGCTTTAGCATGAATATCGTATGGAAAAAGGCGACCAAGAACTTATAGATGATTACGCAAAGGGTGACTCGGGTGCGTTCGCCCGCCTCGTCGACCGGCACGCAAAGCGGGTCTACAATTTTGTTTATCGTCTTTTAGGTAATCGGGACGACGCTGAAGACGTCACCCAGGAAACGTTTCTCAAGATCTGGAAAAACCTCAAAAAGTTCCGGACGGGAGAGAGTTTCAGCGCCTGGCTTTTAACCATTGCCCATAATACGGCTATCGATTCTCTCCGAAAGAGAAAAAATGTTGTTTTCTCTGATTTCGGAAAAGAAGATGCGGAAAACATATTTGCAGAAAGCATCCCCGACCCTGAGGCTTTGCCCGATGAGCTCGCGGCGAAAGCGGAGGATGCTGAATTTCTCGAAAAACTTCTTGAAAAACTCCCGATACTCCATCGCGAGGTGCTTTTGCTTCACTACAAAGAGAGATTGACCTTTGATCAAATCGGAAAAATTCTCAAAAAACCCCTTGATACCGTCAAAAGCCAGCATCGGCGAGCACTTGTTAAGTTACGGGGACTTTTTGATGCACCAAAAAGCGGAAATGATTCGTAGAAAATTTAGAGGCATCGCCTCTCTTTCGATCGAAAGATTTATAGGAGCCTTCCGGACCTTACCGACCTTTAGTTCGGAAAGCCTGACAAAGGATGCACCAAAATGCATCCTTTGTTCGTATAATTAATGATTAAACATGGAAAAAGGGTACCAGAAACTTTTTAGAGAATTGCCTGATATCGAAGCACCGAAAGACTTCCGTGACCACATCCTCCTTTTAATAAAGCGGCAAGAGCGGCGTCTTGCGCGGATTCGCCTTGCCTTTTTCGGACCCGCGGTTCTATTTTCCTTGGTTGCAAGCGTTCCTTCATTTGAATATGCGCTTCAAGAATTTGGTCAATCGAATTTTTATCAGTACTTCTCGCTCATTTTTTCGGACGGAAGAGCCATCCTTCCCTACTGGAGAGAATTTATTTTTTCCCTTGCCGAATCATTACCGTTTTTGGGTCTTCTTTTCATGCTCATCACCGTTTTCGCATTTCTTAGCTTCCTTCTTCTTGCCGTCAAAAATGCGAGGAGTGCCTTTTCACGAATTCAATTTATTTCTTAATAAAAAAATACAATGGATCTAAAACAAATTTTAGAGTCAAAACTGTTTAAGGGCATACTCGTCGGGGTGGGTGTTGCAATCGCTGTCATTCTTATTTTTGAAGCGGGAATTGCTGTCGGATACCACAAAGCCGCTTTTTCCTACCACTTCGGAGACAATTACTATCGGATTTTCGATGATCAAGGAATGATACCTATATTCAGTATGCGAGAAATGGGTTTTCCGGACGCGCACGGCGCCCTCGGTAAAATCATTAAAATTGATCTGCCAACGCTTGTTATTGAGGAAGGGGGTACGGAAAAGGCCATTCTGGTAGGAGACGATACGGTTATCAGAAAATTCAGGGAAACGATAAAAGCAACTGAACTTAAAGTCAACGATTCGGTTATTGTGATTGGTTCCCCGAATGACAAGGGAGAGGTCGAGGCAAAACTGATACGACTAGTCCCACAGACATCAGGATCAACGACAGGGACAACGACCGTCACAAAATAAATGGAAAAACTGTTTTCGGGTAAACGTATTGGTAAAATCAAAAATTATATCGTGGTGCATAAGGCAGTAAGCGCTACGATTCTTATTCTTGTTATTATTTTTGGTTATTGGGGCTACACAAAAATATTCAGTACTCCCCAAGAAACCAGTTATGTCCTCGGAAAAGTCGAGAAAGGGACCCTGGTGCTCTCAGTGACCGGAAGCGGACAAGTGTCCGCTTTGAATCAGTTCGACGTTAAATCAAAAGGATCGGGCGATGTTGTGTATCTTGGCGTAACACAGGGACAAATCGTAAAAGCAGACACTCTTATTGCTGAACTTGACGCTACCAATGCCGAAAAAACCGTGCGGGATGCCGAGGCCAATCTCCAAAGCGCTAAGCTTTCTCTCCAAAAACTTGAGGAACCCGCTGACCTACTTTCAGTAACTCAAGCAGAAAATGCCTTGACCCAAGCAAACAGCAGTTTACAAAAAGCCTATGATGACGGCTTCAATACTATCTCGAACACGTTCCTTGATCTCCCCGGCGTTATGTCCGGCCTTCAAGATATTCTCTACGGAATAACGGTAAGCCATGGCACGCAGGATAATGTTTCAGCGTATGCTGACATGGTAAAAAATTACGATAGTAAAGCATCTCTCTTCAAAGATGACGCGGTACGGGAATATCAAGCTGCCCGTACCGCATACGACACGACAATTTCCGATTATAAAACAGCAAACCGAGTCTCGAGTACGACAACCATCGAAAGTTTGGTGAACGAAACGTACAACACCACAAAAACAATTGCTGAGGCGGTAAAAAGCTCAAGCGATCTTCTTAATTTCGTCAAAGATACCCTCATCAGGCAACAGCTTGCTATCCCCACTATCCTTACCACACATCAAAATTCCCTTGCGAATTACACAGGACAAACGAATACCGATCTTTTGAATCTCTACAACATTAAAAATACCATTCTAACCTCAAGTCAAAGTATTACCGAAAAGACAGAGGCACTCGCGAAACTTAAAGCTGGAGCCGACCCGCTCGATGTCACCTCAGGACAACTTTCAATTACACAGCGACAAAATGCTCTTACGGATGCGCAAAATGCCTTAGCTGATTACTATATCCGCGCACCCTTTGATGGGACAATTGCGAAATTAAACGTTAAAAAATTTGATTCCGTCTCCCCCTCTACCGCCGTTGCCACTCTTACTACCAAAGAGCAAATCGCTCAAATTTCGGTAAATGAGGTCGATGCGGCGAAAATTAAACCGGGGCAAGAAGTGACGCTTACTTTCGATGCCGTCGACGGGTTAACCATCACTGGCAAAGTAATACAAATCGATACGATCGGCACAGTTAGTCAGGGGGTCGTCACGTACAATGTCGAGATAAGCTTTGATACCGGGGACGACAGGATCAAACCGGGCATGAGCGTAAGCGCGGCGATTATTACCGATATCAAACAAGATGCACTTCTTGTACCTAATAGCGCGGTGAAAAACCAGGGCGATAATTATTATGTTGAAGTGTTCCCTCAAGGGCTTACTGTGTCCGGTACTGCGGGTAACCAGGGCACGCCATCCGCCACGCTGCCAGGGCAACAACCCATTGAAATAGGTTCATCGAATGATACTTCAACGGAAATCATTAGTGGTCTAAAGGAAGGAGACCAGGTTGTGGTCAGGACAATTTCCGCTTCGGCAACGTCAGCCGCTACCGCACCGAGCCTCTTTGGAGCAGTGGGAGGAAACCGTGGGGGTAGTGGTGCTGTTCGTATTCCTAGCGGACGCTAATATGATTGTCGTCAAAGATATCACCAAGAGCTATCATGCCGATACGCTTGAAACACTCGTCTTACGAGGAGTCTCTTTCACAATTAATGACGGTGAGTTTGTCGCCATCATGGGACCGTCCGGCTCCGGCAAATCAACCTTAATGCATATTCTCGGCTGCCTTGATACCCCCTCAAGCGGGACATATCATTTGGACAATCATGATGTATCAACGCTTTCTGATGATGAGCTCGCCGAGATCCGTAAAGACAAAATTGGTTTTGTCTTTCAGACTTTTAATCTTTTGCGCCGCGCCACTGTTATACGAAATGTGATGCTCCCATTGGTCTATGCTGGGGTAAAATCGGAAGAAAGAGAAAGACGTGCAATGGGGGCCCTCAATGCGGCGGGACTTGAAGATACTTATTTCGACCATCTTTCAAACCAGCTATCCGGTGGCCAAGTCCAAAGGGTTGCCATTGCAAGGGCCCTGGTGAATGATCCGAAGCTCATTTTAGCCGATGAGCCCACCGGCAATCTCGACACCAAAACGGGTGAAATTGTGCTTGAAACATTTGAAAGACTCAATCGCGAACTGGGCCGCACCATCATTTTGATTACTCATGAACAGGAGGTCGCGAACCATGCGAAGCGCATTATTTACATCAGGGATGGGCTTATCGTCGAGGATCGAAAAACTCATCGCTCTAAAACTCACCTGAAAATATGAAAATCACTGATATTATTCAAGAAACATACCTCGCCCTTTCGGCAAATAAAGTCCGTTCGGGACTTACCATGCTCGGTATCGTAATCGGCATCAGTTCGGTCATTGCCATGGTGGCGCTCGGCCAGGGAGCCCAAAGCTCAATCCAGTCGAGCATTCAGTCAATCGGTTCAAATCTGATTATTGTCACCCCGGGAACACAGCGTGGACCAGGCTTTACGGTAAGCGCCGGCAGGGGTTCCGCTCAAACACTGACGCTCGAGGATGCTAACGCCATTCAAAGCGAAGTCAGTTTAGTCAAAGCGGTATCCCCCGAGGTCGCAAGGCGTTATCAGATTACCTCCCGCGGACAAAATACGAATACGCAGGTCGTTGGTGTGACCTCCGCATACCCGACCGTACGAAATCTTGAGGTTTCAGACGGATCGTTCATTACCGATCAAAACCTCCGCGGCGCTTCCAAGGTGGCGGTCTTGGGTCCGACCACCCGTGATGATCTTTTCGGGCAAGGTGCTAATCCGATAGGCCAGACCATACGCATAAACCGCAGTGATTTCAAAGTGATAGGAGTAACTAAGGCAAAGGGAGGTTCGGGATTCAGTAATCAGGACGACACAATTTTTGTCCCGCTTTCAACCGCCCAGCGATTTCTCTCTGGCGACCAGTATGTCACCTCAATCAGCGTCGCGGCACAGGATTCCGAATCAACTTCAGCCGTTCAACAGCAAATTACGGAACTTCTGCTTAATCGCCACCATATTGCGAATCCCCAACTTGCCGACTTTAGTACCTTAAACCAGGCTGACATTGTTGCCACCGCCTCAAGCGTCACTCAAACCTTTACCATTCTGCTTGCCGCGGTTGCCGGCATTTCCCTCATTGTCGGCGGCATCGGCATTATGAACATGATGCTTACAACCGTCACTGAAAGGACAAAGGAAATCGGTTTAAGAAAGGCGATCGGCGCCAAGAAACGCGATATCAGCCTGCAATTCCTCGCTGAAGCGGTTACCCTTACTTTTATCGGCGGCTTGGTGGGAATCATTTTAGGTTGGGGTATTTCTTTCGGCGTAAGATATTTCGGAATTCTTCAAACTCAAGTAACGGTCTCTTCCATTCTTCTTGCCTTTGGTGTTTCAGCGGCCATTGGCATTATATTCGGCTACTACCCTGCGCACCGAGCGGCCGGATTAAACCCGATTGAAACACTGAGGTACGAATAAAAGGTCGTTAGTAAATAAACAAGAAACAATATGAACAAAGCAAACAAAATAATTGTGGTTATCGTGGGAACTGTCATCATCGCAGGTGGATCATTTTATGCCGGCCTAGTATACGGCAAAACAACGAATCCCATTACGGCTCGGGCGGGGCAGTTTGCGGGCGGAGCGGGATTTGCGGGAGGCAGAGGCGCGGGGGCGCGAGGAGTTTCCGGGAGTTTCGTCTCGGGGCAAGTCCTTTCAAGTGATAATACGAGCATTACGGTGAAGCTCCGAACGGGCGGTTCGCAGATAATTCTTTTATCTTCTTCAACAACTGTGATGAAATCAACTGAAGGATCAATAAAAGACATAATGACCGGCGAACAAATCACGGCAATGGGGAGTCAAAACGCAGATGGTAGTATCACTGCAGGGTCAATACAAGTGAGACCGGGTAATCAAAATTAATCAAAAAAGACAGGTAAAAATAAGAAAAATGGCCGCTTCTGGCGGCCATTTTTCAGTATGAATAAAATTATTGCAGTCTGCCCTTAGAAACTGATATGATGTAAGGGAAATATTCGACTCTAAAAGAAAAGCAATGAATAATAATATCGGTACATTAATCGCGGTCATCATTCTCATTATCGCCGGAATCGGAGGATGGTTTTATTATCAAAACTCTTCTGTCCCTAACAATACTCCTTCAAATCAAAATGGAGGTGCCACAGGGGGGACAGTAGATGTCTCAGCTCCTGTCCCCTATTCAGGACTTACATCGCCACTCAAAGAATTTACGGTAACGGCCGATAACTCCTCTTTCAATCCCCCGACAATAACCGTAAGCAAGGGCGATGTTGTAGCAATCACCGTCAAGGTTACTGCGGGAACTCATGACTTCAACATTGATGAGTACGATAGACACACAGGAAAATTAGAAGTTGGCGGAGAGAATGTGGTTAAATTTCTTGCCGATAAATCAGGATCATTTGAATACTATAGCTCTGTCGGAAGTGACAAATCGAAGAGACTCAAAGGAATGCTGACCGTCCAATAAATTTATTTAAGTGGAAACAAAAAATCACGGCACTGCCGTGATTTTTTGTTCCTGGCCCAAAACCCCTACTTTTCTTCAAACTCAAGACACACTGAATTCATGCAATAGCGCTTCCCCGTCGTCTTAGGGCCATCATCAAAAACATGGCCTAGATGAGAGCTGCAACGGGCACAGAGAACCTCCGTCCGTTCTATGCCATAATTTGAATCCTTCTCATACCTGACACTTCCGGGAATGGCCTGGTCAAAACTAGGCCAGCCGGTTCCTGAGTCGAATTTTGCATCCGAGGAAAAAAGGCCATTGCCGCAAGCGGCGCAAGCGTACATTCCCTTGCCTTTTTCTTGGAGAAGTTTTCCTGAAAAGGGCGTCTCGGTCCCCTTCTCACGAAGTATACGGTACTGCTCGGGAGTGAGTGTTTTCTTCCATCCTTCTTCTGTTTTGGGCATCGCCTTGTGGTCCATAATTACTTTTTATTATCAGCGCTTTTGAGTAGATCTGTAAATTCCTTTTGAACTTTCTCCAATTTCGGATTGATTATAAGGTCGCAATAGGAATTTCCGGGGTGATTCTCGAAATAGTTTTTGTGATAATTTTCCGCTTCGTAAAATTTTGTAAATGGTTTGACTTCAGTCACGATAGGCTTCCCGAGAGAATTTGAATTATTAATTTCATTAATAATTTTTTCTGCTTCGTCTTTTTGCCCCGGAGTGGTGTAGAAAATCACCGATCGATATTCCGTCCCGACATCATTCCCTTGGCGGTTTATTGTTGTCGGATCGTGGCTTCCGAAAAATACCGTCAATAAATCCCGATAGGTAATTTCTTGGGGATTGAATTCGACTTTCGTGACTTCGGCGTGCCCCGTGGTTCCGCTTGAGACCTGCCCATATGTCGGGTTTCCGGTCTTCCCCCCTGAATATCCTGGCAAAACGAAATCTACCCCTTTCAACATCTTAAAAACTGCCTCTGTACACCAGAAACATCCTCCACCAAAAACCGCTACTTCCTTCTTAATAGGCATTTTGTCGGGGTGCCGGGATTCGAACCCGGAGTCGCCTGTACCCAAAACAGGAATGTTAGCCGTTACACCACACCCCGCCGTACGAGAATCCTAGCACAAAAACCTTTAAAAAAACTCTCGTGTCCTTTATGTCCTATAGAACCAGGTCCTCGATAAAATTAACCCTTGCCTTGCGATTTTTCCGATCAAGATAGACTGTGATAGCATCAAATTGCCAGTCCCCCCCTCCCCTATTTTTTCTTCACTAAGGTAGGACCGAATTGTTCTTGAAAGTCTTTTTAATTTCCAGGGGTGAATGTTATCCTCCGGCCTATATCCATCCATTTCACGGGAAACAGATTCTAAACTTTCACGTGTAACTGTTTTTACCTCAATAAAATGGGTAATGCCTGATTTTTTTGAAATTATATCTATACTCTCCCCATTTTTTCCTATAATTTCTCTTTATG
>JBGPJO010000006.1:0-36183 GCA_041485465.1 Minisyncoccia bacterium | reverse complement strand
CCCTAAAAGTGCAGGATGTTTGGAAAGGGAAGGATTTGTACGGACGATTTCTTCAGCTTCCTCACGCGCTGCGCGGATGAGTTTTACATTTTTCAGTGCCTCCATACCGAGATCCGACATGCCCCACTGGCGTCGGCCGAAAAGATCGCCCGCACCGCGCGTTTCGAGGTCAGCCTCGGCGAGCTTGAATCCGTCGTCGGTCTTTTCGAGTGTACGCAAGCGCTTCGTCGCGACTTCCGCTTTTGATTCGTTTTGAAGCTCAAAATAGAGGACACGGGCATGGGCAAAGCGGTTCACCTTTTTGGGAACGTGATAGAACTTGCCGTGCACCCTCCCGAAATCCGTCACCAGTTTCGGATTAAGGAATCCTGTTTCTTCTTTGATCTCCATCTTCGCCGCCTCCTCCGCAGTCTGCCCTTTTTCGATGCCACCAGTTATGAATGTGCCCCAAGCGACTTCTTTCCATTTAAGCCCCATGTACTTATCCTCTGACCAATGCTTCACGATAGCGATAATCGCGTCGCGCTCGTCATATGGCTCGCCCTTTCTTATCTTTCCCGGTTCTGTCGTTTGCTCATATACGGGTTCGATCACCTGTACGACAGGAAGCTTGAATTTCTTGGCAAAGCTATAGTCCCGCTCGTCATGCGCCGGCACGGCCATGATTGCTCCCGTACCGTAGTGAGCAAGCACATAGTCAGCAACATATATAGGCACCTCTTTTTTCGTCGCAGGATTGATCGCCTTAACACCTTTTAACTCAACCCCGCTTTTTTCTTTGCCTTCCGTGGTGCGCTCTATCTCGCTTTTTTTTGCGGCTTTCCGAACATATTCGCCAAGCTCTTTTTTATTTGAAATTTTCTCCGAGAACTTCGCGACAAGCGGATGCTCGGGCGCAAGCACCAAGTAGGTTGCGCCATATAGCGTGTCAGGGCGCGTCGTAAAGATGGTGACTTTTTCTTTTCGTCCTGTAATATCAAAATCTATTTCAGCCCCTTCCGACTTCCCTATCCAGTTTCTCTGCTGAATTTTTATTTTTTCGAGAAAATCAACATCGTCAAGATCGCGGTCGAGCCGGTCGGCATATTTGGTGATGGCAAGCATCCACTGCTCTTTATCGCGTTTCTCGGTCTTGGTTCCGCAGCGTTCACAGTTGCCATCGAGCACTTCTTCATCGGCAAGCCCTATTTTGCAGGACGGACACCAGTTGATAGGACGCTTCGCTTTATACGCGAGATCTTTTTTAAAAAATTGCAGAAATATCCATTGTGTCCATTTATAATAGTGGGGATCCGTCGTGTTTATTTCCCGTGTCCAATCGAAAGAAAAACCAAGACTTTTAAGCTGACGTCGAAATGTATCGGTATTTTTCTTGGTGACGATTTTCGGATGTATTCCCGTCTTGATGGCGTAGTTTTCAGTCGGCAGACCAAAGGCATCCCAGCCCATGGGGTAGAGCACATTGTAGCCCTCCGCGCGACGCTTTCGGGCAACAATATCAAGCGCGGTGTAGCTTCTGATGTGGCCGATGTGAAGCCCCTCGCCCGAAGGATACGGAAACTCGACAAGCACATAATATTTTTTCTTCCGCGAATTTTCAGAAGCGATGTTCAATTTTTTGCGCTCCCAGATATCCTGCCACTTTTTTTCTATCTGCTTCGGATCGTACCGTTTCATGTAATCCCTATACTAAAGAGAAAAACGCCCCGGGGCAAACACGGGGCGTTTTTCGAAACCAGCTACATCACCGGGGGAGTTTTCTGAAATGGCGGATAGCGCTCCGGATCGATCACCCGATCAAAGCACACTCGTCCGATTGCATGAGCCCAGTTTTCCGCCTCCGGACTGATTGAAAGAGGTACGGCCTTTGTTTGAGCGCTAGGAGTACTGCGGCTTTCACGATCAAACGTGGCACATAGTTGAAATGACATGCCTTTACCTCCTGAATATTCGTACGAAACTCCCGCCTCCGGATCTTTAGGAACGGAGAAGCCGGAGATCGGATCGTTTAAATCTCCCAAGGTCTTCGGAAGCGCCTTTTTCTGCTGCCAATAATTTACTACCTGCCACTGGATACTTTGAAGATCGCTCACGCGCTGATCATCAAAACGCAAAGCTCGTTGAGTCGCAGGCGATCCTAAAATGAAGAAGGCCGTGCCAAGTGCGGCAACGACAAGTACGGAAACGCCCCAGACAACGGAAGCTGATTTTTTCTGATTGAGATCCCAGTAGCCCCGCAGATCGGCAAGAAAGTGAAGAAACCCGCCGCCGGAAACAAGAAGTACCACCACAACTTTAAGCACGAAACGGGTGGTCAGTTCTTCGCCGTTTAAGAAAGTGTAAATGAGAACGATGAGATCGGTCACAAACGTGGCTGCGGCGGCAAAGAGAATGAAAAAGAGGGACCAGCGGCGAACCCAGGTTAGGGCGCGTGACGAATCACGTTTGATACCCTGTCGTATAAACCGCATTAAGATAATAAAGACCGGAAAAACAACGATGAGCGAGGCCATACTGTATGCCATATTGCCCGAGTAATAGCCTGCCGAAAGTAGGTCGGGAAAAACGTAATTAATGGAGGAGAAAATGACATCAATAAAAGAATAGACGCTCGTGCCAAGCGTGACGAGAACGCCAAGCCAAAAAAAGAAGTCTTTTGGGGTAGCCTTAGAATTAGTCTGGGTTAATTCCATATAAGGATACTATAGCGTTTCTATATCTTAAACTCAATGACGTCGCCGTCTTTCACTATATACTCCTTCCCCTCCGTCCGGATCAAGCCTTTTTCGCGCGCTGAAGCGTAAGATCCGGCACCCAAAAGTTCGTCCCAGTGAATAATTTCGGCACGGATGAATTTATCGCGAAAATCACCGTGTATTGCCGCTCCCGCATCCTTCCCGTTGGTATTTCTTTTTATCGTCCAGGCCCGCGTTTCATCCTCCCCCGTCGTGAAGAATGTAATCAAATCCAAAATCTCATAACCCTTTTTTATAAGAAGATCGATGCCTCCATCAGCGCTTCCAAGTTCTTTTTGAAACGTTAGGCGCTCTTCATCCGAAAAATCTTTTAAATCTTCTTGAATTTTTGCATCTATAAGTACATACTCCGATCCCATACTTTTCAAATACGCCGTCAATTCATGAAAACGGGGATTGTCCATTTCATCCAGGTTTTTTCCTCCCGCTTTTTTATTAAGCGCGTAGAGAATCGGCTTGATGGTCAGGAGCTGTAGTGTTTTTGCTTTTTCCTTTTCTTTATCATCAAGTGCGGCGGTGTTTGCAAGCTCCCCTTTCTTTAACACTGCCTCAAATTTGCGAAGCGCGGATTCCTCGATAATCGCTTCCTTATCCCGCCGCTTGGCATCACGCGCAATAGAGACGAGCCTTTTCTCGACTGTCTGAAGATCGGCGAGGATAAGCTCAAGATTAATAACCTCGACATCGTTTTTGGGATTTATCTTATTCTCAACATGAATGATATCGGGATCCTCAAAAATTCTGACAACTTCAAGAATGGCGTCTGTCTCGCGGATGTTGGCGAGAAACTTATTTCCCAATCCCTGTCCTTCAGACGCTCCTTTCACGAGCCCGGCGATATCGACGAATTCAACCGCCGCAGGGATCGTTTTTTTTGATTTTGAAAATTGAGAGAGCTTCCAAAGCCTTTCATCGGGTACGGCAACAACACCAACCGACGGGTCGATGGTGCAGAAAGGATAGTTAGCCGCATCAACCGATTTTTTGGTCAGCCCGTTGAATAAGGTCGACTTCCCCACATTCGGAAGCCCGACAATGCCAATTGATAAAGACATAGCGAGAGAGTAACAGAAAAATCAGAAATCAAAAACTTTAATCTCCGTCTCTCCCCGTCTGTTCCACTTTCTTGAGCCACGCTTGTCGCTGGCTATCTGTCGCTCTCTCAACGGGACCAAATGTCGAAAGCCGCACCGGTGAAAATCCAGCAAATTTTAAAATGCCATTTCTGATTTCATTCGTGTAATCCCCTATCGCAATTCTCTCAAGCCAGGGTGCGGCGTTCATCGTAATCATGACGCGAGCGGAGCGCCCTTTCAAAAGCTTGTCCCAAAGATACGCTTTGTCTTTCCTAAAATGAAACGCGAATCCCGGAAGCCATGCCCGATCAAACAAGCCTTTCAGAATCGCGGGCATTGTTGACCACCAATTAGGATAAATTACGACGAGGTGTTCCGACCATCTGACCTCTTCCTGAAATTTTTTCAAATCCGGTTCGAGTTCTTGAATGACCTTGTAGCCTTTATGAAGAAGTGGATCAAATCTTAAATCACCTATATTTATTCGGTGCACGTCATGTCCCCGCGCTCTCGCTCCACGTTCATAAGCTTCGGCAAACATGCCAGCAGTCGTTTCTTTGTCCTCCGATCCCAAGAGAATAAGGATCTTTCGTTTTACCATCGTCATCAGAGTGTAACAAATAAAATTGTACTTCCACTGTGGAAAAATATTAGGCAACAGGAAACTATTGACGTAAACGTGTTTTCATGTTAATTTGGATTTATCAAATTAGTATAAAGAGAGAGCCCTGTATAGGCATTTAAGATCATGCAATTTATAAAAAAAATTCTTTCTTCGGGCGGGGTTGTTTTAAAGAGTATTTTAGACGTTCGAAAAATGACGACGATAAAGGGCATTATTGGATTGGTAGTTGTCGTCCTCCTCGGGATAGGAGGATATCAAATTTTTCACAGCAAAGGACAGGTACTTGATGATTTCAGTCAAAATGAACACCAAGTAACAACCGCTTCCGTCTTAGAACTCGCTTCAAAACGAAGTCCCCTTCCCTTAATCGGCACGGTGACGTCGGTTTCCGAAGCAACCATACGAGCTGAAGGATCGGGTGAGATCGTAAGCGTCTATCACAAGCTCGGCGATTTCGTTCCGGCAGGTGGTATTATCGCCGAAATCGAAAACAGCCGCGAAAGAGCGGGAGTTGCGCAGGCTGAAGCTCTCTTGAAGAGCGCTGAGGCTTCAGCTGGTATCTCCCTAATTTCAGGGCTAAATCAGGCCGATATTCTTACCCAAGCGAAAGTAAATACGATTAACACTCTCTTGAGCGCGTACGACAGCGTTGATGACGGCATCCGGACAAAAATTGATCCCATGTTTTCGGATGCCAGCCTCTCCGATCCTAAATTCCTTATTTTAATCTCAAACAATCAACTGCTCCTCAATATAAATTTCGAACGACTGAAGACCGGAGATATATGGAAAGCCGAAACTTCGCGGAGAAACTCCATTACTGTTACCAGCGATCTTCAAAAAGAGATCAATCAGGCTGACACCGAACTTCGCTATGTCAAAGCCCTTGCCGATGACATTGCTCTCGGATTAAACCAAAGCGCTCAAAGCCAGACGATTCCTCAGGCGACAATCGACGCTTATAAAGTAACGGTTACCGGGGTGCGAACCTCGCTCAGCGCCTCTCTCGCTTCACTCTCCGCCGCAAAAGACAATCTTACAGCAAAACAAGCCCAATACGACATCGCTCAGAAGCAATCGGGGGCGGGGCAAGAGACGACCTCAAACGCCGCCGTGGAACAGGCACAAGCCTCGCTCCAACTTGCCGAAGTAAATCTCGAAAAAACAATTATTAGGAGTCCCATCTCCGGTACGCTTAACAGCTTTTCTCTTGAGCGAGGTGATTTTGTTACTTCGTTTCAAGAAGTCGCCGTGGTTTCAAATAATGGCGCGCTTGAAATCAGGGCGTACATCACCGAAGGAGACGCCCGTGAAATTGCAGTCGGAGCCGCCACTTTGATCAATGACGGTATTTCTGGGGTAGTAACAAGAGTCGCCCCGGCACTTGATCCCAATACCAAAAAAATAGAAGTGAGGATTGGCATCACGGGAGATGCAAAAAATCTTGTAAACGGAGAATCAATCCAGGTAGCGATCGAAAGAAAAGCGCCTGTCGAAACTGCGCGAGCGCTCATCAGTCTCCCGATTTCGGCAATCAAGATTGCAACCGAGGGACCGGAAGTGTTCACCATTGAAGGCGGTGTCTTAAAGGGAAACCCCGTCACGACCGGAGCACTTCTTGGAGAGAGCATCGTTATTCTAAACGGAGTAACAGGAGAGATGGTTATCGTGACCGATGCTCGGGGTCTTAAGGCGGGCGACACTGTAACGATAAAGCAATAATGACCCCGTTTTGGACATTCTTCATAGACAAAAGGGCTTTCAGCTATATCCTCATCACGGCGCTCATCGTTTCCGGAAGCTATGCGCTTCTCACTATTCCGAAGGAGTCGGCTCCTGAAGTGAAAGTGCCGATTGGAATTGTTACCACAACCCTTCCCGGAGCTTCCGCTGAAGACACGGAAAAACTGATCACCAATAAAATAGAAGATGAGGTCAACAATGTCGACAATCTCGATAAACTGACTTCAAGTTCGCGTGAGGGTGTTTCCATTATCTCGGTTCAGTTTTTGGCAAGCGCCGATATCGATAAATCAATCAACGATCTTAAAGATGCTGTTGACCGGGCAAAGCCGGACCTGCCGAAAGAAGCGAACAGTCCGATTGTCACCAAAGTCAGTTTCAGCGATCAGCCAATTCTGATCGTCTCAATTTCGTCCGACATCACGCCCCCCGACCTTGTCAGACTTGGGGATACTCTTAAAGAAGAGCTGAAAACGGTTGGGGGCGTATCAAGAGTCGAGGTGTCCGGCGTTCGCGACCGGCAAGCGCAAGTTGTTGTCCGTAAAGAAGCTCTCGATACCTACGGTATTCGCCTTGTCGATGTTATTTCAGCCCTTTCTGCCGCAAACGCATCCCTTCCGATCGGCTCAATCACCGTTGACGGTATCGATTACGCCGTGAAGTTCAACGGCTCAATCGACAATCCTTCAGAAATCGGCGATATCGTCCTTACCACTAAAAATGGCACGCCTATTTACGTCCGCGATGTCGCCCTTGTCTCGGACGGACTTGAAAAAGCGACGACCTTCTCTCGTGTTTCTTTGAAGGGCGTACCGTCCGAACAAGCACTCACTCTTTCCGTTTTTAAACGAAGCGGCGGTGATGTCACAAAAATTTCAAGCAATGTAAAAAGTAAATTAAACGACCTTAAAAAGACAACTCTTTCGGGAAGCCAGGTTGTTATATCATTCGATCGCGGCGACTTAGTTCAAAAAGATCTCACCGAACTCTCCCGCGTCGGTCTTGAGACCGTTCTCCTCGTCATGCTCGTCCTCTTTCTCACGATCGGCTGGCGTGAATCGGTGGTTGCTGGGCTTGCCATTCCCCTTTCATTCCTGATGGCATTCGTCGGCCTTTTATATTCGGGCAACAGCATCAACTTCGTTTCTCTTTTTTCTCTTATTCTTGCAATCGGTATTCTCGTTGACTCCGGCATTGTCATGACGGAAGCGATACATACCCGCTATAAAAAATTCGGGGACGCGCGGGAAGCGGCGATTGCCTCACTACGGGAATACTCATGGCCTCTGTTTGCCGGAACAATGACAACGGTTGCCGTTTTCGTGCCGCTCTTTTTCATCTCGGGCATTACCGGGCAATTTATTGCAAGTATTCCCTTTACCATCATTTTCGTACTGCTCGCTTCAATCTTTGTCGCGCTCGGCATCGTTCCCTTAATTGCCATACTTTTCACCAAGCGCTCCCTCAACCGCTTTGAGGCGCTCCAGGAGAGCTACAATGATATCGTCCGGGAATGGTATAAGAAATTTCTCAGAAACATTCTCGAGAATAAACGCGTCCAGAAACGGTTTTTGTGGGTAGTCGGCATCTTATTCGTTATTACCCTTTCGTTTCCAATAGTCGGGATCGTCAAGGTGACGTTTTTCCCGCAAGATAATATTGATTATCTCTATATAGAACTTCAAAAGCCTGAAGGTACGCCACTTGCCTATACCGATCAAGCGATACGGCAAATCGAAGAAATCCTCTATGACCGTAAGAAATTCCCTGAAATAGCTTCGTTCGTGACGACGGTCGGGCAAAGTTCTTCTTTTAGCACTACCCCTGCAAGCGGCGCAAAAATCGCAAATATCACTATTAATCTTATCAATAAAAAAGACCGCACGCGCACAAGCGCTGAGATGGTTGAGGCAATCCGCAAAGAAGTCTCAACGATTAAGTCAGCGGATATTAGGGTCGAGGAGCCTAATAATGGCCCGCCCTCGGGTGCACCCGTTTTGATTAAAATCACCGGGGAAGATTTCGGCGATCTCGACCAGACGGCGATAAACGTCGAACATATACTTCAGAATATTCCCGGCACAATTAATATCAATACCTCAAATACGAACGGGGGTACCGAGTTCGCGCTCACCGTCGATCGGGCCAAAGCCTCAGAACTCGGCCTTAATCCGCAGGTTATCGCGCAGACACTGCGTAGTGCGGTTAATGGCACGATCGCAACGACCATAAAAACGGTCGGCAAAGACATCGATGTTGTCGTCAAACTTAATTTAAACGGCGATACCAATCCTGACACCACGACCGAGGCGACAATCGACGCGTTACGGCAAATTCCGATTGAGACTCAAAATGGTCCCGTGCTTCTTGGTTCTGTTATTACTGCGACCATTCAAAAGAGTAACGCCGTTATTAATCATGAAGACAAAAAGCGGATCATCACCGTTTCAAGCGACCTCAAAGTGGGCGTAACCGCGCCCGAAATCAATAGCGCCTTTGATAAAAAGAAATCCGAGCTCCATATCCCCGATGGTGTAACGGTTGCTTTTGCCGGAGAAAATGACGACGTCAACAAATCCTTCCGCGAAATGTTCATAGCGCTTGTCGCAGGCCTTGTCTTAATGCTCGGTATCCTTGTTCTTGTCTTCAATTCATTCAGGTATACCAGCTACCTCATTGTAATTGTTCCGCTTTCCCTGATCGGCGTTATGACCGGACTTGCCATTTCGTTCAAGCCGCTTTCATTCCCCTCGATACTCGGCTTTATCGCGCTTGCCGGCATTATTATCAATCACGCTATCATTCTTCTCGATTCAATGGTTCACTACCTCGCCGATCACAAAACCGAATCTTTGATTGATATCGTCGTTGAATCCGCCGCAACGAGACTTCGTCCGATTGTTCTTACCACCGTAACAACGGTTGTCGGCATGGTGCCGCTTGCCGGCGCGTCCGCCCTCTGGGGTCCGATCGCCTTTACGATCATGTTCGGACTGACCTTCTCGATGGTGCTCTCCCTCATTTTCATACCCGTCCTTTTCTACCGGTCCCCCAAAGTAAGACGCCTTCATGGAAACGCGTAAATATTTTTTTAATTCTGTTTTTTAAGACCGCACCGAAAGGCCGCGAACCGTTTTCGCACTGTAGTAAAGAGAAAAGACGAATACGAGGCCAATGACGCCGCGAATGAGCGAGAGCGTTATGTCGTCAACCGCATACTCTGAGACTGTGTAGTATTCAAAAACTATAAAAAGAATCGCCGAAATCAAAAGATCTGCCCAGGCGGTAAATTTCTGCCGCGGATTAGTAATGCCGGCAAAGACAATAATGACAAGCATGAGCGCTATCACTCCCCTGAAAGAGAGACTTGGGATGAGGCTCTGATAAAATGGCAGGACGAGGAGAGACAGGACGGCTCCCCCGACAAAGAGACGACGCAGATAGTCACCGTAATAGTGCACTATTTTTGAACCGATTTTTTCTTCCGAAAAACCGTTATCTTCCATCATCTTTTAACTCTAGCACGGAAGGCGCGATTATCAACAACAGGGCTTGAGAAGCCTCCACGTTTTGTTATCCTAAGAGAGACTCGATAAAGAAAAGGTCGATCTTTAAATAATAATGTAATCAACAACTATGGCAAAAACAGCGGCGTTGGTGTTTGGAGTGATATTCGTTCTTGTCGGTATTTTGGGATGGATCCCGAATCCGATCGTCGGAGCGGGGGCACTTTTCGACACCAACCATATCCATGACCTCGTGCATCTTGCAATCGGCATTGTCCTTATCGTCGTCGCGCTAATGTACGAAAGTTCAGCGGCGCTCGCTATGAAAGTCTTCGGTATCATATACCTTTTGGTCGCGGTCCTCGGATTTATCCTGGTTCCCTCGGGCGGATTAATTCTTGGATTGGTTGAGACGAACATGGCAGATCATTTGCTTCACGTGGTACTCGGTGTCATACTCGTCGCACTTGGCTTTATGCTAAAGGGCGGAAGCGGTATGCCTATGAGCGCAACCGGGGGTACTTCCCCGATGGGCGGAGTGCGAATGTAAATTTCTACTTCACAAAAAGAGCCGAGGCAATGCCTCGGCTCTTTTTGTGTCTTAAATTGCACTCTGGAGATACAAAGCCAATTTTTTGATAAGATTTCTTTAATCCAAAGAACTATGGAAACAAGTGCACAAACATGGGTAAAAAACCTGCTTTCGATTGCTGGCGTCACCGTCGGCGGCAAAGAACCTTGGGATATAGAGGTCCATGATAAAAGATTCTACTCGCGAATGTTCCAAGGGGCCTCTCTTGCTCTTGGAGAAACCTATATGGAGGGGTGGTGGGATACGCCATCACTTGATCAATTTTTTGAAAAAATTCTAGAGGCGCGCCTTGATGAGAAAGTGACATCTCTTGAAGCTTTATTTCAATACCTCAAGGCATTATTTTTTAACCTGCAGGACGAAACTCGCGCGTTTCAGATCGGAGAACGCCATTACGATATTGGGAACGACTTATATAAAGCGATGCTTGATACGCACCTCACCTATACCTGCGGCTATTGGAAGAATGCGAAAACACTTGATCAGGCGCAAGAAAATAAACTTGACCTCGTCTGCCGTAAAATAGGACTGAAGAAAGGAGATTATGTTCTTGATATCGGTTGCGGCTGGGGTAGTTTTGCTATTTTCGCCGCCGAGAAGTACGGAGCAAAAGTTCTCGGTATAACCGTTTCGAAAGAACAAGCACTGCTCGGGAAAGAACTTGCAAATAGATTGCCCGTTGAAATCAGGCTTCAAGATTACCGGAAGGTCGAAGGCCAGTTTGATCATATAGTGTCACTCGGTATGTTTGAGCATGTTGGTCTTAAAAACTACCGCACCTACATGGAAATTGCCGCAAAACTCCTCAAGAACGACGGCCTTTTTCTTCTCCACACTATTGGTGATAATCTCTCGCGACATGCCGGCGATCCATGGATTTCGAAATACATCTTTCCCAATGGGATGCTTCCATCGATTCCTCAAATTGGAAAAGCGATCGAAGGTATCTTCGTCATGGAAGACTGGCATAATTTTGGCGCCGACTATGACAAGACACTTATGACTTGGTTTGAAAATTTCAACCATGCCTGGCCAACGCTTTCAAAAAAATATTCTGAGCACTTCTACAGGATGTGGAAATACTACCTTCTCTCCTGCGCCGGCACGTTTCGCGCGAGACGCATAGAACTCTGGCAAGTCATCCTCTCAAAAAGCGGAGTAAAGGGCGGCTACCAATCCGTGCGCTAAAAGAAACAGTGAGCGGAGCTTTTATGCGCCTCCTTGAGGAGCGGGCGTTGTCTCAAGCACTTTTTTAATCGTATCGACAATTTGCTTTGGGTTGTACTCGCTCTTCACAAGATACATGAGCGCACCCATCGAGATCCCTTTTTGGGCGTCCTCTTGGCCCGCGAGATTCGTGAGAAGAATGACTGGAATATTTTTAAGATCCGCATCTTCCTTTATTTTTTTAAGAACGTCAAAACCGCTCATCTTCGGCATCATCACATCGAGAATGATGACAGAGGGCTTCGGGTTTGCTGCGAGTAGCATCGAGAGCGCCTGTTCTCCGTCGAACGCCATTTTTAAATCATAACCATTTAAGCGGAATGCTCGCTCGTACATCCTCCCCATCAGAGGATCGTCTTCAGCTATAAAAATAGGAGGCATGAGGTTTCTTTTTGGAGAAATTAATCAGTTATTTTCTATTTTTTCTGGCCCTTGTAATTCTCTATCAGATCATGGATCTTTTGGACAGTGTCTTTTTGGGTATTCTCTATTTTAACCAGATATAAATCGGCCCCCGAAGATATAAATTGTTCTGCGTTTTCTTCCAGAAAAGAATTGGTCAGGATGATTACGGGAATATTTTTGAGACGAGAATCTTTTTTTATATTACGCAGTACATCAAGACCGCTCATATTCGGTATCATGGCATCAAGTACAATTGCTGAGGGGAGATTCTTCATTTCTGTAAGTTGTTTGAGGGCCACCTCACCGTCGCCCACAACCTCAACCTCGTAGCCGCTGAAACGAAATGCCCTTTCATACATTCGGCTTACATATGTATCATCCTCGACGAGGTATATTTTTTTCATAAATTAGATATTTGGCTCTACTAGTAGAGTAAGGTGCGACAGCGCAAGACTCTTTGGATTAAAGTTTATCATGTGGCAATCGGAATGGTAAATGTAAATGTACTGCCCTCACCAAAAGTACTTTTTTCAAGAGCAATGGTTCCTCCCATACTCGATACCAGAAGTTGAGAGATATAGAGACCGAGACCCGTTCCTTGAGTAATGTCCCGTGCAAGAATTTTTTCTCCCGCCTGCTGGAATTTTCTGAAAAGTAGAGTTTGATTATGGGGCGAGATACCAATACCGGTGTCAATGACTTGAATTTTCAAAAAGTTGGGAATTGACTCCACATTGATACTGACACTCCCTTTTTCAGTAAATTTTATAGCATTGCTGATTAAGTTCACCATTATCTGTTCAACTCTGTTTTTATCGGCAATAACATTGGTAAGAGGCGCTTTAGGCACTACATAAAGAAGGGGGAGTCCCCTTTTCTTCGCGCTCCCCTCTAAATTCCTAATCACTCTCTCTATCACTTCGGAGATATTGAATACTTCTTTCTTGATTTGAATCCTTCCCTGTTCAAGACGAGAAACTTCAAGAAAATCGTTTACGATCTCGATGAGCCGCACACTTGATGTATCAATATCTACAAGCATCTCTTTCATGTCTTTATCGGTCACCTTGTCGGCATACATATCAAGAATCATTTCGGCATTTCCGCGGATAGCGGTCAGCGGCGTGCGCAGTTCATGAGACGC
The DNA here is from genome assembly GCA_041485465.1 of Minisyncoccia bacterium. Classification (GTDB taxonomy): domain Bacteria; phylum Patescibacteriota; class Minisyncoccia; order Phycocordibacterales; family JAKFXT01; genus JBGPJO01. Next base: position 23,109 of record JBGPJO010000006.1, on the reverse strand, counting down.
AACAGCAAAAAATTCTTCGCGGCTCCTTTCCATCACTTTTGCTTCAGTGATGTCTTCGAGCAAAAACACATAACCAATGATCTCGCCATGGTCGTGCGCCATCACAATCGGAGCAATAATGCCACGGAGAAATTTCTTGCCGAAAACTATTTCTTTTATCTCACAGACCTTTCCCCCTTTCACGCACCGCTCCGCTTCTCCTTTAATGTCAAATTCTTTCCCAAAAAGACTCGAGATATTTTCAATCGAGATAATCTCTTTACTCTCTGCGCCAAAAAGCTCCAACATCGCATTATTCTTAAGAAGAATACGATGATTCAGGTCAGCAATAATAAAACCAAAAGAGAGACTGTTGATGGAAGCGAGGAGACGGGACCGTTCCACTTCAAGCTCTCGGGTGCGCAAAACAACTTTGCGCTCCACGCCTTCTTTTTCTTCTTCAATATCTTCAAGCAGATTGAGAATGGCTAATTTTGTTTTTTCAGTATCTTCCATTTGAGTTTTTAGCTTTTCCTCCATCATTTTGCGTTCGGTGATTAAAAACCTGATAGCAATGTATTTCACTGATTTCCCGTTTTTATCTAGAACCGGAGCAATATTGGCATCAACCCAGTAAAAGGTGCCGTCTTTTGCTTTATTTTTTATCTCGCCTCTCCATACTTTTCCCTCTGATATAGTCTTCCACAAATCCTCATAGAATGACGCTTTGTGGAAACCTGATTTAAGAATCCTGTGATTTTGTCCGATTAACTCCTCGAGACTGTATTTTGAGGTTTCCACAAACTTATCATTGGCATAAATAATGGTGCCGTTGGTGTCAGTCTCCGAAACAAGAACGGATTTATTTAAGGCTTGAAATATCGCTTCAATATCGGCGATTGAATGCTCGGGCGTGATCGCCGGGAGCTCTTTGCCGTCTGTTGATGGAAAGGGGTAGCCCGTAAATTCCTCAATCAAAATATCGTCATTGGTGATTCCCAGTTGGTCAAGTATTATTCTCGCCTCTTTCGCCATCGAGGGCGGGCCGGCGATGTACCAGATGTTCCCTGTGGTATTGACACTTTTTTCGATAAATTCTCGATCGAGCAGTCCGAATTTTTCATTTAGAACGAAATTTGGATTTTGCTTTTCAAGTTTTTTCAATTCCGACAAATATGCGCCACTCTCGGGGTTTTTATTCAGATAAAGCAATTTTATCTTGTGGGGCAATTTTTTTTCCGTGACAAAGCGGATCATGCTCAAAAATGGAGTGATACCGATACCGCCAGCTAAAAAGACAACGGACTTTTGAGTATCTGCCGGTAATATAAAATTGCCAAAAGGGCCCTCAACAGTAACTTTTGTGCCAGGCTGTGATCTTAAAATACTCTGCTTAAAAGGGCTTTCTGATATTCGAAAAGCAATAGACAGCTTGTTTTCATTACGGGGAGAAGAAGCAATTGAAAAATCGCGGCTGTTGCCGCGCGGGTCTTCAGAAATAAGACGCGGCACTATAACTCGAATATATTGGCCGGCTTGAAAATCGAATTCTTTGCTAAGCCCCAAAACCAATTCGACTGTGCCAAGAGCGACCTGTTTTACATCAATAATTTGTGCTTCTTGAGACATAATCACTGTCTCGGAGAATTTTCAATTTTCTTCTTTAATTCTTCGTTCTCTTTTTTCAATTCAGCCATTCTTAACTCGCGATCAATCATGTGTTTGTTAATATTTTGGAGTTCGGAAACTTTATTCTCAAGATCGGTGGTTTGCTCCCCCACTCTATGCTCAAGACTACCTTTTAGTTTCTCTAACTCCGCAGTTCTCGTCTCAAGACTTTTTTTACTGTCCTTAAGTGAAATAATTCCATTTCTATTATTGTTACAAAGCATAGTTGTAAAGATTACCGCCACCAAGACCGGCAAAGCATGAGAGATCACTGAAAAATCGTTACGACCATAAAAATAGACCCACCCCGGTTCAAAATAATTTAAAATGCCATGATGCAATCCTGTTAAGACCAAAAGAATCCAGCCTAGCCTCCAATCAGCATAGACGACAAGCAGGGCGGCAATGATAAAGAAATGAAAATGCGCTTCGATTGATCCTCCGGTAATAAAAACAAGCAAGTAGGAGTAAATTGTCAATGCAAACGTTACGATCACCCGCCAGAAATAACGGTTTCTTATTATATTTATGAGAAGTGTTGGAAAAAGGGTTATTACTATGGCGAGCAAAAATGCATAGAACGCTTCGTTGTAGCTAATTACTCTCCAGCCGAATGGGCTCGGATAAATGCTCGGTAGTTTTACAATGGCGTCGGCAATAATGAAAAGCAGAAAAACCACTAAATGTCCCCAGAGCACTTTAAGTATAAAACGGTCAACTTTAGGGTAATTAAGATCAGCCCCAAGATCTTTATTGATATCTGAAATAAAATCGATCTTCATTTTAAATACTAGTGTAATTATATGATAAAATGGAATGGAGTTAAACATACTTATCAGATGATAGACTTGAGAAATATCCTTTTAATTCTCGGTGTTTTATCGGCTGTTTGGGTAATTGGGATATGGTTGCCATACAAGAACTATCAGCGTTTAGAAAATGGCTCTTCGGCAACCACTTCTGTCGCGCAAATCGCTCAAGTTCAAGTTCGCTATACAGAAAAAGGATTTGACCCTCAAACAGTAGCGGTCAAGGTTGGAACTACAGTAGCCTGGATTAATGTTTCCGGTCGGCCAATGTGGGTTGCTTCCGATCCCCACCCCACCCATACCGATTTGCCCGGGTTTGATCAAAAGGAAATAATAAATATGAAAGATAAATTCTTGTTCCTGCACCTAGCCTTGGCGCATGGAGATGGAATTTACGAATACACATTTACCAAGATTGGGGCTTGGAAATACCACAATCATATAAATCCTAACGATCGCGGTACTGTTATCGTAAAATAATGTCTTTTTTGTGGACCTAGGGGGAATCGAACCCCCGCCTCCGCAATGCGAATGCGGCGTTTTACCACTGAACTATAGGCCCCTCATGTAGACGGGGTTGAGCGCTTAGTCGGGGTGCCGAGAATCGAACTCGGGTCTCACGCACCCGAAGCGTGTATACTACCCCTGTACTACACCCCGACTGAGCGCTCAATCGGAAATAATTATACTCATCTCTTCCCTTTTCAAAACCTCACCACTCTACATCACTTTTGAAACTTAATAAACTTTCGCAAAGACCGGTGCACCCTATAGGATTCGAACCTATGACCTTTCCCGTGTGAAGGGAACGCTCTACCAACTGAGCTAAGGGTGCAGGTTTTCCGCATTCTAACAAAAAAGAATCCTCTGACAATAAAATCTAATAACCCTTATAGGTATGGAGAAATCTTTGTAGTATCATTACAATAACACGTCGGGCTAAAGAACTTTTTCATTTGCATTGAAAACTTATTAAACAATTTTCATGCCTCCAATTGACGGACTAATTCCAGAGGAAAAATTAAGAGATATCCTCCTTAAAGGGAGCTACCTCGGAGCAGAAGAATTCGAGGCGGCCCAAAAAATAGCCGCGGATAAAAAAATTTCCCTTGCAGAAGCCCTCATTGAGCGCGGTCTCCTTACCAGGGATTTATTGGGACAATCGGTTGCCGAGACGTTTGGCGTCAAATACGCGGAGAAAGACTCCGTGCCGACAAGCCGCGACCAGATTCAAAAAATCCCCGAAAAAGTCGCTCGCGATTACCGAGTTATTTTCATTTCCGAAAATCCCCTCTTGGTAACGATCGCCTCCGATAAACCACTCGCTGAAAACCTACTCACGGAACTTCAAAAAATATTCACGGGAAAGGAAGTGACTGTTCAGTATGCGCTTCCTGAAACGATTGACCTTGCGTTAAAACTCTATGAAAAACCTCTCGCTGTCCGTTTTGCGGAGATGTTCGAATCGAAAAGTGCTTTCGTCCCGGGAGTAATTGATGAAATCATCGAGGATGCCGTTCATCTCAATGCGTCGGATATACACTTCGAACCGAGAGAAAAAGAAACGGTAATCCGTTTCCGGATTGACGGCGTGCTTCTTGAAGCGACAAGAATACCGAAAAAATATTACGAGAATATCTTGAACCGCATAAAAATTCTTGCTCACCTACCCATCGACGAGCACTTCAAGGCTCAAGACGGTTCTCTGAGACATACCCGAAATGAGGGAGTGGTTAACATCCGTGTTTCGATCGCACCAACCTTAGATGGCGAGAAAGTAGCGCTTCGGCTCTTGTCGCAATATATAACGAGCTTCACGACCGACACGTTAGGGCTTAATACTGATGACCAGAAAATCCTCATGGAGGCGGCCAAGAAACCGTTTGGGATGATTTTGGTTACCGGTCCGACGGGTAGCGGAAAAACAACGACACTCTACGCCCTCCTTAATTCCTTAAATAGCAGTGAAATAAATATCACAACCATTGAAGATCCGGTTGAATATAAAATCGAGGGCATTAATCAGATGCAGACAAACCCCCAGACGGATCTCACTTTTGCGCGCGGCCTGCGTTCAATTGTGAGACAAGACCCCGACATCGTTCTTGTCGGCGAAATCAGGGATAGCGAGACCGCCGAAATCGCCGTCAACGCCGCGTTGACGGGGCACCTGCTTTTTTCGACGTTCCACGCGAATGATGCGGCAACGACCATTCCACGGCTTCTCGACATCGGCATTGAACCCTTTCTTCTCGGATCAACACTCGAGCTCATTATTGCGCAGCGGCTGGTACGCAAAATCTGTGGGCATTGCAAAATAAGTTACACCGCGAGCACACAAGAAATTGAGGCAAAAATGCCGAAGGCTTCGCCTTATTTTAAAAATCAACAAGAGATAACGCTGTATCGGGGGAAAGGATGCGAGGCGTGCCACTTCACCGGCTATCTTGGGCGAATCGCCATCTTTGAATTGATTCGAAATTCTTCGGAAATGCAGGAACTGATCGCCGTGCGGCCGGCAAAATCGGCAGTCTCAGAGCTTGCGAGAAAAGAGGGAGCCCGTTCTCTCTTCGAAGACGGCCTTTCGAAAGTAAAGGGGGGCATCACCACTTTAGAAGAGCTCTTGCGGGTCGCGGCACCCGAATCATAGAGATATCATGGCAAGCACGGATAACAAGACCCCCCTAAAATTTCTGGGACGGTTTGGTATTGAAAAAGATCTTGATTATTTGACGGAAAATCTGGGATTACTGCTCGGGGCGGGAGTTGATGTGTCAAGTGCGCTTCAATCGATTAAAGAAAGTGTTCGAACGAAGCGCATGAAAATCATTATCGGAAAAATGGAAGAAGAACTTAGTCTCGGATTGCCACTGTGGACAGTTTTCGAAAATAGCGGTCTTTTTCCGAAACGCGTGTCGTCGTTGATCCGGATCGGAGAACAAACCGGTCAATTGGTTAAAAATTTCAAGATGCTTGGCGAACAGGAAGAGAAACAGAGAACCTTTAAGTCAAAGGTTCGTTCAGCCCTTATGTATCCCGGGTTTGTTTTCGGGGTTACGCTTGTCGTCGGTATTGGCGTCTCATGGTTTATTCTTCCCCGCCTTGCCACGCTTTTCAGCCAACTTAAGCTGAAATTGCCGCTTGTTACGAAAATTCTTCTCTCTTTCGGAACTTTTCTTTCAAAATACGGCAGTATCGCAATTCCTCTTTTCCTTGTCGCACTCGGCTTTCTTTTCTATATTCTTTTCTTTTTGTCTGCGACTAAAAAAATCGGCGAATACATTCTCTCCTCGATTCCTGGCGTAAACCGTCTGCTTCAGGAAGTTGAGCTTGCCCGATTCGGTTCGATTCTCGGTGGGCTTCTTGATAGCGGTATTCCCATTCTCGAAGCCCTTTCCTCTCTTGAAGAAGCAACCCAAGCCGACCAATATAAAAAGTTGTATGCTCATATGCGAAAAAATTTGACTGACGGCAATTCACTCGAAAAAAGTTTTACCTCATTTAAGAAAGCGGATCGACTCATTCCGCCGCCGATTCAGCAACTTATAATAACAGGCAGCAAGTCAGGGAATCTCTCAGAGGTCCTCCTTAAAGTCGGACTTGTTTTTGAAGACAAGTCAGATACGACGACGAGAAACCTCGGTGTCATTCTTGAACCGATGCTTCTCTTTATCGTCTGGATTGCGGTCGTCTCGGTCGCTCTTGCCGTGATACTACCCATCTATGATTTGATCGGCGGCATTAACCGACACTGATTATGGAAAAAAATTTTGGAGTAGGAGGTTTTACCCTTCTTGAAATACTGCTTTCCGTCGCTTTTATTGCCGCTATCGCAACCCTTTCTCTTGCTACATACGAAAATCTACCAGCCAGAAATGATTTAGAAATTGCCAGCGCCTCCCTCAAAGATATGATTTACAGAGCAGAAGAGCTTTCAAGTGCCGTTTCAGAAGATTCGCCGTGGGGAGTGAAAATAGAAGACGATAAACTGATACTCTTTAAGGGAAATGCTTACGCGGCACGAGACGCAAATTTTGATGAGACTACCACCATGTTCAATACCACCGTCTCGGGACAGCAGGAATTTATCTTCAGTAAAGTTTCCGGTTACCCGGAAAGTACCGGGGCAACGACACTGTTGTCCTCCCCTATCGGAGAATCAAAGACAATTTCAGTCAACGAAAAAGGTGTTATCGTCATCGAATAAAAATACTAAGACAGGATTTACCATTCTCGAGCCCCTGCTCTCGCTTGCTTTATTCGGCGTGATTGTCGTCCTCATCATTGAGGCACTTCTTTACGGGCAAAATAACGAAATAGTCACGGTCATAGAGTCAAAATCTCTCTATCTTGGAGAAGAAGGGCTTGAGGCCATTCGAGAAATACGCGATCAAGATTTCGCCACTATTAATGACGGATCATACGGTCTTAGCATGGCAACCGGCAGCTGGTCGCTTACTCCCGGAAGCGACATAATCGAAAATATCTACACCAGAACAATCACGATACAAACGGTCGACGTGGGGAAAAAAGAGATCACGGCGAATGTCTCCTGGACCGACGGAGAGGGTCGAAGCGGTTCCGTCTCACTCGACACATATCTTACCAACTGGAAATAACCGCAATGAAAAAAAAATTTACAGAGAAAGGATTTACACTGATTGAACTTATTCTGTACGTCAGCATGGCCGCAATCCTACTTAGCGTCACAAGCACCCTTTTCATTACCGTAATTTCGAACCAAGCAAAATATGAGGCGGTAAGAAGAGTCGAGGATGCGGGTTCTCAGATTATGAGGATACTTACGGAAAGTATTAAAAACGCCGATTCGATAGATGGACCGCTTCCTGGAGAAAGTGCGGGAATTCTTAGCATTCATTCTAAAGACAGTTCGCGCGATCCAACGACTATCACCCTTCTTGACGGTACGATCAATATGGAAGAAGGCTTGAATCCCGTAAACGTCCTCTCCTCTCCCGAGGTCAAAATCACTGATCTGCTTTTCAAAAATCTCGGCGGGACAACAACGTCTGGCTCTATCCGCGTCGAGTTTATGGCAAGTGCGCGAAATCAAGGAGGAAGAAACGAGCTTAATTATTCAGACACATTTTATGGAACAGCAAACCCACGCTAACAAAATAAAAAATATTTTAAAGAGTGTCAGAAAAAATGCTGGTTATTTGACACTACTGAGCGTTCTTATCATCGGTGCTGTTGCGCTTGGAAGCGCCCTTTTTATTCTTGAAGCAGGCGCCAATGCGGCTCGAAATACCATTGTACGTGAAGAATCGCTGCGCGCTCAAGCGCTTGCTGACGCTTGTGCCGAATCAGGCCTTCTTACAATAAAAAATACCGAATCCCTCCCGCAAGCGGGAGGGATCGATTTCGGTTACGGGCATTGCGAATTCACCACTGAAGAAAGTGCTCCGTCAGAAGATCTGGTTAAAGCCTCCGGTTTTGTCGAATCCGTTGTCCGCAAGGTAAAGATCAGCGCTTCCGTAACTACCACCATACATGAAACGGGAACAACAACCTCGATTACCGCTGCCAACTGGCAAGAAGTAGCCGATTTTTAAATGATGCCTATGTTATCCACTAAAAACCAAGATCTCTCTACCAAGCAAACAGCAATACGGTATACTTATACAGTATTCTTAAAATAGAACCGTTATAGGTGTATGACGAAACAGTCATTAGACCGAGGATTTACTCTTCTTGAAATTCTTTTGGTGGTTGCCACGATAGCCATTCTCGCGGGTATTGTGATTGTTGCCATCAATCCCGCCCGACAACTTGCCGAAACAAGGGATGCCGAGAGGCGCTCGGACGTCGAGGCTATTTCAAGCGCCATTATTCAATATCAAATAAAAAATGGCTCCCTACCGGGAACACTCCGCTCAATTGACGATCCATCGTGTACAGACAAAACATTCAATGATAATTATTTCGGGATTTGCAAAGACGTTGATAACTGTACGGGCATTTCTCTCAGTAGCTTAACCGCTTCAAAACAATTCTTAGTCACTCTCCCTATTGATCCTTCACTTTCGGATCCGTACTTTACCGGCTACTTGGCGTGGAAAGATTCAGATAACCGTATTACCGTCTGTGCGCCGCTTGCGGAGACCGCGACCATCTCGGTTACTCGCTAGGAGAAGTATGAAGACTCTTGGCTATGTTGGCACCAAAAGCGCTTTTACTTTGATAGAGATATTGCTTGCAGTCGCCGCTCTTACCATTCTCGCGGGTATTACTGTGTTTGCCCTTAACCCAGGTAAACAACTAGCTGATACGCGAAATGCGGAGCGTCAGATTGATATCGCCACCATTTTGAGCGCCATTGATCAATACGCCCTAGATAATCACGGGTCTCTGCCTGCCGCGATTCCGAATGGAACACTAACTGATTGCACTACGGTAATTCTTAGTGACGCCTTCACTATCTGTAAAACCGGGGGATCGTGCACGGTGGCACTTTCAGAATTAACCAACAACAAAAAATACCTCTCCGACATTCCCGTTGACCCGATTACCTATTCGGATACCGAAACCGGTTACAATGTTATAAAAAATACGGATAATAATAACCGGGTTGCCGTCTGCGCCCCCGGAGCGGAAAACGGCGCCGTTATATATACGCCACATTAAAAATAATTTCGGTCGAATCAGTGTGGACCGTAGCGGGATTGAACCGCTGACCTCATCCATGCCATGGATGCGCTCTACCAACTGAGCTAACGGCCCAACAATTAGCGGACTAAAAGAGAGGCTACCATGCCGATAAGCAAGAGAAAAGCGGTAATACCTAACATCCCCAAGAAAGATATTTTTCCATAGTAGGCTTCATGCCCCCCTTTTGAAGTGACGAGATACACCAATTGATCAACAATAAGCCCGCTTGCAATCCCAGATAAAAGGGTGAGCCATGAAGCGTTTATCCCCGCGGTTCTTAGAATAGTTAGGACAATGAGAAGAAATGCTCCGGTGTAGAGATGGTGCACATTGTAGCGGCTGAGATATATGTTTGTTTGAGGAGATATCAAAAGGTATAACCGCAAGAAAAGTATCGTTCCGATCATGCCCGCGAAAAATAAAAAGGGTGGGCTTCCTTCCATAATAAAAGACATAATAAAAAGTAGGGTTTATTTTTTAAACTTCAATCTTCGAAAATAAATAACTACCGACAACGAGAAAGAAAAGGGTGACCCCAAGAAGAACAGAAATATCAATACTAAGCCCGAAGTGCGAAGAGCCGATCAAAAGTGCCCGTAATGCATCAATGCCATAGGAGAGCGGATCAAGTGCGGTAATTATTGCAATGGTAGAAGGTAACCCTTGAAGCGGAAAAAGAGCGCCGGAGAGAAAAAAGAGCGGCATCACAAGAAAATTGATGATCAGCTGAAAACCCTGCATATCCTGAAGGCGAGAAGCGATTGCCGTACCAAGCGCTGTGAAAAGAAGCGCAATCAAAAACATGACGAGTAAAGCCGGCAAAACAAGAACAAGGCTAGTAAACCGAAAACCAGCGACAACTGAGATAATAAGAACAATCAGACCCTGAAAGGTCGCGATCGTCGCGCCGCCAAGAGTTCTTCCAAGCATAATGTTAAAGCGTGATACCGGAGCAACAAGCGTCTCTTTAAGAAAGCCAAACTGGCGATCCCAAATAATTTCCATGCCGGAAAATATCGAGCTAAAAATAATACCCATGCCGATAACTCCCGGAGCCAGAAATTCAATGTAATTCCCCTGCCCCGCTTTCTGAAAAACCGGTCCAAGGCCGTATCCTAAGGCAAGTAAAAAAAGGAGCGGCTGGGCGAGAGAGCCGAAGATTCTTGATCGGGAGCGCATATAGCGCTTGATCTGCCGAAGCCATAAAATGTAAATTGTTTTCATAAGTTGACTCAATTAACGTCGTGTCCACGCACGGCGGGCCATTCTCAACATATCAAGATTCCCCCCTTCTTCCTCTCGAATTGCCTTTCCGGTGAGAGAAAGGAACGCCTCTTCAAGAGAATTCGTGCCTGTTTTTGTCTTTAGTTCTTGTGAGGTGCCGGAAGCGATTATTTTACCCTGATCAATAATGGCAATTCGGCCGGCAATCCGATCAGCTTCCTCCATATAATGAGTAGTGAAAAATACGGTGGTATTTTCAGTCTTGTTAAGTTCTTTAAGGTAATTCCACAAGTGATTCCTTGTCTGGGGGTCAAGACCGAGTGTCGGCTCGTCGAGGAAAAGGACGGTTGGATGATGAAGCAAGCCGCGGGCGATCTCAAGCCGCCGCTTCATGCCGCCTGAAAATTCTTTTACCAGATTGTCTTTACGCTCCCATAAGTCGACAAATTTAAGCAATTGGTCAATCCGCTCTCTGCGGAGTTTTTTCGGAACATCGTAGAGCACTCCGTGGAATTCCATATTTTCATAGGCAGTCAGTTCATCATCGAGACTCGGATCCTGAAAGACAATGCCGAAAGATTTGCGGACCGCGTGGGGGTTTTCCGCAGGATTCTCAGCATTTAGACGCATTTCCCCGCCGGTTGGTTTGAGGAGGGTCGTCAGCATTTTAATGGTCGTTGACTTCCCCGCCCCGTTCGGACCGAGAAAGGCAAAAATCTCGCCCTTCGCAACAGTAAAAGAAATATCACTTACTGCGCTAAAATCGCCGAATTTTTTACTAAGGTTTTTAACCTCTATAATATTGTTCATGCTTCTTTTTATTGTAATCTACCTTTTGACGATTTTATGACTTGGTGAATCTGTCTTTATCCCGCTTAATCACTTTATCAATACTTCCCTGTATCGCACTATCTAAATCAATGCCCTGAGAATTGGCGAAGCAAATAAGAGTATAGATGATATCTCCCATTTCTTCTCCAAGTTCCTGCTCTTTTTCTTCACTTCTTTTCGGTTTGTCGCCGAAGAGGTGGTTGACCACTCGCGCGAATTCGCCACATTCTTCAAAAAGCCGGGCAAGAATAGAAAGTGGCGACCAATATTTCCAGCCATTTTTCTTAAACCAAAGATCAAGTTCCTCCTGATATTTTTTCATACATCCATTCCTAGTAAGAAACCCATAATAAAGGAGTTTTTGCAGTTTGACAAAGTGCTTAATTTCAATAATCTTAGGCACAGAATATCTGTCCTGTAACATCATAGCCAGTGCGGAGGCTTTCATGAAGACACTCTTATCTTCACTCGCAGTGCTCATAGCGCTACTTTCTTTACCATCTCCGCTGCGCGCCGATGATGGTACCTTGGTAGCCAACCAACCGGCCATGGTCGACACAATTTACTGCCAAACGGAAGACGACCTCAAGAAGATCATCAATGAAACTGTGAAGCATGGCAACGCCGCAGGGAAAGAAATGTTCAAAACGTTAAGCCAGGAGATCCAGGGTAACACTCCGAAATGTGTCGGCGGACCAAATATCCAAGTTTTCATCCTCGGAAAAGTCGGCAAAAAGATTGATGGTTTTCAAAGGATAGACGGGAGCACGGTCACGGTCTATATTGTCAAAATCTATCTGCTTTCCAAGGAAGTGTGCTGATCTGACTTCTGGAAGAAGGCCTGTGGCACCCGTCTATTTCATGCTCTCCTGGTGGGATGTGCATGAAAAGGTCATGCCCGCATGACATTCTAGCCAAAACTGTACAGCCGCGACATCATAGTCGCGGCTTTTTTATTAGTTTATTTTGTGTTTGACAAATTAAGTATTCTGGCTATCTTTAATCAAGAATTTTGTCTGCCTAGATTGGCTAGCCATCAGGGAGGGATCCATGAAAAGCCAAATTTTCGCTGTAATCGCGGCGATGGTTATTTTCTCCACCACGGGTGCATCCGGAAAAGATTCGTGGATCATTGGAGAAGTAGACACAGTGAAGAAAGCTGTCTTTTGCCCGTCTAAAGATGATCTCATCTCCCTTCTCACAACGACGAGAGATCTGGGCTACGACGCGGGAGCAGGGGTTTACGACAAATTAACCTCCCCAGGGGCAGATGGAACGGTCGAATGTTTTTTTGCACCGAACATCACCGTCGAGATCATCAAAAGAGTCGAAAAGATCGAGAGAGTGGAAGATAGCGAGGGTAGAAGAATTACCCAGTATGTCATCGAAATTCATCTGATCGATGACCCTGAACAGCAGCCCGTATACATGCTCTCGCCCTGGGATGCACAAGAGCCGGGTGTCGGCATCTAGGGACACATTCTCTTAAAGATGGCCAGGAAACGATAGTACGCCCTGGCCTTTTTATTTTTTGACTTTGTTTTATCGTATCTTTTGAAATCGGCTTATTATTCGAACTCTCTAAAGCTTTGCTCCATACTCGAGAGCGTTGAGCATAATATCGAGCTTCATTGTGGCAACGCCAATAACCTGATCGGCAGCGCCGTAGTATATGTAAAGAAGTCCATCACGGAGAACCATGCCACACGGAAACACTACATTTTTTACAATTCCCTCTTTTTCGTACAATTCCTCAGGTTCAAAAATAACGTCTGTTCCCCGAGCAAGGAGCACTGTCGGGTCATTAAGATCAAGAAGAGCTGCGCCGATCCGGTAGGTGTGATGATTTTTTGAAACGGCATGGTAAAGAAGAAGCCAGCCACTTTTTGTTTTGACGGGAGGAGCAGTAATACCAACCTTGGTACTGTCCCATGCGAAAGTGCGCGGACCAAATACCCGAATACACTTGTTGACTTTATCTTTCTCAAAATCAAGGGAGTCGAGATAATCACCACAAATATCCGTACCAATCCGATGAAGAATAAGATATTTGCCACCGATTTTTTCAGAAAGAATACAGGTGTCTTTATCATCAATTCCGCGCGGCGTAATAAGCTGGGGGACGTTCCATACGAAACGTTTTGCTAAAAAATCTTCTTCTTCTATTGAAGAGACCGCTACTCTCGGCGGGCCAACACTGTCAAAGGCTGTGTAGCACATATAAATACGGTTATCGATTTTTGTTAGCCGAGGATCTTCACAACCGGAATTTGCTCCGGGAATTTTTTTGATCTCAAACTCCTCACGCGGAACATACACTGGATTGGGGAACCTCTCTTCAACTGAAAGACCATCTGTTGCCCGTGCATATCCAATCGTCGAGGTATTATCCGCAGAAAGCGCTCGATAGAAAAGATGGACCTTGCCACTGATATCGAGTGCCCCCGGGTTGAATGTTGCTTTTGATTCCCAGGGATGGTTCGGATCAGGTACGATAATGGGGTTTTTTGAAAAACGTTTAAAATGATATGCGTCTTTCGTTTCAGGCGAGATTGTTGAGATCAAATCTGAAAGATTCACTTTTGCTTTGCAACCAGTGGTATCAGCAGCACCGTAATAAATAGAGAGCGTGTCCCCTTCAACAATAGCTCCCGAAGGAAACACAATATTTGCAACATACCCTGAAAGTTCATAGGGTTCCTCCGGAATAAGAATGGGCCCTTCGGTACGACCAATAATTTTCTTGGGATCATTAGCGTCAAGAAGAAGTGCTTCGACTCCGAATACTCGTTCATAGCGCTCTGGGCTTGGAAAATAGTTTTGAATATGAGAATAGATCAGAAGCCAGCCGTATTTTGTTTTTATTGGAACCGCCCCGACTTCGACATGGTCGTACGGTGTTCGGCGCGGATCAATGACGTGAGACTCAAGATTTGAGTGCCACTTTTTCCAAAAATCCTCCGACCAGAATTCTTCAACAGAGTCTGCCTCGGCAATAGCAATTTTTGCAGGCGGTTCATCAGTATGGGTTGTCACAAAAACCAAAACCTTCCCTTGGACACGTTCGGGAAAAAGAACCATTGCCTTGGCGTTAAATGGCGTTACCAGATATCGCTTTTCGACGCTCTGTAAATCTTCTGAAACGGCAACAGCCACTTTTATACCGTCGGCCCGAAATGGGTACTTGGAAAGAGCTGTATAAAAAATGTAGAATTTTCCTTCAAAATAGGTGACCCGTGGATCCTCGCACCCGTATCGTTCCCATTCTTTTTCCGGAGCGATAAATTGCCTTTGCCTTTCGAAGTGAGTTCCATCACTGCTCTCCGATATACCAATAGTAGAAATTTGCTGAGGTGTACGAAGAATATCTGGAAGCGATAGCGCCCGGTAGAGAGCGTATATTTTATCTTTGTGCTTAATCGGCGAGGGATTATAGGTGGCAAAAGCCTCCCAGTAATGTTCGCGCCTCGGAACAAAAATCGGATTATGGTGCGATCGCTTAACGACAAACATAATTTATGAAAGTCTGATTGGAGTAATAGTTGGTCGAGCATCACTCTCTCCCAAGAGATGCCACAAAAGTTCATCGGTTGGAATAGTCGCCACACAGCTTACCTTATCTGCGCCGCCATAATAAACATGAACCGTGCCATTAAGCTCAACTGCTCCTCCGGGATAAGCGATGCCGGGCTTGCCATCATTTTCATACCATTCGTCCGGTGAGAGAATCGGTTTCCGTGTCCGCGCTAAAACAACTTTCGGGTCATCAGATTTTAAAAGCATCGCGCCTATTTTATAACGCGACGAATCAAAACGATCGACGGCATTATAAATCGCAAGCCAGCCTTTATCGGTCTTTATAGGAGCAGCACCCATACTGAGCTTTTGGCTATCCCAATACGATCGTCGTGGCGAAATTACCGATTCTGTCTTGAGCCAACCTTTTTCTCCTCCAAATTCGAGTTCGGATACCGTATCAATAACAATACTCGGCCAAATTCGATGGAAAATAACGTATCGATTATTAATTTTTTCGGGAAGAATTACTACGCTTTTGCTTCCTACATTTGGCGGAGACATTAGTTTTGGTTTTGTCCATCGCCACCGCTTTTTCAAAAAATCTTCAACGAGAATTGAGGTAAGGGCTGTGCGCATCGGCCAGTAGCCGGCATGGGCTACATAGGTCATATAAATACGCTCATCAATTTGGGTAAGCTTCGGGTCTTCACATCCTCCCCAACTGCCACCCGAGTGAAAAATCTCAGAGGATCTATCATCTATAGTATCTTCATTCGGCGTTTCAAAAGGAAAAGTCGGCTTGTAAATTGGTGTTGGTAACCGCTCGTCAATCCCGAGTCCGTCAGTACTTGAGGCATAGCCGATATAAGAGCCCTCCGGACCGACGGCACGATAGAGTAAGTGAATCTTCCCCCCGGCCCGAAGAGCTGTTGGATTAAATGCCCCATGAGATTCCCATTCGTGCTTGGTCGGGCCAAGAATTGGATTACCAGAAAATTTTTTCAGTGCCGGTATTTTTTGTTCTCGATGTTCTAAAAGCATTTTCTGAGTAAATTCAAAAAAACCGATCTCTCCTTCAGACGACGTAACATAAAAACGAAAGGTGTCTTCCTTCTCAGATACCGGTACTATCCCAAAAACCCTGATACTATCATTATTTTTTAAAGGAGATTCAATAAGAGGAAGTTCTGTCTGCCAAAGAAGCTCTGTTGGATTTGATTCTTTAAAAAAAGCTGCGCCAATTTTTACGAACCTTTCTTCACCCACTTTTTCATCGCGCAAATTTACATCAGTGATAATATCGATAGTAATTTCCGATTCATAAAATACTGCAATCCCTAAAGGAGTACTGAGTGCACCAGCCACACGAAAGGGTTCCCCATTAAAAAAGTGCCAATACGGTACTCGAGCGGGTTCGACAATACTCCAATTGCGGACATTTTTCGAAACTGCAGTTCTTAAAACATCACCGCCAAAATAAATCGTATCACCGGCGCCACTTTCAAGTTCTGGTACCAAGACTGATGGAGTATTTATTTTTTCTATTTCTCCGCCGACAATCCAGTTTTTCCTATCTTTTGTTGCCGCATAGCATAGTGACGGACCAAATTCACGATCACGAATGTAAGTCAAAATGATATCATCATTATTTCCAAAAAAACGAAAGTCTCGGCACTGTGAGATGTCCTCAGAAACTTTATTAGAGTATCGTAATTTTATCTTCTGCGGCTTGCCTGAAAAAGTTTTGCCGGTCCGGCTCCCAAGAAAAAAAAGTTCCGGTTTTTCTTTTTCAACCTCTCGGTATAAAAGAAAGGTGCTACCACGATAGTGCCCGACGGTGAGGGGCTCTGTTAATACCCTCTCTTTCTTTTTGCGGGTTTTGCGAGCCGTTGTGGGCATAAATACTTTCTTTATTTATATACGATGATACTTGTCTTCAAGGCGAACTACATCGCTTTCGTCAAACTGGCCCCGGGCGATCTCAAGAATCTCAACATTGTCTTCTGGGGCGGATAGCCGATGCTTGGTTTCTGGTAAAATAGTAAATTCATCTCCCTTTTTCGCCTTAATAAGACTTTCGCCGATAATTATTTCGGGATTCCCGAAAAGTACTCTCCAAAATTCCTGCCGACCGTGGTGATACTGAAGACTTAAACTTTCTCCGTGTTTTACAAAAATAGTTTTAACGGTGACGGGTTCATTTTTTGCAAATTGCCTAAACTCCCCCCACGGCCTTTTTTCCGTAAAAGGTTTTTCGAATGACATATCTCTATTCTACCCTAGAATTCAGGCCATTTTGAGTAAGAGACTGCGGATAAGTCTTTTCGTTTCCTCAAGGTTTTTTACTGGCTGACAGGTGACCCCAACCGGTATGACAACAGCATCATTTCCCCCAGGAAATAAAGCGTCCCCAACATACAATACCTTCTCTTTGGAAAGATTGAGATATTTCATAAGGCTCTTCAGTCCGTATGCCTTATCAATTCCTTTCTTCGTGACATCTATAGACGTTGTTCCGCCTATACTGATGCTATATCCGGGTAATACTATGCGAAGTTCATTAGCGATAGGTGTCCTTTTTGTTCTTTCAAGATCCCACTCCTCCTTAAGAGAAAGAGGGGCGGTACTGCCAAGCCCAGAGAACGTTATTTGACTACCACGATCTTCGAGAAGAACTCCGTAGATGATTTCAGTTTTTTTGAAATGAGTATTCTTAAATGCTTTTTCAAAGCCCTCAAATATTTCTTTCTTCTCGCTCTCAGATAGTGTGTGATCGTACATTGCCCTCCAGGAATGCCCATCGTCCCCGTATTGATAGAGACTCGCTCCATTCGTTGGTAATAAATAAAGATTCCTCAACGACTCTGAACCACATGATAGATAAGGCAAAAACTGTTTTTCAAATTGCCCGAATGAAGCCCCGGAAGTTGCAGCAATTTTTTTCTGTAACGATAGATCGCATAAAAGGCGCGCCATTTCAGAATCAAGAGGCATTTTACTCGAAGTAAGAGTTCCATCAACATCAAAAGCAATGAGCTCAAAAGATTCCATGTTTCCTCTATTATAACGTATGGGAAAACTCAAGGTGGACCCTTTTTATTTACCGCTGAATTTTCAGGAAGCAAAAGGCACAAGCTTGTTTATTTTGGCAGCCAAAATAAAATCGTTTTCGGACAAGCCGGAGATGGCATGAGTCGAATTCGCGAGGCGAACTTTGTTATAGAAAATATAGGTATCGGGATGATGACCTTCGGATTCAGCGATTTTCGCCACTTTATTTATGAAAGCCATCGCCTCTTTGAAATCTTTGAAAAAAAATTCGCGCTCAATACTTTTGTAATCCACGGTTTTCCAGCCGGAGGTGTAGCGCAGATATTCGTCAGCGTGTTTTGGTTCAAATGAAGGAACTCCTCCTTCACATGGTACACATTTTTTCTTGGTGAGATCTTCCATATAATTTTGTGGACTCCAGTTTAGCGTTTTGGAACCGCTTTGCTCTAGAGTGTGCCCAACTTAGCGATATATTACAAGACAGTGAAAAAAGCCTACTTATCGAGGGCGATTTTGTGCTTGTATAACTACCCGAATAAATTAGAACTTATATGCAAAATAAATTAGAAGAAAAAAATATCATAAACCAACAGGAATACTGTGCTGATACGATTCAGTTCTATCGGGAGAGCATGGTAGGAATTGCCGAGCGACTCTGGAATATCCGCTCCGAAGAAAAGTGGAGAGGAAGGTGGTCATCTTGGGAAGAGTTTCTAGAAGAAATGGGGATGAAGAAAGGCACCGCATCGAAGCTCTGCACTCTCTACAAGCGTATCGTCATAGAGCTGGGATTTCCTAAGGAAACACTCCGCGAAGCTCCATGGACTAATCTTTATATTGCCCTCCCCATGATGAAGGACAAGGCACAAGCAGAAAAGGCCATATTAAGAGCCTCAACGCTTACCGGGCCTGAACTGTACGAGGAGCGTTGGGAATATGGAAATGGAGGACAATCCTGCCCCCACGCTCATAGCAACCTGCTCCGACATTGTCTCGACTGCAAGGTTTATATGAAAGTGTACGAACAAGAAACAGGCTCGCGGACTTAGAGATTCACTAGCGTTTATGTACACCAGCATACATACATCTCTCAGGTTCTCCGAAGATTTACCTCGTATCAACACAAGTGACTATGTCAGAGCTTTCACTAGGCACATTGAACAAACACAAGGCAGGACTATTCGCGGCCATCACCTTGGCGAAGCCTTACATCTACAAGAATTGCTACATGTGTCTGAAAATACGTCATCAAAATCCCTCCGAGATATGCAGACGGGTGAATACTTTTGGGGACAGCAAAAACTTGCTCTTGTACCTTCAAATCTTGGCCGAGGTAAAGGCTTTAATTGGTATTTTATCTGTAATGGCTGTCAGAAGCGGGTAAAGTATTTGTATGAACAGAGCACATTGCGTTCGCCGTTATGTCGTGTTTGCTGTCGGCTTGGTTATCATCAACCAAACAGAAAGGCACGAACTCTATCACGCCTTATCCGTAAGCCGTACATCTCTACTGAGACAAAGTGGGCAATCATCAAACATGCTGGCATCACCAGAGCTGATATACCGGAAGTATTACCTTAATTACCACTTCCTAACTGGGGAGCAAGGTCTTCCATTACATAGTGGACAAATTCAGCTCCGAGCTCAGTAAGGACGTACTCCTTCTCTCTATCGAATGCCGACGTTGTCGCCCCTCCACGAGTCCTGCGTCTAGCGGGTTGCTTTTGCCAATTTCCGTGGGCGTCTGTAATTCTCGCCTGACGGACAACAAGACCAGTGCTTAAATCAATAATAAGAAGTTTAAAGAGGTCGGCTTTTGAAGAATCCTCTCTAGGGAACTCTTCTGCGTCCTCTTCGTCGAGGTTCTCCCAAATCTCACCTCGCGTAATCCTCGGCTTGGCGTAAATCTCTCGTATCACAGCAAAATGCAGCTCATGGAACTTCTCCAAGAAATCCAAAAATAGACGAACTATATCGTCTTGCACAATCTTTACACCGCCCGCGTTTGTAATGAGCTTGCGGAGCATATCCCGTTTCTCACCCGTCTCTGCTTCGTCCCAAATCCTAAAAGTTTCGCGTACAAGGTTCAAGTACTCCGGCGATTCAATCCGAGCTTGAATGTCGTCTCCGAACGTTTCCAGCCGGGCGAAGATACTTTGCATAGTGGCAATTAATGCCCGCAACTTGTCCTCATGCTCTTGTACCCATAAATAAAGTAAGTGATTAGTTTTCCCTTGCTCGTTCTCGGCTGAAAGCGTCGCGGCTGCACCCATAATACTTCCTACCCAAGGCAACGCGCCCATAGCTGCCATAGCCACGCGACCATACTTTTTCCAATTTCCTCCAGTTATTTGCTCCAAAACAGCTTGTTGTTCTTTGCTAAGCACAACACCGTTTACCTCTACAAGGAGGTTCTCGTCCACCGATACATCCTTTTTAGCCATTCTTCGGTTTATTACCAAGCTTGCCGAGAAAATCAGACTGGTCTTTATGTTTGGTTTTTGCATTTCTCAATGCATCCCGTACGATGCCCTCGAGACGGCCGTTGTATGCCACTATGTCCTTATTTAAGAAACCAGCTTTCTGTGTAAGATGTCCAACAACCTCATCACGCTGTTTTGCAACTTGTTCGGCGTTGTTACTGAAATTAATTATGTCGAAAATCACATGACCACTTTCAACATCTACTTCATCTGAAACCATAAGCATGGTTGATGGCTTGCAGTGAAGAAATTGTTCATCCCCTGTAAACGGAATATGAAAAGTAATTATCGGCTTAGGGTATGATTCCCCCTCATCTATCATAAAGCCGCTAGGGAAATACCGAGAAGGTATTTCTTCCTCGCGTTGTGTGACAGCGATATTGGAGGTGTCGAACTCGATACCCGTTAAAGTTTTTGCTACTACTTTTTGTCGCACATACTCTTCTTCGTCAGTGGTGGTAATGCTTGAATCAGCCTCAATCTCTTTGCGGAGTTGAGTGATAAAGTTTTGAAGATTTGCATCTAAGTCGTACTCTGTAAATGCTCGGAAGCCCCTATTTGATATAAGCATGGCCGTATTGTACTCTTCCCCTTTCTTTGCACAAGTTTTGTTTCCGTGTTCTCTTTCGATGTACAGTTCTACCAAACTTACGTTTTTAAAGCTCGCCGGTATAGATATACTTTATTACTTCCAGAACAAATACCGTTATTAATCCAGCGATTAATCCGGCACCGCAAAAACCCCATTCAAAGGCCCACCCTTTCTTTTTAGTGAGATAAATCCAAAATCCAAAAAATAATACAACGTAGATAACAACAAAAGTTCTTGTCATTAGTTCACTCATCACAAAAGAGCCATCAAAGGTTATATACATTTCATTTCTTTTTCTCAGGGCACGAAGAAGTATAACCACTGAATCTCCATCCGGTACCTTCAATCCCAGATGACACTGATTTCCTTACTTGTGATTTACACCCTGTTGTTGGATTTACTATATAAAAACCAAATAAATCCTGATATACATCCAGATTTCCAATGGAGCCTACAATTTTTGGTTCAGCTCGTTTATTTTTTTGCTCCAGTTTGGCTTGAAGAGAAGAAATTTGTTGCTGCAATAGCTTGATTTGCACCTCTAAAGGAATGGAGACAATTTGACCATTATCATCCACTATCACCCCTGAAGGTGTAGTCCATGTTTTGGCAAAAGCGAAAGAAGGTAGAAATACAAAAAGACTAATTACTCCTACACAAATTCTTCTAAACCAAGTTTTTCGATTCATAAAATACGTCTGAATGGATAAACGTGGCTGGCTTTGCAAACATAAAGCCCGCCACTAGGAGGTCTTGCGACCCTATAGGAGTTTCCCCCTATAACGTTACGCACGCCCTAAATGACGGGTTTTCTGTGCGTAACGATTTCGCACCATGCCAAGGACGGAAGGTCTTCGGTTTAGGTACTAGCCTTTCGGCTTCATATTCAGTTGTGTCGTTACAGTACCACGAGTTTTTAAAAATGGGAATCTAGGCCCAAACACTTGCCAAATGTCATTACCGAGATAAAATATAGAGTAAGTACCTGTAAAGGTTCGCGTCCCTGAAAAGGGCCGGGTGAAAATCCTCCGTCTAGCGCACGGGAAAAGCTGAGAGGCTTTTCTCTTTTTCGTTTAAGAGCTAAGCCTCCTTCTCCCGAGGCTCTTTTTGTTTGGCTCTAAAACCCTTGCACGTAGCAAAGCCCCTTCTTAGCTTTGCGGGTCGCCTTGCAAGGGTACCTGCCAAGCTAAGAGCGGGCTTTATTAGTAACCCGCGCTCGCGTGCACCCACGCAATCAACAGCCCGATAGCGATAAATTACCTGCCCACGAGGGCGGTATAATTAGTCGTGAAGATGAGGCTTTGGCATATCTAGCAAAAGTGCTTGTAGAAGCCTATTTAGAGCAAAAAAAGTATGAGCCCATTAAACAACCAGTCAAATAATAAACGAGTCATTATTTACGTGCGCGTCTCCACCAAAGAGCAAGCGGAAGAAGGCAACTCTCTAGCCACACAGGAGAAAGCTTGCCGCGAGTACGCGAGTAAAAATGGCTACGATGTGGCTGATGTGTTTATTGAGCGCGGCGAAAGTGCAAAGACAGCAAACCGCACACAACTCCAAAAAATGCTCGCTTACTGCACTCAAAAGAAAAATGGCATCTCGGCAGTCATTATTTACAGGATAGACCGTCTCGCTCGTAAAACCGATGACTACAGCCAGCTCCGTATCTTGTTGAAGCGTTATGGAGTAGCAATAAAATCTACATCAGAAAATATTGAAGATACGCCTGTTGGACGCTTTATGGAAAATACGATGGCAAACATTGCCCAGTTTGATAACGACGTACGCGCCGAGAGATGCTCCAACGGTATGCGCGAAGCGGTGCGCGATGGACGATATGTATGGGGAGCCCCAGTTGGTTACTCAAACGGAGCACAGTTAAATGGCAAGCCTACTATTGCGCCGAATGAAATGGCCCCCCTTGTGCTAAAGAGCTTTCAGCTTGTTGCCACTGGTTTATACACCACGGAGGATGTTTGGCGCAGGATGGTAAAAGAAGGTTTGAAAGTGAAGGGTGGTAAGCCTGTCTCTAGCCAATACTTTCGCGAAATGTTGCGTAATAGGCTTTATACGCGCCTTATAGAGAAGTTTGGGGAGAGCCACAGGGGTTTGTTCGAGGCCATAGTGAGTGATGCCCTATTCGAGCAGGTACAGCGTGTACTCAAAAACAAAGGGCGCAAGGTAAACGAATATAAAAAGGACAACGCTGACTTTCCACTCCGTCGTTTTATATTCAGCCCTGAAGGTTTGAAATTGACGGGGAGCTGGTCGAGTGGACGCT
>JBGPJO010000005.1:0-53348 GCA_041485465.1 Minisyncoccia bacterium | reverse complement strand
GCGGAGGAGGTGAGATTCGAACTCACGGACCCTTTCGAGTCTCCGGTTTTCAAGACCGGTGCGATAGACCACTCTGCCACTCCTCCAGAATTTTAGGCGGTGGCTATTTTAGCTTTTTTCCTCGGTCTTTGTCGAGGGTGAAGATATTCCCGGGATGCCCGCTTTTGAAATCCAAAATAGATAAATGATTTCAAGAATTCCCGCCGTGTTAACGAAGAGGAAAATAATGAACCACCACTTTTCAGAGCGCTTTGCCGATTGCCAGAGCGCGAAGCCTTTCCAGACAACGCTCCAAACAAGAAGGAGAAGGATAAAAATTCCGAAGCCTGCAAACGAGAATCCCGAAAACCCTCCTACACCGAGAAAATTATTCGAATACATATGTAAGTATCATATAAAAAGTTCTTTCCGAAGACAACCTTTGAGCACGGAGAGCTCTCACGTAGAATACTCCTATGCGCATTATGGGGATAGATTACGGAAAGAAGAGAATCGGCATCGCTCTTTCAAATGAAGAGGGCACCTTTGCTTTTCCGAAGGCGGTTATTAAAAATGGTAGAGGTACCACTCGCGCCATAAAAAAGATCGCTGCGGAGGAAAAAGTAAGGAGAGTGGTTATCGGCGAGTCGAAAGATTACGGTGGGCGCGAAAATCCCCTCATGAAAGATATCCGTATTTTCAAAGACGCGCTTGAAAAAGAGAAGCTTACGATTTTTCTTGAGCCTGAATACGGCTCATCGATTGAAGCCTCGCGTTTTCAGGGAGTGGGGGAGATGCATGACGCTTCAGCCGCCGCCATTATCCTTCAGCGGTATCTTGATAAACAACCAAAACAATAACAATGATTCCCATAACACAGTAAGTGGGGATAGGTAAGCAGACGAGAAGTCGTATAATAAAGAACAATGCATTCGCGCGAGGCACAGATTGATGAAAATCTTTTTTTTAGGATGTTTCCGCCACCGGAATATCTTCGGATGCCGTCCTTTGGCGTCGACATTTCCGACCATTCGGTTCGGTTTATTGGGCTTGGGGAAAAGCGCGGTAAAAAGTTTTTGAAACGATTCGGGCAAAGAAATATTCCCGACGGCGCCCTCTCCTACGGCGACATCAAGGACAGAAAAACGCTCGCGGAGATTTTAAAAGAGCTTGTTCAGACCGAACATCTCTCTTTCATCCGGTGCTCTTTGCCGGAGGAAAAAGCCTACCTTTTTAAGACTGACGTCCCCATCCTAAACGCCGAAGAAACACGCGATAATATCGCTTTCCAACTTGAGGAAAATGTTCCGATTAAGGTAGCAGACGCCGTGTTCGATTATGTTTTTTTGCCACCCCACGAGGAGGAAGGACAGAGTCGCGAAGCGGTCGTTTCGGTTTTTCCGAAAGCAATGGTTGACTCGTACTTGTCGCTCTATAAAGAGGCGGGCATGACAGTGCTTTCGTTTGAAATGGAAGCGTGCCCCATCGCTCGTGCTCTTGTCGCAAAGAAAGACCCCAGTTGCTACATGATTGTTGATTTCGGGCGTCAACGTACCGGCCTTTCGATTGTCGAGCGGGGAGTGGTGCAGTTCGCCTCAACGGTCGATGTTGGCGGCAATATTTTAACGGGTGCGATTCAAAAACAATTTAACGTTTCTTTTGATGAGGCGGAGCAGATCAAACACGAAGGAACATTTGTCGGGCACGGTGTTCACCGCGAATTTTTTTCAACCCTGATGAACAGCATTTCAGCGCTCTCGGATGAAATCAATAAGCATTATGTCTATTGGCATACCCACCCCGATAAAAAAGGAAGGAAACCGACACCCATCCGGAAAATTATTCTCTGTGGAGGGGACGTGAATTTAAGCGGTCTTGTTGAACACCTCTCCCTCATTCTTAAAACGAGAGTCGAACTTGGCAATGTCTGGCTTAATATTCTCTCTCTTGACCAGGAACTTCCGGCTATGCCTTTTTCAACCTCTCTTTCGTACGCGGCGGCAATTGGGCTTAGTCTTCGCGGTCTTTAAACAATGTATTACAACGTTCTTCCCCAAGAAGTAAAAAAGACCCTGAAGAAAGAGTATAAGCTCCGGCTCCTCACAGTGCTCTTTTTTGGGCTGACAGCGGTTGCCCTCATTGCTTTCGTATCTTTCATTCCCTCATATATCGCAGTCTCTATAAAAGAAAGCCAGGCTAAAACGGCGGCAGAGACTCTCAACCAATTAGGGGGTGCTCAAAATTCGGGAACGACCGGCGCAGACGTTTTCCTTACCGGAGAAGAAATAAAATTACTCCAGGCAAATGCTGTTTCGCATGTACCGAGCGACTTACTTTCAAAACTTCTCGAGGGAAAACCCACCGGTGTTTCAATCGACAACATCGTTTATGAATTTAGTAATGGGAAAGGGAAACTGACGGTTTCGGGTAGCGCGGGGACGAGAGACGACCTACTTCTTTTCCGCGACCAGATACAGAAAACCGCGCCCTTTGAAAAGGTCAATCTACCGGTTGCGATACTTGCGAAAGATACCAATGTCTCATTCTCAATCGCTATCTCCGGATCATTTTAACTATGACAACCAAACGAAGCACAGTCATTCTTAGTATCGCTTTCATTTCCGCCTTTTGTTCGGTAGCGCTCTCGCTCTTTTTTCTCTATAGCATTTATGACAAAAGCGCTTCACTTACGTTACTTGAAGAAAACCTTGCTGCCGCCGAACAACAGCAAAATGGCAGTGTTGCGATGAAACATTTGCTTTCCGACACCAAAGAAGAGCGGACAAAGCTTGAAACTTATTTTATCGGGAAAGACGGCATCGTTTCGTTTATCGAATCAGTGGAGAGCCTCGGTAAACTTGTGAACGCTAAAGTCTCAGTTAATAGTATCGGTGTTGATCAAGGGAACGGAGGCAATATGTTTGAATACGTGACGATGAACGCGACCGCCGAAGGGAATTTTAGCAATCTTTTCTGGTTTCTTTCTCTTGTTGAACACATGCCACTTAAACTTGAGGTCAGCAAGGTTTCTCTCGATGATATTTCCCCGGGCTTTCAAAAGAAAGATAAACAATGGCGCTTAACTTTTGTTTTAGAAGCGCTTAAGCTCAAATAGTATGTATAGCGACCTTAAAAAAATTTTTCTTCGACTAAGGGGCGGTCTCCGGCCTACGCTATCGGGTAAAGAAGATGACATTTTGGTCTTCAGGCACTGGGGAGTGGTTGTCCTGGCACTTTCGCTCCTCACCCTCTTTATCCTCGGATTCGGTTTCTATGTTTTTTATCAGATTTCATACGGCGGGTCTTTAAGCGATATGGGAAGTGGCGCAGGTAATGTTGAAACTTTGAGCCGCGAGAAGCTGAACGTGGTGCTTCAGCAGTTTGGAGAAAAAGCTACCGAGTTCAATGTCCTTAAAGAAAAGAGACCGGTGGCGCCCTCGTTGTAGCTTTTTCTTTCGTTTTATTTTTGCTAGGCTTGGTGCGTCCATCGATTTTTGCCCCTGTAGTTCAATGGATAGAACGGGAGACTTCTAAGCTCTTAATGGAGGTTCAATTCCTCCCGGGGGCACTCGCAGTAATTATGATATCTTTTTGGTATGTGGTAGGGTATCGGGCGATTAGCTCAGTGGTAGAGCAGCGCTTTTACACAGCGAAGGTCAGGGGTTCAAATCCCTTATCGCCCACTCATGATGCGAACTTTTCTCGATCACAAAGAGTTTTTTAAGGAATGGAAGAAATTGAAGCGATAATAACAGGGAGGGTCCAGCTAGTACTGTTTAGGGATTTTGCAAGACGGAAGGCTCTTAAACTCGGGCTTATCGGCTTTGTGCGGAATAATCCTGATGGTACAGTAATTGTTGTCGCACAAGGAGAGAGAAGTAAGCTTGGCGAATTTACGGAGCACTTGAGAAAAGGATCTCTCTTGTCACGGGTTGATTCAGTTTCAGTCGTCTCCCGCTTCCCGAAAAAGCCTTACATAGATTTTACAATTTCCTATTAACGTGAAAATTCCAAAAACCATCGGTATCATCATGGACGGTAATCGTCGCTTTGCCCGCGAACAGGGATTAACGGCGTTTGACGGCCATCGCCGCGGCTATGAAAAACTGAAGGAGTTTTTAGATTGGGCAAAAGATGCCGGGGTACAGCATGCCGTCATATACGGGTTTTCAACGGAAAACTGGAATCGCTCGCCGGAAGAAGTTTCATACCTGATGAAGCTTTTGCGTGAAGTGATGACGACGGAAATCGAAGAAATTAAAAAGCGGGGAGGACGTATTCGCTTCGTTGGTCAGCGTGAGAGATTTGAAAAAGATATTCAGGAAGCAATGGTAAATGTTGAAAGGGAGACAAAAGAAGGTTCAATTACTTTATGGCTTGCGCTCTCTTATGGCGGTCGGGCGGAAATTCTTCAAGCAGTTAAGGGTTTAATGAAAAAAGGTGTTGCTCCCGAGAGCGTAACTGATGAATTATTTTCACAGGAACTATGGACCGCCGGTATGCCGGATCCGGATCTCATTATCCGCACCGGCGGAGTGAAGCGGCTCTCCAATTTTTTGCCGTGGCAAAGCGTATACAGCGAACTCTTTTTTGTCGATACATACTGGCCGGCTTTTGAAAAAAGCCAATTTGAAGCGATTCTTAAAGAATATGGAGAGCGGGAAAGACGCTTCGGCGCTTAAAGAAGTCCGGGTGCTTTGGGAAGATCGCGATAGCGCGGCACTTTTCAAACCACCAGGTCTCATGGTTCATCCCGACGGCAAAAGTACGGAGAAGACCCTGTGTGATTTTGTAGTTTCCCGTTTTCCCGAAGCGAAAGACGTTGGTGAGTCGCTCACGCTCTCAGATGGCAGGGTAGTTGCGCGTCCCGGTATCGTCCACCGGCTTGACCGGGAAACGTCGGGCGTAATTCTTATTGCTAAAAATCAATCGGCATTTCTTAAACTCAAGAAGCAATTTCAAGGGAGGACCACTCGCAAGATCTACAATGCTTTTGTCTATGGCAGGGTCGGGAAAGAGGCGGGGAGCATCAATCTTCCGTTGGGGAGAAGCAAGGGCGACTTTCGACAATACGCCGCACCCGCACGCGCTCGCGGAGAAATGCGCGAAGCGCTTACCTATTTTACGAGGCTTGAGGCAAAAAAAGATTTTTCATTTCTTGAGCTTATTCCAAAAACCGGCCGTACCCATCAAATTAGGGCTCACCTAAAGGCTATACAGCATCCGGTTGTCTGCGACCGGGTATACGCCAAGACTAAACCCTGCGGGCTCAATTTTAATCGGCTTGCGCTTCATGCTCGTTCAATTACTTTCAAAGACAGAGAGGGAAAAGAGGTAACGGTTGAAGCGCCGCTTCCTCCAGATTTCATAGAAGCAAAAAAAATCTTCGATCGCCTTCCCGAGTAAGTTGCGGCGCTACATTCAATGTGTTAAAGTAGCGAACACTTTTATGAAGGAAGTTCACTCTCCAGTTAATACGGAAGAGCGGAAAAAACTCGACATCCGACCGGGGGATACGGTGCGTGTTTCCCTGAAAATTGTTGAAGGTGAAAAGACGCGCCTCCAGGCTTTTGAGGGATTGGTGCTTGCGGTCAAGCACGGCAAGGAAGCGGGCGGCACGTTTACCGTGAGAAAGGTGGCAAGCGGCGTTGGTGTTGAGAAAATTTTTCCGATATATTCACCGGTGATTGAGAAGATTGAACTAATGCGTCGAGCGAAAGTCCGCCGGGCAAAGCTCTACTATGTTCGCGATAAAGCGGCACGTGAAATCAAGCGTCAGATGCGAAATTTGAGAAAGGTAACGGTGGTGCCAGAAATTTTAGAGGAGAAACCCGAAGAAATTAAGGCGGAAGAGGTAGTGAAATAAAATTCCCGCGGATAGGCGGGGATTTTCGTTTTCTTGAAGTTTTTTCTTTTTTTCTGCATAATCTTTTGACGCGCAGGTGGCGAAATTGGTAGACGCACTACCTTGAGGTGGTAGCGCCCGCAAGGGCATGGAGGTTCAAGTCCTCTCCTGCGCACCAGAGTTCCCGTTTTGATGTCTTTTTAACAGGACGTCGAAACCGTCCTTCCCTACATAGGTTTTTAGGTGTCCGTCCACAAACACGAGTTCGGAAAACACTTGCATGACTATTTCTCGTCTTTCGTTGTCGAGGGCGAATTTGTAGTACAAACTGGCGTTCTTTGCGAGTTCGGAAAAGGTCAGAACATATTTGAGCATTTCCTTTGCAGACTCCCCATAAACTCGCATTTCTGCCTGTACAGCGTCGAGCTGGGCGCTCAGCCGCTCCTGCTCGTCCTTGATACTAGTTCCATCCATGGCTCCTGTGCGTAGGAGGGCTTGGATTACTCTTGTCCTTCGTTGACCTTTGCTTCTAGAGAATATTTGGGCAATACCCGGACTTCCCCTTCGGCGTATGTATGCGAAAGGTCTTCGTCTTTGAGCCTGCTCCCTGTCTGTGTGTCCTCTCATTCAGGCAAACGGGGAGGGTTGTGTGGCTCCTATGCAGGAATTACACATTTGAGACGTCTGACCTCAAACGGACGAACAATACCAATCGTTATTTCACCCCTTCGGCTAGAAACCAAATCCCAGTTACGAAAGTCCCTTGCGGGTGAATGGTCACTGGGCAACTCGTTTCAACTCCTGTGTGCAAGCACAGGCACTTTATGGTATTTTCGTCATCGTGAAGATGGTGCGCTCTACATGGGGGGCGGTAGCTTGGGCAAGTCCGGTGGAAGCTCGCTATTTACCCGTCCCGCAAAAGAACGCATCAACCGCACGCTCGTCGTAAGACGTTTGTCGGTTTCGCTATGCGCAGATGTTATGACGCATAGACCCCCTACAGGTCGGTTTTGCATGCGTTGACCTGGAAGCATGGTTCTAATTCCGTTGTCAAAAGACTTATTTAATTTGGTTTTCATAATGTTTTTTGAGCAAAGAAGCGGACAATTCGTGGCAATGCCTCCGGATGTCGAGCATATTAAGCAATAAGAGCCTCACGCCGGGGCGGTAACGGATTGCTCCGCTACACCCGCCACCGTATCAGGCTCCTATCTACGGTGGCGTCTCGGCGATCACTCACTCTTGAGCGATATATACACTATGCCTGCGTTTTACTAATAGTCTCAGCAAAAACCTCTGTGGATAAAAACACTGCAAAATTATTTTATGGTTTTACAAGTGCTGATGGTAAGAAGCCTAGCTGGCTCAAATGGTCTATACTCATTTGTACGAGAGGATAGATAACCTCCAGTTCCGAAAAGAGGTACTCTCCGGCACTAGTAAAAATTCTTGGGCTTTTGCTCAAGAATTTTTATTTCCGGGTGTTCTTGACTTTGATCCCCATCTAGCGCTTAATTTCAAAAGATGTTTTGGTAACAGGAGGGAGGTTCCCATGGAGCTTCTTAAAGGACCGGAGCCTCAAAGGAAAGACTCTGGGGAAAATGTTGTGTGGGCGTGGGGCCTACACTTGGTGGCGCTGAAATCATCGAGCGTCAATATCCTCTATGTCTACACCGGCCTTACACCTCCCGAAATTGGAGAAAGAGTCTCGGAATCTTCCAGCAGACTTTATACGGCGCTCGGAATAGGAGAAAGGCCTGAACTTCCCGCGGCTGTTTCTTGGGTGTTCAAAGAAAAATTTCCTGACGTGAATAAGTCTCTCTTTAGACTTCGGGAAAGCGGCGAGGCACCGCAATACCGAGGCGCAATATCCCGGGAAGTGAAAAATCTTTTTGAAAAATCGAGTATTCTTAGGGTCATACTCGAAGAAACCGCTGATTAAGGAGAAGCTGTGATTTTCATCAAGCCTCTCCTTTTCTTTTGCTATAATTATTTCATGCTTTTTACGGGCAAGGGGGATAAAGGAACAACGACACTCTTCGGCTGTAATCAGAGAATTTCAAAAAGCTCAGCCATTGCTGAGGCGCTCGGCACGCTTGATGAGTGCAATTCTTTTTTAGGCATTGGGAAAGTGATGTCAGAGAAAAAAAATCTTCGGGTGGGGGAAGACGGCGTTCTTTTTCATGAGCTTGTCCATAAAATTCAACAGACGCTTTTTATCATTCAGGCGGAACTTGCCGGCGCCCCGAAAACAGTCGAAGAATCAAAAGTTCGCGAAATCGAAGGGATAATTCTTAAGATCGAAAAAGAACTTCCCCCCATCAAAACCTTTTTTATTTCAGGTGGAACGGAGCTCGCCACACTATTTGATTTCTCCCGCACGCTTGCCCGTCGGGCGGAGAGGCGAGTTGTTGCCGTTGCCGATGAGAAAACACGGCCTGTAGGAGAGTGGAGTCTTACCTATATGAATCGTCTCTCGAGTATTCTCTACGCGCTTGCTCGACTTTCAAATCATAAGTCTGGTATAAAAGAGGAGTCGCCGAATTATAAATAAAATATAAAGCGATTGATGGTGCCTATGGTGTAACGGTTAACACTGGAGCTTGTGGAGCTCTCGATCAGGGTTCAATTCCCTGTAGGCACCCAGAGATTTTACTCAATAATATTTTTTTAAAATAAAAGAGGGTCGATCCTGTTGGATCGACCCTCACGCCTAAACGTTTTTTCGGACTCAGTGAGAAGGGAAATAGCGATTGATGGTGAAGGCAAAGCCGTCCATGGTGGGGCATAGTTCGTACCCGCCCTCGTCATCCTCGCCTACGGCAAGCACGGGAGGATCTGCCGGCACCGGTGCTCTGATCCAGAACTTGTGCTTGCGGCTGAGCGCTTCGAGTTCATTGGCGAAAGCGTATGCTCTTAACGCAAGACTGTCTTTCCATGGAAGCTCTGGCCAGAGGAGCTCGGCCACTCTTCGTGCGCTCCGAACTGAGTGCGCCCGTGTTTCGTTGGATTCGCCCTTGCGGACAAGATCTTCCAAGGTAACTTCGCTAAGATCGTATGGCGGAGCGAAGCTAAACGGCCGCCCGAATTGCTCCTCTAAAACGAAGCCGCGAGCGTCAAAAAGTTTTCCATCCGGGCTTCGCACGGCGACATGCCGGACCACTTCTTTATTCATAAGGCCGAGCATCGGCCAGCCGAGTCCTTGGTGGAGCGCTATAGCGAAGGCATAACACTCACCCTCAAGGTATGGGCCTTTGAACAAATCGCGCAGAGTTTCGTGCTCTTCATCTCGGTCGAGTTTGCGAACCATGGTGGGCATGAGTCCTCCTAGTCGATTAAATCAATGCGATAACAAATCTGGTCAATAGATTGCTATAAAAAGAGAGATATGGCAAATTCATTCCCGGAGTTTTGATTATTTTTTGTTTTGTGTAAGTATCGGGGCAGAACAGTCTTTGACAAACTCAAGGAAGAAGAGGTGCACATGTCCCAGTCAATGACATACGCTGACGCTGGCGTTAATTACGACGCTCTTGATCCATTCAAGCGCGCGGCGCAAAGAGCGGCAGCTACGACAGACCATTTCGTCGAACGCTTCGGGTTTTCGGTCGTCGAGTGGACTCGCGGCGAAAGCGTCTTTCTCATTGAAACACCGTGGGGATATATCGGTTTCGTTGTCGAGGGCCTCGGCACCAAAAATCTGATTGCCGATGCGATGTATGAACTCTCACACGACATGGAATCCCTCACTGGCAAGTCGTATTACGACCACGTGGCGCAGTGCAATGTCGCCATGGTGGTCAATGACATGATCACGCTCGGCGCACTGCCGGTTGCTTCTGGTCAATACGTTGCTGTGGGGAGTTCGGAGTGGTTCGCCGATGAGAAGCGTTCTCGCGATCTCGTCGAGGGAACACGAAAAGCATGCGAGCTTGCCCGGTGTTGCTGGGGGCCCGGAGAAACACCCGCTCTCAAAGACATCATTATTCCAAAAACCTCGGACCTATCAGGTTCAGCCTGGGGCTGGATTACGCCGAAGGAGCAACTCATCAATCCGATCAACATCGCCGACGGCGACGCAATCATTCTCGCCGAGAGTTCCGGTCCCCATGCGAACGGGCTTACGCTTGCGCGGAAAATTGCAAGCAGATTGCCGGACGGCTATCTCACGAAGCTCTCTGATGGGCGAACCTACGGCGAGACGCTTCTCGACCCGACGCATATTTATGTCGGGTTGATCGAGGACTGTCTCGACTCTGGCGTTGACATTCACTACGGCGTGAACATCACCGGGCACGGCTGGCGCAAATTGATGCGGGCGCGAGAACCCTTCACCTACATCATCGATCGCCTTCCGACACAGCTTCCCATCTTCGACTTTATCCAAAAGCACGGACCGGTTGACGATAGGGAAGCATATGGCAACTTCAACATGGGAGCAGGATTTGCACTTTTTGTTCCTGAATGCGACGTCGAAATGGTTCTTAAGGTGGCGAAGTCTCTCCATCTCAACGCCCTCTTGGCCGGCCACATCGAGAAGGGCAAAAAGAAAGTTGTCATTACACCGAAAAATCTCGAATACTCGGAGGAGACACTCCAGGTTCGATAAAAAGTTCTGAAAAATCACGAGTCGGCCGCCTAAGGCGACCGACTTTTTCTTTTGGAAAATCGCGAAAAATTTTCACAAGACTTTTGACAAAAAAGAAAGTCGTAGGACGGGTGCTCTATCTACAGGAAATTCACAGGAAATCAACAGGAAATGAACAGGTTTCTCTACGTTCCTCTCCTGCCACCATTGACGCTTCTTCAACACCTCCCCAAAGTGATCAGGGAACTCAATCTTCGGGTGCTCTCGATGCCACATCTTCTCCCGATCAATCTGCCCCTGCCGACACATCGACATCGACAGACCCACAGCAAAACACTCAAACCCCAAGCGTCGATAGCACTCCCGTCACACTCTCCGATCCTTCAACTTCCACACCCCAAGCCGATGCTCCTCAACCGAGCCAATAAAATTTCCAGCCACTCTTAATCGAGATACAATTGATTTATGAATGTTCTCGTTATGGGAGGCGGCGGGCGCGAGCATGCTATCGGTTGGAAATTAAGACAGTCGTCTAAAGTTAAAAAACTCTTTTTTGCACCGGGGAATGCGGGTACGGCCGAGATCGGAGAAAATATTTCCGCTGCTTTTAGGGCGAATAGACCAAGGCTTCTTTCTTTTATAAAAAAGAAGAAAATTAATTTAGTGGTTATCGGTCCGGATGATCTTTTGGCTCATGGATTGGTCGATTATCTTAAGGCTCGCAAAATAAAGGTCTTTGGACCCACGAAAGCGGCGGCAAAAATCGAGTGGTCAAAAATTTTTGCCAAACGTTTTATGCTAGAGGAAAGAATGCCGACAGCTTCGTATACTGCTTTTTCTGATTTTAAAAAAGCTCTTGCGTATACAAACAGGCAAAAATTTCCTCTTGTCATAAAGGCTGACGGCCTTGCCTTAGGGAAAGGGGTGGCTATTGTCGGACAGAGGAAAGAAGCCGCAAAAGTTCTTAGAAATATTTTTTTGAAGAAAATATTTGGAAAAGCGGGAAGGAGGGTTGTGATTGAAGAATATTTGAAGGGTAAAGAGATCTCGATTCACGCATTTTGCGATGGCAAAACTGCCGTCCTTTTTCCTCCATCAAAAGATTACAAACGAGTTTTCGATAAAAACAAAGGACCAAACACGGGAGGCATGGGAGCAATTTCTCCTGTCCCCTCTGTTTCGAAGAAAGAACTTTCTTTAATTATGGAAAAAATAATCCTTCCTGCCATGCGCGGATTAAGGAAACGCGGCTCGCCATTCACTGGAGTCATGTATCCTGGCATTATATTGACGAAAGAAGGTCCTAAAGTTATCGAATTCAACGCGCGATTCGGTGATCCTGAAACGCAAGTCTATATGCTCCTTCTTGAATCCGATCTAACCGACATTTTTTTAAGCTGCGTAAACGGCAAGCTTTCAAAGATTCCGATTCGCTGGTCAAAGGATTCCGCATGCTGCGTTGTCTTGGCATCAAAAGGTTACCCCGGATTTTATAAAAGTGGCCTTGAGATAAAAAACTCATCTTCCGTCCAAAAGGGGGCGATTGTATTTCACGCAAGCACAGAGAAGAAGGGCAGAAAGATCATTACGAACGGCGGACGGGTATTGGGGATTACTTCCCGCGATAAAAATTTAAAGGGAGCGCTTAAAAAAGCATACAAAGAAGTCAAGAAAATAAATTTTAAGAACGTGTATTATAGGAAAGATATAGGGAAAGTATGACAAGACGATTAACTTTTATATTTCTGCTTGCTCTGGCTCTCAATTTTATTTGGGAAAATCTCCATTCGTATCTGTATAGCAATTACAAAGGAGCGCCGATTACGGAATTTATTCTTTTCAGGGCATCGCTTTGGGATGCGGCGATTATCATACTAATGTCGTTTTTATTTTTCTACATTTCTTTTTTTAGAAAAAGGAAGGGGCTAATGATACTCATCGGTATTATCATTGCTGTTTTGATTGAATGGTACGCGCTCTCAACCGGCAGGTGGGCCTACAATGCGTATATGCCTATCATCCCGCTCCTTTCTGTTGGTCTTACTCCCACAATTCAGCTCGGATTTCTTTGGTATTTTTCACAGGAACTTCAGGAGCGGTTATTTAAAAAGGGGTCACTATAAGTACACATAAAAATATAATGGATTTTTTTAAAAACCGAGAAGAAGCGGGTAGATTGCTCGCCGAAAAACTTAAAGAAAGAAATTTTGAAGGAGAAGCAGTGGTATACGCTTTACCGCGCGGGGGAGTGGTGCTTGGTTTTGAAATAGCAAAAGCGCTCCACGCTCCCCTTGATCTCATCATCACGAGAAAAATTGGCCATCCCGCTTCACCTGAATACGCAATCGGCGTCATTTCTGAGGAAGGTGATTTTTGGGGGAATGAAAAAGAGTTTCTCGCCGTTGATCAATCATGGCTTGCCCGTGAAAAGGAAAAAGAACAGGGAGAGGCAAAAAGAAGAAGAGAAAAATATCTCCAAGGGCGCTCTCTCCTATCAGCCGCAGGGAAAACGGCGATTATTGTTGATGACGGAGTTGCGACCGGCTTTTCTATTTTACTTGCACTGAGGCTCATCAGGAAAAAGAAGCCCAAAAGAATCATCATCGCCGTGCCGGTAATATCTTCAGATATCGCCCGTCTTCTTCAAAGAGAAGTCGACGAACTTGTCGCTCTTATCATTGATCGGAACTATCGTGGCGCGGTCGGGGCTTATTACGAGGATTTTCCCCAAGTTGAGGATGCTGAAGTCATGAAGCTTCTCCTCACTAAAACCGTATGACGTAAGAAAGTAGCCGCGATGAAAGCTAAAAAATCAGCCTCGATAACGCAAAGAAAGACAAACTCTTTTACTTTGTTATGATTATGAAGTATTAAAATAGTGAAATTAATAGATATATTTTTATGAACGATTCAGCAGAAAGCATGTGGCAGTCGAAAAAACTCACCAAAGCCCTGTTTTGGCTTGCGGTTGTCGGTATTATTTTTATAGGCGCGAAAAGTTTAAACGAGCTTAAACAATCCTCCTACATCGGGCGGGACATCTCGGCGCAAAATACAATTACTGTCTCAGGCGAAGGCGAAGCTTTTGCGAAACCCGACACGGCGACATTCTCGTTTACGATTGAAGAGCAGGCAAAAGTGGTTGCGGATGCTGAGAAGGCTACCGACAAAAAAGTAAACGCGGCGCTCGACTTTTTGAAAAAGAACGGAATCGATGAAAAGGATATAAAAACCACCTCCTATCAGATCTACCCGAACTATAAGTACAATTATCCGACTATCTGTCCGCAGTACGGGTGTCCGCCACAAGGGGAGCCGACGATCGACGGCTATAAAGTTTCTGAAACGATTGAAGTTAAAGTGAGAGATCTCGCTAAGGCGGGTGATCTCCTCTCCGGAATCGGCGCGGTTGGCGTAATGAACTTGAGCGGTCTTAATTTCACGATTGATAAGGAGGATCAACTTCAGGCACAGGCGCGTTCGCAAGCAATTGATAAGGCAAAAGCCAAGGCTCTCGAACTTGCGAAAGAACTCGGCGTCTCTATCGTCCGTGTCACGAATTTCTCTGAATCCGGGAGTTATCCGCCGATCTACTACAATCAGATCGGTTTAAAGAGTGCTGACAGTGGTGTCGGTGGCGCAACCCCATCGGCCGCCGTTCCCCCGGGCGAAACTCGGATTGTCTCGAATGTCTCGATCACCTACGAGATTCGCTAAAGAATTCAAGCCGAATCAAGCAAAAACCGCCATGCAAGGGGGTTTTTGCTTTTATCGTCAGAAGCCCGAATGAACTTGACTTTTAATATATTATATGCTATCATTTCTTTGGTTTGGATTGCCATTCGGCAATTCCGTTTTTTTTGAAATGAGAGGGGCATAAAATGTCGTACTTGAAACTCAAGCCTGATCGGCTGGCGCGTCTTCAAAGGCTGATGAATAAACCGTCTCGCTCGCTCCACCAAATCAGTACTCAGGAGCCTGCGCCGAAAGAAACCTCTGATGATGTGCGGACTCAGAATCAAGAAGTGGAGACCCGGATTGTTCCTCAGCACGCCGATCCAAAGCAGTCCTCATGGAACAGCGGGACTCGTTCTTACCGAGATCATGAACTCGGACGCATCCAATGGGCATTCGAAACTGCCCCGGGTGGCGGCACGGTAGTTGCTTGGGTCACGGTTGCCGAGGAAATCGGCAATGATCCGCGAAGCTTCGACAGTGAGCTGATCGGCACTTTCCTTGCGAAGTGTCCTCACCGCACAATTGTGCCGTTCCTCGTCGAAAACTTGATTGAGGCCGGCCTAAGGCAAATCGAGAAGTCGGCGAAAGTTGGCTTCGGGAAAGCCGACTTTTGGCTGGTAAATCAACTTCTCGATGTTGCCGGCAAAACTGGCGACCCGCAGGACATGAAGAAGGTTGCAAAAAGGCTCCATGCCATTTCCAATCTTCCCGCCTGGGTCGAAAAGAAGTTGCCCCAGCCCAAAGGCTTCGGCGGCAAGAATCCCGCTTTCATCGACGCGACTCGCCTAAGGACTCAGGCGAAGCTCGCCAAAGTGAGAAAGAGAAATCCGGATGCTCAGCGAGGGGCTATAGCCTGCGCCCTGGTCAAAGCGGCACAGTGAAAACGGCACACACTCAGGGCCCGCGAATCGAAAGATTCGCGGGCCTTTCTTATTTGACAGATTTCTCAATAAGCGTATTATGTTTATTAAGCCCCTCGGGGCGATTTTTAATAAAGGAAAACCAAATTAAGATTTATGGGCCTTCAAGAATATCTGAAAGAAACGAGAGCGGAGATGAAACATGTCAGTTGGCCGACGAGAAGGCAGATTCTCTCCTACACGATTGTCGTTATTGTCGCCTCGCTCATGACCGCGGCATATTTGGGCGTCTTCGATTTTATTTTTGGATTTATTTTAAGTAAATTTATCGTCAAGTAAGCATATGGCAAAGCAACTGCAGGGCGAAGGGCGCCACTGGTACGCTATTCATACATACGCGGGGTACGAAAACGCCGTAGTGCGCAATTTGAAGCAGCGCATTGAGTCGCTCGGGATGAGTGAAAAGATTTTTAACGTGGTGGTGCCGACGGAGAAGAAAATAAAAGTGAAAGCGGGAAAGCGTGTTGAAGAAGAGGAAAAAATTTACCCGGGCTACGTGCTTGTCGATATGGTTGTGACCGACGACTCATGGTTTATGGTGAGAAACACTCCCCGGGTGACCGGTTTCGTAGGTTCAGGAGTCCAGCCGGTACCGCTTTCAGAAGCCGAGGTTACCGATCTCTTTAAGCGAATGAACGCCGATACCGTGAAGCACACCACCAACCTTGAAGTGAACGACGCGGTAACGATTACCGACGGACCGTTTAAGGAGCTTGAAGGCAAAGTATCCGAAGTTGACGAGGAGCGCGGTAAAATTAAAGTGCTCGTTTCAATGTTTGGCCGTGAGACCCCGGTTGAACTCGATTTCTTGCAGGTCCACAAAATCTAAGGTAGTCTGAAATTTCTTTATGGCGAAAAAAATCACTAAAAAATTAAAACTCCAGATTCCCGCAGGCAAAGCAACGCCTGCGCCACCGGTTGGCACCGCGCTTGGTCCCGCAGGCATCAATATCGGAGACTTTGTCAGTAAATTCAATGCCGCGACCCAATCAATGCTTGGCAATATCGTTCCGGTTGAAATATCGGTCTATGAAGACCGCACCTATAGTTTTATTTTGAAGACGCCGCCTGCATCCGACCTCCTTCTTAAGGCGGTAAAGCAGGAAAGCGGATCGGGAAAACCAAATACCAAAAAAATTGGATCGGTCACTAAAGCACAGCTTAAGGAAATCGCCGAGAAGAAAATGGCGGATTTGAACGCTTCCGATATCGAACAAGCTATCAAAATCATCGCCGGCACCGCCCGCTCAATGGGCATTGACGTTAAAGGCTAAAAATCGAGGTTTTATAAGATAACAAAAATAATCGCCCGTGAAGGCGATTATTTTTGTTATCCGTGCTAGTTTTCCCGAAGACCGTCCTCTAACACATGGTGAGAAATGATGGAAAGGCCAATACTTCGGGAGAACTCAAAAAAAATTGCTCATTTCATTCCTGATTTCAGCCAGCTTGAGAATTACGTTGAAGTCAACCGAAAACTCGGTTTGAAGATCGTAATGACCGACGGTACTTACGACATGATTCACGTCGGGCACCTTTTCTATCTCGAAGCGGCAAGCAACGAAGGGGATCTTCTTATTGTCGGCATGGATTCTGATGAAAAGACTCGCCGGCGAAAAGGACCAGATCGTCCGGTTATTCCACAGGATGAGCGAATCGCTCTTCTGCGTGGTTTCAGATGTGTTGATGTGGTTACCATAAAGGAGAATGATCACCCAAAATGGTCGCTCATCAAGAAAGTCCATCCCGACGTTCTGATCAAATCTTCAAGTACCAAAGCATACACCCCCAAAGAACTTGAGGCGCTCAGAGAATTTTGCGGCCGCGTTCAAGTTTTGCCGCCACAAGCGACGACTTCGACGAGTGCAAACATTCGTCGCCTCCAAATCGGCGGAGCGAAAAAACTTGCTGAGGCGGCCATCCCAATTTTCGAACGACAGTTGCCGCAAATTCTTGAGGAGGCAATGCAGTCTCTTCAAGAAGAGAAGGGCGGAAAATGAAGAAGATCATTGTTGCTTATGTTCCGGTTATCCAACGCGGCATTATTAACCTCATCGAAGCCCATAAGGACGCGGAGGTATTTTATGTCTTCGGCGAGGACATTCTTGCCGATTTCGATTACCTCCGCAAGGAGATCCGGGCACTGAACCCACACGAAGCGCTACGGGCTCTTACAGGATTACAGTTACTTCCCAAGATTGAGATTCTCGATCGTCTCGAAGCAAAGCGCCTCGGTTCCGTTCTCGATTCTACAACGACAATTGTCATGCCGGAGGATGATCTCTCGCCTACTGTTGCTGAAAACTACTTCGGTCTTACGGATGTTATTTTTGCTCCTGTGTTTTTGCGCTGGAACAGGGATAATGCTCATGAGACCAGGGTGGTAGCGGCCGATCGAACTATTTCAAGAGAAAAATTCGATCGGGAAATGATGCAGCGGGCTTTTTTGGCCGCAGGACGTAGTTCTGATTGGTGGCGGCAGGTTGGTGGAATCTTGGTACAGAAAGAAACCCCGACTCTTTTTGCCTGGAATCGTCACGTGCCAAGCGAATACAGCCCATACATCGATGGCGACCCGCGAAATTGTTTTAAGAAGGGCGTTCACATTGAGCTCTCTACCGCACTTCATGCTGAAGCGGGGATCATTGCCGAGGCCGCCCGAAAAGGGTTTGCCCTTGCTGGCGGTTCTCTCTACGTGAGCACCTTTCCCTGTCCACCCTGTGCCAAGCTTATCGCATATTCGGGTATTGCTCGCTGCTATTTCGGGAGTGGCTATGCAATGCTCGACGGCGAGAGCATCCT
Organism: Minisyncoccia bacterium; assembly: GCA_041485465.1. Taxonomy (GTDB): domain Bacteria; phylum Patescibacteriota; class Minisyncoccia; order Phycocordibacterales; family JAKFXT01; genus JBGPJO01. Next base: position 35,476 of record JBGPJO010000005.1, on the reverse strand, counting down.
TCGCGAAAAGAATGTTGAACTGATCTTTGTTGAAACTGAAGAGGCTTCCCCGTAACGATGGGAGGCCTCTTTTTCTTTAAGCTATCTTTATTTTTATAGGCTTGTATTTTTTTGAACGGGGGTTGCTAAAAACGAGATGAGCGTGAAGGTGTTCAACACTTGCTCCAGTATATTGCGATTCACCGAAACGCATAAGGAAAGAGCCCGCTTTTCGGCGGTACTTTTTCAGAGCCCATTGGCAAAGTGCCAAGAGGTCGCTTCGGGAAGAGGCTGAAAGTTTCGCAATAGATGTAAGGTGGGCGCGATTAATGAAAAGGAGATGGAGTTCAGCTCCTTCATACGGAAACATATTTTTTGTCAGTATCCAGTATTTTGTTTTTTTTATTATTGGCGGCGTATGGTAATGATCAAGATGTTTTTCACAAAACGGGCAGATCCTGTCTTTTATGATGCGCTCCATAACCCGTTTTTGTTTATCGTTTCGGGCGTGGAAAATATTAACATGGTCACCCTCTTCTTTTTTCATAAAGCAATAGTATAGGCGGATACACTTTTAAGCAAAAAGAAAAGCCGCATCCGTTAGGATGCGGCCAGAAGGTCAAGTTCTTTGGGTCGTCGATAGACCGTGAATGTTTGAGCAAACTCGTTTTCGTGGTCCGGGTTTAGGGTTTCGCTCCGCTCAACCGACCAGGAGCTCAGGTCGTATTTAGGAAAGAACACGTCTCCCTCGCATTCGGTTTCAACGATTGTGAGGAAGATTCGATCCGCTCTTGGCAGGGCGAGACTGAATATTTCAGCTCCGCCTATGACAAAAGCCATCGGATCTCTGTACAGCCTTGCTTTTGAGAGGGCTTCGTCAAGAGAGTGAGTCACGTGACTGTCACCCCCTGCTCGGAAGTCTCTCATTCTCGTGATGATAATGTTTGGCCGTTTCGGCAGGGGCCTTTTGTTCCGAGTAAGGATCGACTCGAAAGTTTTTCTGCCCATGATGACCGGATGACCAGTAGTGATTAGGGTAAAACGGGCAAGATCGGCTTTAAGTCGCCACGGCAGAGTTCCTTCTTTGCCGATGACACGATTCCTAGACATTGCTACGACGATTCCAATTTGCATCGTGTCCTCCCGTCACGGCACGTATGAAATTTTCATTGCCGGGTGTGGATTGTAATCGGAAAGCTCGAAATGCTGTGGGCGGAAGTCAAAAAGATTTTTTACTCCCGGGTCCAGTTTTATTGTCGGGAACACCCGAGGCTCTCTGTTGAGTAGCTCCTCCACACTCTTGACTTGGTTTTCGTAGATATGGGCATCGGCAAAGCTATGGATGTAGCGGTAGGGTTTGATGCCGACAACTTGCGCCACCATGAGGAGGAGAGCAAAGTATTGGATCATGTTTGAAGGTACGCCAATCGGCATATCTGCCGAGCGCTGATCCATCCTCAGCATGAGCTCGCCATCGATAACACGAAAGTGGAGCCACCCATGACAGGGGGACACGACGGCTTTCTGGAAACCGCCGCGGCCGATATAGAAAGGAGCCCAAGGAGTAATGAGGTGCGTCCGTGCCCACGGATACTTTCTGAGTTGGTCGATAACATGAGCAAATTGATTGAATCCGCCCCCGTCAGGCATTGGGAAATCATGGAACACGGCTCCATAGGAACCCGGCCCTAGATCGCCTCGCGCCAACCCCTTTCGCTCACATTTCCCAGAAGTTTCGTATTCCTCCCAAAAATCACAGCCGAACTCTTTGAGTTCTTTGTTGGTACGCGCTCCGTTGATGAAGGCGGTTATCTCGGCTATGGGTTTCCGCCAAAAGCCGATCTTCCGGCTCGTGATGACCGGAGCTCCGTTTGAGACATCAAACACCATCGGTGAGAGGGTGCCAAAACAGGTGAGTGCGGCCACCCCTTGCGGAGTTTCCGCAGCGCGCATGCCGAACTTTAAAATAGTGCGCAGGCGATCCTCATATTGAGAATCCGGCACTCGATCTTCATAAGGTTTGTACATCGCTTTACCTTTCAGTGAACGTGTCTTTTTGGAGATTAGCACGGCTGAAAACGTGGTCAAGGAAGAGCGCGAGGGAGGCTCTTTTTGCTACAATACTTTTATCGTGATTCGAAAAATCATAGAAAGTGCAATACATAAAACTCTCAAAGACCTTGGTATATTGAAGGTGAGTTTTTCCATAGAACATCCGGATGATCCCGATCACGGAGATTTTTCGGCGAACGTAGCGCTTGTTGTCTCAAAAGAGCTCGGCAAGGATCCGCGCGATATGGCGGAGAAGATTGCTGATACATTACGATCTCAAAAAGTAATAGAAATAGATCGGATTGAAGTTGCCGGTCCCGGTTTTGTGAATATTTTTCTCTCTCGGGATTTTTTCACAAAAAGCATCAGTCAAATCATTAAAGACCCGGAATTCGGGAAGACTGAAATTTACAAAGGCAAAAAAGTGATGGTTGAATACACAGACCCGAACCCGTTCAAAGAATTTCATATCGGGCATCTTATGCCGAATGCCATTGGTGAATCGATAGCGCGTCTCTATGAATGGAACGGCGCTCGGGTACAGCGGGTAAACTACCAGGGCGATGTGGGGCTTCATGTTGCCAAAGTCTTGTGGAAGGTAAAAAATGACGGGCTAAAAACAATAGAAAATGTTCAAGCTTCAGCGCTAGGATACGTTGGGGGGGCGAAAAGTTACGAGGAAGATGAAACCGCAAAAAGAGAAATACAGGAGATAAATAAAAAGATCTATGACCGCTCCGATGCGGTAATAAATAAGCTCTACGACTCCGGTAAAAAAACCAGTCTTGATTATTTTGAGACCATATACCGAAAACTTGGCACAAAATTTGATTATTCTTTTTTCGAAAGTGAAACGGGAAAAATTGGCGAGGAACTGGTCAGAAAAAACATACCGAATGTTTTTGAAGCAAGTGAAGGAGCTATAATCTTTAAGGGCGAGAAGCATTCCCTTCATACCCGGGTTTTTATTACTAAAGAAGGGTTACCGACGTACGAGGCAAAAGAGCTCGGCCTGGCGTTTCTAAAGGAGAAAACATACCCATCCGATATTTCTGTTGTCGTTACCGCAAACGAGATTAAAGATTATTTCAGAGTATTACTAAAAGCCCTCTCCATTATTAATTCTTCTCTTGCCGAGAAAACTGTACACATTTCGCACGGTATACTTCGCCTGCCCTCAGGGAAAATGTCTTCGCGCACCGGGGATGTTATCACCGCGGAGACGCTCATTGCCGATGTCAGCGGTGTTATCCGTTCAAAAATGAAGAATGAATCTATGGGTAAAAATGAGCGGGAAAAAATAATAGAGGAAATCGCGATTGGCGCCATAAAATTCTCAATCCTTAGGCAATCGATCGGGAAAGATATTGTTTTTGATTTCGACAAGTCACTTTCTTTTGAAGGGGATTCAGGCCCCTACCTTCAGTACACTGCCGTTCGGGCGCGTTCTGTTCTTGAAAAGGGAAAAGAAGTCGGGAAAATTTCTAAAGCGAATAACGCTCCATCTCTGGTGTCGACGCTTGAGAGACTTCTTTGCCGGTTGCCGGAAATCATGGAGCGATCGGGTAAAAATTACGCGCCCCAGCTTCTCGTCAGTTACCTTCTTGAACTTGCCGGAGCGTTTAACGCCTATTATGCCTACAATAGAATTATTGATGATTCTACAGAGTCACCCTATCGCCTCGCGCTCACTCAGGCGACTGCTACCGTGATTGAAAATGGGCTTTCCGCCCTGGGTATAAAGGTTCCCGAGAAGATGTAATTTGGTGTATAATTATCCTTTAGATATTCTCATGTACAGTGGGGGTCCCTATGACTGAATCAACCCACGTTAAGATTGACGATGTTCCTCTGGCAACCGATCAGATCCGCCGTCTCATGGAAGATCGCGCGGCTCAAAATCTTCCGACCTTTCCTTGTACTATCAAGGCGGCGTACGGGAATGTCCCCGGGGCAAGTTTCTTGGTCCGATCGGATGGAGAAATTACCCTATGCTTGCAACAGGCACGGAGCTGCGAGCCCGAAAGAATGGAGATCAGTCTTCACTGGTAGCATTGAAGCCGCCCTAGAGGCGGCTTCTTTTTTTCTTTACCTAAAGTGCTAGTATGAAAAACATCGTGAGTGGAATCGAGAAAGAGAAACAAACAACAAAAAAAAGCCAGATCGCGCTTCGTGAAGAAGAGATTTTAGCCTTTTGGGGGGAAAATAAGATCTTTGAGAAAGCCGAAGCAAAAGGCAAAGAAGAATTCGTTTTTTATGATGGTCCGCCATTTGCGACGGGATTGCCTCACTATGGACATATTCTTGCGGGGACGATTAAAGATGCAATTCCGCGTTATCAGACGATGCGTGGCAAAAAGGTTTTTCGGCGATGGGGGTGGGACTGCCACGGTCTTCCCGTTGAAAATGTCGTAGAAAAAGAACTCGGCCTCAAGATAAAAAAAGATATAGAAGCGCTCGGCATTGAAAAATTCAACCAGGCGGCGAGGAAAGAAGTTCTTCGTTATACCGATGACTGGAAAAAGATCATCCCGCGCATGGGGCGTTTTGTCGACATGGAAAACGCCTACTCAACGATGGACCCCTCGTACACTGAAAGCGTCTGGTTTGCTTTTAAGTCGCTCTATGAAAAAGACCTTATCTATCAGGGCTTTAAGAGCATGCATCTGTGTCCACGGTGCGAAACGACTCTTTCGAATTTTGAAGTTGCTCAGGGCTATAAAGATATTTCTGATTTAGCAGTCACGGTGAAATTCGGGCTTATCGACGAACCGGGTACATATCTTCTTGTCTGGACGACAACGCCATGGACGCTCCCTGGAAATATGGCGGTAGCGGTGAACCCCGATATTGTCTATGTCAAAGCGGAAAAAGACGGAACACAGTTTATTATTGCCAAAGAAAAATTTTCTCTTCTTGAAGAAGGATTTAAAATTATTGAAGAGATACACGGTGAGGATTTGGTGAGCAAATCTTACACTCCGCCCTTTGATTACTACGAAGAAAAAGAAATTCAGAACAAAGGGAATGCCTGGAAAATATACGGAGCGAGTTTTGTAAACCTTGAAGCGGGGACGGGGGTTGTCCACATCGCTCCAGCATTCGGCGCTGACGATCTGGAACTTGCGATCAAAGAAAAAATCCCGATTGTTCACCATGTCGGTATTGATGGCGCTTTCAAAAAAGAAATCTCCGATTTTTCCGGCCTTCAGGCCAAACCGAAAGAAGATCATCAATCAAGCGATGTTCTGATCATAAAAAATCTCGCTTCCCGCGACCTTCTTTTTGCCAAAGAAAAAATCACTCACCCGTATCCCTCTTGTTGGAGGTGCGATACGCCGCTTTTGAATTACGCCGCTATTTCATGGTTTTTAAATGTCCCAAAAATAAAAGACAAACTGATCAGGGAAAATAAAAAAATAAAATGGACTCCGGAGCATTTGGGAAGGGGACGGTTTGAAAACATCCTCGAAACCGCGCCCGATTGGGCGATTTCCCGCTCTCGTTTCTGGGGGGCACCCTTGCCCGTGTGGCAGTGCGACCAATGTGAATCGCGAATGGTCATCGGATCTTTTGAAGAGCTTTTAAAACAAACAAAAACATCCGGCAATACCTATTTTCTGATGCGGCACGGTGAAGCTGAACATAATATCAAAAACACGGTAAGTTCGAGTGAAAATGATGCGATTTCGCTTACGCCGAAAGGGGAAAAAGATGTCGACAGAGCCGCGGGCGAACTTAAAAAAGAAAAAATAGATTATATCTTCGTCTCGCCTTTTAAACGCACTCGAGAGACCGCAAAGCGCGTTGCCGCTGAGCTCAACATCCCGGATGATCGTATCTTTATCGACAATCGACTTTTTGAAATCCATGCCGGTGTATTTGACGGAAAACCAGTTGCTCAGTACCACGCCTTTTTTTCGTCTTGGGACGAGTATTTCACTAAGCGCCCGGAAGGGGGTGAGACACTCTCTGATTTGAAGCAAAGAGTAGGAGAATTTCTCTATGACATTGAAAAAAAATATTCTGACAAAAAGATACTGATTATCACCCACGAATATCCGGGGTGGATGCTTCTCGCTGTCGCAAAAGGTCTCACCCCTAAAGAAGCACTCATCTTACGGGGGAAGGCAGATGATTTTCCAAGAACCGCTGAAGTCAAAGAGCTTCATTTTAAACCTTTACCTCATAATCAAGAATACGAGTTTGACGTTCACCGCCCCTATATAGACTCGGTAGTTTTTCCCTGCGATTGTGGCGGTGCTTTTAAGCGTGTTCGGGAAGTCTTTGATTGCTGGTTTGAATCGGGCTCAATGCCCTACGGACAATTTCACTATCCGTTCGATAAAAAACAATTTGATCCACCTCACGGGCTAGGATACCCCGCTGATTTTATTGCCGAAGGACTCGACCAGACGCGAGGCTGGTTTTATTCGATGCTTGTTCTTGGTGTTGCGCTCTTTGGAAAAAGCCCCTACAAGCGCGTAATAGTAAACGGCCTTATTCTTGGGGAAGACGGACAAAAAATGTCGAAGCGGCTTAAAAATTATCCCGATCCGATCGATGTTGTTAATCGTTACGGCGCGGACGCGCTTCGGTATTATCTCCTCTCGTCTCCGGTTGTCCGAAGCGAAGATCTTAATTTTTCCGAGCGCGGCGTTGATGAGGCGGGAAAGAAAATCATCGCCCGCCTTGAAAATATTTTTTCCTTTTATGAGCTCTATAAAAAAGAAAGTGTGGCGAAGCCCGAAAAAAGCCCTAATGTGCTTGATCGGTGGATTCTCTCGCGCTTCAATGAGCTTTTAAGTGAAATGACGGAAGCGATGGAGCGCTATGAGATTGACAAGGCGACACGGCCGATTCTTTCTTTTGTCGATGATCTTTCGACGTGGTACCTGCGCCGATCACGGGACCGTTTCAAGGGAGATAATGAGGCTGATAAAAATTTTGCTCGGATGACGACCTCCTTTGTTCTCCGTGAATTTTCCAAACTGATCGCACCCTTTATGCCCTTCACCGCTGAGCATCTTTTCCTAAAACTTAAAAAAGAGGGGGATCAGGAAAGCGTTCATCTTGAGGACTGGCCTAGAGGGGGCACCATTGACGCTCCGTTACTCTCTCTTATGGCGGAAACTCGTCGCGTCGTCTCGCTCGGGCTTGAAGCCAGGGCAAAAGCGGGGATCAAAGTCCGGCAACCCTTGAAGTCAATTTCCCTTTCAAATAAAAATATCTTAAAGCATAAGGAACTGACGTTTCTCATCGCCGAAGAGTTGAACGTTAAAGAAGTAATTGCCGCAAAGGGGAAGGAAGAAGTTGCGCTCGATACGTCGATGACCGATGAGCTCCGCCGTGAGGGGCTTGCCCGCGATGTTATTCGGGACATTCAGGAGAAAAGAAAAAATCTTTCTCTTAAGCCGGGTGATCGAATCACGGTAACCATCCATGTTTTCGAATCAGCGAAAATTGAGCAATTCAGAGAAGAAATCGCTCATACGGTAAATGCCGAGAAAGTGATTTTTAAGGAGGGGGAGACGCCTAAACCATCGGTTTTGATAGAGAAAATTTAAATGGTTTACGAAACATACGAAACGGACGCGTTTAGCCTTTCTGCCCGTAATCTAAGTGAAGGAAACCGCTTGTTTAATTTGTTTACGCGCGATTTCGGGCTGGTCAGGGCTCTTGCCCAGAATATCCGCGGAGAGAAATCAAAACTTCGTTACAGTCTCCAGGTTTTTTCTCGAAGCGAAGTAGCGCTTGTTCGGGGAAAGGAATACTGGAGAGTTATCGGGGCGAAAAATGCCAACCATTTTTTTGTTGATTTCAAAGGTGACGTGGAGAAGATGTCACTTATCAAACATCTGCTTGATCTTGTTTCACGTCTCGTTCAGGGCGAGGGAGCGAACAGGCTTCTTTTTTTGATCCTTGAAAATACGCTCCGTTTCCTCGCGGAAGAAAAGCCGGGGGAATCTTTCTTGAAGCACCTTGAGCTTGTCACTGTCGCCCGGATGCTCTTTGCGCTTGGTTATTTTTCTCCAGCTCCCGAGTACCGGGTATTCTTTAGGGATTCGGAAATAAGTAAAGAAATTCTTGAGGGTATTGCGCCACTTGAAAAAAAATTGCTCACCGATATAAACGCGGCGCTTTCGGAGAGCCACCTCTGATCGTGCTAAAATGGAAAGACCTCTATGGCAGAGAATGATTCGACACGAATTGAAAATTTAAAGCGAAAAATGTATTCGCGGGGAAGTGAAACCCTAAAAGGTATCCGCGAGCATCGGCTCCGTTCTTCTCAGGGGTTGGTTAAAACCGATTGGGGACATGCCCCGCAAAAGAAAAGTGAAGCGCCGAAAAGACGCTCTACACTTAAAATCTTTTTTATTTCCTCGACAGTTTTTTTTGTCGTTGCGCTCTCCTATGCGGGGTATCTTTATTTCGGTGGCGCCAATGTTGTCTCCTCGCAAAATATAGATATTGCGATAAACGGCCCGGTATCGATAAACGGAGGCGATACGCTTTCGCTTGAAATCGGAGTTGCGAACAGGAATGCGACGCCTCTTGAAGTTGCCGATTTACTCGTTGAGTATCCGGATGGGACGAGAGATGCAAGCGACATTTCACAGCAACTTCCGCGGATTCGCCAGGGTCTTGGAGACATCGCTTCGGGACAAACCGTTAAAAAAACAGTTTCCGCCGTGCTTTTCGGAGAGGAGCACTCGGTCAAAGACATTAAAATTACCGTCGAGTATCGCGTCCCCGGTTCAAATGCCATCTTCTACAAGGAATCCGATTATCAAGTGGTCATTAATTCCGCGCCGCTCTCCGTTGTCATTGATGCTCCAAAAGAAGCAAACAGCGGCCAGGACCTCTCTCTTCAGGTGACGATCAATTCGAATTCCGCCGATGTCGTGCAGAATGTTTTGCTTAAAGCGAGTTATCCGTCTGGCTTCAGTTTCAAGTCATCAGACCCGTCACCTTTTGCCGAAAATAGTATCTGGCGGCTTGGCGACGTAAAGCCCGGAAGCTCGCGGACGTTTACTATTCGGGGGACACTTACCGGAGAAGATCTTGATACCAAAGTGTTCCATTTTGAGACGGGGATCGGCAGCGATAAGAACAACAAGGTGATCGCCACCCCCTTTGCGGACGTGATGCAGGAACTTTCAATCAAAAAATCATTCATAGGGCTCTCCATTGCTTTAAATGGCTTAAGCGACGAAACGATTTCGACAAAGAGCGGAAAACCGGTTCGGGTTGATGTCACGTACACCAATAATCTTTTGGTACCGGTATCGAACGTCGAGATTGCCGTCTCGCTTCAAGGCGATGCGCTTGAAAAAACCTCCGTTGCCGCGGAAAAAGGGTTCTATCGTTCAATTGATAATACCGTTATTTGGGATAAGAGTACGACGGATCAGCTTGCGACCATTCTCCCCGGGGGAAACGGTACGGTGAGTTTTTCGCTTGCTTCAAAATCTCTCTCATCGGGCATTGCCTCACTACGGAATCCACAGATTCTTCTTTCGGCAAGCGTCAAAGGACAGAGGAGTGAGAGCAATCAAGTGCCGGAAGAGATCGTGGCATCGCAAAAGAGAACCCTTCAAATTGAAAGTGATGTCGCGCTTAACACGAGACTTCTTTATTACTCCGGACCATTTGTGAATACCGGTAGCGTGCCGCCGAAGGCGGAACACGAGACGACATACACGGTGATTATGACACTTACCAACGGTTCAAACGATCTAAGTGATGTTGTCGTCACGGCACCCTTGCCCTCCTACGTTCGTTTCATTGCTACTGCACCCGGAGAATTAATATCATTCAGTCAGATTGGCGGGCAAGTGATCTGGAACGCGGGCGCAGTCAAAGCCGGTACCGGTTTTGAGAGTGCTCCGCGACAGGCCGCATTTCAAATTGGTCTTACCCCCTCTATTAGCCAGGTTGGGGTGGCTCCTTCAGTCGTAAGTGGTACCTCACTTTCCGCCACCGATCATTTTACGAATACAAATATTTCTTTTGCTAAGGAAGCTCTTAGCACTCGTCTTACTTCTGATTCTTCGGCTAAGCTTGGAGACGATATTGTGGTAAAGTAGGCGTTTATGGAGGAGTCTCTTCTTGAAAAAATAACCGCACTTGCCAAACGTCGCGGTTTTATATTTCAAGGATCGGAAATTTACGGTGGGCTTGCCGGTACGTGGGATTATGGGCCGTTAGGGGTGGCGCTCAAGAACAATATTAAGAATCTATGGTGGCGGATGTTCGTCGAAGAGCGGGAAGATATGTACGGACTCGATGCCGCGATCATCATGAGCGGTAAAGTCTGGGAAGCATCCGGCCATACTTCGACCTTTTCCGACCCACTCGTTGAGTGCGCGAAGTGCAAGAAACGTTTTCGCGCCGACCTTCTCTCTGATAGTTCAAAATGCCCCGAATGCGGCGGAAAACTTTCCGAAACAAAGCGATTCAACCTGCTTTTCCCGGTTTCTCTCGGTGCTATTGAAGAAGACAAATCAACTTCGTATTTGCGCGGAGAAACCGCCCAAGGTATTTTTGTTAATTTTAAAAATATCCTCGACTCTTTCCACCCGAGGATTCCGTTCGGCATTGCCCAGATCGGCAAGGCGTTCCGGAATGAGATCGCGCCACGTGATTTTTTGTTTCGGTTGCGTGAATTTGATTTGATGGAATTCGAATATTTTGTGAAAGAAGCGGAATGGGAGAAATGGTTTGAGTACTGGAGAAAAGATATGTGGCGATGGGTTGATCTTGTTGGGATTAATCGAGACAAAGTACACGAGCTTGAAGTTCTACCAAAGGACCGCGCCCATTACTCAAAACGCACTGTCGATTTTGAATTTGATTTTCCCTTTGGCAAAAAAGAGCTCTATGGGCTTGCCTATCGCACCGACTATGATTTGAAGAATCACGCCTCGGCCTCCGGTGTTGATCTTTCGTACTATGATGAGGAGGCCAAAGAGCGTTTTATACCACATGTTATAGAGCCGTCATTCGGCCTTGAGAGAACGATACTTGCCGTTCTCCTGTCTGCTTATAGCGAAGATGAAATGGGAGGTGAAGGGGAGAAGCGGGTGTTTCTCAAACTCTCACCGAAGGTGGCGCCGGTAAAAGCGGCCGTGTTTCCGCTTCTTAAAAATAAACCGGAGCTTGTCTCGAAAGCTCGCGCCATCTATACGCTTATTGCCGAAAAAGTTCCGACAGTGATGTTTGATGACAATGGCAATATCGGCAAACGCTACCGAAGACAGGATGAAATCGGTACGCCGTATTGCGTGACAGTTGATTTTCGAACTCTTGAAGAAGATACCGTGACTCTTCGTGACCGTGACACGGGAAAACAGGACCGGGTGGCCGTTGATCAAATCGCAAAGCGGATAGCAGCGGCGATTCTCTAAAAGCGAGGCAGAGCTTCTTTTTTTTGGGACGCTCTGCTATCATGCGAAGCATGAAAGGCGAAGGGGCGACAATTCAAATTACAACCGGCACAATCCTTAGGGTGATTCTCCTTGTTCTTCTTACCGCACTCATTTTTTATGTTCGCGATCTTGTTCTGATCATTCTCACGGCGATCGTCATTGCCTCGGCAATCGAACCCGGTATTATACGCCTCAAAAAATGGCGAATAGCGCGTCCTGCCGCGGTTCTGATCATGTATCTCATCATTGCGACCGTCTTTTTTGGAACGTTCTATTTTCTCGTGCCGCCCCTTCTTGATGAGACAATTAACTTTTTAAATAATCTTCCCGACAGGCTTGCGGTTATTGAAAAGACAAGCATTGAAAGTTTTGCTCCGGGAAATTTTTCTCAATTCAGCGATTTTATTCCGCTCAAGGATGTTTTTGAGAATTTCCGTTCGTTCGCAACCGATGCTTCGGGTGGCATTTTCAAAACAACAAGCACTCTTTTCGGCGGTGTTTTTGGCTTTATTTTGATTGTCGTTCTTTCATTTTATTTTGCCGTCCAAGAAACCGGTGTTGATGATTTTTTGCAGGTCGTCACCCCTTTGCGGCATCAAAAGTATGTTTTATCACTCTGGAAGCGCTCCCAGATTAAAATTGGCCTCTGGATGCAAGGACAGCTTCTTCTCGGACTGATTGTTGGCGTTTTGACCTATCTTGGTCTTGTGATTTTAGGAGTGCCCTACGCGCTTTTTCTTGCTCCCCTTATTGCGCTTTTCGAGCTCATTCCGGTTTTTGGGCCGATTCTCGCCGCGATTCCCGCGGTCATCGTTGCTTTCGGCACGGGCGGCGTATCACTCGGCTTTTTAACGGTTGGTCTTTATCTCATTGTTCAGCAATTTGAAAGTCATCTGATTTATCCGCTCGTTGTTCGGAAGGTGGTTGGGGTTCCTCCGCTTCTCGTCATTATCGGATTGATCGTCGGCGCGAAAGTCGCCGGTTTCTTGGGCATCATTCTCTCGGTTCCGATTGCCGGCGCCCTTAAAGAATACATCGACGATGTAAACAAGGCGAAACTCCAAGGAAAAGAACCGGAGTTCCTCTAAAATCCCGCACCCTATGAGAGAAAAGAAAACTTTTTTCATTAGTACCTCTATTCCATATGTAAATGCGCGTCCTCACCTAGGTCACGCACTTGAATTTGTACAGGCTGATATCATCGCCCGATACAAGAGACTTCTTAATGAAGATGTTTTTTTCTTGAGCGGTACCGATGACAATGCTCTTAAAAATGTCAGGGCGGCGGAAGCGGCCGGAGAGCCGGTAGCCGACTACGTCAATAAAAACGCTGAAAATTTCAGGTCACTTCTTCGGGATCTTACTATTTCAAACGACGATTTCATACGGACAAGTACTGATCGGCGGCATATAGCAGGGGTAGAAAAACTTTGGAACTCATGCAAAAAAGAAGATATATACAAAAAAAAGTATAAAGGTTTTTACTGTGTCGGTTGCGAAGAATTCAAAACCGAAAAAATTCTTGTCAGTGGAGAATGCCCGGAGCATCTCGGCGTGAAGCTTGAAGAAATTGAGGAAGAGAATTATTTTTTCAAACTTTCGAATTATAAAGACCAGATTGAAAAGGTGATCGTATCAGGCGAGCTTCAGATAATTCCCGAAATCAGAAAAAACGAAACACTCGCTTTCATTAAAGGAGGGCTTGAAGATTTTAGCATCTCACGATCAAAAGAAAGGGCGCATGGCTGGGGAATTCCGGTGCCGGGAGATGAGAGCCAGATGATCTATGTGTGGTTTGACGCACTTTCAAACTATATTACCGCACTCGGTTACGCTGAAAATTCTGAAAAATTTACCAACTATTGGCAAGAAGGTGATGAACGCGTCCACGTCATAGGCAAGGGCGTAAATCGTTTTCATACGATTTACTGGCCGGCGATTCTTCTTTCAGCAGGCATTCGATTGCCATCAAAGGTATTCATTCACGGCTATGTCACGATTGGGGGAGAAAAAATGTCAAAATCAATCGGGAACGTTGTTGACCCAAACGATTTAATTAAAGAGTATGGGCCAGAGACTGTGCGTCATTTTTTAGCTCAGCACACTCATCCATTTAATGACACAGACCTAACCATTGGGCGATTCAGGGCTGTATATGGTGGGGATCTTGTAGACGGGCTCGGTAATCTTGTCGCTCGCATTATGCAATTAGCACAAACACATCTGTCGACGAAAGTTCAAGATTTAACAGCGCCTGAACTACAGAAAGAATATACAGAAGGATTTAAAAGCTATCGAATTGATCAGGTATCAGACCATGTTTTTCGTGAGATTCGCAAAGTTGATTCAGAAATAGACCACAAGAAACCATTTAGTGTTGTGAAAGATGATCCAGAAGAGGGAAAAAGAATCATTTCTGATCTCGTCAAGAACCTATACCATATTTCCTATTTGTTGGTGCCGTTTATGCCAGAAACAAGTAAGAAAATTACGGATGCAATTATTGCAAACAAAAAACCGGAAAATCTTTTCCCCCGCAAAGACTGATGATTCGCTATTTTGACGTACATTCTCATATCCACGACAAGGACTATGATGTAGATCGCAAAGAGGTGCTTGCGCGAATGAAAGAAAAAGGGGTCGGGGCGTTCACTGTCGGCACCCATCTTGAAAGCTCGCGAAAAGCGGTCGCGCTTGCGGAAGAGCATGATTTTCTTTGGGCGACCATCGGGCTTCATCCCACCGATACGAAAGCATCTTTCAATCCTTCCGATTACGAGAAGCTCGGCAAACACGAAAAAGTTGTTGCAATAGGAGAGTGCGGGCTCGATTATTTTCGTTTGAAAGGTGGGGCGGCTGATGAAAAAGAACGGCAGAGAGAAAATTTTTTAAAGCAAATTGAATTTGCCGTCTTTTTAGGGAAGCCCCTGATGATCCATTGCCGTCCAAAAATGGGAACAATGGATGCTCATGAAGAAATGCTCTCGATTCTCTCTGAAAAGAAGAAAAAGTACGGCGAAAAACTATGGGGCAACATTCATTTCTTCACCGGAACGCCGGAGATCGCGAATCAATATTTCGCAATCGGTTTTTCAGTATCATTTTCCGGAGTGATAACGTTCGCTTCGGAATATGATTCTCTGGTGAGGGGATGCCCGTTCGATATGATTCTTTCCGAAACCGACGCGCCCTACGCCTCCCCTGTACCCTTCAGGGGGAAGCGCAATGAACCTGTTTTTGTGATTGAAACAGTAAGAAAGATTGCGAAACTTAAGGGGGAAAGCGAAGAGAGGGTCGGCTCGCGTGTCGTTCAGAACGCAAAAAGGATATTTAATCTCCCGCTGTAAGGTTCTCGATTGCATTCACTTAAGCGCTGTGATATTGTCTAGCCCAATGGAAAGCGAGGACAGGGACGTGAAAGACGGAGAGTACGGCCTCTATGAGGTCGGCTTTCTTATTTTACCGACTGTTGCCGAAGATGCGGTTGAAGCGGAAGTTTCTCACATCAATGAGATTCTGAGCAAGCACGCAGGGGCAGTGAAAGCCTCCGAGCGGCCAACGCTTCGTACCCTCTTATATACAATGTCGAAACACGCAAGCGGAAAAAATACTCATTTCAGCACGGCCTATTTCGGCTCAGTTACCTTTGAAGCGACCGCGCAAGCAATCATTGAAATTAAAAATGAGATAGAAAAAATCCCGACCATTCTTCGTTTTTTGCTTATTGAAACGGTGCCGGAAGCTTTAATGCCACGCGAGCGTAAGGTCATGGGCAAGATCGAGCCCGAAAAATTCAGACCGGAAAAAGGAGCGACCCCGGTCACCCCTATTTCAGAGGCCGAGCTTGATAAGACGATTGAAGCGCTTATCGCCGAATAAAAAGTTCCATGTATCTCAACAAAGCATTTGTCATAGGTAATTTGACCCGCGATCCGGAGCTTCGGGCGCTCCCCTCGGGGATTCAAGTCGCTTCATTTTCAGTTGCTACCAACAGGGTATGGAAGGACAAGGAGGGGAAAAAGCAAGAGGCGGCTGATTTTCATAATATCGTTGTCTTCGGACGGCAGGCTGAAAATGTCGCTCAGTATCTTCACAAAGGCAATTCGGTTTTGGTTGAAGGCAGGATGCAAACAAGAAGCTGGGATGGTCAGGATGGAGTAAAGAAATATCGCACGGAAATTGTCGCCGACCGCGTCCAGTTTGGGCCAAAAGGAAGTGGTGTCGCCGGAAGCGCTGTCCCCAGCGAGCCGAAAGAGCTAAAGCAAGAAGGAAGCGCGATAGAGTATCCGGAAGAAGAAATTAATCCTGAAGACATTCCGTTTTAAAAAATTCCATGAAAAAACAGTGTTACTTTTCACAAAATAATATAAAGCACATCGATTACAAAGACATCGAGCTTTTGAAAAAGTTTCTGACGCCTCATGGCCGCGTTATGTCTGGAAGAAAAACGGGAGTTGCCGCGAAAAACCAGCGCAAACTCCAACTTGCCGTCAAGCGCGCACGTTTCATGGGACTTCTCCCATTTTCGGCGAGGTAAAAAAGAACGCCCCGCACGAAGCGGGGCGAATTGATGGAAGATGATCAGGTTTCTTTTATGAGAACATGTGAACTTCTTTTGATTCCTTTCCAGCCATCCGAAAGGCTGCATATTCTGTCGGCCAATTCGTAGGGAGACAGCTTTTCTTGTGTCTTAGATGTTTCAGAAAAGTTGTACGAAACGAAATGCTCTTTTCTCGACCTTTCGAGGAGGCTTACGAAGTGCCTAGCGTGCTTCAGCAGGAAGATGAAAACCAACCATGCGCCAAACGCCGCGATCGCCCAGTCAAGCCGAAGCCACGGCACCAGATGCATCGAAAATATCTGAGAGGTCGAGTAGGATTCGAGATCTCGTATCCCGAATAAGGCAAGGATACAGAGTAGCACCATTCCTATACCTGCTCCGGCACGGGCCAAAAATAACTCATCCCGGATGCGCTCCCACTTTCCCATTACGTAGTTGTCCACGAAAAGCACCTTTGTCCGCAGTTCTTCTATGCGGCCACACTCGTTATGCTCGCTCATGAGATAAAGGGTTACCCCATCTTTATCACGTTCAACCCAAATACTGTAGCCGCCGGGGACTTTCCTTTTGGGGGTTATTATTTCCCGCTCTGTCGGTAGGTTAACAACCGATTTTTCACCGGTACCGCTCATGACACTCTCCTCACTTGGTGGGGAAGATGAACAAAATGTTCGTTCTCTGATTCTTTCGGAAGCCTACCGTTTTTTATTTTTTTTGTCAAAAAAGAATTTCCGGTGTTGAAGTGTGCCGCTTCATGGGGCTTCTGCCATTTGTGGCGAGGTAGTGATTTTGATTACAAACGCTGGCGCTTAGGTCCTAAGCCAAGAGGTAATTTTGTCTATCGATTGCAAGACAATTTTTTGCACTTTCATGTCAAATATCACCTTATGGTGCCCATGAACGGGAACTTCGATATTCTCCGCCCCTTCAAGAAAACTGCCCCGTTCAGCCCATACGTGGTTATCGTATTCTGGAATTATTGAAATAATTTTTTTGTTAACAGTCTTGTGCGTCTCCAGGTCACGGATAATTTTACTGTCGGTGTTGAGTTCTTTAAAGGGTTCGAGCGGTACGAGCTTTGCCATGGCCGAACCGGAGAAGGGTGAGGCAATGGCGACCATGCCAAGCACTCTATTGTCGGTGTTGTGGTGGGTCAGTAAATATTTTCCTATGAGGCCGCCCTTGCTATGGGCTACCAATGCAACCCCTCGCAGATTCTCTTTTTCGATAATTTCTCTAACCGCGCGGGCTCCCTTTGAAATTCTAGGTACTATATGTCCCCGTCTGGGGAAGATATGTACTATAAATGAGCGCAGGGTTTTTGCGGAAGAGGGGATGCTGTAAATGTTGTATCCAAGTTGAGGGACGATATATACAGGATGGCCTTGGAGCGATATTTTGTTTCCCAGCTTTCGCATAAATCCCCATTTTCCCAAAATGCCCGGAATCAAAATGACAGAGACTTTTCCTTCTACTCTAAAGCCGAGGTAGTGGTGAGGAGGCTTGCGATAGACAATTGAGCTGACCACTCCCCGAAGCATATATCCATAATCGACAAGCCAGCTCTTTATTTTTTTATGAAAAGACACACCGAAAGTATATCAGGATTTTGATACAGTGCTTCAAAAAATAAAAGCCTGAAGTGCGGAATCGAACCGCAAATCAGGCTTTTATGGAGTGAATAGTAATGATGTTTCCTCGGCGATTTCTCTCGCCGGTTTTTTGCTGAAGAGGAGGCAAAAGAGGTGGTCGGAGGACATCTTTATGTACTTCTCCGCCGCTGGGTACTTCGCACCCCACCACACAAGGTAATCAAATCGGGCTCCAAATGACAGAACGGGTATGGATCCCACTCTTTCAGTATTTGAGAGTATTGAGGAGAAAAGCCCGAAGAGGAACTTGTGTGGCGCAAAAACCGTAACCACGACCCGAACCCGGCTCCTCTTGAATCGTGGGGCAATAGAGGTCGCAATAACTCCGCCCATGCTGTGCCCAAGGAGAATCAACTCCTCACCTGTATCGTGTTTATCGACAAGGTGATCGGCAAACCCTCTTATTTTCTTGCCTTCCCATGGTTGATACCACAGGTGCTCAACCTCAAAGGTCGCGTCAGGAAATTTCTCCTTAAACGCCAGCCTAAGGTAATTCCACATGTCGATGTGGGGTCTGGGCGGAAAATCCCAGATCCCGACAATTCCGATGATGCGCATTAACCACCTCCCTTTCTTTGTCAAAGCAGTACGAATCTGCCATGAATTGCGAAAAACTATCAAATAATATAATAACAAATAATTATATACTTGTCAAGTATGCTCCGCGGATAGGATTCGAATTTGTAAGAGCCCCCTAACTTTTATCGGCTCTCTCGACGTATTCTCCCGTTTCGCTGTTTACGCGGATGACATCGCCCTCGTTGATGAAAAGGGGAACGTTTATCGTGACGCCGGTTTCAAGCTTTGCCTGTTTGACCGCGCCTTGTGCCGTATCGCCCTTAACCGCGGGCGGCGCCTCGACGACTTTCAGATCAATTTTAACCGGCATCTTGAAGCCGACGATTTTATCTTCAAAGGTGAGGAGATCGACGACCATGTTCGGTTTCATGAATTTTGCCTGTTCACCGATGACTTCTTCCTTAAAATTTATTCGCTTCGAAGGCTCCTTTTCCTCGCAAAACCAGAATTCGCCGCGATTATTGTAAAGGTATTTGATTGATTTTGAATTGATTTCCGCCTCCTCAACTTTTTCAGCTTGATGGAAAGAGTGTTCAACTACCCGGCCGCCCAAGAGGTGCCGCATCTTGACCTGATTGACCGGTTTTCGCTGTTGTTTACGGAAAACGTGGGAATCGAGAATTTCATACGGCTCGTTTTCAAAAACGATGAATCTCTTTTTAGTGATTTCATTGTATTTTAGTAAGGCCATAGTCTCGCATTTTACTTACAGAATAAAAAAAGTCCACCCTCTTCATATACAGCGCGTAACCTTTAGAAAAGACTTTCTGTTGCAATATAAGAGAGGTCGAGTATATAGTTAAGGCAACGCGGGGTCCCATAGAGATGGGATTTACGCTAAGCCCATGTTTTTAGAAGAAGTTTCAAAACCAGCCGATCCAAAAGGGAAAACCGACGAAGAAATACTCCTTGCTTCAAGAAGTACGCCGTATCTTTTCAGCATTCTTCTTGATCGCTACCAAGAGGCGTTTTTCCGCAAGGCAAAGCAGATCCTCAAAACCGATGAGGACGCAGAGGATGTCGTCCAGATAACTTTTACTAAAATTTATCTCAATTCGGGGCGGTTTACCTCGCAAGGGGAAGGATCATTTAAATCATGGGGCTATCGAATTCTCGTCAACAGCGCTTTTACCCAGTACCAAAAGATGAAAAAGTCTCGGGGCATTCAGCTCACGGATGAGCTTGAGGAAATCCTGCCTGATATGAAGGAGATGTCTCTGGCTGAGAACAAAGAATTGATTGATTATGTCGCCTCAATCCTAAATCGCATGCCGGATCACCTCGCGAGTATTTTGGGCAAGTTTTTCCTTGAAGGCAAAAGCCAGGAGGAAATCGCCAAAGAAGAGGGAATTACGGTCGGCGCGGTAAAAACGAGGGTCTACAGGGCAAAAGAAGCCTTTCGAAATATTTTAGCAACCTTTCCCTTATAAGCCTGGTTGTAATGATCATGAAGACACAGGAGCAAATTAAAATGAGTATTATGGGGCGAATCTATGCGGCATACTTTCTCCGCCGGGTGTTCCGCTCAAGCACCCTGCGCGCCTTCCTTTCGGTCGGCTCACTTGCGTGGATGTTCTCAGCCGTCTCGATTTTGCATGTTCTTAAAAACATGCCGAGCATTACCAATACGAGCGCACTCTACAATTTTTCCGTGACGGCGCTCACCAAGACCGAAATCACCGTTCAGTTGTCGCTCGCGCTTCTCTTCGTGCTTATTCTTTGGTACGCGCGCGATTTTTTCCGCGCCTACACGCCTTCCCAGTCGCGTCTCGCCTAAGTTACTCTTCAGAGCTTCCCGATCCCGAAGGCACCAGTCCGCCGCCTTCGGCGAGTTTTGTTTTAATTTGCTTTAAGATGTCGTTTGATATCTTTTTATTTTCTTTGAGATAGGTGCGCGTCGCATCATATCCGCGCCCGAGTTTTTCTTCTCCGAAGGCATAGGATGCTCCTGATTTCTGGATAATACCGAACCTCTCGCCGAGCGCGAGCAATTCTCCTTCGCGAGAAATGCCCTCGCCGTACATGAGGTCGAATTCCGTCGAACGGAACGGGGCCGCAACTTTATTTTTGACGACCTTGACCCGCACCCGGGAACCCATTACTTCGTCTCCTTTTTTAATCGAGGCAATGCGACGAATGTCGAGACGGACCGAAGTATAAAACTTCAAGGCCTTACCGCCCGGTGTTGTTTCCGGGTTCCCGAACATCACGCCAATTTGCATTCTAATCTGATTGATAAAAATAATAAGTGTTTTTGATTTGGCGACGATCGCGGTCAATTTTCGAAGTGCTTGCGACATCAAGCGCGCTTGCTTACCCATGTGCTGGGCCCCCATGTCTCCTTCGATTTCGTCTTTTGGCGTGAGTACGGCAACCGAATCGATGACAATGACATCTACTTTTCCGGAACGCACCAAGCTCTCGGTGATTTCAAGCGCCTGTTCCCCGGTATCCGGTTGCGAGATTAAAAGATTTTGAATGTTAACGCCGAGTTTTTTGGAATACTCCGGATCCATGGCATGTTCGGCATCAATGTACGCGCAAATGCCTCCTTGTTTCTGGGCTTCGGCAACGACATGAAGAGCAAGCGTTGTCTTGCCGGATGATTCCGGGCCGAATATTTCGATAATCCGTCCGCGGGGAAGCCCGCCGATACCGAGCGCCGCATCAAGGCCGATTGAGCCGGTGGGGATCGCTTTAACATCAACCCGCGGCTTATCGCCGAGCTTCATGATTGCTTCATCCCCGAATTTGGTCTTGATTGCCCGTATCGTATCTTCAATTGCTGTTGTACCGACCGCGCTCTTTTCTTTTTTTTCTTTTGCCATGCTTTTTTACGGTTTATAAATAACTTCAAGGGGAATAGTCTTTTCTCTCCCAAACCTGTCTTTCGCTTTCACGGTGATTATATTATAGCCTTCGTAGAGCAACAATTGATCGGCGAGCCTTCCCTGATCGTCGACGAAAATCTGCCGGTCGTTCAGCGTTAGGAAGGTGACGTTCTGAGCTTCTCCCTCAATAGTGAGGAGGGGATCATGGACCACCTCGCCATTTTTGGGTGAAGTGACGGTAAGCTCTGGTCCTTGCACCAGGTTAATCGATTTTATACCTGCGTAACCAACGATAATAAGGAAGAGAAACACTACCCCGATGATCCGTATATAGCGTCCGCTTTGAAGCATATCAGAAGAGCTCCTCTTCTTGTTCTTGCGTTGCGCTTGCTCCGAATACTTCTCGCGGCTTCGCGCCCTCTCCAGGGCCGACCACACCGCGCTCTTCGAGGATATCGATGAGACGGGCGGCTCTTGCATAGCCAATGCCGAGTTTTCTCTGTAAATAAGAAGTTGATGCTTTGCCGGCTTGAATGATCGCCCCACGAGCTTCCTCGTAGAGTTCATCGTCCTCATCCTCCTCAAGCGACACTCCTAAACCGTTTGAGCCGGTTGTTCCCACACTTTCAAAATTAATTTCGTGCGGCACTTCATCGCCCCATGAATCGGAAAGATACTTTACTACCCTCTTCACTTCGGTTTCCGAAATGAAAGCCGACTGCAGACGCGAGGGCTGGGACATTTCACCCGAAAGATACAGCATGTCGCCAGCGCCGAGAAGTTTTTCAGCGCCGGAGCCATCAAGAATCGTGCGTGAATCGATTTGGGAAGAAACCTGAAGCGCAATTCTCGCTGGGATATTGGCTTTAATGAGACCGGTGATGATGTTTACGGAGGGACGCTGGGTCGAGAGGATAAGGTGAATGCCGACCGCTCTACTCATCTGGGCAAGCCGCACGATTGAGGCTTCAAGCTCCCTCGGGTAGGCTCCCATGATGTCTGCAAGTTCATCGATAATAATGACAATATAGGGCATCATTTCCGGCATTTTCTTTTCAGCTTCTTCTCGGTTTTGGGTTCGCTCCAGTTTTTCTAGTGCGGGGCGGAGAATGGTTTTGTGATATGAATCGACATCGCGCACCGATTCGCTCTCAAGAATGTCGTACCGGCGGTCCATTTCTTTGGCCGCCCACTTCAAAGCAAGGATGGTTTTCTTTGCGTCAGTGATAACCGGCGTGAGGAGGTGAGGGATTTTATTGTAGAGAGTTAGCTCCACCCGCTTCGGATCAATCATGATAAGGCGCAAATTCTCAGGAGAATTGCGGTAGAGAAGCGAAGTGATAATGGTGTGAATGGTGACGGATTTTCCTGAACCGGTTGCGCCGGCAACAAGGAGATGCGGCATTTTCCCGAGATTGCCGAAATGAGCTTTGCCGGAAATGCCGCGTCCGAGCGCTACATAGAGGGGTTTATCCGAGGTTTGGAATTCTTCGGCTGAAAGAAGGGTTGCAAGGCCGACCGTTGATTTAATAGTGTTCGGTATTTCAATGCCGACGAGAGATTTTCCCGGAATCGGCGCTTCGATACGGATAGGATGTGCGGCCAAGGCGAGTGAGAGATCGTTTTGAAGGGCGACGATCCGAGAGAGTTTCACGCCCTCCGCGGGCTTCAGCGCATAGCGGGTAACCGAGGGGCCGATAGAAATTTCATCCATCTCAACAATAATGCCGAAATTCTGAAGAGTACGTTTAATGATATTGGCGTTTGCTTTTATGTCGCCGACACCGGGCCTACCCTTGTCTTTTTCAAGAAGCGATAGCGGCGGTGGAGTATAGGCTTTGCCGAGCGGCTTCCAGTGAGATACGAATTCGTAACCTTTTGTCTCTTTTGGGGGATGAACAATGCTTGGCCCGATTTCTTCCTCAGTATCATGTCGAGGCTCTTCCTCTATCGCTTCTTCCGTTGCTTCTTCCATACCGGTTGTTTCCCCGATGATTATCGGTTCCTCGGTCCTTTCTTTTCTTCCGAATAATCTCCAGATGAAATCAAACGGTTTTTTTAGAAAAGCCAGTATCCGAAGTTCGAGGCGAAGATCAAAGAGGATGAGAATTGAAGCCGCGAGAATAATGATGAGAATGGCAAAGGTGGCGTAAACATCAAAAAGCGATTGCAGAGGAGTTTCAATACCGCTTCCGATGATTCCCGCGGATCCCTCTGAGAGAAAATTAAGAAGTGCAAGACCTGAGAGAAAAAATAAAACACCGCCGAGCGTCTTTATTCCGCCGAGCGCATGTTTGAGGGATCGTAAGAATGAAATACCGAGAAGAAAAAACAAGGTCGGAATGAGAAAATATCCAAACCCGATAAGGTACGAGAGGATGGCAAAAAGATCTTCTCCAACCGGACCAGCTTTTTTAAAGCCGGCAAGCAGGAACACGATTCCCAGTCCGAAAAAGATAAGGCCATAAATGCTATTTTTCGTTTCTGAGCCAAGATTTGTGAATCCCCACCTTTTATTTTTCCTCTCCCCCGTGTCCTTGCTTTTTTTTACCATATTTTACGGGCTAATAATACCACGCTCAAAACCCGTGACGAAGGCTTATTTTCAAAAATTGCTGGTAGCTCCCGGTATCTTATGGGGGACATCTTGCGGAAATCGAAAAGATGTATCCCTCCGCCCTTTCCTTGCTTGCCGTCTTCAAGGACAAGCATATAATGTCGATTACTGTCCTATTGATTTTATAAAAGACAGTAAATACTTTTCTTAAAAGGACATCTAATGGACAAAGAGGTAAATAAAACTCAAATAATCTCTAAGAATGAGGAAAACCCGAAGCTTTCCGAGTTTGATTTTATAACCGATAAACCTTATCTCGTTTATCTTATCAAAAAACTTGAACGTATCGGAGGAGCGATTCATATCATAACCAATACTCTTCCTCAGGAAGAGCCATTAAGGAAATCGATCAGAGAAGAATGTCTTTTATTAATTAAAAATAGCCTCCTCCGAGAGATGAATAAAAACGGAGGAACCCCACTTGAAACAGGCATTGCACACTGTATTTCACTTTTAAACATAGGCCGTTCATCGCTTCTTATTTCAGAAATGAACGCGGAGATCTTGCGGGATGAATTTCTTGCTCTTTTACCCATTATGCAAGGTCTTTACAGGGGAGAGCGCGACCAAATTTCTTTTGCCAAAAACGGCCTTATCATACCACTCCCTCTTCCGGAAGAGGGAGTGGGGGGTGGGCGGGTTTCTCTTAAAGGACAAAGCGGTGTTTCTGATGTCTTTTATAAATCGGCAGGTAAAAATCAAAAAGCTAAAATTAATCTGCATACTAAGCCTATAAGACAAAATGACTCAACTCGTGAGAAAATGATTGTCGATATTGTCAAGAATAAAGGCGAAGTCAGCATAAAGGACATTACCGCGTTTATTCGGGGCGTGAGCGGAAAGACTATTCAACGTGACCTCTTATATCTTGTCTCAAAGGGTGTCCTTAAAAAATCTGGTGAAAGAAGGTGGAGCAAATATTCTCTTCGCTAGTCTCATTAAAGTCCCATTTCCCCTTTCCCAAAAATCATAGAGATTTCCATAAATCAAGGGTTTTCTAGAAAATGGCTAAAACCTACGATTTTGTAATTTCTTCGCCGTTTAGACGTCATATTCTTTGGATTTTGACAGCACTTTTTATCCGTTTTCTGTTTTTATGGCTCCATTGACTTCTATCTTTCCACATGAGAGCATCGAAATGTTGGACTACTACTTAAAAGTGGCTTCAGGAAAGCCTTTTTTACGTTAGTTATCCACAAAACGTGTTTTGCAGGGGAGTGGCGCAAATACTATAATTGGCGCTACAAGGTGATTCGGGTGTTTTGCCTCTTTTGCCTTGCTTTCAGAACTCTTGTTTTTTACGGAAAGTTACCGCACCCTGCTTTCAAGATCATTGACAAATAAATAGAGTAAGAAGTTTTACAACTCTTACTCAAGATAAAATTTACCGAACTCTTTGTCCGGTTTGGGCCACTCTTGCCCTTTCTGAAATTCTGAACATCCACTATAAATTTCGTAAGCTATTTTTTTGCTTCGTGTCGATAAAACAAAAAGCAAAAAATTAGTTGAGCGCGTCTTTCTGAAAAATTTCAGCGATGTAATTTTTCTAAAAACACGCAAGGTGAATTTTTATGCGGCGTCGAACCGCACATTATTCGCTTCATAGTCATAGTTAGTTGTGCGGCATTCGCTTCACACACTATTACTTACACTTAGTAATCATTATTTATGAATTCATTACACAAATCTAAAACCGTGAAAATGGTTGCAGGATTGGTTGGATTTCTTACGGCTGTCACGATGGCAGGGGGCTCCGCTTTGAGCGCCTCCGCTGACACCGCCTCCGACCTTCAGGCTCAGATCAATAGCCTGCTTGCAACGATTCAATCACTTCAGGCACAGCTCGCGGCCACAACTGGTGGTTCAACGAGCGCTGCATGCACATTCACTCGCGATCTCACGATTGGGGTCACTGGTAGCGACGTAATGTGTTTGCAAAAAGTACTCAACTCTAAGGGCTTCACCGTTGCAACGACTGGTGCGGGCTCTCCGGGAAATGAGTCAACTTACTTCGGTGCCAAGACTCAGGCAGCGGTATCTGCTTGGCAAAAGTCTGCGGGCATCAGCCCTACGGCCGGCTACTTCGGTGCTAAGTCTCGCGCAGCCTTTGCGGCTATGGGAGGAACAAGCACTGGCACTGGCACTGGCACAGGAACTACTCCTATGGGCTCTGGCCTCACCATCAACCCGGGTGTCCAGCCGATGGCATCCCTTGCTCCTCAAGGAGCATCACGCGTTCCGTTCACAACCTTTACTCTCACCGCGTCAAACGATGGTGATATAACGGTCAATAGCATTGCGGTTCAGCGTGGCGGTCTTGCCCAAGATGCGGTCTTCTCTGGTATTGTGCTTCTCAACAGCAATGGTATCCAGATTGGCATCGCAAAGACTCTCAATTCAAATCACCAAGCCACCGTCGGGGATCCATTCACGATCCCGCGTGGTACCTCACAGTCGTTTACAATCGCCGGCAACATGAATACAAACCTCGCCGCATACGCGGGTCAGGTTGCGGCTCTTAGTATCGTCGGTGTAAACACTTCAGCAACAGTCAATGGCTCGTTCCCGATTACGGGAGCCGCTCAGACAATCAACGCCACTCTGGCGCTCGGCGCCGCTCAAATGGTCGTTTCGTCATTTGATCCGCTCGGTGCCCAGACAAAAAACATTGGTAATACCAATGTTATCTTCTCCGGTATCCGCATTACTGCTGGTTCCGCAGAAGCGCTCAGGCTCTGGTCTATCCGCTTCAACCAATCCGGTTCTGCGGGTGCGAACGACCTTGCGAACGTCATGGTCTATATTGACGGCACAGCGTACCCGACAACCGTCTCAACAGATGGTAAGTACTACACTGCATCGTTCACCTCTGGTATCCTAATTGACAAAGGTCTCTCGAAAGATGTCTACATCCAGGGCGACATTGTCGGTTCAAGCGTTTCAGGTCGCACCGTTCAGTTCGATATCTACAAGAACACCGATGTCTACCTTAGCGGTGAGATATACCACTACGGCGTTACACCATTGCCGAGTGGTAACACTGCATCGGCCGCAACCACTGGTTCTGAATTCATCACCAGTGACGGTAATGCAATTACCTCGTCTTCAACCAATACACCCGGTACCCCGCTCTTCAGTGCGTCACTTATAACAGTGAACCCGGGTCAGGCAACGTCAATCTCTAAGGCAACTTCAGTTATTTCCCAGAACATTGCGGTTAACGTTCCGAATCAGATTCTCGGCGGATTTACTACCAACTTTGTTGGTGAACCCGTCTCAGTCCAGTCTATGAGTTTCTCATCGACTACCGTCGGAGCATTTAGCGGCGGCATCACCAACGTCTCCCTCTACAATGAGAATGGCGCAGTTGTCGCCGGTCCGGTTGACTGGACTACAGCTACGTTGACCTTTACCGATACGGTAACCTTCCCGACAGGTTCACATACGTATACCTTGAAGGGTAAGATTCCGTCCGGTACGGCGAATAACGCGACTATTGTAGTCAAAACAACGCCTTCAACTCAATGGTCAAATGTGACGGGTCAAGTGTCTGGAAATTCTATTACGAATCTTCCGACTACTCAGGTCGCCATGAACACCATGACAGTTAAGAGCGCGACTCTTGCCGTCTCTATGTCCGCAACCCCGGCTTCAATGAATATTGTGGCTGGTGGTACTGGAGTTACGTACGCGAATGTTCAACTTGATGCTTCGCAATCAGGTGAAGATATCCGTATCTCCACAATCCCGCTTCGTTTGACGAGCGCGAGTGTTATAGACATTTCAGCTTGTCAGCTCTACAATGCCTCGAATCCTGTAAACACGGGCTCGAATGTTCCTCTACCTCCGTCAGGCGCAGCGAGCACCACTCCCGCAACGATAGTATTTCACTTGGATAGTTCGCTCACCGTTCCAAAGGGCACGATCGTCTCATTGGCTCTTAAGTGTAACCTTGTGGCATCGGGTGTAAGTACTTACGCATGGAGCGTGAACTCTGGCGACACATGGACAGCAACCGGATTTACTTCCGGCAACACTCTTAGTGGCGCTTCAACTGGCCTTGTCATTACAACTGGTAGCGCAGGTACGATGGCGGTTGCGAACGGCACGCTCGCAGTGACCCTTGACTCGTCATCTCCGTCATACGGAGTCGCGACGAACGGTTCAACGGGCGTAACGGTTGGAGTTCTCCGCCTTACCTCGACGAACGAAGCAATCAACATGCAGAAGATCTCGCTTCAGTTATCGCCCATAAGCTCTTCTGCCTCATCGACTCCGGCTGATCTTGTTCAGGTTACTTTGTGGGATGGTGCAACGCAGGTTGGTACGGCTACCTTCACTGGTTCAAGCCGCAACGCAACCTCGACCTTGACCTCAACGGTGACCGTTCCGAAAGACAGCTACAAGTTGATTACACTCAAAGCTGATCTTGCGACCCTAAACGCTTTTGCTGGTATTGGCGCCAACGCCAAGCCGGGCGCGCTCATTAAGGTTGACTACGACGGCCAGGATACAACTGGTACACAAGGTACTGGTAATGATTCAGGCATAACTCTTAACCCGCCCGCCGCGGCCTCAGACACAGCAGTTGCGGGCGTCCGCGTCTTCAAGAGTTACCCGATCTTCACCTACTCGACGACTGGCGCAACAGCACAGTCCGGCGTGAATGATCTCTTGGTCTTAAACGTCCAGGCAAACAGCACTGGCGATGTTAAGCTCAACAAGATCGTCTTCAGCTACTCGACAACGACAGCGACTCTCGCCTCACCGACCTTCTCTGGTCCAAACGGCAACGTTGCTTCGACGACGAACGTGAACTTCGACGTGGTAAATAACCCAGGGACGATCACCGTCTACTTCGATAGCGTTAGCAACACGCAAGACAACACGGTCGCCGCCGGTCAGACGAAGAGTTATACCCTTCGTGGCACACTTACCTTAACCGGTAACTCGGGCCAGAACGGATCTATCGGTATCGCTCTCAAAGCCGATACCGCCTACCCGTCACTTCAAGTGATCTCGGGTTCGGGCGATCCTCTCTTGGGTACGGTTGCGACCTCTGGTATTGCAAGTAGCAAGATGATCTGGTCACCGAACTCAACGACTACAGTCACAAACTTCAACAATGACTGGACGAACGGCTACGGCTTGCCAGGCTGCTTCTCAAGTTCTGGTCTTGGTCAAGACTGTACGCAACGCGTTCTCGCGAAATAATTAGCGACTTGTGAACCCTTTAAGATTCTGACAGCCATCACGATCTCCTAGGGTAGCTAGCAAAAACCCCTCAACATTTGTTGAGGGGTTTTTGTATTTGCCAAAAAATAACGAGTGGGGCGAGTATATTTTTTGAGCATCCCGAGCCTAAGCGAGGGATAAAGCGCGAACGTATGGCGCTTTAATTTTTTGATTAGAATTCTTTGATAAGGTAGTATATCTTTTATGACCAAAATTCAAAAAATAATAGCTAGTGTGATTACAATTCTAATTATTATGGCGGGTGCTCTTTGGTATGTATTCGATAGGAAAGGAAGCATATCTCCTAGCGGATCTCAAAACAATACAACAGGAACTTCAACTCAAAATGGTGTTTCGGTGAATGGTGTGAGTATTGATGCGAGCGTGCCTGCAGGAAACGTAACACCGGTTAATGTCAAAACTCTTCCGAAAGCGCCCTCACTTGATAGGAAAATAAATTACTCTTCCTCCATCACTTCCGATGTACGGGCAATTATCGATCGGTCTGTAAGCGCAACTGCCACCGACCTCAAGAAAAATCCGTATTCGCTTCAAGACTGGATCGGGCTTGGTATTGCCTACAAAGAGGCGGGGGATTATCAGGCGGCAAGAGATGCTTGGGAATATGCTTCACTACTCTCGCCCGGAAACGTTGTGACATTCAACAATTTAGGGGATCTTTACCACTATTATCTTAAGGATTATCCGAAAGCGGAGAGTAATTTTCTTCAGGCGATTAAAAACGATAAAAAATATGTCCTCTCATACATAAATCTTGCCAACCTCTACAAGCTCTCGTATCAGACCAATACCACTAAAGCGGCCGACATTTTAAAGCAGGGGATTGCGGCTAATCCCGAAGATATTGACCTTGTCATTCAGCTTGCGACGTACTACAAAGAAAAAGGTGATAACGCGAATGCCAGGATCTACTATGAGCAAGTTCTGGTAAAAGCTCAAACGGCAAAAAATCAGAAACTTATTGATTCGATTCAAGCCGAGCTCGATGCTCTTAAATAGATGTTTCGTTTCTTCAATAAAAACTCAGCTTCCTTCATTGCAAGCTTTCTCCTCTTTATTCTCGTGAGCCTTAGCGTCTTGATCGGGATCTCGGCGTATGCTGACGCCAATAGCTTTAGTCTTACCGGCGCGGTCATTAATTTCTTCTCACCTAAAAAGTAAAACCGCGGCAGTCTTTGAAGACTGCCGCGGTGATGAGCTCTAAGCCCCAGGAGTTTGAAGTATTATTCTCATTGTCTCCCCCATTTCCTTGAAGAGAAGATCTCCCCACGGAATGGGATTCCTAAGATCACCTGACGATGGGCTCATTTGGGAAAAATTCCAGGTCATCGCTCGTAAAACCTTTTCAGCCTCGACCTTAAGGTTTTGGTCCGATTCAAGCATCCCCGCCTTTTTCAACAACTCCTTTGCTTCTGGCGAGAAGTCGGAGCCGTTCTTTCGGAAAAGAGCCCTTATCAGTTCAACTGTTATCTTGGCGTTATCGCGCCAAATACGAGAGATGCCCAAGACATATAAAGCGAGGCCGCTCTCGGTCACTTCCTCGCCTGTTATCAGAAGGAGTCGGCGTGTCATGTACCCTATCCTTTCCTTTCTGGGGACGGGTTCTTTTGAAATGATATCACACATATTGTTAATTGTCAACCACTGAAAAATCAGAATTCTTTGTTAAACTTCTTCTTATGACGATCAAGCAACTATTCGAGAACGAGGAGAATCGCTGGAATTCTATTTATACTCTTATATATATTGTTTTGGTTTTTGTGTTCTCTGGGCTCGTCTGGCTTGTTGATAATCAATTTCCCAAAGACGTCTCCTGGTTTGATTTTATGCTTCTTGTGCTTGCAACATTCAGGCTTGTTCGTCTTTTCGTCTATGACAGAGTGATGCTTTTCGTCCGTGATTATTTCGCGAGTGCCTCAGGTGGGGCGCTTAAGACGGCGGGAGATCTGCTAAACTGTCCGTGGTGTTTCGGCATGTGGGCGGGAACCTTTGTCGCCTTCTTTTATTTTGTGATGCCGATGGCCTGGTTTGTCATTCTTATTCTTGCAATTTCCGGCCTCGCCACATTCATTCAGGTTCTCATTAATATGATCGGCTGGCGTGCCGAACACTCCAAGATGGAAACTCAAGCGAAGCGGCCGCCTGAGGTGAAAGAGGTCGGGCCAAAAGTTTGAGGTTGACTTTGGGGCTAGGAGGAGGTAATCTTTTTTTACTTAGGCCGAAGAAAGCAGGCATCTATAAGTCCTGCCGAGGTCGAAAATACTCCTCACGGAGAGCCTAAGATCAAAGGCTCTTTTTATTTTTATGTGAGCCACAAAGACAGCATGGCAATTACAAGAAATAAAAAAAAGGAAATTGTTGAGAAAGCGAGCGATATTCTCAAAAAGGGAAAATCATTCGTGTTTGTAAACTTCACGGGACTTAAGGTGAACGATTCTTCCCGTATGCGCAAGGAATTGCGGGAAAAAGGTGTCGGATATTTTGTTTCAAAGAAAACACTTTTGAAACGTGCACTTTCTAGTACGAATGTTGAGGGTGATCTTCCGGATTTTCCGGGCGAGGTCGCGCTTGCCTATGGGGATGACCTTATTGCGCCATCGCGCGAGGTATTTTCTTTCGAAAAGAAATTCAAAGACGCCATCAAAATCGTCGGCGGTATATTTGAAGGCAAATATCTCAATCGTGAAAAAATGCTCTCAATTGCGACTATTCCGCCTCTTGAAGTTCTCTACGGGCAACTCGTCAATCTTATTAATTCTCCCATCGAGCGTTTGGTTATTTCGCTTGATCAAATAGCCAAGAAGAAAAATTAATAGCGTATATACAATACTATGGCAGATGAACAAAATGCAGTAGAGGTTCCCTCAAAATTCAAGACACTCGTTGACTCAATTGAGAACATGAGCGTGCTTGATTTGAACGAACTGGTGAAACTTCTCGAGAAGAAATTCGGGGTTTCAGCGGTGGCGGCCGCCGCTCCCGCGGCCGCTTTGAGCGTTGCCGCGACCGAAGAGAAAACGATGTTTGATGTCGAGCTTACGGACGCTGGCGCGAATAAAATCGCTCTTATCAAGATTGTGAAGGAGGTTCTCGCGCTTGGTCTTAAAGAAGCTAAAGATCTCGTTGATGCGGCCCCCGGCATGCTTAAAAGTGGCATGAAGAAAGAGGAAGCGGGTGCTCTCAAAAAGAGAATCGAGGAGGCCGGAGGAAAAGTGACGCTTAAATAAAACTACCGATTGATATACAGGAAACTACCGCTTGACAGACTGTCAAGCGGTAGTTTCATTTTGTAGCCAATCGTTTTTCTCCATGTAGAATATATAACAATGGACATTGTCTCGAAACTTTTTGGAAACGAGTCTCGGATAAAATTGATGCGGTTTCTGTTTTTGAACGACAAAAAATTTTATACTGTCTCCGAACTTCAAAATCGCACAAGGCTCCGAGCGCGAATACTTAAGAAAGAAGGAGAATTTTTAAGGAAAGTGGGTCTCATCAGGATAAAAAAGATATTCGGAGGGACATCTTTGAAACGGCAGTCAAAAAAGTCAAAAAAGAAAAGCGCGACATTCGGAATTACCCTCAACCCGCTTTTTCCCCATGCGCTGGCTTTTAAAAATCTGTTTGTTGCCACCAATCCGCTTTCCAGCGATATGATTTTAAAACGCTTGAATCAAAACGGCAGAGTAAAACTTATCGTTGCTTCCGGTATTTTTCTCGAAAACCCCGACAACAGGCTTGATCTTCTGGTTGTCGGCGACAAGCTTGATAAACAGTCGATTGACCGAGCGATGCGCTCCTTTGAGGCAACATTAGGGAGAGAACTCCGGTATACTCTTCTTGAAACCCCCGATTTTAACTATCGTTTGAGTGTCTTTGACCGTCTGGTAAGGGATGTTTTAGACTATCCACATAAGAAAATTCTCAATAAAATAGGCCTGTAAGGCAAAATCTATTATCCACACAGGTTAGAAAATAGCCCTTTCTTCATGATAAAATTATGGTAGTTAGAAAGGTCTTCCAAAGTCGGATTTTTCTGGCTGAGGATTTATTAATTTAGAAGTTAAACTGCGAAATTCGCGGAAAATCATATGATACTTCAGACATGGGGTGGCGTGCTTGCACAGTCATTCCGGGATCTTGGCTTCGGGGTGGTGAGCTTTCTTCCAAACCTCCTCATTGCCATCATTATCTTCCTTGCGGGCTGGGTTGTCGGATCACTTCTTGGAAGAGTGGTGGAAAAAGTCATTGATACCATTAAGGTCGACAACGCTTTACGGAGCGCGGGCGTCGAAACGGTTCTCCATAAGGCAGGACTTCATCTCCATTCGGGACGTTTCGTCGGCATGCTCATCGAATGGTTCATCATCGTCGTCTTTTTGATCGCATCATTTGATGTTCTGGGCCTTACTCAGGTCAATATCTTTCTCCAGCAGGTTGTCCTACTGTACTTGCCGCAGGTAATTGTCGCGGTTCTTATTCTTCTCGTTGCCGGCGTCGTTGCTCAGGTAATGCAGAGAATAGTCTCAAGCGCCGCCGCTGCCGGGGGCGTTTCTTCCGCTAATTTCCTGGGAAGCTTCACCAAATGGGCGATTTGGATCTTCGCGCTTTTGACCGCGCTCTACCAGCTCGGCATTGCCGCGCCCTTTGTTCAAACGCTTTTCACCGGTGTTGTTGTCGCAGTTTCGGTTGCCGCGGGGCTTGCCTTTGGCTTAGGCGGACAAGATGCCGCTTCACGCTTTATTGAAAGCGTTAGGAAAGAAACCTCGGAGAGACAATAATTCCGCAAGCAATTCTTTTCTTCGAAAAAACCCCTTATTTGAAGGGGTTTTTTCCTTTGCTGGTAGGGTATATTTGACAAAGGTTTCCAGCCGAGTATACTTGTTTTATTCTGATGCAGGGAAAAACAAAAAATCAAAAAACAAAGCGGGAAGGATAGCGCAAATTTTTTGCATGTCCTAAAGCCGCTTTGGAAAGCGGTTTTTTGTTTTCGAAATTTGTCCGTACGATTGATTCATTGATAATAGCATTCTGTCACGCGCCACTTTTCTGTCGACCAAGGCAGAGGGGTCTTTATGTGCGCGGAGACAGGTGGGTAAGCCACACGTTTCGTTTTTCAAAAACGAAACGTGTGGATTGTAGTATGCCGCACTCTTTAGGGTAGCAATGCCTCAGAGAGTGTCAGGCAGGCAAAAACGAGCAACTCGTTTAATAAGTGGTGTATAAGTCTCCTAATGGGAGATAAGAGCATATGGTGGATGCCTAGGCTTTAAGAGGCGATGAAGGACGTAGCTAAGCTGCGATAAGCTTCGGGGAGGTGCCAAGCAACCTTTGATCCGAAGATTTCCGAATGGGGAAACCTTATTGAGTAAACCTCAATAATCGTGCGTAAGCGCGATGCATACCCAGGGAAGTGAAACATCTCAGTACCTGGAGGAGTAGAAACTAAATCAAGTATTCCCTTAGTAGCGGCGAGCGAACGGGGAGAAGCCCAAACCTGATTTTTTCGTAAGATTAAATTGGGGGTTGTAAGGTGGCAACAGACGTTTAAAGCGTCGGAAAGTTACAAATCGTGTCGATAGCGGAATGTGCTGGAAAGCACTGCCCCAGGGCGTGATAGCCGCGTACGCGAAATTGATACGACTTTTTCGTTGTCATTCTTGAGTAACTCAGGACACGAATAGCCTGAGCGAATCTGCCGGCACTAACCGGTAAGGCTAAATACTCTTGAAGACCGATAGTGAACTAGTACCGCGAGGGAAAGGTGAAAAGAACCCCGGTGAGGGGAGTGAAATAGACCTGAAACCATATGCTTACAAGGAGTCGGAGCCTCCGCAGTGCACATGATGTTCGTGTGTAGTGCGGGGGTGACGGCGTGCCTATTGAAGAATGAGCCAACGAGTTGATGCATGCTGCTTTTTAGCTAAGGCCGAGAAGGCTGAAGCTTTAGGGAAACCAAGTGTGAATAGCGCGAAATATATGTAGTATGCATCAGACCCGAAGCCGGGTGAGCTACCCATGAGCAGGATGAACGCTCGCGAAAGCGAACGGGAGGTCCGAACCGGTGAGTCGTTCAACGCTCTCGGATGACTTGTGGGTAGGAGTGAAAAGCTAATCGAACTCGGTAATAGCTGGTTTTCTCCGAAATATCTTTTGGGATAGCGTCAGGATTACCTCTTGGGGGTAGAGCACTGGAAGGTTTAGACAGGGCGAAAGCTCGCTAAACCTATCAAACTCCGAATACCAAGAGCCATTTCCTGGCAGTCAGACCGTGGGGGCTAAGCTTCACTGGTCAAGAGGGAAAGAGCCCAGATCTCAAGTTAAGGTCCCTAAATCTACACTAAGTGCGCGTAAGGAAGTGACATTTCTCTGACAATGAGGATGTTGGCTTAGAAGCAGCCATCATTTAAAGAAAGCGTAACAGCTCACTCATCAAGAGATTTCGCGCCGCAGATAATCGGGGCTAAGTGTAGTACCGAAACTGAGGGTGTCATGTGTCTTCGGACATATGGCGCGGT
>JBGPJO010000004.1:0-64001 GCA_041485465.1 Minisyncoccia bacterium | reverse complement strand
GTCGCTGAAGAAGAGCAAAAGAGGCACGAGGTGTTGTGGTTGAGAGAGGCGGAACTAGAGAAATTTCTGACCCCGGATACCCACAAACACTCGCTTCGCCTCCTCAATGGTTCACAAGGCTCTTACCGTGGCGAGGGAATACTCACGAACTCGGGGAAATTCGATGGTGTTGATAGTGGGGAGGCGAAAAAAGAAATCACCAAATTTGTCGGAGGGAGATCAAAGACCACATTCAAACTTCGCGACTGGGTGTTTTCCCGGCAGCGTTACTGGGGAGAGCCGATCCCGATCATTCATTGCAAAAAGTGTGGCATGGTGCCCGTTCCCGAAAAAGATCTTCCGGTAATGCTTCCAAATGTCAAAAGTTACAAGCCGAATAGCACAGGGGAATCACCGCTTGCCGCCATTTCTTCCTGGGTCAATGTTACGTGCCCGAATTGCGGAGAGAAAGCGAAGCGCGAAACCGACGTCATGCCGAACTGGGCCGGTTCTTCCTGGTATTTTCTTCGCTACGCTGATCCAAAAAATAAAAAAACTTTCGCCGGGAAACAGGCGCTCAAGTACTGGATACCGGTTGATTGGTATAACGGCGGCATGGAACATGTCACGCTCCATCTTCTGTACTCACGTTTTTGGTACAAGTTTCTTTATGATTTGAAACTGGTGCCCGGGAAAGAACCCTATAAAAAACGCACCTCTCACGGGCTTATTTTAGCCAAAGGCGGAGTGAAAATGTCGAAATCAAAAGGAAATATTGTCAATCCAGATTCGATCGTTAAACTCTTGGGGGCAGATACCCTTCGTCATTATGAAATGTTCATGGGGCCGTTTGATCAGGCAATTGTGTGGAATACCGATGCTGTTGCCGGATCACGCCGCTATCTTGAGCGCGTCTTTAAGCTGATTGAGAAGGTGGAAAAAGGAAAGGAACATAAAAAACAGGTTGTGAATTCCGCTCTTGAATCCCTTTTTCACCAAACGATCAAGAAAGTAACCGAAGATATCGAAGAGCTTAAAATGAACACGGTTCTTTCCCAACTGATGATACTTTTAAACGCCTTTGAAAAAGAGGAAAAAATTTCTAGGATGAACTACGCCACCTATCTGCGTCTTCTTGCGCCGGTTGCGCCGCATATCACCGAAGAGCTCTGGAATATGCTTGGAGAAAAGTCATCGATCCATCTTGAGCCCTGGCCTCAGTGGGACCCTAAAAAATTGCTCTCGGAAAGCGTTTCAATAGCGGTTCAGGTGAACGGCAAACTAAAAGCTACCGTCTCAATCAGTCGCGACCTTGATGATGATGAGGCACAGGGCGTTGCGCTCGCCCATCCAAATATTCTTCGCATTGTCTTTGGAAAAACAATCAAACGCATCGTCTACGTTAAGGGCAAAATCGTCAACATTGTCATGTAGCTGATTTTTTAATTTTTCTCAGGCAAAATCGCTTGACTTGACTTATTTTTGTGTCAATGGTAAAAACTATACCATGCATTTTGCATACTAATTCATGCTTTCTACTAAGGTTAATTTCAAACCGAAGGCGGTTATCAAACGACTCCTCACCGCTTTACCGGACAGGGCTCGCGACATTGTTGAGAGCCGGTATGGCTTGGGGGAAAAAGCCGAACCGATGACCCTGGAGTCAATCGGTAAGACTTATAAAATAACACGCGAGCGCGTTCGCCAGATTGAAAATTACGCTTTTGGTGTCATCCGGAAATCCGATGTATATAAAAAAGAGCTTTCAGCCCGCGAGGAGCTGGAAAAATTAATTGATTCCCTCGGGGGCGTCGTTCACGAAGAAGATTTTCTCCGCTATGTATCCGATGATGAGAGCGTCCAAAACCATATTCATTTTCTTCTGGTACTTGGGGACTCTTTTAAAAAGCGCAAAGAGGATCCTGATTTCCACCACCGCTGGTACGTAAGCGATGAGGTCTTAGGTAAAGTCGAAGGCTCAATTAAGAAAATTTACGATAATCTCTCGGACGATGATTTAATTCCTGAATCGGAAATGATAGCCACCTTTCTTGAAACTATCAAGGATGTTTCCGAAAAATATAAAAACGACGAGGTTGTACGGCGTTGGCTCGCCCTTTCAAAAAAAATAGGTAGAAACCCGCTTGGCGAGTGGGGAGTATCACGCTCACCGAACGTGAAAGCCAAAGGCATGCGCGATTATGCCTACCTTGCCATCCGCCGTCACGGCTCTCCGATGCACTTCACCGAAGTTGCAAAGGCAATCCAAAAGCTTTTTGATCGGACCGCGCATGTCGCAACCTGCCACAACGAACTCATTAAAGATCCGCGCTTCGTGCTTGTCGGAAGAGGTTTGTACGCGCTTAAAGAGTGGGGCTATTCACAAGGCGTGGTTAAAGACGTCATTCGTGATATTTTAAAGCGTCACGGACCACTTACTAAAGACGAAATTATTGAAAAGGTCCTCAAAGAGCGATACGTCAAGGAGAACACGATTGTCGTTAATCTTCAGAACCAGAAGATATTCAAGAAAGCGAAGGACGGCAAATACTCGCTTATCGAACAGTAACTAAAATTTTTCCCGTAAAAAGCGCGCTCCTCAGAGCGCGCTTTTTACTATACAATAAGACAATGGATTTCCTTGGAAATTATCTACGCGAACTTTTTTCTGTTTTTTTAAGTGACCAGTTTCTTGCCGGGATGAGGATTCTCTACGATCTTTTCCCTTTCTGGGGGCCGCCGCTTCTTGCCTTTGGCTTCTACCTCGCTTGGATTAATTATATACGGGCGAAATTTATCAATAAGCAAAAATATGTGCTACTTGAAATCAGGCTTCCGCTCGAAGTATATAAATCGCCGCTTGCCATGGAACTTGCCCTTGCCGGCTTTTTTGCCACGTCGGGAGAAAATACCTGGTTCGCAAAATACATTAAAGGGCAAGTGCGGGCATGGTTTTCTCTTGAAATAGTATCGATTGGCGGTAATATTCATTTCTACATTTGGGCGCGTGAGACGTACCGGAACCTTATTGAGGCGCAACTCTATGGGCAGTATCCGAACATTGAAATATTCGAAGTTCCCGATTACACGGAGACCGTGCCGCATTTTGAAATAGGCAAAGTCGCTCTCTGGGGACATGAATATAAGCTTGCTAAACCCGACCCCTATCCCATAAAGACGTACGTCGACTATGGTCTCGATAAGGACCCCAAGGAGGAATTCAAAGTTGATCCCTTGACCGCAGTGCTTGAGTTTCTCGCGACTCTTAAAAAAGGGGAACAGATGTGGATTCAGATTCTTATCCAGGCCCATCGCGCTAAAGCAAAAGAAGGAACATTGTATCAAAAAACAGATGTTCGCAAAGAGGGTCAGGAATTGATTAAAAAACTTCTTGAGGAACTTCGAGAAAAAAACCCGTCGGCCTCAGAAGAAGGCTTCAGTTTTAGCCGGTTTCCGACTAAGGCAGAATCTGAAATGTTCGCGGCAATTGATCGGGCGACGGGCAAACTCAATTTCGATTGTGGTATTAGGGCAATTTATACGGCGCCACCGGAAGTATTTGTCGGGAGCCGAATTCCCCAGTTTATAAATATCCTCCGACCATTTACTACCCAAAATTTGAATTCTTTTACATGGCGGTGGGGCACGACCTTCGATTTTCCCTGGCAAGACTTTAGAGGTATTCGTCTTAACCACAGACGCCGTGAAGTGATCCGGGCCTACCGATTACGGAGTTGGTTCCACGGTCCGTACAAGCGAAAGCCATTTATCTTGAGTTCCGAAGAACTTGCCACTGTTTTTCATTTTCCGGGGGGCGTACTCCAGGCCCCGTCCGTTTCCCGCGTTATGTCTAAAAAATCTGAAGCCCCCATTAATCTGCCGCAATAGGAATGCCAACCATTTCAAGAGAATCACGCTCTCGCATTCTTTGGTCTTTCGGTATATCGTTCTTTCTTCTTCTCTATCTTCTGTTTCTGCGTCCACCCCTTGATTTTCCCAAGGGTCAGATGATAATTATTCCGAAAGGGCTTACTGTTGATCAGTCGGCAAAACTTCTCTATGCTGATCACATCATACTTTCACCCACATTCTTTTCTATCCTTGCCAATCTTCTTTCGCACGAAAAAATTATTGCCGGCCCCTATCTTTTTGACCGGCCGGTTGGCGTTTTTTCTATCGCATTCCGCACGACGAAAGGGGATTATAATGTTGATTTCATCCGTCTCACTTTTCCCGAGGGTATGACCGTCAAAGAGATGGCGGCCGAGTGCTCTAAGCTCCTTGTCGGCTGCAAAGAAGAGGAATTCCTCGCCCTTGGCAAGGGGAAAGAAGGATATCTTTTCCCCGATACGTATTATTTTCTTCCCGGGGCGGAAGCTTCTGAAGTTGTTTCCGCGATGGAGAAAAATTTTGAGACACGTATCAGAACGGTTCAGAAAGTCATTGACCTTTTTGGTAAAAAAGAAAAAGACGTTATCACGATGGCATCCATCCTCGAAGATGAGGCGAGAACTACGGAAGACAGACAAATTATCGCAGGCATTCTCTGGAAAAGACTCTCAATCGGCATGCCGCTTCAAGTTGACGCCGCATTTTCATACGTTACCGGGACGACAACGATTACCGCTAATGACCTAAAAATAAATTCTCCCTATAACACCTACCGCAATCCCGGTTTTCCGCCCACTCCGATCGGTAATCCCGGTCTTCAGGCTATTGAAGCGGCAGTGACGCCGATTAAAACCCCTTATTTTTATTATCTCTCCGATAGGGATGGTAATTTTCACTATGCCCAAACGCTTGCCGAACACGTTCAAAATAAGTTGCAGTACCTAAAATAAAGCGCGTGTGGTAAAACATGCCCATGAAAACTTTGGGTAAAAAAGTCTTTGTTGGTCTCTCGGGCGGTGTTGACTCATCCGTCTCGGCGTATCTCCTGAAAGGGCAAGGGTACGACGTCACTGGCGTCTTTATAAAGGTCTGGCAGCCGGATTTCGTCAATTGCACGTTTGAAGAAGATCGTCTCGACGCTATGCGGGTATCTGCGCATCTTCATATACCCTTTGTGACTCTTGATCTTGAGGAAGAATATAAAAAGGGGGTTATTGACTACATGCTTGCCGAATATAAAACGGGGAGGACGCCGAACCCGGACGTGATGTGCAATAAAGAGGTGAAATTCGGGGCATTTTTTTTATGGGCGAAAAAGCAGGGGGCGGATTATATCGCTACCGGGCACTACGCTGAAAATATTTTTAATAAGAAAGCGGGGTGCTATGAGCTCCGAAGAAGTTTGGACGCTTCAAAAGACCAGAGTTATTTCCTGTGGACGCTCTCCCAGGATATTTTAAAACAGACCCTTTTCCCCGTCGGGCATCTCAAAAAAGTTACGGTAAGAAAAATCGCCGAAAAAGCGGGTCTAAGTACCGCCTCGAAAAAAGACAGTCAGGGGCTCTGTTTTATCAGCAACGTCGACATGAAAGATTTTCTGAAGCATTTTCTTCAAAGCTCCCAGGGAGACGTCTTAAACAAGGAGGGGAAGGTAATCGGCTTTCATGATGGGGCGATTTTCCTGACGCTTGGCGAGCGGCATGGATTTACTGTTACAAAAAAGACACCCCATGAAAGAGCCTACTATGTTGTCGCAAAAAATATTGAAAATAATTCAATCACCGTTTCCCATTCTTTGAATTCTTTCAAAGTGAAGAAAAGTCCAGGTGTTCTCAGGCTTAAAAATATAAATTTTATTGCCAAGGACCCTCCTCGGCAAGAATTTTCATATGAAGCGGAGAGTCGTTATCATGGCCCTAAAGCCAAAAGTAAGATAAGGAGCTATGACAAGGAGAAGAAAGAATTGGAAATAGAACTTCTCGAACCCCTTATCGCGCCGCCCGGCCAGTCACTTGTTCTTTTCGACAAAAATGTGTGTCTGGGCGGCGGTGTCATAGTATAATTAAAAAATGAATGAACCACGGATGAAAGCCTTCCTTGCCCTTGTCATTTTTATTCTTGCCGTGGCGCTTATTCTTTTTATTTTTCCGAAATATCTCCACCAAGAAGAGCCATCCTCCAACCTCGTCACAACCTCTGTTTCGACTCTCCATCAGTTTTCAAACGGCGTGCACACATATGTTGGTATTATAGAAACGCCCACTCCCTGTTATACCGTCTCCGGAAACGCTATCGTTAAAGAATCCTATCCTGAACAAGTCGATATCCGGATTGAGACCCATGATCCGGAAAAGATTTGCGCTCAAGTTGTGACGGCGAAAAAATTCAAGGTATCATTTCGGGCAAGCGCTGAGGCGGTTGTCACGGCATACTTAAACGGCGTTCGGGTCTTGTTTAAAGTCAAAGAGGCTTCCCCAACAGTCAATCTCGAAACAGTAGAAATTTAACATGGTCAAACGCACGATTCTTGTTACGAAGGAAAATGGTGAGCGGGAGGTCTTTGATCCGGGGAAACTTATCTTTTCACTCCAGCGCGCCGGCGCATCTGATCGGATTATTGATGAAGTGGTTTCGCATGTGAAGAGCGAACTTGAGCCCGGCATGTCGACCTCGGAGATTTACCGCAAAGCTTTTTCGCTTTTGCGTCGTATTGAAAGGCCGGTTGCGGCACGTTACTCGATGAAAAGGGCAGTGCTTGAACTCGGTCCCTCCGGCTTTCCGTTTGAAGATTTTATCGGTGAGATTTTTAAGGCTAAAGGCTTCACCGTCCAAACCGGTATTATGATGCAGGGTTCCTGCGTCGAGCACGA
This sequence comes from Minisyncoccia bacterium, assembly GCA_041485465.1. Lineage (GTDB taxonomy): Bacteria > Patescibacteriota > Minisyncoccia > Phycocordibacterales > JAKFXT01 > JBGPJO01. The sequence continues at coordinate 57,261 of JBGPJO010000004.1, read as the reverse complement.
GGTTGATCTCCTTGCCTATAACGAGCGTAAATTTATTATTGGTGAAGCGAAATTTCATAACGAACTCGCCGTCAAAAGCGATCTTAAAGTCGCGCTCTACGTTCAGGCGCGGTTCGAAGATCTTCAAAAGTACCGGGCCGAGCGGGGAGAACGTAAGATCGATGAATGCTGGCTTATTACTAATACTAAATTCACCAAGAGCGCTGTTGCCTACGCCAACTGCAAGGGACTCAAAATTATTTCCTGGACCTATCCGCGATACGGTAATCTTCAGGATTTGATAGAAGAGGCAAAGCTCCACCCCATTACCGCGCTTCCGTCCCTCTCGCGACAGGAAAAAGCGACGCTTATGGAGCGCGGTGTCGTGCTCTGCAAGAACATGGAAGAAAATAAAAAATTGCTTATTGAAGCCGGTATCAAAGGCGCCAAACTTGAAGCGGTGCTTGCAGAGGGAAGAAATCTTTGCCAGTCTAGTTTTTAGGGGATTACATGCTTCTCAATCCGCATTTTTAAACGTATCATCTAATAACATGGAAGATTTTCTTTTAAACGGCGACATGCTTCTTTTTGGGAAACTTCTCTTGGCGCTTCTTTTGGGTCTTGCTCTTGGGTTTGAGCGGACTATCGCGGGTAAAATGGCGGGAATGCGAACGTATGCCCTGGTGTCGATGGGCTCATGTCTTTTAGTGATGGTGAGTTCTATTGTTTTCAGTCAGTACTCCTTTAACACAGGATTCAATCCTTTGAGCGTCGCTGGCGGTATCATTACTGGCATAGGCTTTATCTGCGGTGGACTTATTATATTTACGGACGAAAAACTCGTGGGCTTAACTAGCTCAGCCGGAATGTGGGTTGCCGCGTCAATTGGAATAACGGTTGGCTTCGGTCTCACTACCCTTGCAATTTTTGCGACGATTCTTACGCTCATAACCTTTACCATCCTCTGGAAACTTGAAGAGGGAATACGTAAACTCTCAAACGAAAACGCGCGCGACTAACGCGGATTAATTTGCCGCCCTAATAAAAAGCGGAGTATACTGCCTACATGGCATTTCTGTACGCAAAGCGCGGAAGGGGAAACTTCGACCCGAAAGAAACGAAACCATTTCGTATCTCCCGCTCAAAAATAGATTTATTTCTCGAATGTCCCCGTTGTTTCTATCTCGATCAGCACCTCGGCATCAAGCGTCCTGATACGTATCCGCTCACACTTAACCTAGCTGTTGACGAACTGCTTAAAAAGGAATTTGACCTACTTCGCGAGAGTCAGGATCCCCACCCGATTATGGAGCAGTATCACATCGATGCTGTGCCCTTTAAACATAAAGATCTAGAAATATGGCGGGATGCAATGAGGCGTGGCATTGAATACCTTGACCCACGCACCAATCTTTCAATACGCGGCGGTATTGATGATGTCTGGGTTCGGCCTAACGGCGAACTTCTCATTGTTGATTACAAAGCAAAAGCCACACGAGATCAAATAACCCTCGATGGCGATTTGGGAAAGCAATACCAACGACAAGCCGAGGTCTATCAGTGGTTGTTTCGCAAAAATGGTTTTAGGGTTTCTACTACCGCTTATTTTGTTTTCGTGAACGGTAAAAAAGACGCTCTGAAATTTGATGGCAAGCTCGAATTTGATATGTCCATCATTCCTTGTGAAGGGAATACCGATTGGATAGAGCCGACAATCCTTAAAATAAAGAAATGTCTTGGATCACAAATACTTCCCGTGCCCCATCCGGATTGTGCTTATTGCGCCTACCGAAAATTTGCAGCCGAGGCCGCGATTAAAAACACAAAACCGCAAAAATTAAAAAAAATTAATAAAGAATCACATGAAAAAGAAAAAGCGGGGCAATCAAACATTTTCGGAGAGAGTTTTTAATATTGTCAGTAAAATTCCGAGAGGGAAGACTTTGACCTACAGTCAAGTAGCAGGGCGCGCGGGAAACCCGCGCGCATCCCGCGCTGTCGGTAGCGTCCTCTCAACGAACTATGACCCAAAAATTCCCTGCCATCGCGTTATCCGAAGTGATGGGGGAATGGGAGGCTACAATCGCGGAGTCAGAAGAAAAATCGCTCTACTTAGGCGCGAAAAGGCGATTTAAATTCAAAGGCAATTTTACTTGACAGATTGCCACTTTACATGGTATAATTAAAGAAAGTTCTTTGATACTAGATTTTCATTTGCCATAGCAGAGAGTGGCTCAAAGCTCGGGCCTTTCTCTGCTATGGCAAACTCTCACCCGAGAGAGCCCACTGGCACGCGATGAGTCCCAAATTTGGGATGTGTCGCAAATAGAAGGATGAGTTGCATGAGCAATATGTCCGACTTCAGTGTGGGTCTTGCCCACGAACTCTGCATCACAGCCCATAAAGCAGGATTTACTCCTGATGAACTTGGCGTTCTCGCCAAGAGCGAGGAAAAGATGCGCCAGTTCCACCAAGTCCTCCTCGGCCATGCTTCCGTTCAGACGGTCGAACACATGATCGACTGCGACGCCGAGCCATATCTGCCGGACGGCTGGAAGATCGAGAAACACCAGAAGGGCGGCCAGTTCGACTGGTCCGCTACTTCGGTGAAGTTTTACCTCGACTCCGACCAGCAGAATGGCGAATGCACTGAGGGCAACAAGCTCCGTAAGGAGCTCTCGGGCAAGCCGGTCCTGAACGCCAATGTTCTCGACTACCTGCTCAAGAACCCCAACCTCATCCCCGAGGACTGGAAGAAGAATGAGAAGGGCAATACCCGCTACATCTTCTTCTGGGGCACGATCTACCGCAACTCCGGCGGCAGCCTCTGCGTCCGTTGCCTCTTTTGGAACGGCGTCGAATGGCGCTCGCTCGGGCTCTTCCTCAACGACGACTGGAGCTGGAACCACCCAGCGGCTCTGCGTGCAAGTTGAACTCTGACCTTTCGTTTGGGCCCCGCATCTTCGGATGCGGGGCCTTTTTCTTTGTATATAATATCTCTTATGGTGAATTCTCCCGAAAAAGGCGAAAAATACAAGCAGATGAAAGCGATTCGCGATGAAATCGTTGCGCTTAAAGAATCACCGCTCTATAAACACCGGAAAGAAAACAATTTTTATCCAGTTATCGGCGAAGGAAGTCACGATGCGACAATCATGTTTATCGGTGAAGCGCCCGGATTAAACGAAGCAAAAACAGGAAAACCTTTTTGCGGTCGGTCGGGGAAAGTGCTTGATGAACTCCTCGCCTCAATTTCTGTTGCTCGGGATTCCGTTTATGTTACGAACATAGTTAAAGACCGCCCGCCCGAAAACAGAGACCCGACGCCTGAAGAAATCGCTCTTTACGGGCCGTTTCTTGATCGACAGATTGATATCATTCGTCCAAAAGTTATCGCGACACTCGGTCGCTACTCAATGGTCTACATCATGGAAAAATTCGGGTTGAAAGACATTCTCCGTCCCATAAGCTCCATGCATGGTCAGGCATTTCTCGGGGAGACGAAGTGGGGAGAGGTGACGATCGTACCGCTCTATCATCCGGCGGTTGCGGTTTACAATGCTTCGACCAAAGAAACCCTTTTCGAAGATTTTAAAATCCTTAAAAAATATCAATAGTAAGGAAGCTCTGATTCTTGACGCTGATGGCAATAACCGCTAAAAATTACGAGCTCTTTTTATTTAAATAGTTATCACTACCAGATTCGCGCGCGCTTTTTTTCTATGAGGTAAAGTTTATCTCCTTTTTTTACTTTAAAAACACTATAAAATTCCGGAATATTTAGAATAGGGCCGTTTACACGGAATTCAGGGGGTGAGTGGGGGTCAGTCAATACTGCAGTTTTATTGTATTCGTCTCTCCTTAATTCGCACTCAGCCTGTGCCGCGCCAAGGAAGAAACGTTCCTCGGGAGTAAATCCAGCAATTTTTTTTCTTCCAGTTTTCTTAAGTCGCTCTTTATATGCATCAAGTGCGATAACAAGACCACCGAGATCGGCAGTATTCTCACCAAGTGTAAGTTTTCCATTCACATGAATGTTGTCGGCGACGGTATACCTATCATACTGTCTCACGATAGACTTACTCTTCTTTTCAAAATGTCTACGGTCATTTTTTTTCCACCAGTTTTTCATATTTCCATGACCATCAAATTTTGATCCCTGATCGTCAAAACCATGAGTTATTTCGTGTCCAATAATTGCACCGATTGCTCCGTAGTTAATTGCATCATCTGCACCAAAGTCAAAGAACGGCGGCTGGAGAATTGCGGCGGGGAAAACGATGTCGTTCATTGTTGGGCTAAAATACGCATTTACTGTTTGCGGACTCATGTGCCACTCATCAAGGTCAATGGGTTTGCTCAACTTCTTTATCGCGCGACGATGTTCAAACTCGCTTGCCCGCAACATATTTCCAAAGTAGTCGTTTCGAGAGATGCGAAGCCCAGAATAACTCTTCCAGCGTTTAGGGTAACCAATCTTACGGCGCATCATTTTAAGTTTTGCTAGCGCGTGCTTTTTTGTCGGTAAGCTCATCCAGTCGAGTCTTTTAATCCGCCGAGCGTAGGCAATAAACAAATCATCGACGAGTTCATTCATTTTTTTCTTGGCCTGGGGCGGGAAATGTTTGTCAACATAGATTTTTCCGAGTGTCTCGCCAAGCCCGGCATTCACCGCGCCAAGCGCCCTTCTCCAGAGAGGTTTCATTTTCTTGCTTCCCGTGAGTGTCTTTCCATAGAAATCAAATTGGACTTTGATAAATGGAGACGAGAGAAGTGATGCTCCGCTGTTTATTAAATGCCACTCAAGATACACTTTCCAATCTTCTATCGAACCGGAAGAAAGGAGCTTTGCAGCACCTTTTAAAAAGTTCGGCTGGCCGATAATGACATAGGGGACGCTCGGAATGCCAACTTTTTTAAAATAGAAACCCCAATCTATCTCGGGAGCAAAGCGCTTTAGTTCCGGATATGTTTTTTTGTGGTAGGTTTTCTCGGCGTCTCTTGCGTCTACTTTACTCATCGACAGACTTGCGAGGCGGGTTTCAATATCCATCACCGTAGTCACTTTTTTCTTTGCCTCGTTCTCTCTATATCCGAGAAGGAAAAACAATTTCAGTATATACACTTGGTAAGCGTTTCGTACGCGCTTAAACTCAGGATCATTTTTCAAATAGTATTCTTTGTCTGGCATGCCGAGGCCTCCTTGGAAGATATGAAGAACGTATTTCTTGCTATTCTTTGAATCTTGGTCTATGAGAAGATGCCATGGGAGAGAGATCCCGCTTTTTTCAAGCTCCGCGATGGTGATAATGAGACTCTTCCTATCCTTGATCGAGTTTATGATTTCACGCAGTTTCTCAGTGGGTTTCGCACCGAGCTTCTCACGCAGCTTCATATTCATTCCCGAAAGATACAAATCGCGAACCATCCGCTCTCCGCTTCCCGATCTGAGCAATTTTTTAGCACTCGAATCTTTGAGTATCTTTTTCAGCTGGTTATCAGTGTCATAGCGGAGCATCGTGAAGCTTCCCCAGCGCGCTTCTTCAGCGGGAATTTCGGCGTGTTTCATCCAGTTTCCGTTTGCATACCGATAGAAATCATCCTGAGGGCGGATGCTTTTATCTATCCTCTGCACATCAAAACCCCAGTAGATTTTTTTCTTTTGCATAGTCATTGAGAGCCTACCATATCAAGAGCAATGAAAAAACTTTACGAAACTGCTAGGATAATCTTATGACTACTGACAGCATACGTCGTCTCTATTTAGAATTTTTTAAGGAACGCGGACACGCAATCATGCCTTCGTCCTCGCTTATTCCTGAAAACGATCCGACGACCCTTTTTACCGGGAGCGGCATGCAGCCGATGCTCCGGTATTTTTTGGGGATATCTCACCCCCTTGGAAAGCGTATTGCCGATTCGCAGAAATGTTTCCGTACGCAGGATATCGGGGAAGTGGGCAACAATCGCCACACGACTTTTTTTGAAATGCTCGGCAACTGGTCCTTTGGCGATTATTTCAAACATGAAGAAATTCCCTGGATATTCGAATTTCTCACTGAAAAGTTAGATCTTGATCCAAAGCGCCTCTATGTGACTTGTTTTAGGGGCAATTCACGTCTTGGCATAGAAAGAGATGAACTCTCAGCTGAAATCTGGCAAAAACTTTTTGAAGAGAAAGGGGTCTCAAGCGGTATTCAGAATTTTCCGGAGAAAGAAGGGATGAAAACAGGAGCACGAATCTTTTATTACCCCGAAGAAAAAAACTGGTGGAGCCGCAGTGGGTTACCTGAGAAGATGCCGGAAGGGGAGCCGGGAGGGCCTGATTCGGAGATGTTTTGGGATTTTGGAGAGGAACTTAAATTTCACGAAAATTCGGAATGGAAAGACTCTCCGTGCCATGTCAATTGCGATTGCGGGCGTTTTCTTGAAATCGGCAATAGTGTTTTCATGGAGTATCTTAAAACGGCGGATGGGTTCGAGAAGCTTCCAACACCCAACGTTGATTTTGGCGGCGGGCTTGAGCGGTTTGCCATGGCCTCTGGCGATAACTCCGATCTATTTGAAATTGATCTATTCAAAGGAGCTCGGCAGGTTCTTGAAAAAAAGGCAAAAAGATACGGACAAGAGCCGGAGGCAACCCGCCTCTCCCGAATTATTCTCGACCACTCTCGGGCGGCGGTTTTTTTAATCGGGGACGGTGTAACGCCATCAAATACCGATCGGGGCTATGTTCTCCGGCGCCTTATTCGTCGTTCTGTCACCTCCGGGAGGAAACTTGGTTTCGAAAGCGGATTTCTTGGAACAATCGGGGAAACATTTATTGAAGGCTATGGAAAAGAATACCCGGATCTCAAAGGACGAAGAGAAATCATTCTTAAAGAAATAAACGATGAAGAAACTCGTTTCAGAGCGACGCTCGAGAAAGGAATAAAGGAGTTCAATCTTCTTCCCGGGCCTGTCATTTCTGGTTCTCAAGCCGCTCTTCTCTATCAGACATACGGTTTCCCTTTTGAAGTAACCGAAGAACTTGCCGAAGAAAAAGGATTTGTCGCGGATCGTGCTGCTTTTGAGGAAGAAATGGAAAAACATCAGAAACTTTCTCGTGGCGCCGCGGAAAAAAAATTCAAAGGAGGACTTGCCGGACATTCTGAAAAAGAAGTCGAATACCATACCGCAACACATCTCCTCCACCAGGCTCTTAGAGCAACGCTAGGGGATCACGTTCTTCAGCGGGGGAGCAATATCACACCGGAGCGGCTACGCTTTGATTTTTCTCACACGGCGAAAATGACCGACGAAGAAAAAAAGAAAGTCGAACGGTTGGTTAATCAAAAAATTGCCGAAGCGCTTCCCGTGTATAAAGAGGAAGTTTCTCTTGAAGAAGCAAGAGCCGAAGGCGCAATCGGGCTTTTTGGGGAAAAATACGGGAGCACAGTTTCTATTTATAGAATTGGAGATTCCGGTAATCAATTTAGTGTTGAATTCTGCGGCGGGCCGCATGTCACGAACACGTCTGAACTTAAAGGGACATTTAAAATTATCAAAGAGGAGGCGGTCTCATCTGGCGTGCGGCGGATTAAGGCAGTTTTGGAATAACGCTACTTTCGATATACTAGAGCGATGGCATTGTTCTCTTTGTTTTCCGGAAAACCACGCGAGCAATCAACGCTCGTCGTCCATATTGATGTTGGCGAAGGCAGTTGCCGCGGTGCACTTCTTTTGACGGGCGTTTCGCCGGAAATGACCTACACGTCGCACGCTCCGGAGAGGATTGTTCGCGGCGCTCGGGCAAAAAGCTTCGCCGCTACCCTCGTTTCTCTTAAAGATCTTCTCGGAGAAGTCTCAAAATTCATGGCAAGCGAGGGGGAAAACGGGAGAAGGTTCCATATTGAAAAAATCTACGCGATTCTCTCTGCTCCGTATTATCTTTCCCATACCGCGCTCATTAAATATCGGGAGAAAGACGGTTTTGTAGTGACACCCGAACTTGTTTCCAGTCTGGTGGCGAATTACCGGAGGGGGAGTGACAAAGAACTCGAAGCTCATACCGAAGCGGAAATCGGAGAAACGCCGGTTACCGTTGCCGAGCGGATTGTTGATATGAAGGTAAACGGGTACCACACCGCATCCCCTTATGGCAAGAAGGCGGCGACCCTCGATCTTGGTGTTTTCAAGACAGAAATTGCTTCTGAGGTCATTGGTAAACTAGAGCAGGAATTTAAGAAACATTTCAGAGCGCCTGTTTTCTTCGAGCCCCTTTCTTTGGCCGCCTATGTCGCTTTACGAAACCACGTTCATTTTGATCAGGACTTTCTTTTTATTGTCGTCGGAAACGAGGTTACGGAAGTTTCCCTTGTTCGCGGGTTCGTCCTTCTTGAAACAGTGTCGTTCCCCTTCGGCAAGCACTCACTCATCCGTCATGTCTCTCGCGAACTCAACATGACGGAGGATGCCGCTTCCGCCTCTCTCTCCCTCTATGGCACAAAAGAAGTGCGTGATGACAAAAACGAAAAACTCGAAACCTCCCTTCAAAGCGGCGCAAAAAAATGGTTTCCGTTTTTTGAAAAAGCGCTCGTCGCGCTTTCTGACGAATCTTCCGTTCCCCAGTCCGTGTATTTGATTACTGACGTCGGCATGGATGGAATTTTCAAAATGTTTCTCGAGACGGACAGTTTTTCCGGCCAGTCTCTCGTGCCTTCTGGTTTTTCGGTACGGCCGATTGATAGCGAGCTTGCAAAAACTCTGATGCGTTTTGGTAAGGACGCTTCGTGTGACCCGATCCTTTGCCTTGAAGGACTTTTTGCGGTATCCACAAAATTGCCGCTTCAAAGTGCTTCCTGATAGTCTTATAAAAGTGTATATATAGTCTATGCCGCGCCAAACGATAAACGACATCACTCCTCCGAAAAGAACGATCCGGGACATTCCCGTTCCGGTTCATCGCCGCTCTCCCGAGAGAAGCGAGGTGGCTCCGCCACCCCCTCCGCCCCCGCCACTTGAAGAAATGAAGCGCCGGCGCCGTTTTCGGTTTCCAAAAGGATTTAGCGTTATCATCGGCATTGTCGTTATCGTCCTCATTGCTTTTCTTGCTCGCGAATTATTTGCCGAGCAAGCGACTATCACGGTTACCCAAAAAAAGAAAACGGTTTCAATTGACGGAATTTTTATAGCAAAAAAGGACGCGGGACAAGGCGAGCTTTCTTTTGAAACAGTCTCGGCGTCAAAAGACGGATCGAAGACAGTGCCCGCAACCGGTGAAAAACAGGTTGAAATTAGAGCAAGCGGCACGATAGTTATTTACAATAATTACTCAACCGCCTCGCAACGTCTTATAAAAAACACTCGCTTCGAAACATCTGATGGAAGGATCTACCGTATCGACCAATCAATTACCGTTCCCGGGAAAGATAAAACGAGTGGCACGCCAGGGAGTATTGAGGCCCTTGTGTATGCCGATGCGGCGGGCACGGACTACAACATCGGTCTTTCAGATTTCACCATTCCCGGTTTTAAGGGCGACCCGCGGTACAGTAAATTTTACGGCCGATCGAAAACTACCATGACGGGAGGTTTTATCGGTAAAATTGAAACAGCTTCCCCTCAAGATTTGAGTAAAGCAAAAAACGATCTTGAAGCTTCACTTCGGGATGACCTGACGAAAAACATAGAAGCGCAGGTGCCCGAAGGGTATCTTCTGTTTGATTCTGCCGTCTACATTGACTTTGAAACTGTTTCGCCTGCGGATTCAAACGGACTTAAAGAAACAGCGACCGCCTACGGGGTTTTCTTCAGCGACAAAAAATTTTCAAGGAGTATCGCCTCCGCGAGCCTCGGCGATTACGATCAAAGCGATGTTTTGGGGGATAATCTTAAAAATATAGTTTTCACGCCGATTCCCGCGGGCGCAAAGCCTTGGCAGACAGGCGCACTTTCCTTTTCTCTTAAAGGCACGACGACGTTAACCTGGCTTTTCGATCAGGAAAAACTTAAAGCGGATCTCGTGGGACAACAGAAAGACAAGGGCCGGATTGCAACCATTCTTCAAGCATACCCGAGTATTGATCACGCCGAAGTTATTGTTAAGCCGTTTTGGCGCCAAACGCTTCCGGACGACCCCAAAAAAATCAGTATAAAAATCCCCACATCGACCAGTAAATAAACTTGACGACAAAAGCAGAATCTTTTATTCTAATGGGTATCGGTCATATAGGCAGTTAAAAGTGGGCATAGAGGACGAAACTTTCCGAAGGCGGATTGTTTTGTTTGACGGTATTTTATTTTTCTGATAGGATTCGAAAATTCGCATTTGGCGATGGATAATAGTAAAAAAATGGAGCGAGTAGTGGGGGTGGTAACGGAAGCCCTTCCCAATACGCTTTTTCGCGTTAAGCCCCCAAATGGTGACGTGATGCTCACGTACCTCGGGGGCAAAATGCGTCTCCACCGCATACGGGTTTTGGTCGGCGATTCCGTAGAAGTCGAACTTGACCCATACGGCGGCAAAGGACGGATAGTTAAAAGGCTCTGATCGCCTTTTAAGAAAGGCCTCGTGTCACACTCCGCACTTGTGCTAAATAAAAATGCGTAGAGGCGAAGGCTCAGTGTTTTAGTGATGAAAGTACGCGCATCAGTCAAAAAAATCTGTTCGAACTGCAAGGTCTTGAGACGCAAGGGCCGTTTGGTCGTTGTCTGCAATAATCCGAAGCATAAACAGCGACAAGGTTAATCTATGAGAATTACCGGCATCACCATTCCCGACAATAAGAGACTTGAGATTGCGCTTACCGCAGTCTATGGCATCGGCCGTCCCCGGGCCCTTTCAATACTTAAAGACGCAAACATCAACCCGGATAAGAAAGCCAAAGACATATCGGAAGTGGAAGAAAATAAAATCCGCGCACTGGTCGAAAAGTTCAAAACCGAAGGCGATCTGAAGCGCGTTGTCGCAGGGAACATCAAGCGATTGAAAGATATCAAAGCCTACAGAGGCATCCGTCACGCAAAGCGACTTCCGGTCCGCGGCCAGCGCACCAAGACCAATTCACGCACCGTTCGCGGCAATGTCAGAAAGACAATGGGTAGCGGGCGCCGCACGACGGAGAAAACCTAAAAACCATGGGAAAGAAACGAATCGTAAAAAAAAGCGGGGGAGAAGTGAACGCGGAGATGCAATCCAAGTCTCTTTCCCGTGCAAGTAAAAAGAAAGTCGATTCGGGCATTCTTTTTGTTCAGTCGACCTATAACAACACCATCGTTCTTCTTTCTGACAAAAGCGGGAACGCCTTGGTATCCTCATCAAGCGGTTCACTTGGTTTCAATGGTGCCAAAAAGGGAACGCCGTTTGCGGCCGCGAAAGTGGGTGAATTGATCGGGGAAAAGGCAGTGATGATGGGGGTGAGAGAGGTTGATGTTGTCGTCAAAGGCGTTGGCTCCGGCCGCGAATCGGCAATCCGGGCGATTGCCGGAAAAGGTATCGGCATCGCTTCAATCAGGGATGTCACCCCGATCCCTCACAATGGGCCGAAACCGCCAAAACCTCGAAGAGTATAATCATGAAAATAGGACCAAAATATAAAATCGCAAAACGCTTGGGAGCAAACGTTTTTGATAAAACCCAGACGCAGAAATTCATGCTCTCGGAGGCTCGTTCGGCAAAATCGCGCCGCCGCCGTTTCGGTTCGAAGACCGAATATGCCCGCCAGCTTCTTGAAAAGCAGAAAGTGCGCTTCACCTATTACGTAAGCGAGCGCCAATTTAAAAATTACGTTAAAAAAGCGATGGATAAAGGCGGCGCGAACCCGGCCGAAACTTTATTTGCTCTGCTTGAAGCGCGTCTTGATAACACCATTTATCGGATGGGACTTGCGCCAACTCGCCAAGCTGCGCGCCAGATGGTTGCCCACGGGCATATCGTGGTAAACGGCCGGCGTGTCACCGTTCCTTCATTTTCGGTTTCGAAAGGGGATGCCATTACCATCCGCCTCGGAAGCAAGGGGAGCCTGCTTTTCACCATCCTTCCCGAGAAATTGAAAGAATTCAAATCGCCGAGCTGGGTTTTGTTTGACACGGAGAAAATGGAAGGGACGGTCGTTGCTCTTCCGAAATATGAAGCGGGGACGAGTCATTTTGACCTTGCGCCGGTTCTCGAATTTTACAGCCGTTAAATTTTAAAAATAAACAGTAATTTTTTAATAACCTCTATTATGGACTACCAAATTGTTTTGCCTTCAAAGCCGAAAATCGTCTCCGAAAAAGAAACCGGCGGCGTATATGAGATCGACGGCCTTTACCCGGGGTACGGACACACGCTCGGGAATTCTTTGCGACGCATCATTCTCTCTTCGCTTCCGGGCGCGGCGCTTACCGAAGTCAAAATCGAAGGCGTGAACCATGAATTTTCAACGCTTTCGGGACTGAAAGAAGACATCATTACGCTCATTCTTAATTTAAAGAAGGTCCGGATAAAAATGTATACCGAAGAGCCGCAGATCCTCAAACTCTCGATTAAAGGTGTGCGAGAGGTCACGGCCAAAGATATCGAGGCGCCCGGCCAGGTTGAAGTTCTAAATCCCGAGCAGGTAATCGCTCACCTGACCGACAAAAACGCCAGTCTTGAAATTGAAATGAAAGTGGAGCGGGGACTCGGCTATGTTTCAAAAGAAGCGCGTCAGAAAGAGAAAGTCGATATCGGAACGATTTCACTTGACGCAAGCTTTACGCCGATTCGCCGGGTGAACTATGAAGTCGAAAACATGCGCGTCGGCGACCGCACCGATTTCAACCGCCTCCGTATTTCGATTGAAACCGACGGCACGGTGACGCCGAACGAGACGCTCTCACGGGCAATTGAAATCATGATCAATCAGTTGAAAGCAATTATTGGTTTCAAAGAAGAAGAACTCCCGGTATCATCTGCCGAGGCGGCCGAGGAAAAGAAAGAAAAGAAATCAAGCCTTGATGCCGAAACATTGAAAACCCGCATTGAAACACTCGATCTTTCCCAACGCACCATAAACGCGTTGGCGGCGGCAAACATCCGCACCGTAGGAGGCCTTGTCCGCAAGAAAGAAGAGGATATTCTCGATATCGACGGCTTGGGTAGCAAGGGCATACAGGAAATCAAAAGGCTTCTTTCCAATTACGGCGTAACACTTAAATAAAAACCCATGAGACATCAAAAAAAAGGTCGAGTATTCGGTCGTGAACGAAAGGTTCGCGTTGCGCTCATACGGAGCCTTGCTGAAGCCCTTATAGAAAAGGGAAAAATCATGACGACCGAAGCGAAAGCGAAAGAACTTCGCCCGTTTATCGAGCGCCTGGTGACGTTCGGTAAAAAAGGAACGGTCGCATCGCGCCGTATTATAGTTTCTCGCCTTGGCGGCAGGATGAAGGTGGCAGCACTCCTTGTCTCAGAGATCGCTCCGAAGTATAAAGACCGCCGAGGAGGCTATACGAGAATTGTGAAGATGGGGGTACGCAAAGCGGACAGTTCAAAGCGTGCGCTCATTGAATTTGTATAAAAGAAATCCATGACAGAATCGACAATTGATGCATCGGGAAAGAAATTAGGGCGACTAGCAAGCGAAATCGCGGTTCTTCTTCGCGGCAAAACAAAAAGCACTTTTGAGCGCCACATTTTGGCGTCCGTCAAAGTAAAAATAACAAATGCCGGACAAATCGAAATCTCCGACAGGAAAATGGAAGGCATCGAGCACAAGCGCTACTCGGGCTATCCGGGCGGCCTCAAAATACTTTCAGGAAAACAAGTGGCGGCAGTGAAAGGGAAGCGCGAGCTTTTGAGAAAGGCGGTCTACGGTATGCTTCCCAAAAACAGTCACCGCACGAAAATTATGAAAAATTTGACGATCACCGAATAACACTATGGCGGAAGCAAAAATAAAAGCGCGATACATTGAAGCGGTTGGACGGAGAAAGACTTCGGTTGCGCGAGCCCGTATTGAAGAGGCGTCGAAGCAATCGATGATTGTCAACGGCAAGGAAGTCATAAATTACTTCAAGACCGATGCTGAGCGGCGGGCGGTTGAAGATGCTTTCAATCACGCGAAATTACCCGTCAAGTTCAAAGTATCGATAAAAGTTTCAGGTGGCGGCTCATCCTCGCAATCAATTGCCGTTCGTCACGCGATATCTCGCGCGCTTGTTTCCTACGATTTGGGACTTCGTAAGGTTTTAAAGGCGGCAGGCTTTTTAAAGCGTGATCCGCGCATGAAGGAGCGCCGCAAGTTCGGGTTGAAGAAGGCCAGAAAAGCTCCGCAGTGGAGCAAGCGTTAGCTTAAAAGAGAGGGGAGGCTCTTTTTGCTTTCCTTTGCTCGCGTGGCATGTTATTTTTTGCTTACGCTATGCCTCTAAATAAAGACGAAAACAAAAAATTTGACAATACTCCAAGCGGGTATGATAATAATGTCCCTGAGGACGTCGAAATTGTCGAGGAGGAAGAAGAAAAGAACCCGCGCGACACTATAAAAAAGCTTCGTGAAGCTCTTAAGGCTAGCCAGAAAGAGCGTCAGGAGTATCTTGAGGGCTGGCAGAGGATGAAGGCGGACGCGGTGAACGCCAGACGTCAGGAAGAGGAATGGCGGAGCGAATTTGTTAAGTTTGCGGAGGAAAAATTGGTTTTGAGACTTCTTCCGGTGCTTGAAAGTTTTAACCTGGCAACGGGGAACAAGGGCGCGTGGGAAGCTCTTCCGAAAGACTGGCGGCTTGGCATGGAGCATATTTATCGCGAACTCGTCACGGCGCTCTCTGAACACGGGCTCTCGGAAATCAGCCCTAACCCTGGCGATCCGTTTGATCCGAAATTTCAGACTTCAGTTGGCACTGTCGTCGCGCTCGATAAAGAGCTCGATCATACTGTCGCCGAAGTAGTTCAGAAGGGCTATTCGTTGAACGACAAAGTTCTCAAACCAGCGCGTGTCTCAATTGCCGAATTTTCAGTTAAGGAAAAATAGCAGGGATACAAATCATTTGATACTAATAACAGATTAAGAAAACATATGGCAAAAATTTTAGGAATCGATCTTGGAACGACAAACTCAGCGATGGCAATTATCGAGGCAGGCGCTCCAAAAATTATTGAAAACGCTGAAGGTGCCCGCACCACCCCTTCAGTCGTTGCCCAGTCAAAGACAGGGGAGCGACTTGTCGGGCTTCTCGCGAAGCGCCAGGCGGTGACAAATCCGACCAATACGATTGTTGGTATCAAACGCTTCATGGGGCACTCCTTTGATGACAAAGGGGTCCAGGAAGACAAGAAAAATCTTGCGTTTGCGGTTGAAAAATCAGCAACCGGCGGGGTTGAGGTAAAGATGGGAGACAAATTGTACCGTCCGGAAGAAATTTCAGCGATGATTCTTCAGAAACTGAAAGCCGACGCTGAAGCAAAGCTCGGAGAAAAAATTACCGAAGCGATCATCACCGTGCCGGCATATTTTAACGACGCCCAGAGAAAAGCCACTAAAGACGCGGGAGCAATCGCGGGGCTCGATGTCAAGCGCATCATCAACGAACCGACAGCGGCCGCTCTTGCCTACGGTTTCAACAAAAAGAAAAACGAAAAAATTGTCGTCTTCGACTTTGGCGGCGGTACGTTTGACGTGTCGGTTCTTGAAGTGGGGGACGATGTTGTCGAAGTGAAATCAACCGACGGCGACAGCCACCTCGGTGGCCGCGACATCGACCAGAAGATCATCCGCTACATCGCGGACGAGTATAAAAAAGAAAGCGGCATTGATGTAAGCCGTGACCCGCTTGCGCTCCAGCGGCTTGATGAAGCGGCGGAGAAAGCAAAGCTCGAACTTTCAACGACCGTGGAAACGGAAATCAACATTCCGTTTATCACCTCCGATGCCTCAGGTCCGAAGCACCTTTTAATGAAAATGACGAGGGCGAAGCTCGAAGAGCTCGCTCGCGAATTCGTAGACCGCGCGCTTTCAATCACCAAACGCGCCATGGAAGCCTCTCCTTTTAAGAAAGAAGAGATCCAGGAAGTGATTTTGGTCGGCGGGCAAACCCGCATGCCGATGCTTGTGAAGGCCGTTCAGGATTTCTTTGGAAAAGAGCCGAATCGCTCGATCAATCCGGACGAAGTGGTGGCGCTCGGCGCCGCCGTTCAGGCGGGCATTCTTCAGGGCGATGTCAAAGATATCCTTCTTCTTGATGTCATTCCGCTTTCGCTCGGCATTGAGACTCTGGGAGGCGTCGGAACAAAGCTTATCGAGCGAAACACAACCATTCCGACCTCAAGATCCCAGACTTTTTCGACTGCATCTGACAACCAAACCTCGGTTCAAATTCATATTGTTCAGGGCGAGCGGGCAATGGCCTCCGATAACAAATCGCTCGGCCAGTTTATTCTCGACGGCATACCGCCCGCGCCGCGCGGCCTTCCCCAAGTCGAAGTGACCTTTGATGTTGATGCAAACGGTATTTTAAACGTCAAAGCGAAAGACAAGACGACTAACAAAGAGCAAAGCATCCGGATTGAAGCAAGCTCCGGGCTCACTCCCGCCGATATTGAGAAAATGAAAAAGGATGCCGATGCGCACGCGGCGGAGGATGCCAAAAAGAAAGAGGAGGTTGATGTCAGAAATACCGGAGAACAGCTTCTCTACACGGCGGAGAAAGCGCTACGGGACGCGGGAGATAAAGTACCTCTGGATATTAAAACAGCGGTTGAAGGAAAGATTGCCGATCTTAAAAAAGTAAAAGATGGAAACGATACGGACGCCATCAAAAACGCAACAAACGCGCTCTCAGCAGAGCTTCAAAAGATAGGGGAGGCGATGCAAAAGGCGGCAAGTACCCCGGGTGGAGCAGGAACGGAAGAAAAGCCAGAAGAAAAAAAAGAGGGTGACGGAAACGTACGCGACGCTGACTTTAAGGAAGGAGATCAAAAATAAAGAAAAAACCCGCCTCACTCATTGGGGAGGCGGGGCGGGGGGACAACTGGCCGAAGAAATTTTTTCCTGAACTTGCTTGAGCAGGTGGGGACGGTAATTTTCAACCGTTTCGAGAACGCCGAGTTGTTCTACTTTAATGATGATTCCAATGTTGATCAGATTCGAAAGACGACGAAGGATTTCCTCGTCGGAGACGGTATCTTCACCGCTAAGGATATCGATCTTGAATCGCTCGATTTGAGAAAGTTCACTTCCCATGATCCTACCCTTTCCTTGATTTAACTTTTGCTCGGGGTATAGTATCAAATATTGTTATGAAGGACTACTACGAAATTTTAGGAATACAAAAAGCGGCAAGTAAAGACGATATAAAGAAAGCTTTCCACAAACTTGCCCATAAATATCACCCCGACAAAAAAGGGGGGGATGTAGGGAAGTTTAAGGAGGTTTCTGAGGCCTACAGCGTCCTTTCCGACGACAAAAAGCGCGCCGAGTACGATTCATACGGTCGGGTCTTTTCAGGGGGCGCTGGCGGTGCCTCTCGTGGTGGCGCTTCACCCTTCGGAGATTTTGATTTCTCAGGCTACACGGGCAATTTTGAAGGGTTCGAGAACGTTAATTTTGGGGATATTTTCAGTGATTTTTTCGGCGGTACGAGGGAGCGGGTGCGCCGCGGCCGTGATATTTCAATTGATCTCGAGCTGACCTTTGCCGAATCTATCTTTGGTACCGAGCGCAAAGTTTTAATTACAAAAACATCATCCTGCACCACCTGCTCGGGCTCCGGCGGAAAGCCGGGAGTTGGGACAAAGGCCTGTGAAGTTTGTAACGGAAAAGGTCAGATCCGCGAAACTCGCAAATCATTCTTCGGTTCGGTCTCAACTACGCGTGTTTGCGAAAACTGCGCGGGTTCCGGCAAAGTGCCGAAGGAGAGATGCACAACCTGCAACGGAAAAGGTGTCCTTCGCCGTGAAGAAGAGATTTCTATCGTTGTGCCGTCGGGAATTGATAATGGCGAGATGATCAGGCTCTCTGGTATGGGGGAAGCGGTTCACAGCGGCGTGCCAGGGGATCTGTACGTAAAAATTCACGTTAAAAAGCATCATATTTTCAAAAAAGAAGGCTCAAATATCGTCATGGACCTTAATATTAAACTCTCGGATGCGCTTCTCGGCTCGGAATATAAAATCCAAACACTCGATGGCGATATCACCGTCAAGATTCCGGAAGCGGTTGCTTTCGGCGAGGTACTTCGGGTAAGGGGCAAAGGAGCGCCGATTGAAAAAGGAAAGCGCGGCGATCTTTTGATTCGTCTCAACATCACACTTCCCGCCAAGCTTTCAAAAAAAGCGCACGATCTCTTCGAAGAAGCGCGTAAAGAGGGGATTTAGTTAGCGAAGTGTCCTAAGCTTGTCGAGGGACCATATGTATTTTGTTTATCTTATTGAATGTAGCGATGAGTCTTTCTATACAGGCATGACCACGAATGTGGAGCGTCGCTTCAATGAACACAAGAATAAAATTGGGGGTCATTATACGAGGTCCAAAGGAGTCGTTCGTGTAGTGTATACCGAGCAGCATCCTGATAGGTCATCAGCTTTGAAAAGGGAAGCACAGATCAAAGGTTGGACACGACAAAAGAAGCTGAACTTGATACACGGTCGTCCTTGAGACAGGCCTTCGTGATATACAGGCGAATCCTACGGATATGAAATTCTCCAAAAGTTTTCGAGAGTCACTTTCTATATATTTAAAGACTAGATAAGACTTATTAATTTTGTCCGGACATCATCCCAAACAGTCTTTTTTGATGTTATAATAAAACTACTTCGGCTCTATGAAAAAAATTCTAGTTGGCATTAACGGCTTTGGCAGGATTGGCCGCGCTTTTTTCCGGGTTGCTAAAAAGCGCGGCGATATTGAGGTGGTTGCTATTAATGACCTCGGCGACGTCAAAAATCTTGCGTATCTTCTTACGTATGATTCTGCTTATGGCAAAAGCCCTTTTGACGTGAAGGCGGGGGAGAGTTCTCTTATTATTGACGGCGTAGAAATTCCCGTCACTCACGAAAAAGAGCCCGCGGGTATTCCGTGGAGAAAACTTGGCGCATCAGTTGTCGTTGAATCAACAGGTGTTTTTGAAAGTTACCAGTCCGCCCGTGCCCACCTCATCTCTGGCGCAAAAAAAGTGGTGATAACCGCGCCTGTCAAAGACGAGCCGCCCTCTGATCTTTCTTCGGCAACGGTTCTTATGGGGGTGAATGAAGAGAAGCTAAAAACGTGTATTGTCTCCTCAAACGGCTCATGCACCACAAACGCGGGAAGTCCGCTTCTTGCGATTCTCCACCAAGGCTTGGGAATTGAGAAAGCAATTTTAAATACCGTGCACGCGTACACCGCAACTCAATCAATTGTCGATTCTCCAGTGACGGGGGTCGACTTACGGCGCGGCCGTGCTGGTGCGCATAACATTGTGCCTTCATCGACCGGCGCGGCGATTGCCGTCACGAAAGCGCTCACCGAACTTCAGGGAAGATTCGACGGCGTTGCCATCCGTGTGCCGGTGGTGACCGGATCTCTCGTCGACATCACTTTTATTGCAAGCCGTGAGACTACTGTCGAGGAGGTTAATAAAATTATGACTGATGCCGCAGGCGTCTCGCGCTGGCAAAAAGTATTTGCCGTAACCAATGAGCCGCTTGTTTCTTCCGATATCGTCGGCTCATCATATGGCGCGATTGCCGATTTGGCGATGACGCGTGTCGTTGACGGTAATCTTGTCAAAGTGCTTGCGTGGTACGACAACGAAATGGGCTATGCTCACACGCTTGCCGAGCACGTGGTTCAAACCGGAAGTTTTATTTAAACCAAAAATGACCATTTATATCGCATCGGATCATGCCGGTTTTGAGCTTAAAAACAATCTTTCCGAGTTTGTTAAGACACTCGGTTTTACTGTCATAGATAAAGGGCCGTTTTCGTATGATCAAAATGACGACTACCCGGATTATGTCAGGCTTGTCGCGGATGAAGTACTAAAGGACCCGAACAACACGAGAGGCATCATCCTTGGCAAATCGGGGGAGGGGGAAGCGATGGTGGTCAATAGGAGAAAGGGGATCCGAGGGGCTGTTTACTATGGCGGTAGTTTGGATATCATAAAACTTAGCCGCGAGCACAACGATG
The DNA here is from genome assembly GCA_041485465.1 of Minisyncoccia bacterium. Classification (GTDB taxonomy): domain Bacteria; phylum Patescibacteriota; class Minisyncoccia; order Phycocordibacterales; family JAKFXT01; genus JBGPJO01. The sequence continues at coordinate 37,174 of JBGPJO010000004.1, read as the reverse complement.
CGAATATTCTCTCCCTTGGCGCCGGCTTTTTAAGTATTGAAGACGCAGAAAAAGCCGCGAAGCTCTGGCTTGAGACTCCTTTTAGCGGCGAGGAGTGCCACCGAAGACGGATTGATAAAATAGACCTAATCGAATAAAAATAAATCTATGTCCACGTGGTATTCTCTCCCACCGCGCATTTTACAGACCCTCGCTTGGGCGCCGACGCGCCTGCTTCTTAATTTCTTTTGTCATTTTGAAGTCAAGGGAAAGGAAAATTTGGGGGGTCTTACCCAGGCAATCTTTGCAGTTAATCATTCAAATGAGCTTGATCCGATTGTCTTAACGGCGGCACTCTCTCCTTTAGGAAGATTTGCTCCCATGTTCTATGTTGGAGACCCGGATGAAGAATTTAATCATGAAAAATTCGGATGGCGCCGTTTTATCTATAAACGTTGGTTTTTCCGGGCGTGGGGATCATATCCGATCTTTCCCGGGTCCAAGAACTATGAGAAATCTCTGAAGAACCACGATGAAATACTCAAAGACGGAGGGAGCCTCTGCATTTTTCCTGAAGGGTGGATAACGAGAGACGGGAAGCTTCAGGAGGCACATGGGGGAGTAGCATTCTTGTCCCATTTTACCGGCGTAACAATTGTCCCCGTCGGGTTGAGTGGCACATTCAAATTAAGCCCAAAGCTTTTTTTAAGGGGAAAAAGAAAGATCTCTTTACATTTTGGTTCACCTTTTTCGCAAAATGATCTTTTTGGAGTTGTGGAACCAACTATCCCCGAACATTACAAATCCGCTGCCCAAATTGTGATGAGTGGCATCGCTCGATTGCTTAACTGAGGAAAGGAAACTTTTCAAACCCCCATATACCGGCAGATTTTTGAGGTATAATTAAAATATCTTCAATATTGAAAGTGAATGCAAAATATCTATTTATTAACCGGCAGCACTGGCTTTCTTGGCTCGCTTCTTTCTATTGAACTCCTCAAGGAAGGAAATTCTCTTATATTTCTTGGGAGAAGTAAAAAGGGGATTCCTTTGAAGGATCGTATTCTGAGTAAAATTTCTTCAATTGATAGTGATTTTCATCCGGATGAATCTCACATTCGCGTCATTGAAGCGGATGTATCTACTATGGAAGACGCGGTCAACAACATTGCGGCCACCATTGGAAAGATTGATGGTATTTGGCACTTAGCAGCAAATTTGAGTTTTAAGGAATCTGAGCGCGATGCTGTATTTAATGTCAATGTTAATGGGACAAAAAATATAGCTCGTTTGGCGGAAATTCTTCAGGCACCCCTATATTACACAAGTACCGCTTATGTACACGGCAAACGAACCGGAATTATATATGAAGACGAATTAGTTCCTCCTCCGGCGTTTAATAACGCCTATGAGGAAAGTAAATTCAAGGCTGAAGAATTTTTGAAAGAATGGTCAAAAAGAACATCGGCCGACCTTATAATATTCCGGCCGAGCATTTTGATTGAGACTCACAACATATCGTTTACCTCTTTTGGCTATTATACGGTTGTGGTTGCCCTTGCCCGACTAAAAACTAAACTAGCACCTTTTTTACAAAAACACGTTATTTTTTCAAAACTTATTAATGCTCGTTTAAATAAAAATATATTATATCTTTCGATACCGTTTCCTAACTCAACCCACTGTACCCTCGATCTTGTCCCTATCGAATGGGTTATTGAATGGATGATTACAATAGTTTCTGACAAGAAAGCTAAAGGCAAGACTTTTCATCTTACTAACCCTCAACCCTTTCCTTTTAGGGAAGTTATCAGCGAGACCTTTGAAGGTATTGGAATTGATATGCCTGTCTTTACCCTTCCTCCTTTTCTAATATATTTTTACTTTTCCTGCCTTCGCTTTATTGGTTTTTTCTTTACTCCGTTAAAGCCATTCTCACAAAAAATATTTCCTTATCGTTTCTATATGATTGAGTCAGTTGTTCATAATATGCGTAATACAAAAGAGATGGTGGGGGATCTTTCGCGTTATAGTATGGGTCCCGGATCTCTTTCCTCGATCGCACGGGCTTTTGCTGAAAGATGGACTAAAAAATTATCGTGAGTCTGTCTTATAATATTAAAATAAATGAAACTTACGAGTAAACCCCTATTTGTCGTTGAGAATGCCGAAGCTTCTTATTTCCCGGCCTTCCTTACGAAGCCTTTCGAAGTGGAAATTAGCACCATTACGTATTGGTATTATCGTTTTTTACTTTTTATTATTTATGCCATTATTCGTTTTCGGCTTCGGATGGTAAGTTGGCGTGATAAATATAAAAAAAAATCTGACTCGCTTACCAATGATGAGGTTGCGGAAATATACCGGCGAGAGGCAAAAACATATGAACGCAAACACCATCTTACAACTAACTTTCGAGATACTTGGTGGAGAAGGCAAAGCGGTACAGACGTTATTTCATATGCGAAGCGAAAGGAAATAAAAACACCAATTAAACTTCTTGATCTTGCGACAGGGATTGGTCTCTCGGTTGAAGAGATGTTTGAAGTATTTCGTTCCTTTAAAATAAAAGTTACTGCTAGTGCGGTCGATTACAGTGAAGAGATGCTTGATCAAGCAATGAAAATTATTCTTCCGCGGATGACCGCTACAGGTTTACTAAAAAAAGGCGAGCGTGAAGTCATATTTCAACGTGGAGACGCGCGAAACTTACGAGAAGGTGGCACCGCGAAAGGATTTGTATCATTTCATTCCGGTTCTTTTGATTGCGTGACAATGATGTTTGGTATCGGTGGAATAGATAATCCTCTTAAAGTATTTGAAGAGATTCTCCTGGTTCTTAAGGATGGGGGCATTCTTTCTCTTAATGATATGCACCGTTCTATTTACGAGTTTCAAGAAAGATGGCCCTTTTTTATTGGCAAAAAAAATGGCAACGCTTTCAGTTTTCTCTCGTGGGAATATATTACAAAACCCTTGGTACTGCATACTCTTTGGGGTTGGCGTGATACCACAGCTTTGTTTTACACTCTTCCATTAATAACGGCCTATGATAAAGATAATCAAGCTTGGTACGGTTTTGAAATACACAATTTCTTTCTTGATAACGAAATATGGTGGTACGGCATTCCAGCCATGTCTACGGCACGGATTGTAGTTGAAAAAGTCGCTCTAACCTCGGAGGAGGCTAAAAACCGCCAAAAAATTCTCAATTCGACCCTATGAATATAGGTTTTTACGCTCTTAGTCTTATAGATATTCTTCTTGCTATTGTAGTAATCGTTGATTTTGTTTTATCAACAGCCGTTTTTTTTAATCGAAAAGAAAATAAGAGCTCGAAGTTTTTCGCAATCGCGGCATATAGTGCGACCACCTGGGTTCTTTCAATGTTTCTTTTTCGGATTGTTTCTAATCTCGGGATACTTATTATTCCAACAAAATTATTATATATAGCGGGGATCCTTATTGCCCACAATTTATTACTATTCAGTTACAGATTTTTAAATGAAAGTGAGGAAGCAATCAGTAGAAAAGTATTTATCACAACTACTGTATTCACCGGTACCGCAATAAGTCTCATTATATTTTCTGAGACAGTGATTAAAGCCGTTTCATATATTGGCACCTCTAAATTTGTTTCATTTGGTAACCTATATATCCCTTATTCTATATTGATGTTTTTCTACTTTGTGTTGGCCTATAGTAATTTTTTCAGACGTTTTTTCAAATCCATTCACGTAAAAGATATTATTGCCAGCCGCCAATTATCCTATGTTATTACAGGAACTGGCCTTTCTGTTTTGGTGGGACTTATTTGCGATATTATTCTTCCCTATTTCGGTAATTTTGATTTCTACTGGCTTGGACCATTTATGAATATTCTTTTCGTTGTTGCGACAACATATTCAATTTTTAAACATCAATTATTCAGCCTTAGGGTTATCACAACAGAAATTTTTGTTTTTTCTCTTTGGATTATCATTCTTACGCGGACCTTATTATCTCAGTCGATTCAAGACCAACTTATCAATGCGGGGTTGTTGTTTTCAACTATCGTTGTAGGAGTGCTCTTAGTTCGCAGCGTTATTAAGGAAGTCGAGGCTCGGGAACAAATTGAAAAACTGGCGAAAGATTTGGAAGCGGCAAATGAACGGCTAAAAGAGCTTGATCAGCTGAAATCTGAATTTGTCTCGATCGCTTCACATCAACTCCGTAGTCCCTTGGCGGCAATTAAAGGATACGCATCGCTTATAATCGAAGGATCATTTGGGAAAGTGCCTCCCGCGATCACTCAGGCTGTTGATAGAATCTTTGACTCGGCCAAAGGTTTGGTAATTGTTGTTGAGGATTTCTTAAACATCTCCCGGATCGAGCAGGGGAGAATGAAGTACGATTTTGCCATTGCCGACATTGAGCCACTAGTGAAAAGCGTTGTCGACGAGCTTTTGCCTTCGGTTAAAAAAGCCAATCTCTCGATTTCGTTTACAACCGACAACAAGCCTCCCTATAAATCAAATATCGATATTGGCAAAATGAAACAGGTTGTCACTAACCTCCTTGATAACGCCATTAAGTACACTCCAAAAGGGTCAATCACGGTACGCTTGTTGAAACAGTCCGGCGGCAAATTACGCATTGCTATTTCCGATACCGGTATAGGTATGGGACAGGAAACTATAGCTTTGCTTTTTGAGAAATTCTCTCGCGCAAAAGATGCAAATAAGACTAACGTGATGGGAACCGGTCTCGGACTGTACGTCGCAAAGGAGATGGTCAAAGCTAACGGCGGTAAGATCTGGGCGGAATCAGAAGGCAAGGGCAAGGGTTCGACATTTATCGTTGAACTTGAGAAAGCCCCGGCTCATTGAAAAAAGCCTTAATTTTGGTAGTATTTTTGAGATGATAGAGCGAAAGAAAATACTTCTCTCCGGGGTTAAACCGAGCGGGCTCTCCCACATTGGTAACTATTTCGGGGCAATGCGGCAATTTGTCGATTTTCAAAAAGAGTATCAGTGCTTTGTTTTCATTGCTGATTATCACGCGCTTAACTTTATTCAAAACAAAGAGGAAATGAAGGAGAACACTCTCGGCATCGCCCTTGATTACCTTGCGATAGGCCTCGATCCGGCCCATGTCACCCTTTTTAAGCAATCCGATGTAGGAGAGCACACCGAACTTGCCTGGATTTTCGACACTATCACGACAATGCCGTACTTAATGCGCGCCCATGCCTATAAGGACGCCGAAGCGAAGGGGAAGGAAGTCTTGGTCGGAACGTTCAACTACCCGATGCTTATGGCGGCCGATATTCTTCTCTATGATGCCGATATCGTACCGATCGGACAGGACCAAAAACAGCATGTCGAGTATGCTCGTGATACGGCGGAAAAGTTCAACCGCATATATGGCGACACCTTCAAGCTTCCGACCGAGCTTATCCAAAAAGAAGTCGCGATTGTTCCCGGCACGGATGGACGGAAAATGAGCAAGAGTTACGGGAATGTCATTCCGCTTTTTGCAAATCGAAGTGAGATTGAAAAAGGGGTCATGGGGATCGTTACGAATTCATCCGGTGATTTTCCGGAACATGTCTATGCCATTCATAAGCTCTATAAAAGCGAGAGCGAGCTAAAATCTTTGTATGAAAAAGATAAAGGAAATTACAAAGTGCTCAAGGAAGCTCTGATTGAGGATATTGACGCTTTTATAGAGCCGATGCGAAAGCGCCGCCAAGAAATAGCATCCGACCCTGCATATATAGAGAATGTTTTGAAGGAAGGAGGAGAGAAGGCGCGCGCTGTAGCATCAAAAAAAATGAAAATTGTCCGTGAGCGTATCGGGGTCCGTTCATAAAATTTTATGGAAAGAACATACATTAAAGATTTAGTAGGAAAAATAGGGGAGAGTGTAAGAATCGCAGGTTTTGTTGATATCAGGCGTGATCACGGCAAACTCATTTTCATAGATTTTCGGGATGTTACGGGAAAGATCCAAGCGGTGGCAGTGCCTTCTCATGAGGAGGCACATGAAGCGGCGAAGAAACTTCGCCCCGAATGGGTGGTCAGCGTCTCCGGGAAAATAAACAAGCGTCCGGAAAAAATGATCAATCCGGACATCCAAAACGGCGATATCGAGCTTGAAATCGAATCAATCGAAATACTTTCCGAAGCGGCGGAATTACCGTTTGAAAAAGATACCGAGCTTAATCTCGATACCCATCTTGATTACTTGCCGTTGACTCTTCGTACCGATAAAAGCAAAGCGATTTTTAAGGTCCAGGCGCATATCGTGAGAGCTTTCCGGGAATTTTTGACCGGGGAGAACTTTACCGAATTTCAATCACCGAAGCTTATCGGGGAAGACGCCGAAGGCGGGGCGAACGTTTTTTCCCTTGAATACTTCGGAAATAAAGCAAATCTTGCCCAAAGCCCACAATTTTACAAGCAGATCATGGTTGCCGTTTTTGAGAAAGTGTTTGCGATTGGAAATGTCTATCGTGCCGAGAAACATTCGACCAGTCGGCATTTGAACGAATACACGAGTCTCGACATCGAAATGGGATTCATTGCTAGCCACCGTGATGTCATGAGAGTGACGAATCGTCTCCTCGTATACATCGCCTCCGAGCTTAGGAAAAACTGTGCCGAGGAATTTAAATTGCTTGGTTCTCCAATTCCCGAAGTACCAAAAGAGATCCCCGCAATGAAATTGCGGGAAGCGCAGGCGATTATCACCAAAGAAACGGGAAAGGATTGTATGAAAGAACCGGATCTTGATCCGGAACAGGAACGGTTTCTTTCGGAGTACGCGAAAAATAATTTCAATTCCGATTTCATTTTTATTACTCACTATCCTACTTCAAAGAGGCCGATGTACGCTTTCGAAGACCCTGAAGACCCCAATTACACCAATAGTTTTGATCTCTTGTTTAGAGGGGTTGAGATTGCAACCGGCGGACAGCGCATCAACGATTATGAAAAACTGGTGGAGAAGATTAAAAGCAAGGGCCTCGATCCGGAAAAGTTTTCTTTTTATCTTCAGGCCTTTAAATATGGCATGCCGCCTCATGGCGGTTTTGGCATGGGGCTTGAACGTCTAACGGCAAAACTCCTGGGACTTCACAATATCAAAGAAGCGACACTTTTCCCGCGCGAAATTAATCGGATCGACAATCTCCTTTCGAAGTAACCCCTGATGCACGGCGAATTTAAAATAAAAGTCGGCGAATTCGAAGGACCACTTGATCTTCTTTTGGATTTTATAGAAAAGAGGAAACTCCATATCAATGATGTTTCGCTTTCTCAGGTGACCGACGATTACATTAATTATGTAAAAGCTCTTCAGGAATTTTCAATCCCCGGTATTGCCCATTTCGTGCTTGTTGCTTCAACGCTGCTTCTCATCAAATCCCGCTCGCTTCTGCCGACCCTATCTCTCTCGGATGAAGAAGAGGCTGACATTAAGGATCTTGAAGAACGCCTCCGCCTCTATCAGCGTATCAGGGGTCTTTCACGACACGTCAAGGAAAAATTCGGAAAAAACATTATTTTTGAACGCGGGGATCGTAAGATAGTTGAGCCGGTTTTTTCACCGGATGAAACAATTACTCTCGGATCGCTACTTTCCGGACTTAAAATCGCAATCAAGAGTATACCCATCAAGGAATTTATTCCGCAGGCGATTGTGAAAAAAGTAATAAGCCTTGAGGAAATGATAACTCGCCTGATAGAGAGGGTGCAGGGCAGTTTAAAGTTATCATTTAAAGAATTTGCCAAAGGAAGTACCGAGAGAGTTGAAGTGATTATTGGTTTTCTCGCCATGCTTGAGTTGGTAAAGCAAGGGGCGATTGATGTTGTCCAGGAAAAAAGATTTGAAGACATTCACATGGAGGCACAGGATGTTGGGGTGCCGAAGTATCAATAAATAAAAAAGACCGGTTGACGCGAAGGCGCCAACCGGTGGGGGATCATGCCGCCGTAGCGGCCCGAGGTTCTGGTTCAATGCGTTCTCCAGTCTCGATGTCGATGATTTCGGCGAGATTTTCGTTGACACAAGAATCATTTCGGGAACTCGTTTTGCCAGCAATTTCTTGGAGCGAGGTACCCGGAATCACGAACTCATAGAGCCTGCCGCACTTGAGCTTGTTCTTAATTTCCGTTGGGACTCCGTATATGTAGAGGATACCGCCCCATTGGGTATTGAGCAGAGCGATTTCGAGGGGGTCGCCGCGGTACTTTTTGAGGAGGAATCCATGGATACAGCCGTTGGTATGGTTTTTCACATTGACCTTTATACCGATGCCCACCGCCTTCTCCTTTGCGCCTATTTTGCCTGTTCGCACTTTACCATAGTCGCTTTAGTTGTAAACCAAAACTAAAGATATGGGGGTGTCGAAATATCATAAAAAATACCGGGGTTTTGCTCCCCGGCAGACCCGCCTCTTTCTCACAATGTTGTAGGATCAAGGTTATCGTTTCCGACGTCGATATCGATAAGACACTTGAGCGTTGCGTCCCTCCAGTCCTCTTCTTTTAGAGGATTTTGTTTTGTCCTAAATGATGAAACTCCTTCGCCGAGGGGGGAGAGATCCAGTTGATACAATTCTCCCATGACCATTCTGTGGCTTGAGCGCCACGAAACGCCAATAATTGAAAGCATACCGCCCTCAAACGTAAACTGGAGAACTTCATCCCCTCCGTCAATTTTTTTTGACCCCGAGAAACTCGCGATGATGCTTTGGGGCAGAAGGAATGGCGAGGGCTCGGCACGAAACTTGACGGGGACTGCGTTTTTTGAAATCACGACACCCTCCCAAAGAACGAATCATCTAAAGTTATCAGGTTTAAAAATAAAGTAAAATGATTTCACGCTGGGTTTACTTTATTTCCCCACGTTGTAATTGAGCCATTTTTTGATAATCTTGATAATAATCATGAATCTTGAAGCCAAAATTGAGGCGATCCTTTTCTTTCGCGGAGAACCTACCCCGGTCAAAAAATTGGCCGAACTTTTAAACGAGCCTGAAGAAAAAGTGGCGGAAGCGCTTGGCGGTCTCTCTCAGTCGCTTTCCGAACGGGGGCTTATCCTCGTTCGAAAAGAAGAGGAGGTGATGCTTGGTACTAATCCGAAACTCGGTTCTCTTATTGAAAAAATAACCAAAGAAGAGCTCCATAAAGATTTAGGACGAGCTGGCCTTGAAACGCTCTCTGTCGTCCTCTACCTTTCTCCGGTTTCAAGGAGCCGGATTGATTACATTAGGGGGGTGTCCTCGACTTTTATTCTCCGAAATCTCTTGGTTCGGGGGCTTGTCGAGCGGACAGAGAATCCTGGCGATCGAAGAAGTTTTCTTTACAAACCAACATTTGAACTGCTTTCGTATCTTGGAATTTCTAAGGTTGAGGATTTGGCCGAATATACAGAGGTCAAAACAGAACTTGAAATACGGGAAAAAGCGGCGGAAACGGCGGGCGAAAAAGAAAATATCCATGAGTAACGAAATTTCAAAATCAAAGGCATATTTTCTGATGGGGCTTTTGGGAGTTTCAATTATCGTGACCTCCGTCGGTATCTCGGAATTCCTATCTTCCTTGAAGGGGAATGGGAGTGGCAAAGAAGAAGCCTCAATTGTCACCGCTGATGGCTTCATAAAAAAAGTTAATTTTCCGAATGTTCCCATCACCGCTAAAGCCGCGGTTGTGTACGATGTCGCTCGCGATCAGATTTTATTTGAGAAAGACGCTGAGGCGCAACTGCCGCTTGCCTCTCTCACCAAAATTATGGTGGCACTTACCGCTCGCGATCTATTACCAAAAGACGCCACCGTTACGATCAATCAGCACTATTTGAATGAAGATGGCAATAACGGTTTTCGAGACGGACAGAAATGGCGGCTTCAGGATATTCTTGATGCCACGCTCGTTGAATCTTCAAATGATGGTGCGGCCGCTATCGCGGGCGCCTACGGTACTTTTCAAAACGGTATATCGGCCTCGACTACTCTTGAAGAGGCCGATGGCCCGTTTCTTGAGGCGATGAATAAAAAAGCCAAAGAATTGGGACTTTCCCAGACGTATTTTTTGAATGCCACCGGACTTGATCAGAACCTGAGCGTCTCGGGCGCCTATGGTTCCGCTCATGACATCGCAAAGCTTTTCAGCTACGCGGTTTCAAGTTTTCCCGACGCATTTGAAGCGACGACCTATGATTCGATTACGGTTTCCTCGGTAGGGAAGACGCTCTACAAGGTTAAAAACACAAATTCCGTGGTTGAAGAGATCCCCGGCATTATCGCTTCAAAAACCGGCTTTACCGATCTTGCGGGGGGGAATCTGGTCGTTATGTTCGACGCCGGTCCGCTTCATCCCATAACAATTGCCATTCTTGGTTCTTCGGAAAAAGGTCGATTCGACGATGTCAAAGAACTTGTTTCCGCCTCCCTCCGCTACCTCTTTGAGAGCGATTCAAGCTCCCAATAATTCTGTATACTAATACTACGAAGCATGATTCTCGATGTCTTCAAAGTTTTTCTTCCTTCCGTTATTGCCTTTACTGTGGGCATTGGTATTACGCCGTTTCTGACCAATTATCTTTATCGGAACCGAATGTGGAAGAAAAAAGCCGGGAAAGTGTCGCTTGACGGGAGCAACACCCCGATTTTCAACGAGCTCCATAAAAACAAGGAGGTTGGCACGCCGAAGATGGGTGGAGTGGTTATCTGGGCGGCAACGGCTATTACCGTTGTTGGCATCTGGCTTGTCGATCAGGTGACCAACGGCGAAGTATTCAATAAACTTGATTTTCTCTCAAGAAGTCAGACTTGGGTGCCGCTCGTCGTTCTTCTTGTTGGAGCATTTCTCGGTCTGATTGACGATTTTCTCGAGGTAAAAGGAACGGGGGATCATATTGCCGGCGGGCTTTCTTTGAAGAAGCGGTTGCTCCTGGTCGCTTTCATCGCGCTTTTATGCGCTTTGTGGTTTTACTTCAAATTAGGCGTCACCGCAATTGGTTTTCCGGTTATCGGTCAGTTAACGATTGGCTGGCTTTTCATTCCTCTCTTTGTTATCGTCGCGCTCGGCATTTACTCCGGTGGGGTTATTGACGGTATCGACGGGCTTGCCGGCGGAATATTCGCGACAATGTTTGCTTCCTATGCCGCGATAGCTTTCTACCAGCATCAAATCGACCTGGCGGCCTTCTGTGCCACGGTCGTCGGCGGTATCCTTGCCTTCTTGTGGTTCAATATTCCACCGGCCCGATTTTACATGTCGGAAACCGGCACGATGGGGCTTACCATTACGCTTTCAGTTGTCGCCTTTATGACAGATGCTTTGGGAGACGGGCATGGTTTAATTGCGCTCCCGATCATTGCCGCGCCTCTTATCGCGACCAGTCTTTCTGATATCATTCAGCTGACATCAAAGAAATTTCGGGGCAAGAAAGTTTTTCTTGTTGCTCCGATTCACCACCATTTCGAAGCGCTTGGCTGGCCGGGGTATAAAGTAACAATGCGTTTCTGGATTATTGGTGTGATCTTTGCAATTTTGGGAATTGTCGTTGCTCTTCTTGGTTAAGCGTTTATGAAAAGACACTTTGATCGCCCCTTTTTCTTCATTGTTCTCACCCTCGTCGTCTTTGGTTTCATTATTTTTTTCTCCGCCTCACTCGGACTTTTGACGAGACCGGGAGCAAGTTTCGAGGCGACCGCTTTAAAACAGTTGGTCTTTGGGCTGCTCTTTGGCGGGGTGGCACTTTTTGTTTTTTCAAATCTCAATTATCGCCACTTACGGAAATACTCTTTTTATTTTTTTATCGCGGCGCTGTTCCTGACGCTCCTTGTCTTTGTGCCGGGTATCGGCTTTGAGCACGGGGGCGCTCGCCGCTGGATTTCGGTCGGCTCTTTTACTTTTGAGCCCTCCGAGCTCCTGCGGCTTTCTTTTGTCATTTATTTCGCCGCCTGGCTTTCGATGGTCAAAGATAAGGTCAAAGATTTTAAATTCGGCCTGCTTCCGTTCTTTATTCTTTCGGGGATTTCCGGAGCTGTCCTTTTGCTCCAGCCTGATACCGACTCCTTCTTTACTCTTTTTTTCGCGGGACTTGCCATGTTTCTTGTCGCGGGGGGACGGTTTAAGGATATGCTCATTCTCGGCTTCGTCGGGGTACTCGGCGGCGGCGCGCTTCTTCTTTTTCGGCCGTATCTTAAGGAGCGGCTGCTTGCTTTCATTAATTTGAGCAATGTTGATTATTACGGCGCGGGCTATCAAGTCTACCAATCATTAATAGCGATCGGCTCGGGAGGGCTGACCGGGAGGGGATTCGGACAAAGTGTCCAAAAATTCGGCTACCTTCCGGAGCCGATCGGGGATTCGATTTTCGCGGTAGCGGGCGAGGAATTTGGCTTCATTGGGGCGTCCTTGCTCATCCTTTTATTTCTTTTTTTCGCTCTCCGGGGTCTCCGTATCGCTTCGAGAGCACAGGACACGTTCGGTGGACTCACCGCCTTGGGAATTGTTATACTGATAATCTCCCAGTCATTCCTTAATATCGCTTCAATGCTAGCTGTTTTTCCGCTTTCTGGGACCCCGCTTGTTTTCGTAAGTCAGGGCGGTACGGCGCTTTTGATAGCCCTTGCCGAAGCGGGGATACTCTTAAACATCTCTCGCTACCAAAAAGTATGAAAATTCTCTTTACTGGCGGTGGCACCGGTGGGCATTTTTACCCGATTATCGCCGTTGCCGAGGAAATCAATCGAATTACAAAGGAAGAAAAGCTTATCCAGCCGGAACTTTTCTACATGGCGCCCTCACCCTACGACGAGCGGGCCCTTTTTGAGAACAACATTGCGTATCGGTATGCCTCTGCCGGCAAAATCCGCCGATACTTTTCAATTTTGAATTTTTTCGATTTTTTCAAGACGGGATTTGGAGTCTTAAAAGCGCTGATCTCGGTCTTTGCGATTTTTCCTGACGTTGTTTTTGCCAAAGGCGGTTACGCGAGCTTCCCGGCGCTTTTTGCGGCAAAAATTCTTCGGATTCCGGTCGTCATCCACGAGTCTGATACCTCGCCCGGCAAAGTAAGCGCCTGGGCCGGTAAGTTTGCCGAGCGTATAGCCGTCTCTTATAAAGAGGCCGGTAAATTTTTTCCGGAAGAAAAAGTGGCCTGGACAGGGAATCCGATCCGCACGGATCTTATAGAAGTTGTGGCCGAGGGCGCGCGCGATTTCTTGAAGCTTGAAGAGGGGGCTTCCATGATTCTTATTCTCGGTGGTTCGCAGGGCGCCCAGAATATCAATGACGCGATCCTCGATTCTTTGTCGAAGCTTGTCGAAAAGTATCAGATTGTCCATCAGACCGGCGAAAAGCATTACAAACTTATGGCGGATACTTCAAAAGTGGTGCTCCGGGGGAATGCCCGCATCGATCGCTACCACCCCTATGCCTACCTCAACACCCTGACGCTTCGTATGGCAGCCGGTGTCGCCGATCTGATCATTACGCGGGCGGGGTCAACTCTTTTTGAGGTAGCGATTTGGAAAGTGCCTGCCATTGTCATTCCGATACCGAAGCCCACAAGCCACGACCAAACGGGAAATGCCTTTGCCTACGCGCGTGCCGGCGCCGGCATCGTCATGGAAGAAAAGAACGTCACGCCCTCCCTCCTTCTTTTTGAGATTGATAAGATTATGGGTGATAAAAAACTTCAAATGTCTATGAGGGAAGCCGCAAGCAAATTGGCGAAGCCGGATGCTGCCGAAAAAATCGCACGAGTAATTATCGAAATTGCCCTCTCTCACGAAACCGCATAAGTATAGCTATGGCCGATTCCGTCATAACACGATACCCGCCGAGCCCGACCGGACATCCGCATGTCGGGGGCATGCGCACCGCTCTTTTTAATTATCTTTTCGCCAAAAAAACCGGCGGCAAGATTATTCTTCGTTTCGAGGATACCGATAAGTCCCGTTCCAAAAAAGAATTTGAAGAAAGCAATTTTGATGCGCTCCAATGGCTCAAGCTTTCATTTGATGCGATCTATAAACAATCGGAGCGGACGCTGATCTATAAAAAGTATCTGGGAAAAATGATCGCGGAGGGAACGGCGTATCTTTCTTCGGAGGAAACATACATATCTGAGGGGGGAGAGGAGGAGGCGGAAGACGAAAAAGGGGAACATCGCGAGCGGCGCTCCGAAGTGATTCGTTTTAAAAATCCCAACAAGAAGGTGACCTTTACGGATCTGGTACTCGGTGAAATCACCGTGGACACGAGCGAGCTCAAAGATTTTGTTATCGCGAAAAATCTCGAGGAGCCCCTGTATCATCTCGCGGTTGTTGTTGACGATTTTGAAATGGGCATTACCCATGTCATTCGCGGTGTTGACGGCATTTACAACACGCCGCGTCAGATTTTGATCCAAGAGGCAATCGGCGCGCCCCGGCCCGTTTACTGCCATATTCCCTTTGTCTTGGGTCAAGACAGGGCAAAGCTTTCGAAGCGGAATGGCTCGGTTCCCATTACCGAATATCGAAAGCTGGGATTTTTACCGGAAGCACTCATTAATTATCTCGCGCTCCTCGGCTGGCACCCGGGGGACGACCGGGAGATTTTTACCATCGAAGAGCTGATCAAAGAGTTTGAACTTGAGAAGATGCAAAAAGCCGGCGCGGTTTTTGATGTCGAGAAATTGAGATGGATTAACCGTGAACACATGAAAAAACTTTCCGAAGAGGATTTTAAAAAGGGGGTTCTCGAGCGGCTTCCGGAAAATATCACGGCTCTTCCTGGATGGTCCGAAGAGCGATTTTCACGGTTTCTTCCCGAGATCCGCGACCGTATCTCAATCTTCGGGGATATTGAGGCGATGAGGGAGGCGGGTGAATTCAATTACATCTTTGACAAACCGGTCTTCGAAATCGCCCGAATCTTACCCGCCCCGAAAAAAGAAGTTCATCCTGACAGCAAAAGAATTGAATCGCACATTCTTCGGTTGATTGAAGAACTCGATCGTATTCCCAAGGAAGGATTTACCAAAGAGGGGATTAAGAGCGCTCTTTGGGAATATGCCACAAAAGAGGGAAGGGGAGAGGTGCTATGGCCTATGCGGGTTGCCCTTTCCGGAAAAGAAAAATCGCCCGACCCCTTTACTCTTGCTGCGGTTTTAGGAAAGGAGGAAACAGAGCTCCGCCTTAAAAGCGCGGCAGAGCGGCTTCATAAATTAAATGAATGATGAACGTTCTCCGGTTACTAATTATTTCGCTCTTGTTTCTTTCCATAGGAACCTCGTATTCTTTTGCCCAGACTGCCGATGAGCTACAACAAAAGATAGACGCGAAGAACACGGAAATACAAAATCTCGAAAAAGAAATTGCCAGCTACCAGCAGCAGATCACTGAAACGGGGAAACAGGTCGGCACGCTTCAGGGCGCGCTCCAGGCGCTCGAGCTTGCGCGGAAAAAATTAACCGCTGACATTGCGCTTACACAGAAAAAGATAGACGCTGTTAATCTCACTATTCAATCTCTTAAGAACCAAATCGGCGACAAGGAAGGACAAATAAGTCTGCAAAAAAGCGCTCTCGAGAAGAGCATCCGTGAAGTTTCTGATTCCGATCAAACATCCCTTCTTGAAGCGATTTTGACTTATGGGAATCTCGGTGATCTGTGGAATAATCGGGCCGCGCTTGAAGAGCTTCACGGGGCGATTAAAGACAAGGTCAATCAACTGACACAACTTAAAAATGATTTGAATGATTCAAAGACTGAGACTGAAGCGAAACGTCAAGAACTACAAACACTTCAAAATCAACTTTCCGACCAAAAGAAAATTGTCGAAGCCAACAAACAGGAAACTAACAAGCTTCTTTTGGCGACAAAGAATAATCAAGCCAATTACAAAAAGCTGCTTGCCGATAGGGAAGCAAAGAGGGTCGCCGCTCAGCAGGAAATTTCAAATTACGAGTCTCAACTGAAACTGATTGTTGACCCGGGGAGTTTTCCTCATCCCGGATCGGGTATTCTATCGTGGCCGGTTGATAATCCTTTTGTCACGCAACAATTCGGCGATACTGACTTTTCGCGTCAAAATCCGCAAGCTTATAATGGCAAGGGGCATAATGGTATTGACCTACGTGCCGCTCCAGGCACGCCCATTAAGGCGGCGCTTCAGGGCGTTGTCTTAGGAACGGGTGATACCGATACCGTTTGTCCGGGGGCCTCCTACGGTAAATGGATCATGATTAAACACTTAAATGGCCTCTCCACCCTCTATGCCCATCTCTCGCTCATTAAAGTAGGGGTTGGCCAGAACGTAGACACAAGAGAACTTATCGGCTACTCGGGCTCAACCGGCTATGCGACAGGGCCGCATCTTCATTTTGGCGTATACGCGTCCGAAGGCGTACGAATTACCACTTTGAAAAGCAGGGTATGCGGCGGCACTTACACGCTTCCGGTTGCTGATCTTAAAGCCTATCTTAATCCACTGCTCTATCTTTAAAATACATAGTAGAATAGTTAGTAAATCATGAATAAAATTTCACCGCGGCGTGGATTTTTCAAACTTTTAATTCTCCTAATCATTGCGGTTTTTCTCCTGTGGTATTTTAAGGTTGACGTCAGAGGTTTTGCCGATTCTACGGAGGGCCAAGCGATTATCGCTAAAGGAAAAGACCTTTGGTATGTTCTTTGGGATAAGATACTCAAAGAACCGGCTCTGTATCTTTATAATTTCTTTATAAATACCATTTTACCAACAATTCAAAGTCATCTTCTCAATCCATCGACCCCGACAGTGCAAGGAGTGCAGTAAAAGAGGGGGAAAGCCTTTGTGGGGCATGATGGGGATTTTCGCAACCGAGGAGGGCAAGCAGAGTTGGGATATCCCCGATGTTTACTGCACCTAAGGTTTACCAGTTACCCGTGACCTTCTGGTAACAGAAGCAGGGGTTTTTTAGAAAAAGTTACAGACTTGGGAACACCTTCCCCGGGTGGTCAACCCGCGTGTACGATCATAATTGTCGGTGTAGAATAATATAGTAATGATTTACGTCATCAAATATCAGCTTAACAAACCAGGCAAAGATTATACGAGCCTATATTCGGCTTTACAACAATACGACTACATTCGTGATAACGTACTGCATTCTACTTGGTTTGTATCCACTTCTTGGACCGCAGGACAAATTTACGAACATCTTCGTCATCACTTAGACGTCTCAGATAGAATTTTTATTACTAGAGTGGAAACTGGTCAAAATGCAGGGTGGATGGATCGAGATATTTGGACTTGGATTAACTCCCGTCTTTAGGTTTAGAAATTTTTCCAATAGCCTTTGGACTATCTCCGGTTTTCGTACCGCGACTTACTGGGAAGCCAGTTTTACTAGGTTTAGCCTCAGCAGGCCGAATAGCAGGAGTAGATGAAAAAATGAACGATCTTGTAATAGAGATGCTATTTTTTCCTGATCCTATTAAAAGTCCCTCTACCAAAACAGTGTCGTTGCTAATCAAACCAAGTTTTTTAGTTACTTCTTTAATAAAGGGATCTTTAGAATTAATAATGTCGAGTTTCTGCAGGAAACTAGACAGTTCATTAGGCGAAAATTTTTTGATTAGTTTTGAAAAAATATATTCTCGTTCTTTGCGCTTACTCTTTTGATTTATCCAAGATGCGCTGAATAGTAAATCCCATTTCTCTATATTTTGTTTATTTAATATGTCTGTCCGCAAGAATGCAGCAAAGAAAGAAGGAACCCCCCTGTCTTTTCTAATTTCAGAATCTATTTTTTTAAGTTTTTTTAAGTTTTTTTCGTCCATATAAATTTATGAAGTGGGACAACCCAAAGATCTCATAATAATTGCCGCAGACTCTAGAAAGGTCCTCAACTTAGCTTGTTCGACTTTATGTGTTTTTATCGCCTCATAACGAATTTCAGAATCCCAATTTTTAACATCATCCCATGCCGCAACCAGAGCGACATTATTAAATATCCGATCTAGACAGCCCGTGAACAACAAAAGAATCTGAAGATCGTGTGTTTTGAAACTCGCAAGACCATCCCAAGTTGCATCGTTACTACTCGATTTAGGATTTTGGGGTGGATAAGAGGACCATCCAAGATGTCTACAAATACGGTATTTGACGGCATGTTCAACGGCATAGCCGCAGAGATATTTTGCACCGTGGAATTTATCCGATGCAAAAAGTATTCTGGCCTCTTTTAGCCTATCTTTTGCGAGACTTCGTAGGGTTAGAATTTTAACCGCCGCCATAATATATAAAGAAAGTATACCTCCATTTAGAGCCGAAATAGAAGGTACTTAAAAAATTCCCGCAAAATCTATTAAAATGATTCCAACACCATCCAGACGCGTAACCGCCTGAAGTGTTATCATAAACTATATGGGTCTCTTTTTTTACGATAAAAAAGGCTATCCAAGATGGCGCGACACTAAAAAGTTGGTGCACAGAAGCGTTGCCGCTCGGATGGTTGGTGGAAGAATCTCTGATGGATTAGTTGTCCACCATAAAGACGGTAACAAAAAAAATTTTAGGAAAAGTAACCTTGTTATTATGCCTCGAAGTAGTCACTCAGAACTTCACGCTAAGAAAAGAAAGAAATCTTGGTTTTAATGAGATAAAGGTTCCAAGGTCGTCCCAGGCCCTCAGCAGGTGTGGTACAAAGTAGACAAGTTCTGACTCAGGGGAGCCCTGTTTAAGGGTTGGAGATGAAGAAGAATCATAGTGATAAAATAGAGGACATGGTTAATCTTTCGTTTAATGTAAGCGATATAGTTGGTGTTTCTGATCATGTGAAAATGGAAACGGAAATTGATGCAGTTATATACCGCAGGGAGTTCGAGCAGCACGAGCAAGAGTACCTGAAGACAAAAGTCGATTCAGAACTTATCATGACTTTCATTTGCTTACAAATTTATATTGAGTGTTTTCTTCACCAAAATATGCGGAGGATTATTGATCTTGAATTCAAGCCTCCTTGTGACGCTGTCGCTACAAAGTGGGAACAAGACGAAGGAAGATATGTGTATGCAAAAATGGATGAGTTCGGAACTTTATTTTTTACTCTAGTACCTCCTAGTGTACAGCAGTGTATCACGTTGATAAAAGATAATTTCTCGAATGTAACTGATATACGCAACAAATTTGCTCACGGGCACAAAATATCCACATGGTCAGATTCGGACGGAAATATCGGCACAACCCCAGCCAAATCTCTGCTTACAGAAGTGCAATTGGATCAATCCAAAGCCGACGTCAATGTTCTTGGATTAGCCTGGAACGAGTTACTAGACGCAATCCTACCTCAACTCCAGACTCTACGGTGTGTTGTTGTTGACGATTTAAAATTTAAAAACCTGTAAAAAAATATCTAATTTGTCTAATTCCGGACGAAGGGTATAGTTTCCGTACCATGATCAAATTCTTATGGAGCGCGACCGGAGTTGGTCTCTATCTTTATATCGTTAGCATTTTGACTCAATACGGTTTCTACGCATACTTTAATGTTCCGTACAGCTTTATTGATGCCTCTCTCATTTCAAATGTCATCTATTATTATCAGATAGTTGAACTAGGACAGCTCATTGCTGGACTTATAACATGGTGGCAGTGGGTTCTGTTAGGAATTACTGTAGTCATCGTTACTGTTCTTTGGTGGTCGCACTATTTTTGGGCTCGGTTGATTGCCTCCGTGATAACGACTGGTTTTTTATTGCTTCTTTTGAAGGTACCAAACTTTGGGACTTTCCTAGCGATGAATTCCACTCGATTTGAGATGCCGAATTCTCCTCGTTGTCTGGCTCTAGACAAGGACACCTCTTTTGCTGTTGTTGGCTACCATGGTACACAGGCAATTTTGGTGCCGTTTGATCCTACGAACTATAAGCTGACCAATGGCTACATTGCTCGAGAGGTATCCCAATTGCCGTGCAAATTGGTTATGACCACAGTGGGGAAGTTAACAAAATGAGTGTATTCGATGGTGGGGCAGGGGACCCCCTCCCCCTTCTAACATTGGTTTTTTAGAAGGTCGCTTACATCTAAATTTTATATAAAAGATTCTGGGGAAGTGGCGGAAATTTTACTGCTGATTTTTCTTGGCGCGTGTGGGTGCATGTCGATGGGGTATGGATCATACAGGCGCAGGGTTCCGACCCGTCTTTGTTTTAGGCGGCGCCTATGCCTATAGGTATATGTCGCAAAAGATATATTGTGCGACATTCATATAATCTAGATGGAGCCACCGCACGACATCATCCATTTCCCTGCCCTCTCGTGCTGTGGTGGATTCAAAAATCAACTGCCAAAAATAAGATAAATTACAACCAAAAACCCCGCCACATGTGGCGGGGTTTTGACTTAGCGATAAAAATTTCTTACTTAGTTGGGAGTGTAGACGTTGAAGTTCTCATATACTGATTCATGAAGACTCTCATGTCCCCAAAGTTTCCATATCCATCATTACCGAAACCCCATAAGGACATGTGACCGCCATCGAAGCCCCGATAGGCACGAAGTTCTCCCTTGAGTTCTCCTAGATTATATCCGGCCCAGAAGATGAAAATCGCGATCAAAATCTTTATGAGCATATGCCTATGATAGCCATGCCTGCCCCATCCCCAGCAACCCATGCCACCATGCATCTTGCCGGAACCCTGGCACATGGGACATGCGTGTCCTTCCCAACTCCCCTTTTCTTCTCCTCCCATTTTTCCATCATTCATCATGATTTTATATAGCTAATTAGTAAAAGCTCTGATTTCGTTGAGAACAGTATAACACTTCCCTGTTTCCAAGCAAAAACCCGCCACGAGGGCGGGTTTTTGGTTTCTTATCGTTTGGCAATCGGTGCTCTTTTCCAACAGCTTGCGGATGAGACCCACGGAGCCGTACCTTCCTTATAGTAGAGATACTTGCCGTAGGCAAGGTTCCCTTCGATAGTGTAGATGTCGTATCCGAGCTCGAGCGCTTTATCCAAGTGGAAATGCTCGTTAATCTGCATCACGCCGACGTCTCGTTTGTTGGCCTCGCCCCGGTGGATGTCGCCGTCCGTATCAAACTGCGTGAAGCGGGATTCGCAGCGCGCAATATCGATCAGTACGGGAGTGTCCTTGAATTGATCGCGGACAATTTTTTCAACTACCGATGGGTCGGTTTCCTTTCCTTCTTTCGGAAGGATAATGATTTGAGAAGCGCCAGTGTCTGCGTTTGCGATTGGAGTTGTGTCTATCTTGTTTGAGAATGAGCCAAAGATAAGTAGAAGTCCTGTTGCAAGTCCAATAATAAGCCAAGTATTAGCGTGTAAGCCGAAGATTTACTGGTAAATGAAAAAACCAGAGGATCACTCTGATTTCTTTAATAGTAGCATTCCTAAGGTAGTTTGTCAATAGATAGACAATAATAGAGAGGTGTCGTCAACACTGAATATAAGGCTAAAAATAAGGATTTTAGGAGATTCTTAATATAAGAGGATAATTAAAAACAGCCGTCTAGATTACTACCTCTTGTCCGGGCGCCACTCCATCCACATCCCAATTTTTCACTTTATTGCTATACTAAATCGCGTCTATAACTTTTAATCGTAAACCTCCCTTCCTATGATGTTGATCAATCAATTATGTAATAAGTACTTCCCTCTTATTGGTCGGATACTTATCGCTCCCTTGTTTATATATGCCGGGATCGGCAAGACTCTTAACTTTACCCAAACCGCGGGCTTCATGGGTCAGGCTGGCGTACCTCTTCCAACGATTCTTCTTACGATCGGTATTTTAATTGAAATCTTTGGCAGCCTCTTCCTTCTTCTTGGCTATAAGACAAAATGGGCGGCCTCGGCACTGATAGTTTTTACGGCCCTCACCATCTATTACTTCCACAGTAATTTTGCCGACCAGACACAGCTTGTGAACGCTTTTAAAAACCTTGCCATTATTGCAGGCCTTCTTATGTACACGGTACACGGTGCAGGAGCCTTAAGTTTTGATAATAGGCCTCACAAAAATACAACACCTATTTCAAGCGTTTAATTAAAAAAAATAAAAGGCCTCGTCTCTTGAGACGAGGCCTATTTGTACTTTCCCGCACATGATCAGGGGCATGCGGAGGCGATCTCATCGATCGTACGCATGACTGCATCATAGGGATTCGGGGCTTGTGTAATAGGTCGCCCAACCACGATGCGATCCGCGCCAGCTTTTATCGCCTTTGCCGGAGTCATGATCCTGTCGGGATTCTGATCATCTCCTGGGATAATTGCCCACGCCGGACGGATGGCGGGGGTGTTCAAGCTCATAACGAGCCCAAATTTGGCTCGAAGAACTTCCGCCTCTTTTCCGGAGGATATATATCCGTTCACTCCGCCATCTTGTCCGAATCCGGCAAGGCGGAGCACTGCTTCTTCGGTTGAGCAGGTGAACATTGCATTCGAGTCGTCCTCATTGAACGAAGTGAGAATTGTGACGCCGAGTAGTTCCGTGTCGGGAAGCTCTGTCTTCAGGAACTGTATGGCCTTTACGCCGGTCGAACAGGCCACGGTGGCAAGTTCGGGCTTGAATTCCCGAAGCAGCATCCCGTCTATTGCAAGAGTCTCGGGGATGTCGAAAAATTTGAGGTCGGCGAACACCTTCACCCCGAAATAATGGATATTGCTGATAATCGGATATCCGCCCGACCTGAGAACCGAGTTCATCTTGAGATAAACGCCGGTTCCGCGAAGCTTCTCTGCAAGCGAAACCGCTTTTCCCACCACCTCCTCGTTTGCTTCAGGTCGTGTTGGTTTGAAATCGGCAGCGACGATAAGCATCTCTGCCGGAGTGAGAATTTTTCTCAAGTCTTCCTCCTTAGTAGGTCGCGTTGAGACGCTGCCAGTTTTCCGTGCCTTCCGGGCGGATAGCTTCAGAGCCCTTTGGGCAGAGAGGACATTCTTCAGGCCTCCATGACTGCATATGCCGATTGATGAGGGCGATAAAATCTACGCCGTGTGAATTTTGCTCACCCGATCTGTTAACCAGAAGAGCAACGTAGGGCAGAATTGTGCCCCCGGCATTGATCACAGCCTGGGCAGTAAGGCCCACACTCTCGCCTGTCGTGCGAACATCTTCGCACAGCAGAACGGTCTCGCCGTCGCGGATGCTTGTATTTATGAAGATCATTCTTTTCTTGCCATCCTTGTCCGTGTCTTTTTCAGTATACGCACTTAAGCACGGCCGGCCGCGCTTCTTACCAATCTCTGGGGCAACTCCTTCCTCGGCAAGTTTCGTAGCTCCGGTTGCGGGTCCTACGACCCGGTCAACAAGCTCGAGGTCAAGACAGTTTTGCACAAGAAGCTCTACCAAGTCGGCTGAAGCTTCTTGTAACAGGAAGGGATCTTCCGTGACAAGTTTGCTGTTGAAAAACCCGTCGCTGTGATTCCCCGAGGTCAGGAGGGCGTGAGGGCGCTTCGGATTGCCGTCGTGAATCCATAAGGCACCCTTGGTTTTGTATGCCTCAATCCATTCGTCTGAGGTTCGCCACATGAGGTGCCCCTTTCGCTGAAAATTAAAATAACTCTAAAAGGACACTAGCAGAAATGGCAAGAAAAATCAATCCAATCAATCCTAGTCATGGTGCCGAGAATGGTTTGACTTGTGGTGAGCGAAGTCGAACCCGGTTTACTTCTTTTTTGCAATTTGGTCGGGCTGCCGGGAATCGAACCCGGTCTACATGCACCCCATGCATGCGTACTGCCGGTATACTACAGCCCGTATGGCGCTCTCTTTAGGAGGTTCTTCTCGGGATGATCAGCCAGGCAATGATGTATGTAATCACGATAGGAAATACTGCAGTAATGAGAGCAAGAAACACCACCAGGAGCCGAATCATCGTCGAATCAACTTGAAATCGCTCACCAAGTCCACCGCACACGCCGGCAATCTTTTTGTCGGTATCCGAGAGATACAATTTTTGGACCGGTGCCATGAAGGGTATCCTACTTTAAAATTTTGGTATTTCAAACTGGGCAAAATCGGGCAAGAGGTTTTTACGATACAGAAGACGCGAAAGAGCTTCGCCAGCGACTTTGGCGCCCATGAGGGCGTTGTGCGGTTTTGGTTCTTCGGGAATTCCAACATAGCCCATTATTTTCCCGGAATTGAGATCCGAGCGTTTATTTTTAAGAGGCGGAATCAAACCATGTTCAATCATATGAAGATAGCAAACCGAATGAAGGTCGACAGTGCGATAGGCGAGCGGATAATCTATGTGCGCGCGTTCCGCGGCAAGTCGCAAAAAATCGCGGTCAAAGGAGGGATTTTGCCCTGCGGTTGTATGGTCGGGGCTGTCTTTTAACCACTTAAAAAACTCGGTTACGATCTCCCCTTCCGTTTTTTTGGGAGGATCCATAATTTGCTCTTTGGTGAAGCCGTTTACGGCAAGCGCCTCATCCATTATGTGGGCGCCATCCCAAATACGGCATTCGGCATAAAATTGTTTCTCCGGATTGGTAAAATCAAGGGCACCGATTGAAACGATCGAATGCTTGTACGGCTCAGTGCCTGAGGCTTCTATATCGACTACTATCATATAATTATGATTCTTCGAGAATAAAGCGTTTTTCGAATCCGCCCTTTTTTTCTTTCTTCTCCCGTTTTGTTTCCTCGATCACATCTTCACGAAAACCTTTGTATTCTATAATGGCATGAAGCACCTCAAAAATATCGGCGATTTCTTCAGCCGATTCGTCTTTTTTAAATTCAGCAACCTCCTCTTCCAGTTTTTCCTTGAGCTTTCGCCAGTATTCATCCTCCGTTGCCGTATGAAATGAGACCTTCCCCCCTTTTGATTTAATGATATCGGGAATTTTATCCCGGACTAATTTATCGTATTTCATAAATTGCTTTTCGAGCTCTCTGCCTCATTGGTGGTTTGAGGAGAAAGCACTCGAAGTGGTTTCAGTTCTCTTTTTTGAACCGAGAGTCTTCCTAAGCCGAAAGAGTCGAGGCCAACAAGGATAATGATGGCGACAATCGCCATGTCTTCAAAATTTTCTCTAATGAACCTCACGAGCGTATGGTCTCTTGATAATTTCTTAAAATCTTTTATAATCGAAACGTAAACCTATCATAATACAGCTATGGCACATAGAAAAGCAGGCGGTACCGCCAGAAATCTTCGTGATTCACAGCCCAAATACTTGGGTACTAAACTCTATGACGGCGAAAAAGCCTCAAAGGGCGCTATTATCATCCGCCAGCGCGGTACGCGGATTATTCCCGGCGTTAACGTCGGCATCGGAAAAGATCATACTCTTTTTGCTCTAAAAGACGGAGTGGTTGAGTACGGTATCAAACGGAAAATCCATTTTAACGGAAAGACGAAGGTCAAAAAGACTGTCAGTGTGAAATAAAAATTTCCCTGTTCGGGGGAATTTTTATTTTCCTTTCTCGACTGAAAGCGTAAATGTTACTTTTCTGCCATAGCTTTCAACCTCTATTGGTACTTCTCCCAGCGTCTTGATAGGTTCTTTAAGTTCAATTGAATCTTCCGGAATCTCGATTCGGAGCTCTTTTTTGATCTGGTCTCGGATTTCTTTTTTATGAATACCGGCGAACAGGTGTCCCTCTTCGTTTGCTTTGCCAAGGATCGTGACCCGGCTGCCGTTTAGGCTCGATAAATTCTTAAGGAGAAGATCCTTCTCGAGCTTCGCTTCAACCATCATCTGAGCTTTTTCAAGCTCCACCCGTCTCATACCAATGTCTGTTGCCGTCACGGCGAGCTTATTGGGGATGAGATAGTTCGCGGCAAAACCGGATGCGACGTCTTTTATGTCGTTTCGCTTGCCGCTTCCCGGAACATCCTTGAGAAATATGATTTTCATGCTTTATTTTTTATTGAGAAGAACCGCGGCGGCTTTCTCAAGCTGGGTATCTTTCCCCGCCTTGACATCATCCGCGTTCATTTCAACAACGACATCAGGCGTAATGCCGTTTCCCGAAATCGAGGTGCCGTTTGGTGTGAGCCAGCGCGCGATGGTCACTTTAAGCGATGTTTTTCCCGGAAGATCGACGAGCTCCTGAACAGAGCCTTTACCGAATGATTTTTCGCCGACAAGAGTTGCTTTGCCCTGGTCATGCAAAGCGCCCGCGAGAATTTCCGAGGCGGAAGCGGATCCGGCATTCAGGAGAATCACCAATTTTAAATTGTCGGAGAAAACGTTGTAACCCTTACTTCGATATACCTGGGGGTCCTGGGCTTTGCCGAAATCTTCCGTTACCACCACTTTGCCAACCGGCAAAAACCAGCTCGCCATATCAACCGCGGCTTCAAGGTAGCCACCGGGATTATTTCTTAAATCAATAACAAGTTTGTCAGAGCCGGATTCGGCAAATTGCCTGAGGCCGTCCCTAAAGAGTCCTGGAGAGAGAGCCGAGAAACTATACAGTCGGAGTACGAACACGCCATCCTTCTTGCGAAACTCGGTATCAACCGTCGGGATATCGATCGTGTCGCGGACGATTGAGACGACAAATGGCGCTTTGATGCCTTTACGCCCAAGGGTAAGGACGACGGTCGTTCCCTTTTTGCCGCGAATAAGATTAACGGCTTTATCGACGGAAAGAGTTGCCGCGTCAGTTTTGTCTATTTTGAGAATCTGATCGCCCGCTTCAACTCCCGCGCGCGACGCCGGCGTGTTTTTAAGGGGAGAAATTACCACAAGCACTCCTCCTTGGATACCGACTTCCATGCCGACTCCATCAAAATTTCCGGCAACTGCCTCCTGAAAATTTTTCGATTCCTGGGGAGGGAAGAAGGTGGTATAGGGATCGCCATAAGCTCCCGCAAGCCCTTCTATTGCTCCCCAGACCCTTTCTTGGGCAGAAGGTGGCGTTGTTGAGCCGGCGTACTTTTCATTCAGGGTATTCCACGCCTGCCAGAAAAGTGAAAAATCGGTGCCGTTTGGTTCTCCGACTTCCTTGTTTGAAAGTCCGCTAACGCTCTCGATTGCCGGATGTTTCTTCTCTCCCGTGTAGTAGCCAAGCGAAAATGCCCCACCAACGACTACAATTAAGACGAGAGCAATGGCGACTTGTTTGCCGAAGATTTTTTTCATGAGTTCAGATTCAATAAGACAATAAGATAAAGACAACCCGACCATTATGACAAGATGCTCCCTTGTGGTCAATTATCCGTCCCCGTATAATTGAATTTAAATGATCAAGACTCAGGAGCATAACGGTCTCATCTGGATCGATATTGAAAATCCGACGCGCGAGGAAGTGCGTGGAGTTATTGAAGAATATGGCATCAATCCGCTTGTCGGCGAAGAACTCATCTTCCCCTCTTCGAAGCCCAAAGTCGATCTTTACCCAAACTATATTTATTTAATTCTTCATTTTCCGGCTTTTCAGCATACTCATGCCGAAAAGATGGAGCAGGAAATCGATTTTGTCATCGGTAAAAAGTTTTTGATCACGACACGCTACGATACCATTGACCCGCTCCATAAGTTCTCCAAAGTTTTCGAAGTTAATTCGATTTTGGATAGAAGCGATATCGGGGAACATGCCGGCTTCATTTTTTTCTATATGATCAGGAAGCTTTACAAGTCGGTTGCCCACGAACTCGATTTCATGTCGGACACCCTCCGAGCAATCGAGTCCCGTGTTTTTTCCGGAAACGAGCGGGCGATGGTTCTTGAGATTTCAAAAATTTCCCGCGAGCTTCTTCATTTTAAACACGCGCTCACCTCGCACCGGGAAGTACTCGAATCCTTTTCCGTCGCCGCACGGCGTTTCTTCGGTGAAGATTTTTCGTATCACGCTAAAGACATCATCGGCGCGTATTACCGAACGGCCGAGATGATTGCCGGCAATCTCGAGTTTTTGAATGAACTGCGCGAGACCAATAATTCCCTTCTTTCGACCAAGCAAAACGAGACGATGCGGGTTCTTGCGATTATCTCTTTCGTGATTCTTCCGATGTCCCTCGTTGCTTCAATTTTCGGCTTGAGTACTCCCTTCATTCCCTTCCTCTCCGACCCGAGGGGTTTTTATATAGTCCTTGGTATTATGCTGCTCTGCGGTATTGTCGTTTATGCATTCTTTAAATCAAGACGCTGGCTTTAATTTTGCTTTTTTAAGTTAAACCTTATAGCCTGATATTCATGGCGCTTACTCTTTTTAACACTCTCTCACGTAAAGAAGAGCCTTTTCTGCCGCTTGAAAAAGGGACGGTCAAAATGTATCACTGCGGTCCGACCGTCTATGATTATGCCCACATCGGAAATCTGCGCCCCTATGTTTTTGCCGATGTTCTGCGAAGGACGTTTGAGTACGAGGGATATGCCGTAAAGCAGGTTATTAACATTACCGATGTCGGACACCTTACTTCAGACAGAGACGAGGGCGAGGATAAAATCGAAAAAGGCGCAAGACGCGAAAAAAAGACGGTTCGGGAAATAACGGATTTTTACGCGGAAGCTTTTTTCAACGATCTCTCTTCTCTCAACATTAATACGATCGGCACGCGCTTTCCGAAGGCAACCGACTACATAGAAGAGCAGATAGCGCTCATTAAAAGACTTGAAAAAGGAGGACACACCTATATAACATCAGACGGAGTTTATTTTGATACTACAACTTTTGCCGGATACGGAAAGCTCGGCGACATTGACACGGCGGGACTGAAAGAAGGCGCTCGGGTTGAAAAGAATCCGGAAAAGCGGAATGGAACGGACTTCGCTCTTTGGAAATTTTCTCCAAAAGGTGAGAAACGTCAGCAAGAGTGGAATTCTCCGTGGGGAGTGGGATTCCCCGGCTGGCACATTGAGTGCTCTGCCATGTCGATGAAGCTTCTGGGGGAAACATTTGATATTCATACCGGTGGCACCGACCACATACCGATTCACCATAATGACGAAATTGCCCAGTCCGAATCGGCAACAGGAAAGCCGCTCGCCCACTTTTGGCTTCACAGCGCTTTTGTAACAATTGAGGGAGATAAAATGGCGAAGTCAGCGGGAAATTTTATTAGGCTTCAAACGATTACCGATAAAGGCTTCTCGCCCCTCTCGTATAGGTATTTTCTTTTAAGTGCCAAGTATCGCACACCGCTTACTTTTTCATGGGAAGCACTCGAAGCAAGTCAAAACGCCTATCTGAAGCTCCTTAATCATTTCCTCAATCTCGGAGAGAAGGGCACCGCCTCCTCAAGGTACAAAGAGCTGTTTGAGAAATACATGGAAGATGATTTAAATACCCCAAAGGCAGTAGCGCTTATTTGGGAGCTTTTAAAGGATACGGAGGTTTCAAGCGCCGATAAAAAAGCAACCCTGCTTCAGTTTGATAAGGTACTTGGATTTGATCTTTTAAGGCAAAGCGAACAGTTTTCTAAGAAACTGGAAGATGTCCCTATTCCGGTCAAGAACTTGGCAGCGGAACGCGAACAGGCCCGCCAAAATAGGGATTTTAAACGCTCGGACGAACTTAGGAGAGAGATCAACAAGCTTGGATTTGCCGTTGAGGACACCCCCGAAGGCCAAAAGATCCTTCCCCGGTAAGGCCTTCCCGGTTTCCACATTTTAGGAACACGCTATTCAGAAAATTTGATTTGAGCAGTTTTAGAAGAGAGTGATAGAATGGGATGGTATGGCGAAAACTCCCCTCAAAAGTCCCTACTCCAATATTCGCGTTCCGCCGCAAAATCTTGATTCCGAAAAGGCGCTCTTAGGAGCAATCATGCTTCGTCCCGAGACACTTCATGAGGTTTTCGACATTGTCAAACCTGAAAGTTTTTATGCTGAAAAGCACGCCATCATCTACCGATCGATGCTTGAGCTTTTTTCGAGGAATGAGCCGATCGATCTTCTCTCACTTTCTTCGAAACTTAAAGAAAAAGGACAGATAGAACAAATTGGCGGCGCATCATATTTAACCGAACTGGTGAACGCGACACCCTCGGCCTCGAATGCCCGCCACTACGCCGATCTTATCCACCGCAAGTTCATGATGCGCCGCCTGATTGAAGCGGCTGGGCACATTAGCGAGCTTGGATACAGTGAGGCGGAGGAGCTTGAGCAACTACTCGACAAAGCCGAACACCATCTCTACGATCTGACGAGCGTCTCAGGATCGAGGGGTAATTATTCCGAGCTCAAAGAAATGCTCGGCGAAGCCTGGGACAGGATTGAACATCTCCATCACGCGAAGGATGAGATCAGGGGTGTCAGGAGCGGTTTCAGGGAGATTGACGACCGGCTCGCCGGCTTTCAGAAGTCCGACCTGATCATTCTCGCTGCACGGCCTTCAATGGGTAAAACCGCTCTTGCGCTTGATATTGCGCGCCAGACTTCAACCTTGTATGGTACGCCCGTTGCTGTTTTTTCTCTTGAAATGAGCGGCCAGCAACTCGTCGACCGCATGATCGCGGCGGAGTCGAGAGTCGATGCCTGGCAGCTTCGCACCGGAAGGCTCTCTCTTGATGCCGACTTTGATCGTATTCGCGATTCGCTTGACCGGCTCGCTAAGGCTCCAATTTTTATCGATGACCAGCCGGGTAATAACATTTTAAAAATGCGCTCGGTCGCGCGTCGTTTAAAACGCGAGCGGGGCTTGGGGCTTATCGTCGTTGATTATCTTCAGCTTATGACGCCGATTAATACCAGAAATTCCGATTCTGCCGTTCAGCAAGTGACTGAGCTTTCCCGTTCTCTCAAACATCTTGCCCGTGAGCTTGATCTACCGGTCATTGCCCTCTCTCAGCTCTCACGCGCCGTTGAACAGCGTGGCGGAAAGCCGCGGCTCTCTGACCTTCGTGATTCCGGCTCAATCGAGCAGGATGCGGACGTGGTGATGTTTCTTCACCGTGAAGACCGAAACAAAGAAGGTGCCGACCCAAACAAAACAAACATCGTTGAAATTCTTATCGAAAAACACAGGAACGGGCCCACGGGCTTCACAAAACTTTATTTTGACGATAAAAAAGCAACCTTCCTTTCAATTGATAAAACCAATCTCGGCGATTTTGCCCCCGAAGATCTCTAAACTATGAATGCGATAGAAAAACTAACCGAACTTTTTCGGGATTTTCCGGGTATCGGTTCCCGTCAAAGTAAGCGTTTCGTCTATTTTCTTCTTTCCCGAAACCGCGTGTACCTTGAAGAACTCTCCAATCTTATTCTTGATATTAAAAAAGAGATTCGCATTTGCCCTCTGTGTTTCAGATTTTTCGCGAAAAAAGGGACGCTTGCTCTCTGTTCTGTCTGCGCCGATCCGAATCGTGACCATGCCACCCTTCTTCTTGTTGAAAAAGACGTTGATTTCGAAAATGTCGAGAAAAGTCATGCCTACCCCGGCATGTATTTCGTGATGGGGGGGGCGATTTCGATTCTTGAGAAAAAGCCGGAAGACAAAGTGCGCCTTAAGGAATTAATTTTACGGGTGAAAGAAGAGGCAACAAAAAACGGCCTCAAGGAAATTATTATCGCTTTTTCCATAAATGCCGAAGGAGAAAATACCGCTCATGTTGTCGAGGAAACGATCCGCCCACTTCTCGAAAAGCATGATCTTAAAATTACCCATTTGGGAAGGGGTCTTTCGACCGGTTCCGAGCTTGAATATGCCGATAGTGACACACTGAAAAGCGCTTTTAAAAACAGGTTTTAAAAAGAGCCCGCCGCAGATATGCGACGGGGCTCAAAATCAACGAGAAACAAACCAGATGATTACCATGGGTGTTAAGAATGGTGCCGAGAGCAACCCCAAAAAAATCGCCGGGTGTCTCCTTACGATGTCAGGGACATGCCATCTTTTGTGAGTAAAGGTTCCAGCTGTCATAGCTGTCATATAAACCTCCCACGACTTCCCACTCAAGTGTAGGCCTTTCCTATACGAAATCAAGAGTGTCGCAGGGTAAATAAAAAATTTGCCCCGAGCTTGTCGAAGGGCGGATTTTTATTTGAGCCCGGTGATCTCTATCTTGAAATAGGGCTGCCGATGTCCTCTGTTTTTGAAATAGCGGCTCTTCGCCTTGTATTTGATAACCTCGATTTTCTTTCCCCGTCCCATTTCTTTAAGTTTTCCGGTGACTTTGCTGCTCTCTATATAGGGCGTGCCAATTGTCGTGTCTTTGCCGTTGTCTACCATGAGAACTTTATCAAAGGTGAGCGAGTCCCCAACCTTGTGTTCCCCCTTTATTTTTTCAATGGAAACAACATCTCCCACGGAGACCTTGTATTGCTTGCCACCCGTCTGTATTACAGCGAATTCCTGCATAGGTTCCCTATTCTACTTAAAAAGCCCAAAAAGGCAAGAGAAATGAGCCTATTCGGCTTCCTCTGGCCCCTCAAAGGCTAAGCTCTCGATTTCCATGCTCTCCCCGCTTATACGGAGCACATCCTTGTCTATCTTCTTAAATTCCTTACCTGAGGCATTGTAGTGATTCACCGCCGTACCCAAGGCGTTTCCGAGCTTGCCGTGGTATTCCTCATAGGTTTTAAGGTGCTTTTGCAAGCCCCCGACGTTCTTTATAATCTCTTTAACCGATTCCTCAATTTGCATGGCCTTAAGCCCCTGAAGCACGGTTTGGAGATAGGCGAGGAATGAGGTTGGGCTAACGATGATCACCCGGTACTTCCCTGCCGCGCGTTGGATAAAATTTTCGGTGTCTTCGGTGATCACGCCGATTTTATTTATAAGAAGATCGTAGTAAATCGCCTCATGCGGAATGAACATGAAGGCAAAATCCATTGTCCCCTCTTTCGGTTGAATATATTTTGAAGTCTCGATAATGCGCTGTTTTAGGTCATTGACGAATATTTTCTCGAGCCGCTCGCGCTCTGTTGGGTCTTTCGCCTCGATAATGCGATTATAATTTTCGAGCGAGAACTTCGAATCAACCGGAATGATTTTGTCTTTGACGAAAACCGCCGCATCAACTATTGTCCCGTCTTTAAAAGCATACTGCATTTGAAACGATCCGGGCGGCAGGACATTTTTGAGGAGTGTTTCAAGATAATATTCACCGACAACCCCGCGCTGTTTCGGATTTTTAAAAATGTCCTGAAGATTCTGAAGCTGATCGGCAAACGATATCACTTGGCGATTAGTCTCATCAAGCTTGGTCAATCCTTGGGTGACATCACGGATAAGTTTTGAAGATTCGCTGAACTGGGTCTTTACCGATTCATTCATCTGCCGAGCGCTCTCGGTGATTTTTTGGTCTACCGTCCGTGAGAGTTCGTTTACCTGCTGAAGTATCAGCTTAAAACCGGTTTCATCCGATTTTTCCTCGGTATTTTTTGGACGGCGGGAAAGTACCCAAAAGAAAATACCGTTTGAGGCAAGAAGCACGAGGAACCCCAAGAGAATTATTATTTCAGTCCCTGACATGCTCGTATTTTAACATTTTTTTGCTACTATGGAGTCCTATGCAAGACAAAATTCGAGCTGAACTGACAGGGGCGATGAAAGCAAAAGACACTATCCGTTTATCGGTGCTCCGTGGGCTGATTGCGGGATTCACGAACGAAGCGGTTGCCAAAGGACGAAAGCCTGATGAAAAACTCTCCGATGAGGAAGCTCTTTCCGTTATACGCCGCGGCGTGAAGCAGAGAAAAGATTCAATCGAGCAATTCAAGAAAGGCAATCGTGAAGATTTGGCTTCGAAAGAAGAAGTCGAACTTAAAATACTTGAAGCCTATCTGCCGGCGATGATGAATAAAGACGATATTCTCAAAAAGGCATTGGAGCTTAAAGAAAAGCTTGGCACAAACGATAAATCAAAAATGGGCCTTTTTATGGCGGCTCTTATGAAAGAACTTAAAGGACAGGCGGATGGCGCGAATGTTAAGGAGGTCGTGGATAGCTTGTTTGCTTAGCTTGACAAACAGGTCTTTTCTATAGTATAATTAAGGAAAGTTCCTTTCAATTTTTTAGCGGAGGGGCTCGTGGAATTACTCGAAGTTGATCAAGAGCGTCGCGAAGCGCGAATCCAGGTTTACAACTCCGACGGCATCGTCATGACCTTTGGGTATGTTGGTCGTTCCGGTAATCCCCGCAAAGATATCCGCATGGTGTCTGTCGAGGATATTGGTTCGGCCCGGATGAAACGCTCCCTTTATGTACCTCGAGAATATTTCTTGAGGGCATGGGAGATGGCAGTTGTTGCAATCATCAGTCCAGAAGGAGCAAATGAAAGCTCCATCACGGATGATGAAATCGCTCGAAAGGTATTGAGGAAAGCGAGTCGTAAAGGAAAAGCGGGCAACGAAAAACGTAATCCGCTCGATGTTCTCGAAGGTTACGTAAAATCCGCGGCGTGGCTATCCGATGAACGGGTTCTCAATATCAGAGGTCTTATCGCTCAAAAGGGCGGAAAGGCCTCAAAAAAGAGGGCCGCAAAGCGCCGCGAAGACTCTCGACAGTTTGAATTCGATATACAGCGGAGATCCTGATAAGGGTCTCCGCTATTTTGTTTTCAAAACAAAGCGCCAGTGTTTTTTAGACCAGATGGGGCCGGCATAATCAACGCCGATTCTCGGCGTTCTTTTTATTTTTGATTTTGCTATTTTCACTCCCCTATCCTCGATCCAAAGACCCGATTTTTCATTGGCTATTTTTTTATTTAGCGATTTATCTATTTTAAAATGTCTCGTCAGTCTGCCTGGGCCCTTTGAAACACCAGTAGAGCGAATGAGGATTGCCGCAGGATATCCTTTCCTATGCGTCACGATATTAAGCATTAAATAGTTCCCATAGATGAGGTAGATGTACCATACTCCCGCCCCACCAAACATCACAGAATTTCTTGGAGTTTCTCCCCGTGATGCGTGGGAAGCCCTGTCACGATGCCCATCATACGCTTCGACCTCGGTAATCATCCCTTCGATTTTCTTTTTGCCGATTTTCCGAACGAGAAATTTTCCTATCAGTTCTTGCGAAATTTTAAGCGTTGGGCGATTAAAAAACCTTGATGAGAGGATTTTTTTCATGGATATGACTTTACTATATCCTAAAAATATAGACCCGCGACAGAATACTGTCGCGGGTCAGAACTATTTATGCTACTCTCAGCTTTTTCGGCAGGTGCTTCTCGAATGCCCGCTCAACTTCCCTTTCGAATTCATGGAAAAAACTGCGGCCGCAATTGGTTGCTATCCACTGAACCACCGCGGCGGCGGCACGTATGTCACGATCATCAAATTTTCCAGTATAGGAATGGCGACCGCGGTCGGGATCACATTCTGGGTTGCATTCGTGCAGAATACTGTCTAGGGGTATACCCCCGCAATTTATATGAGGACGACGGGTATTTTCTTTTGCCCACCGCCTCATGATGACCTTTTCCGGATTTACAGGGCTGATTGAAGGCTTATATTTGAGCCTTTCCTTCGAAATTGGCATGGTTTTTCCGACTGGGGAAAATGAGCGTGCCATCGCATTCCTCCTCCATGTTTTCCCGGGTTCTCTCTGATTCTCTTGGAAAGTTATCTCAATAGAGCAAAGGAGTCAATTTGTGACCTTAACGATACAGAATTTAAAACTTCTCACTCAGAGCTTAAAAGAAACTAGCAAAACATCAAAGAAAGTAGAGAAGGCTAGCCTAATCGTCAGCGGCACCCAGTAAACTCGCCATAGCGCCCTTCTTCATATGGTTCAGTACCAGGAGGACAAAGTGTACTTGGACCATACTTAAACGCAAGGTAATAAATCGCTATAACTATAGCAACCAACACGATCCAAATAAGGATATCTTTTCCCTGTTTATTCACGAGATTCATTTATCTAAATAATAACCTTATTTTCGAAGAGAGATAATACTAATTAAAATCTTAATTCGTTCGATGAGATGCATTCTTGCCGTCTTCAAACTCTCAAGCTTTTCAACATCTTTTCTGACCAAGGCTGCGATCTGCCTCTCTAACATGATCGTGGTAACTCCTCTTGATGCGGCACCTGTTTTTATTTTATTTATTTCTTCCCCGCGCTTTCTTATGATTTTCTGAATGGGTTTGTCATATGTATATAAAATCCAAGCATATACACATAAGCCGACGACTAGAAAAATCTCGCCTGCTATCAAAACTACTCCGATAAGTGTATTTACCATACTTGAGATATCATGGGTTCAAAATGTCCTTAGGGGGTTTGAAAAGTCCTTAGAAAGACTTGAAACGGAGGGTCTCAAATTCCAACATTTCAAACCCAACTTTAACTGTGGGGTAAGTTGGTAAAACCATTCAAACTTGTGTGAATGAATCATTAGGTGAATCGTGTCGGGACAGACCTCGAACCGCCCTGACACGACTATTCAACCAGCTTATCGAATTTTTCAAAGCCGGCAACATGCCCCCTGAGCTTGATCGTTGCCGGGAGAATTGTAGCTGATGTGTAAATGTGCCAGCTGGCCACGGCGTCTGTGTAGATCGCCACTCGTGCGTTCTAGAAGATCGCTCAATTTGGCGTGAAAGCACCTTCTGTGTATGCTGAAGCTAGAGTTCTTGTTTTGCTCTAACAGAGGAATGTGCCATGAGCAACCTTGACATTCCATCGCGATTCCGCTGGCTCTTTCGAAGAGCGCGAAAAGAAAAAACCAACGCGTATATAACACCAAAAAGGCCGCAGCTTCTTAGCCACCTCGTTTTGGGGGTGCATGAGAGAAAGACCGTGGAAGATATTCAAGCCGAAAAGATGCTTCGCCATCTGCTTCGCGAAGTTAATCCTAACGCCAATCTTGAACTCACGTGCGACTCGATCAAAGATAGGGAGCCGCCTTGGCTCTTTGCTGGGGACACCTTCTTTCCCGGGACAGAACGGATCGAAGTTTTCGCTCGATTGGCAAGAAATATTTCCCGATGAACATGCGCTGATACATCGACGCCTTGTACGAAACCGGACATCACTCATTAGACTGCTGAGCCCTCAGCAGTCTTTTTTTGGAGGAGCGTAGCTAGACATACTATGCCCGAGGCTTCGCGTTGTAGGCGCGGGAACGCCGGCATTAAAGTCATGATCGTCAGACGACGACTCAACATAGTCATATTTCAGTCAAGACATGAAAATTTACCAGATTGGTAATCGTGTGACCCTATGGGGATTTGAACCCCAGTTTCGTCCGTGAGAGGGACGCGTCCTGGACCGGGCTAGACGATAGGGCCGTAAAAACAGCGAAACTATAACATATTTTTGCGAAAATTAAAGAAAAAACGC
>JBGPJO010000003.1:0-70305 GCA_041485465.1 Minisyncoccia bacterium | reverse complement strand
GTTCAAGGCAAGGCCGTTTACGGGAGAAGTTTGTATGGTCTCCCCGGTTGATCCATAGAGCGAGAGGAGGGTGAGTGGAGTTGAAGTGCCGATGCCAATATTTCCATTTGAAAGAACAGAAAAGATAGGGGCGGCGGCGCTATTAAAAATATCAAAGAAGTCTGCGGTTTGACTTGCGGCACCTTGGAGTACAAGGTTGCGACTTAAAGTTGAAGTCGCGGTGATGGTGAGTGTTGTGCTGTTTGCCGGTGTTACTCCACCGATCACCACTTGGTTGCCTGTTGTTGTCAGTGTGACAATGCCGCCGGAAGCCGCCCACGGAGACACGCCTGCGCCAGCATCCACTCCGCAAACAAAGTTACCATTTGAATCGGTGTCGACCGTATCGCAATTTGGAATAGTCGACACAATGAGACCCCCTGTTAAAATTTTAAGACCGCCGGATACGGTTGAGGTTGCTAAAGCAACAACAGAAACTGCGCCCGTATTTGCAACACTAAACAACGTCGTCGTCGCGCTCGCGGTTGATGAGGCGATAGAAAAAAGCGTTGTATTCGTGTCACCAGTATTGGCTTGGACGGATAGTTTGGCGTAGGGTGATGTGGAGCCAATACCAAAGTTACCGAGCGCTGAGAGAATTAAGGACGAAGTCGCAGAAAGTGTTGTGCCTGTTGTCTGGTAATACGGCAAATAACCCGCGGTACCAGAGAACACCGTTCCTGAACCACTGCTACCGCCAAGACAGGTTCCGTTAATCGAAAAACAGCCAGCCGTAACATCAATGCCGTTTGCAAATGTCGTTGTGGCGGTCGTTGAGAATGTTGTTGTCCCATTAATATCTCCAGAAAAGGTGCCGGTGAACGAACCTGATACATTTGCGCCGCCCCACGAGCCCCCGCTGATCGAAGGATTGGTGATTGAGATGTTTGAAAAACTGGTTGGAATTTGATTGCCTGCGACCGCAACATTATAAACCGAAGAGGGGTAATTAAACTGCCCGTTGTTCTGTGCGCTCAGACTATACAGCGCGGATGAAAACTTATTATCAAGTTGTTGCAGCCGAAGTTCAAATTCAGCACGCGAGATTCCGGATGAGTTTACTTGCGTGACTCTCTCGATAATTTTTGTCGTGCCGGTCACGGTGAGCGGATTCGCTACGCGAGTGCTGTTTTGAGAAGTAGCAATCTCTTCGATCGGATAAATTGTTGTAAGATTGTTTCCTCCCAAAAACCACGAGCGAACAGTCGAAGAAATTGAAATCGCGACAGTGTTAAATGAAGTATTGAAACTTTGGGCAAATGACTCAACACCACTTTGGATAGCAAGAGCAGCGATTGAACTTCCACTCTTTTCCATCTCTAAGGCAAGATCAGTAAATGTTTTGAAGGCTTCACTCGGACTTGAAAAAGTAAACTCCGCCCCGCCGTGAACCGCGCGGGCAAAAGCAACCACTCCCCGACCAAGTGAAACGAGATTAGCCTGTGCGACATCAGTTTGGGTACCAAAGGCACTACCAAAGACAACGCCAAGAGCAAGCGAGAGAGCAATTAGTTTCTTTGAAAGTTCAGATTGAAAAAATGGAAGGTGCGCCGTGTATGGGGAAACTGTATTTCGCGCGTCCTTATTAGACGTGCGTGCCCCGCCTAAAGCGGGGCGTGCCGGAGAGGCCTCGATCTTCCGTCTCAAAAGGGGGAGAAGCGGGCCGACCTCCTTCAAATAGGCAATCTTTGATGCCGGCTTTTGAGGAGATTCTAAGGATAGATTATTAAACTGCTTCGGAGGAGTTTTTCCGTTCGCAAGTTTGTGAGCAGTAAGAGATTGCTCATCAACATACCAGTTTCTTCCGACGAGTTGAGCTTTAACTTTTCCTCCACGACAAAGTTGCCCAATGTAGTCGGTCGCATAACCACTTATCTCGGCAGCTCGTCTAGACGAGATGAACTTTCTGCCTTGTAAAATAAGACTCTCAGCCATCACTAGCTATCTGCAATTATAGCCCCTATGACAACTGTTTCTGAAAGCGAAATTGTGGATAAAAGTTACCTCCAATTTCCCTTCCGGAACCTATTTCGAGCTTAACTCCCGAAATCCCTGAGAAAAAACTGCTTCAGTGACTTAACTTAGCCATATTTATTAGTAAAACACCGAATTTATTGCTTTTTTAAGATCGGAGTAAGAAATAAAGCTTTAGAAACGAAGTTTTCTCTTAGTGGATATCCTCCCCAGAAGATCCGGCGCTATTTAGCCTGATTCCTTAGACTTAATTCCTGAAATACCAAGACTTGGTGGGTTAAAACTGTTTAAAGCTTTCAAAACCGCCAGATAAGAAAGAGCTCTTATATTTGGGGAAACGCCTTTAATTATCTAGCCACACCCCATTAGCGGACCTGAAGTCCAGTTTTCTACTGAGGACTCCCAAAATTCACGTTTCACGGAGTTTCAAGACTGTTCATTCAGTTGACACCGACCTAAATTAAACGCAATATCAAAAATTTTCAAAAAACAGAACTATCCTTATTATATATGGCTACCTTGTATCTCGTCCAGCCGAGATGGGGTAGTTTATCCACACCTGGAAAACAAAAAATCTGGTCGAGCCGGATCGAATCGGTACGAAAATTTTTACTTCAATTTTTCCTCCAAAAGAGACTTTATAACCTCTGGGTTACCCGCCCCTTTTGTAGCTTTCATTGCTTCCCCCACAAGATACTGTATTGAGGAGATCTTCCCCGCCCTGTAATCAAGCGAGACCTTCGGATTTTTCTCAATAACCTCTGTAACTATTTTCTCTAGAGTTCCCTTATCGCTTTTTTGGATGAGGCCTTTTGCTTGAGCGACCTGGGTTGCATCGCCCCCTTTTTCAAAAAGATAGGCAAGAGTGTCCTTCACTCCCCGAGACGAAAGACTTCCCTCAAAAGACATTTCGATCAGGTTTTGGAACGAGTCCGGTGTCAGATTCCCCACTCCGGAGATCTTCTTTACAATTCGGAGTCCGATAATATCTGAGGTAATATAATTTGCCGAACGAAGAATAAATTCTTTTTTTCTGTCCCGTATCACGGCATCAAAAAAATCTGCAAGTACGGCATCCTGCGCAAGCGTCTCTGCGTCTTCTTTTTTAAGACCGAGGGTAAGATAGCGCGCTCGCTTATCTGAAGGAAGCTCCGGTAGAGTTTTTAGAAGTTCGTCTTTTTGAAATTCCGCTATTTCACTTAGCACAAGCTTTGGGAGGTCGGGATCAGGGAAATAGCGATAGTCATGAGAATCTTCTTTGAGACGTTGTGAGAATGTTGTCTCTTTGCTCTCATTCCATCCACGAGTTTCCTGAATCACCTTCTCCCCTTTCTCTATAGTTTCAATCTGCCGATTTATTTCATACAGAATTGCTTTCTCTACCGCGCGGAAAGAATTAAGATTTTTCACTTCGACTTTCGTGCCGCGAACACTCCCCTTTCCAACAGATATATTCGCCTCGACACGCATCTCCCCTTTTTCCATATTTGCCTCCCCTGCTCTAAGGGCTCGAAGAAGAAGCTGAAGTTCTTTTGCGAAGGCAACTGCTTCTTCTGCCGAATGAATAACTGGTTCCGTCACCAGTTCCATAAGAGGCACCCCGGCTCGGTTAAAATCGATCAGACTCCGATCACTCATATGGGTTGATCGAGCGGTATCTTCCTCGAGGTGAACCCGAGTGATTTGAACACCATTAATAGAGCCCCCTAAGACAAGCGGGTACTTGTATTGGCTGATTTGATAGCCCTTTGGGATATCAGGATAAAAGTAATTCTTGCGGTCAAATTCAGTGTAGTCAGCAAGCTCTCCGTTGACCGCCACCCCGATCCTCAAAACCTGCCTCACTGCTTCTTTATTGATAACCGGAAGGGTCCCGGGATGCGCCATACAAATCGGGCATATATTTACATTCGGGCGCTTTTCGTCCGGATCATTCTTCGAGTTGCAGAACATTTTTGTTCTGGTCTTCAACTCTGCATGTATTTCAAGGCCGATAGTCGGCGTGTAGTCGTTTTTTACCATTCAAAAAGCATCTGCTGTCCGCTCTATTATACAGAACTTACTTCTTTTACAAGAACCTCGGAAAGATGTTTGATCGACTGGTCATCAAGTATAGTAACCGTATGAACCTCTTTTCCCGTGAGGCTTTTGATCTCTTTTAGCCTGTTTGCAGCCGTCTTCCCTTGAACGGTATCCTCCTTCGTGAGAATAATAATTTCTTTTTTTTGCACCAACTGAGGCGAATGTTTTTGAAGCTCGCTCCGCACTGTCTTGTATGCCGCCTCCATATCTTCATTTTCAAGAGAAATACAATGAAGAAGGAGCCGTGTCCTTTCGACATGACGCAAGAATTTATGTCCAAGCCCTTTGCCCTCGGACGCCCCCTCGATAAGCCCGGGAATATCGGCAATGACATATCCATGAAATTCTCCAAGATTCGGTTCGAGCGTGGTAAAAGCGTAACTGCCGATTTTTGCTTTAGCATTCGTCAGCGCATTCAAAAGAGAGCTTTTGCCGGCGTTCGGAAAACCTATTAAACCAAAATCAGCGATAAGCCGTAGTTCAATCGTAAAATCGGCTTCTTCGCCAAGAAGACCCGTGGTGCTTTCCTTAGGAGAAATATTGCGAGAACCCTTAAAATGTTCGTTGCCAAGACCTCCGCGGCCGCCGTTCAGTAGAAGGGTTTTTTGATTTTCTTTTTCAAGTTCAACCATCCTTCCAGTCTCAAGATTAGTAATAATGGAACCAACGGGAAGTGCAATCAAAAGGTCATCCCCGTTTCTGCCATACATACTATCCTTTTGTCCGTCCCCACCGCTCTCTGAAATAAATTCTTTAGTGTTCCGGTAGCGCGCAAGAAGATTGAGGTCGCGAGACCCAATAGCATAAATGTCCCCGCCGTTGCCGCCGTTGCCGCCGGAAGGGCCCGCGAATTCCTTGCCCTTTTGATGGAGCCAGCGCACGACGCCGTCGCCGCCTTTTCCCGCCCGCATATGCACTTTCAGTTCATCAATAAAAGCCATGTTTATGCTTCAAGAGCCAGTTTTGCAAGTTTAAGTGCCCCTTCATGAGACTGTGCCCGCGCCATCCATAATCCGTTATGACAAAAAATAGCATCGGGGACATCCGTTAATTCGGCAAATTCCCCGTCTCTTTTTCCCGCCCATGACGAGGGGAATGGTTTCCGAATGGCAAAACCTTGAGGGGTGACTCTGATCGCCTCTACTTTCCACGTTCCATCGACAGGGCTTGGTCTGACCACATAGAGGGGCTCAGGATAGCGTGAGAGGAAATTTTCCGCGGGATACGGCTTATCGATATCGATGATTCTTTTATCAGATGCTTGACGGTATGCAATTTCGACGGATCTTTCAGTCTCAAGATCATCACGCGTGTGAACAATTTCGCGCGATAAAATTTTTTTCGCAATCTCAAAAACAATCATAAAACGATCATCATATGAATGCTGGTCCTCTTTCCATGTCGGCCGAAACATTGATAGAGCGCCCTGAATCAGATATGGCTTGATCCCCTCGCGGGGCAGGTATGTATCAATTCCATTATCATGTGCGTCAAGCGTTTTTACGATATCCTCATTGATCCGATCGGCCACCTCTTTGTCTCCTGAAATCTTTACGCCATACTTTTTCCAAACAAGTCCCATTGAAGAATACGGGATTCCGTCCGGTCTGAGCCCCGCCCCTCCCACTTGATGGTGGTCAAAACGGTTTTTTTCTGGGTTATACTCGCCCCCGACATCAACAACATAATCTCCTGTTTCGATAACCTTACTGTCGCGGGTGCGCACGATTTCTATGTCTCCAAGCATGAGGGAAAGAGCAGCAACAGCAAAAATATCGTCGGCATGAAAATTACCACCGTGGGTTATGACGCGAGGTTTCGACATGTCCGCTACTTTATCAGGTGAAGCTCCACTAGGGAAGGATTCGATCGACAATAAAATGCGCCGATGACACTATGAGCGACCCGAGAAATGCCGGGACAAATCCGGAGACGGTGAATCCCAGAACGAGCGCCGACGTGGTCCAGAAAAGAAGCGCATTCAAGATAAGCGCGAATAATCCGAATGTAATAATCGTAATCGGAAGAGTCAGTAATAAAAGAATGGGACGGATAATGAGATTAATCAGTCCGAGTACGAGCGCGACGATAAGGGCTATTCCAAAGCCAGAGACAGAAATACCAGGCACGATTTGCTGCGCCAAAAGAAGCGCAAGCGCGACCACAACAACTTTTACTATTAGTTTCATATTATTGGTTTAAACGCTGCCATTCGGCATTCGTTCCTTCCTTTGGTGCCTCTGCCATAGCAAGCTCATCGTATATACCGTCTATTAAATCATAGTTCTTCGCTTCCTGAAGCGTCACCCAGGCATATTGGTCGGTCTCTCCTTCCTGAAGAATGATATCACCGCCCGCATAATCTGCCGTGCAAGAGATGACAAGAGACGGAGTACCATCCGTATGAATCGAGGCAAGAGAGGTCAGATATTCTATATTGCTTATATCAAGGGCGACTTCCTCTTTTACTTCACGTCGAAGAGTTTTTTCAAGCACATTGTACCAATAATCTTTAGTGTCTTTTGGGCGATCCGTATAATCAGAGGGTTCGAGCCTCCCCCCGGGGACCGTCCACCTGCCCGGCCATCTTTTTTTCGTGGGGGCACGGCGAGTAATCAAATATTTACCGTCACGCCTAATGATCGCCGTAATCGCCACCTCGTGAAGAAATTGATTTTCTTGTGCCATATTGCTTAGCGGTTTAACTTTTCAAGTAACGAGCGAATGCCTTTGAGTTCTTTTTGAATATCAAAGAGAACTGCTTCTTCTTTGGTTGCCCCTGTTTGAAGATCGCTCAAAACGGATCCTTCTTTTTTTATCTCTACTTCCGTCTTCTCGATCATCTTCTTTTCGCCTTTTATACCAGAGAGGAGGATTGAGTCACCGATGAAAAAGGAAACAAAAAGTCCCGTCGAAAGAAGGATAAGGACGCTCACGATAAGAGAAAAATATGGATCAGAGAAAAAAGAAATACTATCGGCAATAAGCCATACCGATCGCCAAAAAAGAACAATGCCAACGCCACCGATAAAAGCATAAAGGAGCGGATATTTCGAAAGAGCGCCGCGTATTGAGTCTTCCAGCTTGTCAAAAAATTTAAGAGTTTTTCTCATATTTCAATTGTATCATTTACTTCAGTCGAAGGAATTTTATTTTTTATTTATCAAGCGCTTATGCTCTTCCGTATTCTTAAGGCCGCAATTTTTATATTTCTTACCGCTTCCGCATGGGCATAATTCATTGCGACCGATTTTCGCGTCATTTAAAACAGTTCTTGAATCGCTACC
Organism: Minisyncoccia bacterium; assembly: GCA_041485465.1. Classification (GTDB taxonomy): domain Bacteria; phylum Patescibacteriota; class Minisyncoccia; order Phycocordibacterales; family JAKFXT01; genus JBGPJO01. The sequence continues at coordinate 62,923 of JBGPJO010000003.1, read as the reverse complement.
AGCACCAATTAAAGTCGCATTTTCGTGGACTTCTTTAAGTTTCTTCTCTTCAGCGACAAACGCCCCCGCACCTATATGGGGCAGAAGTTTTGCAACCTCATCATCAATTGAAGCTTCCATCCGCTTGAAAAGTGCCAAGCCGTCTTTCTTGTACTCAACAAGCGGGTCTCGCTGACCATAGGCCCGTAAATTGACCGAACTCCTTAGGTAATCCATCGCTTCAAGATGGTCGACCCAGAACATATCTATTGTCTGGAGAAGCAGGCGCCTGACCGCTACATAAAATTCTTTTTCACTGCCGATCTGCTTTTTTGTCTCTTCAAGCTGTTTTAAAAGCTCTTCATCTCCCGCGGCAATCTGCCCGATTTCATTTTGAATGTCTTCTTCAGTGCCAAGCAAGATTTTAAGGCGACGCTCGTAAATGATTTTTCGCTGATGATTCATTACGTCGTCATACTCAAGAACATGTTTCCTGGCGTCAAAATGAAAGCCCTCGATCTTTGTCTGCGCCGATTCGAGTGATCTCGTGATAAGCGAATTTTCAATCGGCTCGTCCTCCGGAATACCAAAGCGCCCCATCATTTTCTTTATCGTGTCAGAGGCAAAAACCCGCATTAATGTATCCTCAAGTGAGACATAAAATTGGGTTTCGCCCGGGTCTCCCTGACGTCCCGAGCGCCCGCGAAGCTGGTTGTCGATACGGCGCGCCTCATGACGCTCGGTGCCAACGACATATAAACCTCCTAAACTTTTAATTTCTTCATAGGGGTTTAAAGCGGCAAGCGCTCCCCCCAGTTTGATATCAACACCGCGTCCCGCCATGTTGGTTGCAACCGTTACTTTGCCGCGCTTGCCGGCCTCCGCGATGATTTCACCCTCGCGTTCGTGATTCTTGGCATTCAACATCTCGTGGGGAATGCCTTCCTGACGTAAAAATGCTGAGAGAAGCTCGTTTTTCTCGATTGAAGCGGTGCCGAGAAGAACCGGCTGCCCTTTGACATGAAGCTCTTTGACCTTGCGAGCGAGTGCTTTGAACTTTCCGACTTCCGTTTGAAAGATAAGATCATTGTCGTCTTTCCGAATCATTGGTTTATTGGTCGGTATCTCGACAACCTCAAGACCATACACTTTGTAAAATTCCTCGGAAGAGGTTAGGGCGGTGCCGGTCATACCGGCAAGTTTTCCATACAGTCTGAAATAGTTTTGATAGGTAATTGAAGCGTAGGTTCGAGATTCTTTTTTAACTTCAACTCCTTCTTTTGCCTCAATCGCCTGGTGAAGTCCCTCGGACCAGCGCCTCCCCGGCTGAAGCCGTCCCGTAAACTCATCAACAATAACGACTTCACCTTCTTTAACGACATACTCCTTATCGTTAGTAAAAAGTGCTTCCGCCCGAACCGCGGTTTCCAAGTGATGAACGAATTTTACGCCCCCTTCAGTATAGATGTCAGCAATACCAAGAAGTTTTTCGGCCCTGGTAATGCCTTGATCGGTCATTTGGATTGAACGGAATTTTTCATCAACCGTGAAATCAGTCTCCTTTTTGAGCTGCCGAGCGATTTTTGCAAAAGTATGATAGAGCTCCCCCGAATCGGCAGAGGGGGCGGAAATGATAAGCGGTGTACGAGCTTCATCTATAAGGATGGAATCGACCTCGTCGATAATCGTGTAGGCATGCCCGCGCTGACGTAGCCTTTCTTGTTCATATTCGAGGTTGTCGCGGAGATAATCAAAACCAAATTCGCTATTAGTGCCGTAGGTAATATCCGCCCGATAGGCATCTCGCCGAGAACAGGGCCGCAAAAATTCATGGACAACCTTAAAAGCACCGACCATATCGCGAGTCTTATCAAGATCGCGATGGTTCGGATCATAGAGGTATGATTCGTCGTGAGTGATCACGCCAAGGGAAAGCCCGAGCGCAGAATAGATCTGCCCCATCCAAACGGCGTCGCGCAGGGCAAGATAATCATTTACGGTGACGACGTGAACACCGGTGCCTGGAAGAGCGTTTAAATAGGTCGGAAGGGTTGCAACCAGGGTTTTGCCTTCACCGGTTTTCATCTCGGCGATACCCGTGCCATGAAGCACCATGCCGCCCATAAGTTGGACGTCGAAATGGCGTTGCCCTAAATTTCTCTTCGCTGCCTCCCGCACAACAGCAAAGGCTTCCGTAAGCAAATCATCGAGTACTGCTCCCCCCTTGAGCCTCTCTTTAAATTTAAGAGTTTTCCCTTTGAGATCATCATCAGATAGAGCGCTTATTTCTTTTTCAAGCGCGTTGATTTCATCTACCCTCGGCCGTAAGTTCGCAACTGCGGTTTTTCCGGTATTTCCTATTGATTTAAGCCACGTAAACACTGGGACATACTAGCATATTGAGCCCTTAGACGCTTCTTTTTTGGGAAAACAAAATTCCCTTAAGCTCTTAAGGGAATTTTGTCTAAAGTGAGAAAGAAGAATTATCTCCTTCTTTTCTTTTTGGTGGCCTTTTTCTTCTTCGGGGCGGCCTTGCGTCGCTTTCTTGCCATAATAGAAACTGCATTTACTGCTAAGAGTGTACATCGCCGACCTCTCCTTCGCATGAGAGAGGTTCTCATACAAAAGCTTTGCGACTACACTGTACTGTCTTAATTATCGAACAATTACAACATGGCCACAATGATTTTAACAGGAAAAGTGTGGATAACTTTCAAGAGCCCGCTTTGAAAAAAATTCAGACTATCACCACTTCCGGCTCAAGAGTAATTCCGGTTTCTTTTTTTATTTTCTCCCGCATGACGCTTGCAAGCGATAAAATATTCTTACTTGTTGCCTTGCCTAAATTAACAATCACCAGCGCCTGACGATTCCAGACGCCGGCATCGCCCCGACGTACGTCCCTAAAACCACCGATATGATCAAGAAGCCAGCCTGCGGGTACTTTGACCGATACACCGCTGATTAAAACACCGGGTATTTCTCCAAATGTGGCCTTTAATTCTTCATATTTATCCCTAGTGATAATGGGATTTTTGAAAAAAGAGCCAGCCGTACCGATATTTTTCACATCGGGAAGTTTCCCCTTCCTGACAGCGATGACAGCATCGCGAATTGATGAAAGTGTCAGTCCCTTACGGTTTTGTGTAAAGTACAGCGCTACGTCCTTGTATGAAATATTAGGAATGCCTTTTTTGGAAAGTTTAAAGATAACTGATGTGACAATCCATTTTCTTCCTATCTCGGTTTTGAAAATACTTGTTCGGTAGCCGAAGCCACATTTAGAATTTGTGAGCGTCTTCATTTCTAGAATTTCAGTATCAAACACCTCAACCGCCTCAATAGTATCTTTCACTTCGCTTCCATACGCGCCGATATTTTGAATCGGCGCGGCCCCAACGGTGCCGGGAATGTACGAGAGATTCTCAACACCAAAGAGACCCTTTGAAACCATCCGGCTGACAAATTGATCCCAGTCTTCTCCCGCGCCAACGCGTACTTTCACTTTTCCCCCCCTATCTTCAGAAGAAATTCCCTGAATGCCGATTCTAATAACAAGACCGGAAAATCCGCCGTCGCTCACCAGTGTGTTTGAGCCGCCACCTAATATAAAAACAGGGATTTTTTCACGGCTCGAAAACATCACCGCTTCTTTAAGCTCGGCTTCGGACTGGACGTCAGTAAAATACCTGGCTTTTCCGCCAATCCGAAAAGTTGTGTAATCTTTGAGGGAGACGTTTTCCCTGATTTTCATACTCCGCTTAAAAAGGGTGAGCGGGTGCTAGCTCCAAAAAATATCTTAAATGTGAGTGCAGCCGCTCACCCTCCCTAAGAAGAGTACCGCAAGTATAACAAATTATGGAAACGAAAAAGCCCCCTAAAGGGCTTCTTCGCAGACATTCTTTGGAAAAGCTAACAATTGTTAGCACTCACACACCAACAGTGTAGCAAAAGTTGAAAAGTATGTCAAATAATTTCTATTTCCCTGCTTCAATTTGTTTAATATAACCTTCCCCCTGATCTTTAAATTGGGGGTTTGCGGCAATCATTGCTTTAATAACAGCGATCGCATTTTGTTTTTGCCCGGCCTGATAATAAATGGCGGCAAGAAAGAGCTCAGTGTTCGGATCATTCGGATTAAGATTTACCTTCGCCTGCGCAATCGCGATTGCTTTCCCCCACTGCTTCGTATCGGCATAGGCGCGTAATAATCTATCGTCGATTACAATTTGATTGCCGAGAAGCTCAGTAGCAAGAGCGTTATTCCCTGCGTAAATCGCCCCCATCGCGTAGATAAGCCTGGCTTCGTTATACTCTGGAGCAAGATCATACGCTTGCTTAAAAACCGCCAATGCTTTTTGTTGATTTCCTGAATTGAGGTAATGAGTGCCAAGCTGGAAGAGAATCGATTGCTTCTTGGGAGAGAGCTGCAGTGCGCGGCTAAGAGCTGTTTCAGCTTGCGGATATTGCCCGTAGGCATCAAGGACCGTTCCGTAAAAGAGAAAATGGCGAGCATCGTTTGGGGATTGGGCAATCATCTTTTGCATTTCCGTACTGGTAAGAATAAGTGCTTCTTGCTTTACACTATCGGCTATCTGGGTGTTGCTCCTTAGATTAACCGTAAATTGCATCAGTTGTTCGCGGGTTTCTTGATTGCCAAAACCATTGTAGGCGAGAGTTTGTTTGAAATACGTGAGACTTTGCTCAGGATTTTGTACCGCGACGAGCGCTTTTATAAGGGTGAGATTCGCAAAATAGGCGGTCCAGTTTACAAAATAAATAAGTGCGACAGAAATTAAAATACCGGAAGGGAGAGCTGAAAGCTTGAGCCACTGAGGGGCTTCTTGTTTGAAACGAGGGTCTTTCCCCCGCGTGGCATGAGAATGGAGATACGCAAGAAATGTCATGAAAAGAATGAGTGAGACAATATTGTCAAAAACAAAGAGGTTGTGGAAAAAATACGCAGCAAACATTCCCGTAAAGACCGCTTTTTCTTTAAAGGTAAATTCTCCTTTTCTCCAGATGTAATAGAGCGCAAGAAGATACAGGGACAGATATCCCAAAAGCCCGAGTAACCCCCCGGCAATAAGCCAATCAAAGATTACATTGTGAGTTCTATCAAACCATTGCTCTTGGCCGTAGAGTTTCGGATCATAATACTTATTGAAGACATAATTAAAACTCTCCTGACCCCAGCCCAAAATCGGGCGTTCTTTAAACCCCTGCCAGGCAAGTTCCCAAATCATAAAGCGCGGGTTGGCAGAGGCTCCTTCAAGCGTGATCGAGGCAAGACGGTCAAGTGTCGGATGATTCTTTACGAATGAAGTATTGCGTATTAAGAAAAACAGCCCAGCAAGAACAAGGACGACGGCAACTCCTCCGATTGCAAATTTTCTAAGACGCTTATCCTGTCGTTCAAAAATTGCAAGAATGACCGTGATGAGAAGTACTCCCCCAATAAGACCGAGAATCGCGCCGCGAGTTTGTGTTTGATACAGCACGAAAAGATTGAGTGAGAGGGCTATAAGATAACAAATACGTATCCAAAGATGCTGTCTTTCTCTGAAAAAAAGAAAAAGGGCAAGAAAAATATGGATAAGAACATAAATCGCAAGATAAGTAGCATTGCCAAGCGTTGCATCGAGACGGTTTGAACCTTGGTGAATTTGAAGAGTGCCAGCATATTGCAAAACACCGTAAAGCGACATGATAACGCTCACTCCAAGCGAAGTCTGAAAAAGACGTTCCCATAATTTTTCCGTATTTAATAGGGCGCTTGCCACAACAAAATAGGCAAAGAGGTGAAGGAAGGTAACATACCCCTCCATGCGCTCATAGTTGCTCCAGAAACTCTTGAACGGGTTCTCGCTGAAAATGTCCGCAATGCCAATAATCAAAAGGAAAACTACAAAGGCGCCGAAGAGCCACGAAAATTTTGGTCGGTAGTTTGCGTCCCTAACGGCAAGAACGAGATACAGACCGAAAAGAATTTCAATAAGAATGCGAAATAAGAAATTTTTCCCTGTAATAAAAGGGAAAAACATGCTCTGCGCTACTATAAGCGCAATGAACGGAACAAGGAAAATACCGGCCAGAATGAAATAGCGAAGTATGGAATTTATTTTCATTTTGAGAAGTATAGCACGCCACCATAGGTACGGTAACCCTCAATAGTGATTTCTTAATGGGCTCAATGTATCTCTTGAGAAAGACTTGACTTATTAATATTAATGTGATATCATTTTTCTAGATACCTAGAAATCAGAGTGGAAAAAGGAGCTACGGAATGATACTCCCCACACCTCCCCGGCTTATTCTAGTAGCCGGAACGGCCGCTGTCGGCAAGACCGTTTTCACTCACAAACTCGTGCAAGACCTTTCCGACAGTATTCTCATCGATAAGGATACAATAAACGATGGCTTTTCGTGGAAACCGGCTGGCCCAGATGGGGACCCTATCACCCCCTACCGCAGGCAAGAGTGTTTGCGCGGACATCCAAGCTGGAACGAATACTACACAGAGTGCGTCAAATACCAGACATATGACACCATGATCCGGCTTGCCAAGGACAACTTGCTTCTCAGCAAGCATGTGGTCGTCGACGGAAACTTCCAGAACGAGCTACGGATCGGCTACATCGAGAATATTCTCGTGCCAGTTCTTCGAGGAGTTCACTACTCTCTTAAGATCCTTCACTGCCGGGCACCAGAAGAAGTGGTGCGGCAACGAATGATTAGTCGTGATGCTTCGCGCGATAAGAGTAAGCTCGCATCCGACGAGGCGTGGCGGAAACATCTCAAGAATCAACCGATCGTTCCGTCAGAGCTCTCAAGATACGAACATCTCGCCGTCGATACGAGCGTCCAGTTCGAAAGGCAAGTATCGGACATTCTTAAATACCTGGCCTCGTAGAGCTCTATCAACGTTCTGTCCCCCAAATTGCGCCGCGCTCTCCTTTGTGCGGCGCATTTTTTTACCTCTCTCTCGAAGGGAAATAAAAAAATAGCCGCTTTTTGATATTTGTGTATATTACTTGTATGAGAAAGATCACCCAAGCAGTAATTTTTGTTGGAGGACAAGGAGCACGCTTAAGACCGCTCACTCTCACCACCCCTAAACCACTCCTAAGAATCCATGGCAAACCATTTGCAGAGTATCTTGTTGAACTATTAAAAAGAAACGGTATCGAGGAAATTATTTTTTTGACGGGATATCTCGCTGAGCAGTTTCCGGCATACTTTGGAGACGGTTCGAAATTTGGTGTACGTATAAGACACAGTCAGGGATTGGTTGAAGACGAGACGGGAAAACGTTTACAAAGAGCAAAACCTCTACTTAATGAGGAGTTCCTTCTTCTCTATGGTGATAATTATTGGCCTCTTAATTTGGAGAAATTGATAAAGCATCGTGAAAAAACTTCTGCGCCCAATCTTGTGACTGTATACGAGCGGAGTGACCCTTCAAAAAAAAACAATATACTCGTTGGAGAAACCGGCCTGGTAGAGATATACGACAAAGCACGAAAAGCTTCTGGACTGAACGGAGTCGATATTGGTTTTTTTATCCTTTCGCGCAAAGCGCTCGACCTTTTACCTGAAAAAAATGTAAATTTTGAAGAAACGGTTTTACCCAAACTCATTGCTAAAAAAGAGCTTGCGGGCTTTCTTACCCATCAGCCGTACTGGAGTCTTACCGATAACGAGCGTCTGCCGGGCGTCACACAAGCACTCGATCCTCAAAGAAAAGTGCTCTTCCTTGATCGCGATGGAACACTCAATGTAAAAGCACCAAAGGCTGATTACATAAAAACCCCCGAGGCGTTTGTTTTTCTACCGGGGGCAATAGAGGCTCTTGTTGCTCTGACAAAAAAAGGAGTTGAATTATATGTCGTCTCAAACCAGCCGGGCATCGCACGCGGAGCTTTAACACTTGATACATTAAATCAAATCCACAAAAAGATGGAGCGAGAATTAGGGGTCTATGGCGTGCACCTAAACGGAATTTATTTTTGCCCGCACGGTTGGGATAGCGCCTGTGACTGCCGCAAACCCAAGCCCGGGATGTTTTTCCAAGTTGCGCGCGAACACAACATAGATCTTTCGCACGCTGTTTTTGTGGGAGATGATGAACGAGATAAAGAAGCGGGAGATGCCGCTGGCGTTTCTACTATTCTTGTGGAAAGCGAAGAAGGTATCGCCACGGCTTATGCAAAGCTTTGGGCATAACTGTAGAGAATAAGGTCAGTGTATCTCGATCACTTCGCGTATCCGGTACGGAGTAACTCCCCGTGCTTCGTAGTATATACGTATCAAAAGCTCCACGATAAAGCCGAGCATAAAGAGCAAAAAACCAAGAATGACAAATAGCGCAGAAAGAACGGGAAGCGGCGTCTGGCTTAAATTGTATGCTAGTTGAAATTTCAATATGATAGCCGTGAGGACGGAAAGAAATGCCAGACCAAAACTTCCTAGTGCTAGAGTGCCAAAAAATACTAGCGGTCGAATCGCATAAATGTACAAAAACTTTATAGTCAGCAAATCGGCTATATCGGTTGCCATGTGGAGAAACGTGTAGTGGGTAGTGCCCGCCTTACGCTCATGATGATGTACCACCATTTCTCCAACTCGCGCACCACGGCTTGCCATAATCACCGGTATGAATACGTGCATGACGCCATAGAGATGAACATCTTCCAAAAAACTTTTCTTAAACACCCGAAGTGCGCAGCCATAATCATGGATATTAAGCCCGGCAATTTTTCGCGTTACACCATTTGCAAACGATGAAAAAAAACGGCGACCAAAAGAATCATGTCTCTCTTTCCGCCAGCCGACCACAACATCATAGCCTTCTTTCATTTTGTTGAGCATCGCGGGAATATCTGCCGGGTCATTCTGTAAATCGGCGTCCATAGTGAAAATAATGTCTCCCTTCGCTGCGTGTATCCCCGCATCAAGTCCGGCAGTTTGGCCTATATTGTAGGCCAAAGAGATAATTTTCACCGGTGAAAGCTTCTTAAGTTGCTCAAGTGTTCCGTCCGTTGAGCCATTATCAACCGCAAGTATCTCAAAAGGCTCATTCACGCGCCGAAAGGCCTCGAGCAGACGCTTGTGGAGTTCGGCTACATTTTTTTCCTCATTGTAGGCCGGGAATACGACAGAAATCATTTCGGTAATATATCAGAATCAGAGTTTCTCACAATAGCTTCCCTACAAACATTCCCCTTACATAATCAGATGATCAAAGTAATCCTGAAAATACTTCGTGATCATATGTAAAATAACGGCATGAATACCCTCTACAATTTCATATTTCCCTTTAGCTGTCTTGACCAAAATCTTCACATCAGCTAACTCATTGAGCTTCCCACCATCAAAACCCGACAGGCCAATCACTGGCACATGGTTACGCTTTGCCAATTCAACGGCTTTTACAATGTTAGCTGAATTTCCCGAGCTACTGATAGCGATAACGCAATCCCCTTCACGCAGATAATTTTGAAGAGGTCCAGCAAAGATCATTTCATATCCGACATCATTAGCCCAAGCCGACATTTCCTCTTCGGTCGACGGCACACGCATAGCCTGAAAACGCCGACTATGTTTTTCTAAATTATGACTGAAGACTGTCTTATTAAAATCACTAACCCAGTGAGTGGCAAGGGCAAGCGAACCTCCGTTTCCAAAAATATAAATCCTAGCGTCACGTTCGTAAACCGCTTGAATAATATTTAAGGCTTTGGCAATTTCGTTTACAGGCAGAGCCTCTATTGTATTTTTTACTTCGTTTATTAAATTATTGATGTAGTCCTGCATAAATAAGATAACTAAGACAAGGAAGAGTGGTAGCTGTTAAAAATTACGTCAGTGCCACATTGGGTAAATCGGAAAGGAATTTCTTGGAAATCCTTTAGGTTGTTTTTTGAGGCGACAGCTTTTACGGCAGCTCCTACAGTAGCCTTAATGTTTGGAGGCACTATAAAAAGAAGACAGCCTCCACCGCCAGCGCCCAGAATTTTTCCGCCCCAAGCCCCCGCTTTAAGACCAGCTTCAAAAAGCTCATCTATCAGCGAATTCGAGACATTGGGGGCCAGGCTTTTTTTTCTTTTCCAGCCTTCGTTCAACATATCCGCCATACCTCTTAGATCTCCGGCAAGCAATTTTTCGTTGAAATCAAAAACGGAATCGGACATCTTTTTATACGTCTCGATATTATCAAGAATTTTAGAGCTCTGACCCTTAAGAACAGAACGCGCGTCCCTGGTGATTCCAGTAAAAAGCAACATCAGATGATCCTCCATTATGCTGCGCTTTTTGTAATCGAGTAAAATTGATTCGATATCGACAGATTCATCCTTATTGAACTGGAAAATATTGAAGCCTCCCAGAGATGCTGCGTATTGGTCCTGTTTACCGATAGGTTCCCCCACCAAATTTATTTCCAAATCAGCTGCCATTTCCGCTGCCTCTTTTGCACCCAATTTTCTCCCCTGAAAAGCATAGAGGCCCTTTAGAAGTGCAACAGAGAAGCTCGATGAGGAACCAAGACCGGTTTTTGCAGGCAGATCTGCAAAAGATCCTATTTCAATGCCATCATCAACCAATGAGAGCTTAAGAAGGGCTTCGCGAACCCTGTCATGTTTAAGCTCTTTAGGATGAGCCACTGATTCTGTTTTTTGGTATTTGACTATAAATTTATTAACGAGCGGGGTGGATTTTATTGCCAGATATACAAATTTATCTATGGTCGCAGAAAGAACCCGCCCCGGATACTTATGGTAAAACTCGGGGAGATCCGTTCCTCCTCCCACAAAACTTATTCGAAGTGGTGCGCGCACTAAAATCATAGATTATGTTCTTTGGATTTTTTGGTTCAATAGTCTATAAGTCTATCAGTATACTCCCCGATCTTCCGACCTAACCCTTTGTGTTTCCGACCCGCAATATTCATAAACTGTATTATGATCGAATTTCATGGGCGGTCAACGACAGTCATCATTTGACTCGCCGCGCCAAAATAACGACACTTACCCCCCACGGAAAAGAGACATATGACATACACCGGGACTCTAGCCAAAGTAGGCCAGAAATTAAACTATTAATAACACCGCCGGGATTTAAACCCTCATCCCCACCATGTCCTAATTTTCTTAATGCAAAAGCAACCGGAAATAATGAAAAATTCCAATAGCTAGAATAAATAACCTTGAAACCGGCCTCAGAAAAGACATACTTCAAGGAACTTTTTGTATACCTTCTAAAATGGTGATGTTCGACATCATGAGTACTCCAAAGAGCTTGATATGCTGGCACAGTCGCGATAATTAAACCTCCCGGCTTTAATGATTTGTACAGAGAATCTAAAAATTTTTGATCATTTTCGATATGTTCAATCACATCAAAAGCCCCGATAAGATCAAAGGCTTTACCTTTTCCGTTCAAATCATCGTCATGCGTTAATACTTCCCGATAACCACGCATTCGACAAACATTAGCGGCTTCTTCGTAAACCTCAAGAGCTAAGACATCGCCGTATAGCGCAAGTACCGGATACATCGAACCATACCCAGCCCCAACATCAAGAATGTTGTTATCTTTAGAGTGGACATATTTCGATAGAAGTCGAGATACGGCGTAGGCCCTACCCTTCCACCACCAAGAATCCTCACTCTGCTTTAGATATTCGTATGCTTTTTGCTCCATAAAAATAATAGCTGATCAGCGCCGAGAGCTGCAAGTAAGAAAATAAGCGGCATAACTGAAATTCTCAAGCGCGCTTCAACACCGAAACCAAGAGCTGTTGAACCGAGAGCGGCAAGACTAATAAATAAAGAGAGAAGAAGCGCGACGCGAAATCGCGGATCGCGGATCCCGCGCCATGTTCCAATAAGTGCCAAAAGGAAAAAAGATAACTCGACAATTCGTCCGATAACAGGCACAAAAAACTGCCCTGCAAGCTGCTGCCAAATACGCGAGAAAGCACTGAAACCTGTGTTTAAGAAAAGACCAGTTGGTGAAATGTGCGCCGGAAGCCGAGTGATAAGCCCGACCGTGCTTGCCGAGTAATACCAGCCATCGTTTGTAAAAAATGTAAATAAAAGTATCGGCTCAAGTTTAGCCACAAATCGGCGATCACTCCACAGCTCGGAAAGCGCGGCGTTTCGCACAATGCGGCTATTCGCGGGATTAAATAACTCCTCTGGCGCACCGAGGCCAAGTGTCTGCGCACCGGTACTGTAGATTAAATTTCTTTCATACGCCAAAGTCGTACCATTTTTCAAAGAACGAATACTTGAAAGATAATCAGCATACACATTCGACCATCCCGTGCCAGAAACAGCCCATGAACCGGTGATTTTATGGACATGATACGACCACGGGAAAATAACGATGGCACAGGCAAGTCCAAAAGATGCTAATTTTAAAAGCATTCTTTTATTTTTCAACTTAACAATGACTAAGACCACATATGTGCCAACAAAGAAAAGAAATGAGCTCGGCCGAATCAAGATGCTATATCCGGCAAGAGCACCGGCAAAAATAGTCCATAGTAAAGAATTTTTTTCCTCAAAACTTTTAAGAAATGCCGCAATGGAAGCAAGCAAAAAGAGAAGGAATGGGATCTCCGTGAGAGGAAACCAGCTGAAAAATATAAGCATAGGTTCAAAGGCCATTATTCCTGCGGCAATAAGAGCTGTTCTCTGATTAAAAAGTCTTAAGCCAATCCACCATGTGAGAAACGGCAGTAACAAAGAAGCAGTAGAGGTAAGTATGCTGAGATAAATTAGGAGTCCAGAACTAGAGGAAATGAAGAAATATAAAAGCAGAGGAAGTCCTGGGGTACGAAATGTTTCTGATACAAAACCCTGGGGAAGCTCCGACACAAAACCAAGACCTTCACGGAGATGCTCGGCGAGTAATATATAGCCGTGCGCGTCGCCATAGACAAGTACGTTTGGCCCGCGAGTAGCTATAACGAAAGCAAGCCCTGCGACATGAAGCAGAAGCGACAGAAGAATGATCCACACAAGCGTTTTAGGCAGGTGTATTTTCATTGATTTTTTCATTGAATACTGACAGTTTAAATATAAAAAAGCTCACTGTCGAGAAAAAGAGAATGATGGAAGCAATAACAAATAAATAATAATCAACGCCGACTATCTGAGTAATGATTTTTACCAAATACGCCTGAAGCGCAGTCATGAGCAGAGCATAGAAAATAAACACAATAAAGCGTTTCGAGTGCGCCCGAGTTGTTTTAAACGTTATCACGGTGTGAAGTATAAAATTATAGACAAGGTTCCCCGCAAGACCGATAAGGTACGCGTCAAAATACCGACTGCGCCCAAAAACAAACTCGGCGAAAAACCAGGTAAGCACTAGGTTAATACCAACACCGGTAACCCCGATAAGGAAGAAGTGAATATATCGGTGATGTGAGAGAAGTCGAAAGACAAAAAATGGGTTACAGAGCGCAAAGAACGTGATGTGTTCCTTCTCGATAAATTGTTTTATTCGTTCAGGCATGGTTTGGCGCCACCTCTTCATCTAAATTGTGTTGCATCCTGTAAAAATATGAATTGGTGTCAGTCTTAAGTTCCCGGGGTGACCCCTTCTCCATAATGCGTCCGTGATCAAGCACAAAAATCATATCAACGCTCTCAACGGTACTGAGACGGTGGGCAATAATAAACACTGTCATCGTTCCGTGAAGCGCTTTTATCGCCTCTTGTATGAGCCTCTCCGACTCCGCGTCAAGCGCACTCGTTGCCTCATCGAGAATAAGAAGCTCCGGTTTCCGCGCAAGAGCGCGGGCGAGCACAACCCTCTGACGCTGTCCGCCGGAAAGCATTACTCCCCGATCACCGACGATAGTATCAAAGCCGTTTTCAAGTGTTTCAATAAAATCGAAAATATTTGCTTGCTTGGCGGCGTTAATAATATCCTCATCGGAAAGATCATTCCGATAGAAACTAATATTCTCTTTTACAGACTCATTAAAAAGAAAAATGTCCTGGGAAACATAGCCGACATGTTCGCGCCACTCTGGTGTAGAAATAGTATCAATCGATACCCCATTAAGAGTAATCGTGCCTGAAGAAGGCGTAAAAAGCCGCAAGAGTAAATCGGCAACGGAGGTTTTCCCCGCGCCCGATGGACCAATAAGACCAACTGTTTCCCCGTGGGCAACAGAAAAACTAACGTCAGAGAGAACCGGTTTTTCTGTGTTATACGAAAAACTGACATCCTTAAATGTAAGGTTATTTTTAAACACAAAGGAATTTTTTCCATTGACGCCTGACTCTTTATGAGTGGTTAGTGTTTTCTTAAAAGCCATTATATTTTCGGCATAGGGCACAAGTTCGTTTAGCAGATTAAACGCACCCTGGCCGGACTCAAGATAGGTGAAAATTTTCTGTATAAGATAAAGTGTCGCGGCAAAAGAAATAAGACTAAACCCCGGTGTGTGATAGGTAAGAACAAAAAGTATGGTTATAAAAATAATACTGAACGGTTGAAAAACACTTCCACCGACAGCCCGAATAAAAGCAAGTTTGACGTAGTAATTTCGAAGATCCCGAAACGATTTTTTTCCGTCCTCATATGCTTTCTTTTCCGCCGCTGCCGCTTTTATGGCCTTCATGCCAATAATATGTTCAGCCATAAATTGCGAGATTCGCTTTTCAGTTAAGACCATAGCCCCACCCGCCTCACGACTTTTCCGCTGAAGAGGAAACATTATAAACACCAGAACAATTCCACCTAAAATTGTATAAAAAGTGGTGAGCGGTGATATGTTTAGAGCTACCACTAAGTACATCAGAAAACCTGTGAATGATTGAATTGTCTGGCTTAACGATGAAAGCAACTCCCCCGTGCGTTGAACGTCGCGAATAAGTGTATTCTGAAGTGTGCCGATTTTTTGCTTCAAAAGAAACGGCCACGAAGCAGAAAGAGTACCTTTGAGGAGAGCTTCACTTTCCGTCGTCACAAAATCGGCATTGATCCACCCGCGCACATACCCGAATACAACTGAGGCCACAGATCGAAGTATAAAAAGTAGAAGGATCAGAGCAAAGAGATACCGGGGTATAAACGGAATAGAAAAAAACCGGAAAAGATTTTGGACTGTCGTAGAAACAAAATCAGTCGGGGCCTGCCCGCCAGCTATAAAAGAGAAAAGTGGTATCGCAATGTTGATACCGAGACCCTCAAGAATAGCGGTCACAAAACCAAGCACGACGAGGCTACTAATATGCCATCGATACTTGGAGAAAATGGCCCAAAGGGTTTTAAAAGTGTGAGAAAATTTCATTGCACCGAACTTCATGAAAACAAGAGCCTGAAAAAAGTCAGGCCCCTAATTTGCTTCATAATTAAATAACTTCTTAGCCATCGAAAATGGCACGCACAACTACGAACGCCTCAGCCGCTTTAAGACCCACCTCAAGACCACGATATTTAGCTAATATATCAATACCTTCATATGACCGCGGATGCGGGTACGATCGCATCTCATCATTATAATATTTCAGTAAGCGCTTTTTTTCCTCAAGATTCTTGGTGATATCGACGTAGTAGTTTGGAGAAAATTGCCGAGAATCTTTTATTTGCCACTCCGTCGCGGAAAGAGTTTCAAAACTGAAAATAGTTTTAACGCTACATCCGGGCATTGGACGGCATGCCGTCAATACCGCCTGACAAGTAAGGCGGTGATCGATATTCAGATCATGTGCGTAGTGCGTGTAAACAGTATCCGGCTTCACCTCTGCAACTACCACTTCGACCAGTTTGGCAATTTTTAAGAGCGGAACTGAATCAAACTGGTTATCCGGTAAGTTTTCAAGATAGAGTGTTGCTCCAAGATCCTTCGCAGCCTCCCCGGCCTGCGCGAGACGTTTCTTTGCATCAGCTCCACTATCACGAGAATCTTCTCCGTTTGCAAGTATAAGTATAGAAAGATCATCACCCTTTTCTTTATGGCGACAAAGCGTACCAGCAACACCGAGAAGCTCGTCATCCGGATGTGCCGCAACTACAAGTACTTTATTTTTCTTGGCCATATTTATCATATTTATTATCTTAACGTATCTGTAACTTTATAGTTCTTGGCGGCCGTGTCCTCTCTCTAAAGCTATATTTCTTGGTTCTACTTCGAAATTTGAGCGTACATCTTTTATAAAATAATCTCTTACCTCTAAAGGATACGCGAGAAGGATCGGAATGCGCGAAAGCTCCATCCATAGCGGCTCGTAGTATTGCTCAGTATCTTTTTTCATTACTTCTTTTTCAATAGAATCATCCGCGAGTTTCGGTTCACCAGAAACAAAAGAGCATAGATAAAAAAATTCCTCTGTGTCATCATCCCACATCACAGTATATAACAATTTTTTGGGCGTGACCGCGATTGATGTCTCTTCTCTAAGTTCCCGCATAAGAGCCGATTCGGGCGTTTCCCCTTTTTCAATTCCACCTCCCGGAAAAGTGTAGTATTCCTTCCCACGATTGCGCCGGCGCATCAGTAATACCTTCCCTTCATGGACAACGACGCCGGCAACTCGATGCACTTTTCTTTTTGCTGTACTTACATTCTCACTGTAATCCATAGATATTATGGTCGAGTGACAGCTTCATAATAATCAGCATAGTCGCGCTCAAGGCTCCGGAGAAGCGGCGAAAACTCTACCCCAAGCGCTTTCAACTTTTGATTAGTGCAGAAAAAATGCTCGTTAGCGAAAGGAAATTCTTGTTCATCATGCTCGACGCCATTCGTTTTTTGGTTAAATTCTATAACCGATTTTACGCCGGCAATCGTCGCCATTTCCTCAACAAGTCCGAGAAGAGTTATCGCTTCACTGCCGCAACAATTGAATGCTCCTTCCGTTTGTGTCTCTGCCAATGTAACAAGAGACGAAACAACGCTTTCTACAAAGACAAACTGTATAAGCGCCAATCCATCACCAGGAATCTTTACGGTAGCCCCCCGCCTCAGCGCGCCGTAGATGAAATTCTCGCGCGACAGATGATTATTCTTTCCTAGAATATACACCGGCCGAATAACTCCATACGGTCTCGCGGATTTCTTAAGAAAAGCCTCACAGGCTCGTTTTCCGACATTGTACTCTCCCCAGAGCGGCCACGCCCCGAGCGGCGACTGTTCGGTAAGCGGAAATGTGTGTGATTTTTGATACGAAGAGGCGGTACCGATATGCAGATAATAATCAAAATGAATATCTTCGAACACACGCTTGACATGCTCTGCCGTATAAGCACAGGTATCAATGACAACATCAAAATTATCTTTAATCCGAAATCCCATCGTGCGATCACCGACAACCGCCGTGGTGCCTTTGGGTAAAGCAACTTTTCTTGTGCCCCGATTAAAAACCGTCACGGTATGGCCACGACTAACAAGAGCTTCCACAAGAAGTGGGCCCATAAAACGCGAGCCTCCAATAATAAGAATTTTCATATAAAAATCTCAAGAAACAAAAATATTCTCTTCGTACCGGTAGAGATACACTCCGCTCTTGAGTTCGGGCGGATCTTTAATTTCATCAGCATCGTAATACTTCAGATATAATTCCACCTCATTACCAAATGCCTTGTCACTCAAAACCGAGGTCGTTGAAAGACGCGGATTAATCTCGAAAATATAAGCTTTTCCTTCCCATAGTTTCAACTGAACATTAAATGGTCCACGGGGATTGTACTTGGTAACGATATCTTCACACAGCTTGTGGATGAGTTCGTTCTGTTCTGACACGGCCGCGCGAGTGATCCCTCTTTTTTCAATGATTTTTTTGGGAACGACTCCGATAATCTTGTTAAGATTATTTACAATGACCGATATCGTGTATTCCGTCCCTTCGATATATGGCTGGACCAACACATCATTAAATTCTTTTTCGTACAGCCCCAAATAACCTTCCAATTGTAGAGCAGTCTTGATAATGTGGAACTGCCGTGATCCCTCGCCGTAGATTGGCTTCACAATCGCCGGGTAGTGCACAGTTTCTTTTTTTGCATACGGCGACAAAAAGGATATGCCCGCTGTGGCGAGTTCTTCCATAAGCTTCTTTTTGTTGAGGCAGAGATTTATAAAATCAGCTGACGGCATAACCATCAAAAGTGATGGATTCTCTTTCAATACCTGTATCAGTGGCTCTAATTCTTTATTAGTCCCCGGTACTACACAATCAATGTTCCACTTTTCAATTAGTGCTTTTATGACCCCGGGGAAAGCCGGATCAGTACCAAAAGGAATCTTTTGAAATGGAAATCCAAGATGTGGTGCTGCGTTTTGGTCTCCTCCATCGACCAAAAATATACCGTGTGACTTCTTCAGTTCCCGCGCGAAAAAAATGGGACTACTGCCACCGGCACAGGTGAAAAGAATATTTTTAACTTTTGCTTTCATTTTACTTTTTATCGCTCTGCTCGTCTACTAAAACTTCAATTTTACCTGATAGGTAACACATACCACTCGTGTTCTCATAAATCTTTTTAAGTGACACCATTTCCGTTTTACCCTTCCTAAGCAAGTTATTCTTCATAAGATAATCTGTGATTTCTCTATCATAATCGATAGCACAAATAAACAGCATATCGACAGACTCTAAACGAAGCGCCTCGGGCGGCTCAAAAGAGAGAGGTGAACCTGCAATGTGCTTGCCGTGTTTCCATGGATCGCTGTCAAATATTCTTGCTTTATTCTTGAATTGTAGTAAGCCAAGCAGGTTCGAAGAAGGCGCATAAAAACCGAGAGTTTTACTTTTACCCTCAGCACGATTAACAATCTCCTGAATTGTCGCGATATTTTTTAAAATATTGGTCTTAAACACACGAAGCAGATTTTCCTTTTTTCCTTTTTTATCTAAAACTTTTTTGGAAGAATTTTCACCACATTCTTTATCTGCTGTTGTGGCCCAACCGACAAGCATTGAGCGCTTGGGTGAATATTCGACATGAGAGTGACCAAAACCGGCATCATGAAAAAGGTTGATGAGTGATTGCTCCGAAAAATAATTCACGTGCTGGTGAGCTATGATAGACGGATCCCCTACCCGCATCTTTCGCTCTGTCTCTGGCACCGCCGCAAACACAATACCGTTACTCGTCAGAGATTTTTTAATTTCCTTAAAAATAGAACCGGGAGATTTAATATGTTCCAAGACTCCATAACTTAATACGTAATCAAACTTCTCCACAAGCTTCGGGGTCGGAAAAAAATCACGAATCATTTCTACATTATATTTTCTCGCCCCAATAATACCTTCATTTCCGGGTTCAATCCCCAAAACACGTTTCGCCCCCCCTTTTTTCAAAAGGTAAAGTAAATACCCGTAACCGGCGCCGAGTTCGAGAAAACTGGTTTCCGTTATATCCCTGCCTTCAGTTTTAAGGGACCGGATGATCCACTCAAATAATTCTTCACCCTGCCGCTTACCATAGTCCCCTTCGCCAAGCGGCGTTGATGCGTATCCGCCCCGCTTATAAAAAAGCTTGAGAGCAGATTCAATCTTTCCCGTGAGAACTTCAGTGATAAGACCGGTTTTCTGATCAGTCGTAAGAGAGAATGGCAACGCCTTGGGTATATTTTTCGGATACTTTGAGTATGAACCAATATAAAACGGTAGCGCCGGTAAAAAAAAGTCACCCATGGACACTTTCATCTCTTATAATCGAAATAAATCTTCTCGGCATCTTCAGAAGAGACCGTAAATCCCGCCTTCTCAAAAATCTTACGTGATGGTAAATTGTCTTTTTTTACCTCCGCAAACGCATAACTGCCAGACGGAAGAGATTGTAGTGAAGTGCGAAGGAGTATATTACCCAAGCCTTTCCCTTGGAAACTGGGATCGATTGCAATTGATACTACATACACTTCACGCTCCTCATCTTTGTCAAAACGGCAATAACCACAAACTGCTCCTTCTAAAATTAGGACCATGCATTTGTTGATTGTATTTTCAAAATATTGTTTTTCAAACCACGTATTATGTGAAGGAAAAGGTATCTCTTCGGTAGTGTTAAAATATGGACGCGAACGAGGGTCATTCCTGATCTCCCATACCCGCCTGGAATCTTCTCGCGAAACGGGCCGTATCGTTACCGCGTCTAAAAGTAGTCTGCCGTTTGATTTTTTTGCCATAGTATTATTTTACAATAAAATTCCATACAAGCGGTGTACCCTCTTCAATATCTTTCTTCGCGGTTTTGCCTAAAATCTTCGCAAAAAACTTAGTTGGGAGTCCATCGGCGGGACGAATTGAGCGTATATTCTTTTTAGTAAATTTTTCGCCTTTCTTAATGTCAGTAACAACAAAAAGCGACCGGCGAAAGCGTAGGTTGTACTTCTCCTCGGGAGTCTGGGGACCATACCTAACCATTCCGAGGAGTTTTTCTTGCGTCCTGATCGTATCGACCATTTTTTTAAACTCTCGTGGATCAAGTGAAAATCTGTCATCCAATGTCTTATCCTTGTGACTAAGCACAAAATGCTTTTCGATGACAGAGGCTCCCATAGCGGCCGCAAGAGCCGGAGCAACAATCCCGCCCATGTTATCTGAAAAACCAACAATGGTTTGAAATCGATCCTTAAGATCAAGCATTGTCCGCAAATTCGTACCCTCTGGGTTCGCGGTCGGAGCATACGACGTAAGACAATAAAGAAGGACGATATCTTTTGTTCCTCCTTTCCGCAGGGTGCTTACCGCTAAATTAATTTCTTCACGCGTGGCAAAACCAACGGAGAGAATAACTGGCTTACCGGTACTTGCGACTTTTTTCAAAAGGATACTGTCAGTGGCTTCATAGGATGCAATCTTATAACAAGACACTTTCATTTTCTCGAGAAAATCAACCGCGGTAACATCAAAGGGAGTGGAAAAAAGTATCAGACCTTCACGCTCCGCTATCTTTTTTAGCTTCGGCTGCCACTCCCACGGCATAAAAGCTTCTTTATACAAATTATGGAAGGTCTTTTCTTGCCATTTTTTTGGATTTTTTACTCCGCCCACCCGAAACCACTTTTTATCTGATTGCAAAGTGATCGTATCTGGCGTAAATGTTTGGAGCTTCACCGCATCCGCGCCAGCGGATGCGGCTGCTTTTATAATTTCTACCGCCTTCCGAAAACTCTGCTTATGGTTGACGGACATTTCCGCAACAATAAAAGTCGGGTTGGAGCCCCCAACTTTTCGTTTGCCTATTTTAATTTCCCTTTCTTTTTTCATTACTGTCTCTTAAAACGATAGGTGCCTTCTCGTATTTGCTTCACACCCTTCTCTTCGAGCTCAATTCGCTTTTGTATTCCATGGCTGTTTCTTGCTCTTTCAATTATATACTCCCACTGTTTTACATCAGATTGGAGTAAAACTTCTTCAGCGGAAATCAGATTGACGGATGGTGTCCGTAAAAAAGCGAGGTCTTCAACATGGTCGATCATTGCGCGGATCCGTGGCAGGTGCCATTCATTTGACACAAAATTAATCAAAGAAAAATTTTTAACGATAGGAATTATATTCGTAAGCTGGGCAAATGTATTTCCTGACTGATCTTCTTCGATTATTCTCTCCGGAGCGACACCAAGATCTATAAGTTCACGACGCAAGACACTTGAAGGGGTATGAACATCTTTTGAGTCTGCGTATTGGCCCCTCCCACCGGAAGCGACGACTGTCTGCGTTTTATCTCCTTTCCATAGATGAGCACCAGCAATAACGCGCCAACGATCAAATGATACCCCAAACTTGTCGCCCGCATCTTCAGGACCTAACGTGTGCCACTTTCCGGTTTTGTCTTGAGCTAGCCCTCCTCCAAGTACAACAATAACTTTACCCATAGTGTTACAAGGTCTCTTTCTTACCGCTCTTGGCGCTCTTTAAAAGCGCCGTCTGAATTTTAAGGACCACAAGACCATCCTCGCCGGTGCTTCGCGTACGCCCGCTACCCTGAAGCGAGGAAACAACGTGTGCTACGGAGCCCGCAAGCATGCCGCGCGTTTTCCCTTCCTCAAAAGGCTTTTCGGAAAGTTGAAAATAACCTTTGTAATTTTTATTTGGAATTTTCTTAAAATATTCGATAGTGCAGCCAAGATTTGTTACGTGAACCATGCCTTTTTCACCAAAAATCCGAAGTCCAAAATATCCGTATCCGCGAGACAAAGAGCGAACCGAAACCGAAAGACCATTTTTATAAATCAGAGATCCGTCAATATTTGGATTCTTAGGATTCCACGAGGTTTCTTTGTTTACATGGGCCGTAACTGAAGAGGGCTTACCAAAAAACATACGGATCAAGTCAAAAAGATGCGTAGCGTAGAGCCCATCATAATAATACGCGTCAACCTGAAAAATCTTCCCCAAAATACCCCTCTTGATTTTCTCCGCCCAAGAAATTAATAGTGGATCAAATTCTCGCTGGTAATTTATAAAGAGCGCTGAACCGGCCTTGTGAGCAGTCGCAATCATTTTTTTTGCCTCTTGTATATTTGAAGCGATCGGCTTTTCACAGAGAATTGCTTTCGTGCCGAACGTGCTCGCTAAAGCAACATAATGCGCATGAGATTCTGTGGGCGTCGCAACAGAAACAATATCTGGTTTGATGGTTTTAAACATTTTGGATGCATCGGTAAAAACCGGAACATTAGGAAAATGCCGACTGGCCGCCCGTAGATGTTTCGGGTCTCGATCAACAAGGGCGACAAGTTCGGCATTTTTGTTATCCCTCCATGCTTCAGCGTGAGTGCCCGGCGACACTCGCTTACTATAGGATGCAACCTCGGCACCAATCTTGCCGCACCCGATAACCGCAACGGTAAATCTTTTGGTCTTCATGTGTAATTTAGCTCGCCTCTTGGGGACCAAAGCAAAAAGGAAAGTGTCTCAAATATGATATTAATTATTAGATTATGTCAATATATGCTACTACACCCCTTTCTTAAGCAAAAACATGTGGTCGATATCTGCTGTGCCGAGAATGGGCAGTTTTTTGTCTTTAACCAGTTTAAGATCAGAAAATTCTTTAAGGTAGAGTGCGGCAAAATCCGTTTTCCAGAGCAAATTTTTCTTACCATGATACGGAATCTCCGGGTAACCCTCGGGAGCGTAGTATTCAAAACCCCAGATGTAGCGCTTCGAGACGCGATAAATTTCTGAAATAATTTTTTTAATATCTTTAGGAGAAATATGTATCAAAACCCCAGACGTATAGACAAGGTCAAACTGTCCATCTTCAAACGGAAGCTCAAAGCCTGACCCTTTCTCGATACGCACCTTAGGGTTAATTTCGAGTGATCGCTTTATGGCGTGACTGTTTGGCTCAATACCCGCACTGTTTGAAAACCCCGCTCTTCGCAAAAACTCAAGTTGATAGCCAACATTAGCGCCCACTTCAAGAATAGAAATGTCTTGAGGTAATTCTCCTAAGAATTCTTCATTTGCGGCTGTGCGCGTTAGCCCATGCTCTCGTAAAAAGTCCTCTTCAACCTGAGCAAGTGATTGCGGGTTGCGATCAGTGTAGTCATTCCCCCATTCACCTGCCCAGGCCGACAGCTGTTCTGTTTCTTTTTTGGAAGACATAAGATTCACCTTTTTTAAAATTAATACGGAGTATACCAGCAAAAATTACGCTCTGCGGGTAATTACGGCTCTAAGCGCCCGCGCTATATATATTTGTTGTTTTTTCGTAATAGCGGGAAAAAGAGGAATTGATATCTCGGAGGCGGCAAACGCCTCGGCGTTCGGACATGAACCTTTCTTATATCCGAGCTTCTCGTAAAAAAGATGTCTGTAGACGGGAATGTAATGTACTTGGACACCAATACCTTGAGCCCTCAGAGCCTCAAACACTTCATCGCGCCTTGAGGCTATGTTCGGTCGAAGGCGCACCGGGTAGAGATGCCAGGCAGAGTGCTCATGGGCACGCTCTTTCGGCGGCACTATAAGCCCCTGAATATTTGCAAGAAGTTTTTCGTAGCGCTTCGCCACCATCCGTCGCTTTTTCACGAATGTACTAAGGCGTTTCAACTGGCTTATGCCGAGCGCTGCCTGCATATCGGTTAGTCGATAATTAAAGCCGAGTTCCTGCATCTCCTGATACCATAGACCATGGTTTTTCCGTACGAGTGCATTCGGATCTTTGGTGATACCGTGGCTACGAAATAAAAGCAGGCGTCGGTAATACTCAGAACTATTTGTCACTATCGCTCCACCCTCGCCCGTAGTAATTGATTTAACCGGATGAAAGCTAAACATAGTCATGTCCGCAAGCGATCCGACAGGCTCTCCGCGGTAAAACCCGCCGAGACTGTGAGCCGCATCTTCAATAAGTACAATCTTATGCCGTCTTGCAAGTACTCTAAGCTCCCGTAAATCTCCCGGCCGACCGCCGTAATCAACGGGGACAATTGCTTTGGTACGGCGAGTTATTTTTTTCTTCACATCACCGACATCAATCGTGCCATATTCGATTGAAACATCGGCAAATACCGGCTTAGCTCCTAAAAACAAAGCGGCATTAGCGGTTGCGGCAAAGGTGAGCGCGGGCACAATCACCTCATCTCCTTTTGTGACGCCCGCGGCAAAATAGGCGGCGTGGAGAGCCGCCGTGCCTGAAGAAAAAGCGACCCCAAATTTTGCTCCGACTTTTTTTGCAAGTGCTTTTTCAAACTGCCCTATGGCCGGGCCCTGGGTAAGCCAACCTGATTTTATGCTTTTTACGACGGCCGCAATATCTTTTTCATCTATTGACTGCGTTGAATACGGGATCATGGCTCGACTATAACAAGTTTGGAGCATATTGACAATATAATAATAAAGAATTATAATTTGTTCGAATTGTACCCCTGCACTTTAACTAGAGAGGATGCAGAAATGGTGGCCACGAGTGAGCAGAAGCAATACGCCAAAGCGGCGGCCCTAAGCTACAAGGGGCAGGAGCAGTCCTTTTCTCTCCCTATCGGGAGAATAGCGATAGCGAGTCAAGAGCTTGGGTTCCAGCCGTCGGGAATCCAGTCTTTCGGCTCACTGATCGCGATCGCCGACTACTTCGGACCAGCCGTTCTTTTGGCCGAAGCCTCTGTCGACGGGGGCACACTCAATCTGAGAAAAATCCGCTGGATTCGCGGCACCATCGCCGGCAAGGAATCGGTGCGGATGTTTCCGGACATCAACCCCTCAAGCGGGGTGAATCGGATACAGACGGCCGTGATCTACTCGGGAAGCGAGCTCGGCTTGATCCGCAACGGGGAGAGGAAAATCTTCCGCGTCGTCTACCGAGACGGGAAGTGGTGCCACAAGGGTGAGACTTGTTTCCCAAAGGACGACAAGAATTATATGATGCATTCGGCCGCACTTTGCGACGACGGAAGGCTCCTCACCATCGAGTCCGGCGGCGACCTTAAGGACTGGAGACTCTACGAATACAAGGATGGTCATCGTCTCCTTGGGAGCGACCGACTTGCTTCGTACCGTTACGGAATCGCCATACGGAAGCGTGACAGGGCGATATTCACGATTGGAGACTTCCGAGCAAAGCAAAAGGGAATCTTCATCAACAACGCCTTGCGCGTGCCGGATATTGCCGGCAACGGTATCGTCCTCCTCAATGACGGCATGGATGGCGCGCTCGTCGTGCGTTACGGCGGAGGGCATCCCGGACCCTTTAACGGCATCCCGGGGGCGTTGCTCCACGTGCCGTCAAGTCTAATCTCTTAACAGTCATCACCCCAAAGAAGACACAAGACCCCGGCGTGAGCGCTGGGGTCTTTTTTTAATACTGGAAGGATCTCACTCCCGTTAAATTTTTAGTCCTTTTTCGGAATCTTAATTATCATGGGTCTCAAGGTCGCTAAGACCATACCACGGAGGGTATGTCAAAGAAAAAACATGCCCCAGAGCGAGAGACCTTTCCAGTTAGTAAAAGCCGCTAGCGACGAGCAGAGCTCCCGTAAACCCGATAGCGAAGTAGAACCATTCTGTGAGGTCGAAGTGCTTACGCTCATGGAAAATGAAAAGTCCCATGAGTGCGGGGATAATCATCTCCCCCACGAGAAAGATCGGCTGGACGATAACTTGTGGGGCAAGGTATGCCACGCTCGCGAGGACAAGAGAAGCATAGGTCGACAGGGCGAGCATAAAGTGCAGTAAAACATCGAGAACAGTGAACGATTTTTTGGTCTGCTGATCCCCCCCCTTATCTTTATAGAAAAGACGGATAAGAACTGCGGCGGCACACGCACCAATGTACCAGGCAAGCGCGAACGTCAGTATCGGCAAATGCTGAAATGACCAAAATCTTTGACCGAACATCGCGATACCGTACAAAATACTGTAGACAAGAACATAGACATAGAATTTGAGCGGTATTGCGTATCCTCCTTCTTTCTTTTGCACTCTATGAACCCATTCATAACGAACAAACAGAGCGAGAGAGAGAAAACTGAGTGCAATTCCTATACCGACCGGCAAAGTGATGAATCGTCCTTCGTGAAGAATAAAGTATGAGAGCCCCATCGCAATGATGTCATCCCAAAATGTGAAAAGAGCTGTGCGCGATTGGGAGATTGCTATTGCCTTCCAAGAGAGAAGTGTTCCGCCCGCGCTAACAAAACCAATAATAACAATCACAAAAAACTCACGGCCAAAAACTACCGCGCCTGTGAATAATGCGAGAGTGCCAGCGATTAGTAGGGTAAAAAGATATTGCCATAGAAACCGCTCGGTCCTTCTATCCTTCCCCGCCACCATCTTCACTAAGTACTGAGCCAGAATGAAGGCGGTGAGAACCCGAAGGCCTGTTGCCAAAGGCGCGCTTATTTGTATGAGATTAAAAAAATTGTATTCCATAAAAAATCGGTCGACGCATACGCGTCGGCCAAACTTCAGAAAATCTGTGCGAGAATGTTTACCGTTGAGTTACCTTTTGGCAAAGTGCTCGGTCTAATCCGATCCGCCTTCCCAAATTCACGCGCAATTTCATCCTGACTGTGAACGACAACAACACCAGGAATTTGAGCGATTACTTTTCGTTCTTCTCCCGGAGAAAGCCTCTCAAACATTGCTTCACTTTGACCCTTCCCACTGTAAGCGAAAAGTAATGCTTTTTGTCCGCGATAGTGAGACAGGGAGGCCAAGGTGCTGGTCGGCATACATCCGATAATATCGGTAGCATAAAGGCATTCTTTGTACGAGGCGGCCGTTGTATCCCCGATAACCCGGAGATTCTCTCCCCATACTCCTTCGCACAAAGAGAGCTGTCGTCGATTTTCTTCTGCGGAAGTCCTTGGGTGCAATCGAACGATGACGACGAACCTACTCTCTTTATTATCCTCCGCCGCCTGCTTTGCTCCAGCGAGAGTTTTCGCAAGCGTGTGGAGTGCGATGTCCACACTGCCGCCAAACCGCTCGTAATCGGAACCGGGGAATGAAGAATAGAAAAGCGTCTTCGAACTTTGTTCGATACCAAGCTTCACTCTGCCGCTCTCTCGTAACAATACCCCCTCTTCATCCCGAATTTCATCGGTGAGAGCTGTTCCTGTCGGAATAATCCGATTAGGATTGATTTGCGGTAAGCGTATCCGGTAAAGATGTGCCACAAACTCATCTTCGACAAGAAGTGCATCAACCGGATCCATGTTTTTAGAGTTTTGGGAATTGAGGATCTCGATTACTGTCCCTGGTAACCCACCTGAAATAAAGAAAAGCTTGCGGCAACCAAAGACACTTTTTGCGGAGTAGAGAAGAAGTTGTGCTGGACTGTTTTGGGGACCAACTATGGCCACACCAACATCGAACGGTCCCGGGATATTTTCGATTATTCCTCCCTCCCCGTTGATTTTTCGTAGCTTGAGAACTCCACTTCGGATCTCACTTTCAAAGACGTCACGAGCGATATTGTTAGCAAGAATACATATCTCCCCGCAACGCGGGTCTTCTTGGAGTGCCCTCATAAGGGCATCGATTGTTCCGATTGAGGCCGGTTCTGCCGCCTCCATAAGAATGCGGAGTCCCGGCTTCTTCTTCTCGTATACGAGAAGAACGGTTTCGTTTTCAGTGCGCATACGTGGAACCTTAGGTGAGCCCGTCAAATTTTAAAACCTTAATGACCCACTATAACATGCAGCTCTTGCATAAAAGAAAATTGGCCGGGCTGCTCTAGGAGCGACCCGGCCAATATAAGTAAGTACGATTAGATGAGACTCCGACCAACAAGCAGGGCCCCGGCAAACCCTATGCCTAAGTAGATCCACTCGGGAGGATCAAGCTGCTTGCGCTCATGGAAAATGAAGAGGCCAATAAGCGTTGGGAAGACCATCTCGGCAACGAGGAGCACCGGCTGGACAATCACCTGTGGCGCCCGGTAAGCCGCGAACGCGAGCCCCATGGATACGAAGATGAGGACGGCAAGCGTAAAGCTGTAGGCGAAGTCCCGAAAGATGAGAGACTTCTGCGGTGTTCCCTCCATCCGATCATTGTAGAAAGCGCGGATGAGAGCTGCCATCACGAACGTGCCCGTGTAGAACCCGAGCAGGAAGGTTTGTGTTGGCATCTCATGGAACGACCAGAATCTCTGGCCAAACTGAGAGAAACCCCACAGCACGCTGTAGACCAAAACGTAGACGTAGAATTTGAAGGATACTGTCTGGCCCTGCTCCTTCTTTCGTAGGCAATGGATCCACCCATGCCTCGCGAATAGAATGATGGAGAGGAAGCTCAGGCCGATGCCGACGGCGATCGTAGGTGAAATGAAACGTCCTTCGTGAAGGATGAAGTAGGCCAGACTCACGGCGATGAGATCGTCCCAGAACGTAAAAACAGATGTTCGGGACTGCGATATCGCCACCGCCCCCCACGCGAAGTAATTGCCGCCAGCAGTAATGAAACCGAGCGCGACAAGTGGCAGAAAGGTTGAGTCGAACTGAATGCCCCCCCAAAAAAACGTGAGTGTGATCGCGAGACCGAGGGCGAAACAGTATTGCATGAAGAACTGGTCGATTCGCCGATCCCTCATGACTACCTTCTTGAGGAAAAACGGGAACAAAATGTTTCCGACCAGAACCCGAAGCCCGAGAGCGACGGGTACGCTCAACAAGAGCGCTGGGTGCATGGCAACCTCCTTCGCACCGTTTAATTAAAAGGACAAAGCCATTCTGAAAGGAATGACTTACTTTCAAAACTATAACAAATTATTTAATGTAAGTCAATAGCCTCGTTTCTAGCTAGTATCAATTGATAATTTCAAACAAAACTACCCGGTTCAAGAGTTCTTATTTGGAATTTTAATGATCGCGAGACGGGTTACCCTGGATGAGCGATGATGATGCGGTACCCCCCTAGGAATCCAAAGCCAATCACCCGGCTCAAGTTCTACCTCTTCCCCATCGATAATCCTATCACCCGTAAATTCATTCGGTACAAGATTTTTCCCATCCGCGCCCGTACGCTGCCGCTCGTTTTCAAGTTTTCCAGAAAGAGTGAAGATCAGGTTACCTTGAAGACACAGCCATAGATCCTCCTCGTGAAGATGTTTTTCGAAATCGCCGTAAGCATTCACCTCCTCAAGAATTTTCATTGGCATCCCGGATTGAAGAGCGATAGATTTTAATGGATCAAGCAGCCGCAAACCATCGGTAGCAGGGGTCTTCAGCGTTTCATTGAGAAGGTTTTTAGAAATATGGATAAAGTTTTGCATAGTTTTCTTTAGACAAGATTCTTTATAACTTCAACCACGCGACTGGTTGCACCTGACGGCCAAAATTCTCTCATATCGGAAGAAGGAAGCGGTATCTTGCCCTCACTGTAGGCAATGAGCATTTCCTTGAGTTCTTCTTTGCTTGATATTCGCCGCGTTACGCCGACACGATTGCTCACGAGCATATCATTTCCTGAAAGGCCCGGTTCATAACTCAATACTCTCTTTCCTGCCGCGCTTGCCTGAAGCAACACGGGTGAGGACATTCCTATAACAAGCCCTGCCCGGGAAAGTTCTTCTTCAAGCGTTGACTCCCGCATCACAAATACCCGAGACGAGATATATTTATCAAATTTATGCGCGTCTTCTTTTGGGTGCAATCTGATATTAAGGTGATACTCCTGAGGGAGAAAAGAGAATGCAGAAATAATATCTTCAAGAACGGAAAATTCATCAAAAGGGTGCTTAGTGAAACCCTGAAGTGACGATATTGAGCTCAACGGTTGAGAGATAAAGAGTACATCTTTCTCACTCTCAAGATCGCGTGTTATCAGGTCGGCAAAATGATCAAAGTGTGGATTACCTGTTACCACAAGAGTATCGGGGTTAAAACCTTCGGCAATCATTTCATCGCGCGCAACCGTATCCATAATACAAATCATCGCTGGAAGATAGCGGAAATCCTTAACCCCGGGGCTTGAAAAACGTTGCCAGTAATTACCCCAGAAATCAAGCACGGCAACCGAAGGAGCATGATCATGCACATAGAGAAGAATGTCTTTCTCTAAAGTCCCCCCGGCGCTCGTACCAAAAAGAAAAAGGTTGGGTTTGAATGAATCTATTTCTTTATGTAGCGTCTCTTCAGTAAGAGAGCTTCCGTCAATAAAAGAAGTGTTTCTTTTAGAAAAAATTTCCCTTGCGGGGCCGGAGAGAATTCCGAGAAATGGGGCCCCTTGTTTTTTGAGTTCACCGACAACAGGAGCTATTGCATTTGCTCCACCAGGGTCGTTCGCACTAAAGAGCACCTGTATCATACAAGCTCCTCCTTGTGACTGAGGACTTTTTTGAGAGCACGCACAAAAAGATCAACATGAGCCGTGGTATGAGGGTACTGGCAGATATTTGTAAATGTCAGTTCTCTCTCTTCAAGGCGCTCGACAACAGGGCAGATGCCCTTTGAATAATCCGGTTTTCCATCATAGTACTCACTCTTAAACGGAAAGTGGGTATTGTTGAAGGCTTTTTTAGATTGAAAGATTGGTAAAAGATAGAGCGGCTCCACATAGCCTTTGCGCATCGGAAACCCCTCCGCGGTCATGGCCTCAACCAGTCTGTCGCGGGAAATGCCTAATTTCTTTTGATCGATTTTAATCGGGTACACATAGAACACGTGGTGGTTCTCGGGTGGAATGAACGGAAGAATAAGGCCGGGAATATTTTTTAGACTCTTCGTCAGATAGTCTACGAGAGCAAGGCGTTTTTTATTAAAAAAATCGAGGCGAGAAAGTTGGACTTCGGAAATAGCGGCTACAATTTCCGTCATGCGGTAATTACTTCCGAATATCGGCCGCTCATCATACTCGGGCATTCCACCCACCACCGACTCACCGTGGTTCCGAGAGAGCTGCGCACGCAGTGCGTAGCTCTCACTATTGGTGACAAGCACTCCCCCCTCTCCCGCCTGGATAGTTTTATGAACATTAAAACTGAATACGCCTATGTCCCCGATCGTTCCGGTATATTTTCCTCTCCATATCGCCCCGGGAGATTGCGCATTATCTTCGATAATCTTGAGATTGTACTCTCGTCTAATTTTTAAAAGCTCCCCGAAGTCTGCTGCCTGTCCCAAGAGATTCACCACCATGATCGCCTTGGTATTTTTCGTGATGCGCTTTCGGACAGATTGTGGATCAAGACAAAAGGTTCTCTCGTCTATATCGGCAAATATCGGCACTGCGCCGTTCATGAGGATAGCCGTTGCGGAAGCCGACATTGTATAGGGTGGCACGATCACCTCATCTCCCGGCCCAATACCAAGAGCAACAATAGCGCCGTGAAGCGCCGTTGTCGCGGAATTAAAAGAAACCGCGTGTTTTACCTTAAACTTTTTTCGGAACGCGCTTTCAAGTTTGAGCACCGCCGGACCGCCTAAAAAATAACGACCGGCGACGCCGACAAAACCGGAAAGAGGGCCTTTTTTAAGAACTCGAAGAGCAGCGGCAATTTCGCGCTTGTCGATCGTATAGGGCGCGGGAAAGGGGTTTTTATTGACTGGAGGGCCCCCAAAAAGAGCAATGGCAGAAGTTGTTTGAGAAACATTTTTCTTCTTCATTTTTCAAGAAGTATCTTTTCAACCTCCTTAAAATCCTCCGGATAATCGACGTCTACATTTTCGTTTTTATCCATAAGAAGAATGTCCGTTTTATCGGCAACAACCTGGCGTTTCAAAATTTCGGTCCTCGTCATATAAATCGCTCCGTTTTCGACAAAGAGCGGCTGCTGGAACTGGCTATTACGAGGTTTTTTCGGAAAGAGCCTTATCCATCCCCCTTCCGCCTCTTCCCAATAGTGTCCACGGTCGTAATGACCACTGATGACTGAATCAGAATTTCGAGTAAAGGCAATCTGTACCGCTTCCTCTATCCGCTCACGCTTTAACAGCGGAGAAGTCGGGTAGAGCAGAAGAACATAATCGGGCTTGTAGCCCTCTTTTTCAAGTTCAAGTATCGCGTGCACGAGCACCTCTTGGGTAGTTGTCTCATCTTCAGTTAGCTTCAGGGGACGGACAAACGGCACTTCAGCTCCGTATTGCTCGGCCACTTTTTTTACCTCTTCTGATTCTGTTGAAACAATCACCCGATCAATCCCTTTGGCGCTCTTTGCTGTTTCCAAAATATAGGCAAGCATTGGTTTCCCTGCAAGAAGTTTCAGATTTTTTCCCGGAATGCGTTTTGAGACGGCCTTCGCGGGAATGATTACGCATATTTTCTTTTGCTTATTCATGAATTTTTGTTGTGTTAAATGTTAGATAATGAGAATCTTTCGCGCCTCATCTTCACTTAACTTAAACGTGGGATTATTACTGGCAAAAACAAAATCCGCTTGAGCACTTGGTTTATTCTTCAACCATTGAACATAAGAAGAGTCGGCCAAAAACTCCGGCATAATGACATACGCACTGCCAATATCCTTAGTCCGGGGGGCTTCGTGTTCGGTAATCAAAATTTCATGGAGCTTCTCCCCGGGACGAATCCCCACTGTTTTTATTTCACATTCGGGCGTGAGGAGTCTGATAACATCGTAAATCGGCATATTTTTCATCTTTGGCACAAAAATCTCCCCGCCCTTCATACATTCGAGAAGTTCAAGCACCACATCCATAACCTCATCGATAGTAATCCAAAACCGGGTCATCTTTTCATGCGTTAAAGTAATGGTGCCGGTCTCACGCTGCTTTTTCAGTAACTCTAAGAAACTTCCGCGACTTCCTACCACATTGCCATAGCGCACGACACCAAAAACCGTGTTCCGCTCTAGACTACGATACGCATTTGCGGCAACAAAAAGTTTTTCCGCCGCAAGTTTGGTCGCCCCATAGAGATTAATAGGTTGCACAGCTTTGTCGGAGGAAATGAGCAGCACTTTCTCTACCTTATTATCGAGAGCGGCAT
Source organism: Minisyncoccia bacterium (assembly GCA_041485465.1). Lineage (GTDB taxonomy): Bacteria > Patescibacteriota > Minisyncoccia > Phycocordibacterales > JAKFXT01 > JBGPJO01. The sequence goes on along the minus strand of JBGPJO010000003.1, from coordinate 29,576 downwards.
CGATAACATTCTCTGAACCGATAATATTGGTTTTTACCGCTTCAAGTGGATTATATTCGATAGCGTCCACCCTCTTTAAGGCTGCGGCATGAACCACAATATCAACGCCGTGAAAAGCGCGCTCTAATCGCGGTAAATCGCGCACGTCTCCAATAAAGAAGCGGAGTTTCTTCTTCGGATCCGACATTGAGCTCTGCATTTGGCTCTGCTTGAATTCATCGCGGCTGAAAACAATGATCTTTTTTACTTCGGTTTCTTTAAGAAGACGGGCGACAAATGCATGCCCGAAGGTACCCGTCCCTCCGGTCACCAGAACCGTTTTATCCCTGAAAAAATTTTTGATTGAAGATTTTTTTGTTGCGCTGGTTTTTGCCATAATGTGAGGCGTACTTTAACACACACACCTTAAAACTCAAGAGTTATAGGTATGGTTACATAAAAACGTTTCCCGGCAGCATTTCTTTTTCCTTTCACGAAAAACCATCTCGCTTAATCGGATTGAGGCTCTGAGAGATAGTAACCCGCATTACGCGGAATGATTTTAAGGGACTCGAGGTAATCCAAAAATCCGAATAAAAGATAGTCGTTGTATTTTCTCGCGACAACCTGCATACCAAAAGGCATTCCATTCGGAGAGACAAAATTAGGAACATTTACTACCGGCAAATGCGTGAGAGTCCACATAAGAGCGGGATCTCTCAATTCTGTAACCTCACGAAGTGGAGCCTCTCCCGCGGTACTCAAAGAAATAAGCACATCAAAATCTTTGAAGAAAGAATCCATTTTCTGTATCAGCTCTGTTTGTAATGCTATTGCTGAACCATACTCTTCAATACTGATCTTTTTACCCGCCTCAATAAGCTCGTTCATTATCGGAGAAACGTAATTCGACTTCTCGTATTCGTGCTGGAAGTAATACGAGAGCGACTTGTTGTAGATAGTTTCGTGCGTTACGTGTGTTTTCTCCATGACCTTCGGCAAGATGGCTTCAACCACCTCAACATCCTTCTTCCCCCCGAGTTTTTTCATAAATGCCTCCAGCGCTTCCTTAGCGTATGAGGGCGCGTTCTCCCAGGTATGAGTACGAACAAAACCAACCCGCCAAGGTTTGTCTTTTTCTTTATTCTGCCGCGCGTCATCACGTAAGGCTTTATTGCTTATAGGATAATTCTCACCCCATACCCTCAAAGTATCAAACACCCTGCGCAAATCTTTTTGATGAATAGTAAAAAAACCTATGCTATCGAGACTATCGGTGGTCTTGAGCATCCCGGTTCGAGGAATGAGTCCGAAGGACGGTTTGCACGCATAGACGCCGCAGAAACTCGCGGGACGAATGATAGACCCTGCAGTTTGCGTTCCTGTTGCAACCGGTACCATCCCGAGCGAGACTGCAACCGCTGATCCGCTTGAAGATGTCCCCGGAGTTTTTGTGACGTCATACGGGTTTAGCGTTTTATCGAGAGCATGCACCGCAAACTCCGCCGTGACCATTTTACCCATAACAATCGCCCCCTGCCGCTTGAGATTAAAGACGGCACGCGCATCATTTCCCGGCGTAAAATCCTTCCACAAAGGACTCCCCATCTGAGTGGGGAAATCAGCGGTATTAAAAATATCTTTTACCCCGACAGGAATTTTTTCAAGTAGCCGATTTCCGTTTATAGGTACTGATTTCTCCTCTTTTCGTATCTCATCTATCAACCCCTCGTCTCCGTAGAGAACAAATGCAAAATACTTTGGGTCAAGTTCGCGAATATTTTGAAGTGAGGCAGTCGCGACTTCCGACGGCAGAAGTTTTTTGTTACGAATTTTTTCTATAATCTCGCTGATTGAATTTTCAAGAAAAAGTTTATTCATCCCGTTAGAGATAGGAAGCGCTTTAACCGATTTTTCAGATAACGCTTACCCATACCCGATTTAAGAAATAATTCTCTCGACCGTGCATCTTTTTCAGTAAGGCACATCTCGTAGTAAATAATTTTGAATGGCCCTCGGTGCTTAGTGGAAGAAACTTTACCCAAGCGGTGATACTTAAAGCGCTTCCGCAGGTCATTCGTAGAACCTGTGTACCATTTCCCATCTGTGAGACTCTGAAGTACATATGTATACCAACTTTTTTCATCTCTAACGGGATTCATCTTTTTTATTCTTATACTTCTCAATTAGCTGCTCCGGAAACGGCACCAGTTTTTCTTCATGAGGATGATGTTTTGGCATAATCGGAATATCTATATTCTTCATTTTCGGCACACGTTGTTTTTTCATTGTTTCGTAAAACTCGGCTTCGGTCGTACCGGTTATCTCCAAATAATAATCAAGCGCCTCCGGCCGTTCCGTATCATACTCACGGATGAGCGTAAAAGCTTCTTCTCTTGTGAGAAGACCGTTCCGAACATCAAGACTCGCCTGCACCGTGCACCGCCCGTAGCCACGCTTCAAATAGCAGGTGAAGTCATGCATTCCTGACATAATATCTTCAACACTCTTATAGCGTTTGTATGTTCCTTCCATCCGCGTCTCTTTCCAGCCATAGGTGTCATGAAGAAATTCCGCCTGACGCTCATCGTCCCAAAAAATATAATCGCCAAGATTGATCCACCATACACCAACAGAATCAAGCTCCGCTTGCGACGGAACCGTAAATGGATAGAGATCACGGGCACTTACTCCCCCTCCAACCATCTGCGTTGGGTTTAGTTTTGCCGAAACCTTAACAAAATAATCTCTGTCGATTTTATGAAGAGGTTTTTCATAGGTCGCCCGGCCGGAGGCTTCGGCAATTGACTCTCCCCAGATAAGAAGAGGGATTTTGAATTTAACCGCCACCTGAAGCGGAAACGAGCCTACTCCGGCGTGGTCATGCCAGTTCGTATCGCCAATCCCTTCAACCGATTTTTTCGCAAGTTTGTTAATAAGCGCCCGATTCGGCGTAAATATGATGTGATCGACATTAAAAGTTTCAAGAGCGTTCTGGAGATTGTACCAACCGCTTTCGCTCCACCAGTTGTGGCTAAACGTCACCGCAAGTGGCTTCATGCCGTACACTTTTGTAAGGATATGCAATTGAAATGTGCTGTCCTTGCCGCCGCTTATGGGAACAATGCAGTCATAATTATTTCCCGCCTTTGACTTTGCATCTTCTAGAATTTTACGAAGTTCCTTTTCCTTCTCTACCCAGTTAATATGAATTTTCTGTTCGGACGACTGACAAGCATAGCAAATGCCCATCTCGTCAAACCGTACCCCTTCTTGCGTCTCGGGTATGCAACAGCGGGCGCAATACTTGAGCTGCGGGAAGAGGGGTCCTTCTGTGTTTTCACACGTTTTATTTTTTTGCTGCATTGAAATTCTTTTTCAAAATTCCGTACTCTATGACATCAAAAAATTCGCCGTCCTTATATATGGCCTCTTTTCTCCTGCCTTCTTCCTGCATGCCCATGGCAAGCGCCAAATTCTTCATGGCAGTATTTTTCTCCGAAGTCCCACAATATATCCGATGTAAATCGAGTGCCTGGAATCCGTGTTTGAGAATCATAAGTGAGGCTTCAAGCGCAATCCCTTTTCCCCAATATTCTTTTTCCCCAAGAATAATCGCGTACTCGGCATTGCGACTAAGATGATCAATATTCTGAAGTGAGATGTTGCCGATATGTTTGCCGCTATCTTTTTGAACAATAGCAAGCACCAGATTATTCTTGTTGCCTTCAAGACCGACAATATAAGCGGCAGCCTGTTCCCGTGTATACGGATATACATGATGAGAGTTGTACTTACACACTTCGGGATCATTCAACCAATTAACATAACCCCCCTCAATATCCTTCATGGAGAGAGGTCTTAGATCAACAGTTGTTCCTTCAATAAAAGGTTTAAGTTCCATAATTAGCTTTATTCTATACAAACTCTCTCAAAATCAAAAAGGTGTTCTTTTATAGTGGCCGGAGATTTTCACGTAGAAGCGCGACCATACGTTCTGTCGCGTGACCGTCAAAAGAATAATTTTTAGCAAGAAAGTTATCTTGAATGCGGACCCTCTCTGCCCTCAATGAAGCGCTAGCAAGAAGACTTTTCATTTCATTAATAAGCTCTTCATGTTGTTTTAGATAAATGGGTTTTCCCAACCCCTCAAAACTCTCGAGAGTATAGGTGTCATTTTCCTTCCACGGGAAAAAGACTAAAGATTTTTTCGCTACCATCACTTCAAGAAGAACGGTTGAATTACCACTCATAGCAATATCACATATCCTGATCACATCAACCATCGGAATTTCGGCGTGGATTAAAACTACATCTCCTTTTGGAAATAGCTCGTTGATATAGTCTTTGTAATATTGAGGAAATCTTGTCAACCAATGTTCGGGCCAACGAAACTTGAGGATAAGCTGAATGTCTGGCAGAGTTTTTTTAAGTGTGGCCATAGACTGAAGGTAACTTGCCATGTCATAGGAATTAAAGCTCCACGGACAAAAAACCAACATGTAGTTTTCTGCTTGTACCGCTGAAAGGACGATTGGCCTTGTGGGGTCAAGCCCTAAGTCCTGTATTTTCTTATCCCGTTCGTCTTTAGATAAAGGGGGCGTAGACACAAGATGATCAAAACGATGAGAGCCAACGATACGAATTCGCTCAGGAGCATATGTGTGATTCCGTATAAACCCTTTCTTAGTGAGTTCGCCATATCCGGCAATATAGGAAGTGGCAAAACGAGATACTACTGAACGAGGATCAAGCACTTCGGCTGCATGTTGTATCTCAATAGAAGGAGTCCCAAGAGTGCGAGATATACACGCGGCTACGAAGAAGTGTGGCTGACGGCCAGCAAAACTCCCTCGAAGCAACACGCGATTTGATTTCTCTAAAAGTAACAAGTGCTCAATACACTGCGCGCTCTCAACAACACCTTGAGCATATACTCCGAGACAAGACTTGATCCCCTCTTCAACAAGCGGCCACCAATTAATATCCGGAGAAATTTTTTTAACCAGGTTTTCAAGAGCGGGGACCGCACTGCTCCACTTAAGAGAAAAATCATGAGTCACCGCGGCTGCAAAGGTGCGTATTTTAGGAGTTAAAACGTCAGTAGGGTGAATAAAACGAATACGTCGAGAAAATATGTAGCGCCAAGGAATATTCTTTATTTCACTACGGTCCATAAGCACCAACTCGGCATCATCCATTTTTTCAAGAACCGGGGCTATATTTCTCCAATATTCGCTTGCAAAAATTTTAATAGGTCGGGGACGAACAGCATGAGCCACGAACCAGTTCAGTGTCTTAAGCGCTATATGCCGCCAAGATATATACTGATTTACTGAAGGAATTTCTTTACGTTCGAATTTTACTCCTATAGGCAGTACAGCATGCCCAAAAAGATTCCCTAAAAACTGCGCCACAGCAATCGACACACGGGCCTCAAACCACGCAAGGGAAGCCTTGTTTGAGGCCGTCCGCCCTTCGGCATAAGGAACAACAAGCTCTTCGTCAGGGTTTTTCTCAAGAATTTTTTTAAAAATATATAAAAAATAAAGTGCTTTCTCAATATAACTGTCAATCTCAGGCTCAGCTGATTCCCCGATAGGAACACCCTTATATTCAAAAAAAGAAAGCTCGGGTAACCTATACCACTCTCGTGCAAAAGTTGTTGCAACCCCAAAGAGACGGTCTTTTTCTTCCTCACTAAGCGCATATTTTTCCAAAGGTTCGAAAGTAATATCCCTAGCACTAAGCAGCCGCTCCGCCCAAAAATTTAAAGCAATAATGTGATATGGTTCCTGGATTTTTTGGATATACGAAATAATTGACTCTACCTGCTCCGGCTCATATATAACAATAAGTTTTTTTTGCATGTTATTTTGCAGCTACTTCTTCGAGTGTTTTTTCTAACTGTGGTATTACTTCCTCCTTAGAGAACATCCGCGCTCGTATCATGCCGCTTGCACCAAGTTTGGCGCGAAGCGAAGCATCAGAAAGAAGCTTCTCTATTGCTTCACGAAGTTCTTTGACATTACCATTTGTAAACTCTATACCCGCATCCCCCGCTATCCATGCCGCACCACCAACACGAGGCACCACCACGGGTACGCCATACATCATTGCCTCAACCACAGTGCGTCCGAAAGGCTCGGGCCAGCGTGCAGGATGCACAAACACGTCTGCATTCTTATACTCTTTTGCAAGTTCTTCTTTATTTGACCATGACACAAGAGTTACGCGAGATTTTAAACCTGCTTCTTTAATGTATTTTTCGTACGCAGATCTTTGTGGACCACCACCAACAAGTCGTAATTGCCACTGATGGTTAGAAAGCCCAGAGAGAACACGGAGCAGAAGATCGCATCCTTTATCGTAAGTAAAACGACCAATGTATAACATGGAGATTTTCCCAGCATGTTTCACTTTACTTGAAGAAACAATAATCGGATCAAAAAAATTTGTTAGTACAGAAAACTTTTCTTTTGGAAAACCAAAACGTACAAATTGCTCCTTAACATATGGCGAAACCGCAAAAAAATGGTCCGCATGGTGAGCGTACTGAAGACCAATCACACTGTCCCAGAAAAAACGCTTTAAAAAATATCCCGTTGATTTGAATACAAAAGTGGCACTTGCCTCGCTGTACATCAAGTTCATAGATGGGAGATATGTGTCGAGATACACAAGCGTTGGCGTAGCTCCCGCTTGTTTTTTATACATTCCGCCACCCCACGTAAAATCTACACCATAGAGGAAAAAGAGATCTGCGTCCTTTTCAGATTCTTTTAGAATTTTTGAAAGAAACTTATTTGCTTCAACAAAACCCTTTCTCTCACCACTATGTTGGATAAGAGAAATATCTGCGGGCGGTTCATTGTTATAAGACGAGTACGCATGGACAGTAATCTCATGACCTTTCTCACGAAGTGCGCGGATAAAAGAAATGGCATTATGAGTAGAGCCACCTCCCCGTTTTTCGTTCAGTGTCCGTACAAAAAAATGGATTCGCATAGTATCGATAGTATAGTACAGCTTCAATCAGTATAATGACTCAACCATGGCATCATCTAAAGAAAAAATAAAAGTCTCGGTAGGTATATTAACCCTAAACAGCGCCAAAGAGTTACCAAAGACCCTTGAGACGTTGAAGCGATTTGATGATGTCTATATTTGCGACGGGAATTCGATTGATGGGACCCAAGATATTGCCCGCTCGTTTGGGGCACGTGTTACAAAACAAAAGGAAACAGACGAGCCAAACCAGCGTATTACTAACTTCGGCGAAGCCCGAACCACTTGTCTTCTCGCGGGAAAATACGACTGGCATGTGCGCGTTGACTCTGATGAATACCTCTCCCCTGAAGTCGTCGAGGAAATTGCAAAGATTGTTGATAATCCTAACCCGCCGCACCTTATCTATAAAATGCCACGCAAATATGTCTGGCGAGGAAACGTTATCGATGACACCATTACCTATCCTAATCGTCAAATCCGTTTCTTCAACAGAAAGGCTGTGCCGCGATATACAAAGATTACCCACGAAAAAGTTTTTATTAACCATGGCTACGATGTCGGATTCCTTAAGGGTGTAATGTATGTGCCTCTTGCCGATACCTACGCCGCCTGGGATACACGCACCCTTAAGCGAGCGCTTGACTGGGACCGTCGACAATATGAGGCATTCATGACTCCCTATAAATGGGCTGAAGCAGTCCTACACACTGGAGCGCTTCTTACCTTGTACGTCTTCAGATTTCTGCGTGTGCGACTTATATCGCGAGGGAACAAATTTCCCATTTCATATGAACTATGGCGTTTTAAGTACCAGATACTTGCCCTGGGGCTCGCAACAAAAATATTTTTCGGAAAATTAATCAAATAAAATTTGATCTGTTAGAATAGCTCCGTTTTTATGAAACTTAGAGATACTAGAAAAAACTGGGATCGCTTTGGGAAAACAGACCCCTTCTATGCGATTTTAAGTGAAAAAGACAAAAGCGGCGGCAGGTGGAATAAGGCCGAATTTTTCAAGACCGGAGAAAAGGAAATTAGTGATGCACTCGGGTATATTGCGTCAAAAAATCTACCGCTCCGACACGCCCGAGCGCTTGATTTTGGTTGTGCCGTCGGACGTCTCACACAGGCGCTCGCGCCTCATTTTGAAGAAGTAATCGGTGTTGATATCGCGGCCTCCATGATCAAGCTCGCGCGGAAGCACAATCGCTATAGAACAAAATGTAAATACTTCCTTAACAAAGAGGATGACTTGAAACTTTTCCCCGATAACCATTTTGATTTTATTTATTCAAACATTGTCCTTCAACACATGGAACCGCAGTATGCGGGAAAATACATTCGAGAATTTGTGCGCGTCCTTACGCCTGAAGGTGTTTTGCTCTTCCAGATTCCAAGCAGACAACTTAAATTTTATCCGCAAGCTCCATCGCTACGAACTAAAATTAAAAGATTTCTTCCTCCCTCTCTTCTCAATCTATACCGCAGAATAAAACATTTCTTCAAACCAGTTCTCGAAATGCATGGCATTTCAAAGGAGAAAGTTGTCTCAATCTTAACTCAAAGCGGAGCACAAGTACTCAATATTAAAGAAAACACGGCACCCGATAGAAGCTGGGAGAGCTTTATGTACCTCGCCACCAAAAAATAAATAATCTCTGCTAGATTACAATAACTTTACCGCTTCTTTACTATAACCCGATCGCTTTTTTCTTCTTTTAGAACAATTGCCACATTTCCGAATTTAGATTTGAGGAGCTCAATACCTCCCTGTCCTTTCCGCACATCAAGTATAAGCGTCCCGCCAGGCGCAAGTTTTTCATACACCTGGTCAAGATATGTAGACACAGGATAATGATATCCCCAGGAAAGAAGTGAAATGATCAGATCGAACTCGACATTAAAATCAATGCTGTTATTTAAAGTGGCCTCCTGAAGAAATATTTTTTCTTCAGGAATTCCATTTATCACAAGCAGGTTCTTTGTTACCTCAAGAGAATTATAGTAACAGCCCCTATCCCGAATGCCGTAGTATACGCGCAAAGGTATCTCTGTTTTGTCCAAAAGATATATATCCGGCTGACTGGATTCATAATACCGGCTCAAGACAACATCAATTCCCCCAACACCGCAGCCAATATCAAGAATTTTCTTGACGTTTTGGGGTAAGTATTTCTCAAAGGTCTTCAGGTCTTTTCTTAACCCCTCATTAAAGAGCCTCTCAACCGGAACTCTTGAAAGCGCGGCCTCAAGCGTCACGGTACCATTGAGAGTTGTAAAAAGAGACTCAATAAAAAAAGCGGCCCACTTCGGCAAGAGGCGCATAATGCTTTGCGCCACGCGGTTTCGATGGATGAAAAGATAGGGAGTGCGTTGAAAAAGAATGTATTTGACAGCGCTTCGCGGTATTCTTATAGCATCAGTTTTTTGCACCGTCATATAGTACATCAAAATGGCCGATGGCCGAACAAATGTCTACCGCATCACAATAAAGGAAAGGATGCGTCCCGCCCGTGCTTCCCATGTGTGTCTTTTTACAGCCTCAAACGAAGCCTGAACGCAAGCCTCGGCAAGCGCCGGGTCTTCAGCTACCTTCTTAATACTCTCCGCAAGAGCTTTTTCGTCATCTGGTGAAACCAGGATGGTTTTCGTATCATCTACGATCTCAAGTACTGATGGCAATCGCGAGGCTACTATTGGCCGACCGCTTGCCATGTATTCAAAAAGTTTCATAGGCGAAGTGTAATATTTTGATATATTTTGTTTCTCCGTGTTAGGAAGTACTAGTACGTCTGCCGCTTTTTGCCAAATAGGAATTTCTTTGTGGGGCCGAAAACCAACAATAAAAATTTTTGGGTTCGCAGCATACTTTTTTTTAAACGCGGCAACGTCAGTTTCCGTACCGCCAACAAATACAATTAAAAAATCAGCAGGTAGATACTCCGTGCTATGTGCAAGAGTATCAACCCCTTTCCAAGAATAGAGATGCCCCGTGTATAAGATAATAAATGCATCTTGCGGAAGGTTAAGCCTTTTGCGAGCGTCTTCTTTTGAGACGGCGATATCAAACTCCTTCATATCAACTGCATTTAGCTCAACAAATATTTTATCTCTAGGTACAGAGAATTGTGAGATAAGCTTTTCTTTCTTCCAATTGTTTGTTGTGATAATTTTTGAAACTAGTTTTAAGAAGAATCTGTAATAGGAAAAGTGTCCTTCAGGAAAATCATGCATCTCATATATAATTTTCTTGAAAAAGAATGCGGAGAGCAAAAGTGGAAAAGATTCATTCGAATAGAGTATATCGTCCCTTTTTGCATGCACCAAAAGATAGACGAGCAAACTCAGTGAAAAGAAGAAGTAACTTATCGGAAAAAAAACCTCTGTAATGACAGGCACCCCGACAAAATCAATTGTGGGTAGATAAACAACATTAAAATTTTTCTTTGAAGAGAAAAAAGAAAAAGGATCCTGCTTTGAAACTCGTCTGCGACGCGGTACCAAAAGAGTAACCGAGAGTCCTGTCAAAGCAAAAGATTCCGCGCTTTTAGCGGCAAAAAGCGCAGCGGCCTTTTCACTCGGAAAACGCCCGTGAAATATGAGAAAAAGACGTTTTTGCATAAGGGTATGCTACCATAATCAAACTAGCGAATATGCCATATAAACGACTGATTATCGGATTAAGTGGCGGTAAATATGTGACGAGGGCGGCCGCTTTTTTCTCAAAAAAGCGGCCGCTCGTCGTGCTCTACCATGGTGTGACTTCAAATAAAGAACCACGGGGGATCGAAAACTACCGCCGTAAACACATCGGAAAAGACACGTTTGAAAGACAGATCTCATGGCTTTCAAAGCATTTTAAAATCGTGCCGCTTCAAGCGATTGAACTGCTCGTAGAGAAGCGTGAAGAGCCCCTCGAGCCTCTCTGCGCCATAACGTTTGATGACGGTTATAAAAATAATTTTATAAACGCATATCCGATGCTCAAAAAACTCGGTGTTCCGGCAACGATTTTTGTAACCACCGGATTTATTGACAGAAAATTTCCCCTCTGGACCGATATGCTCGAAGAATCGATCGGTCGAGCCGGTGGGCCATATCTCACTGTGCCTTTTCCATCGGGAGAAAAACGATACCCGATTAAAAGCCGCGCTGAAAAAATTGCCGCCGATATGGAAATACGTCAAAAGCTTAAGCGGATTAAGGGTAGCGACCGAAAAATAATAATTGACGTTTTAATGAAATTATCCGATGTTACAATTCCTGAAATTTTTAATCGCCCCGATTATGCCCCGCTTTCCTGGGAAGAAATCCGGGAAATGAGCGAAAACGGAATCACTATCGGCGCGCATACCGAAAACCACTCCATCTTAAGTATGCTCAGCAGAAATGAACAGGCCCGTGAAATTTCATCGTCTGTTGATAGACTGAAAAGTACTCTCGACAACGTCGACCATTTTGCCTACCCAAACGGCCAGCGAGGAGACTTCACCTCTGAAACAAAAGAGGTTCTTCGTGGGTTAGGAATACGGTACGCGTGGACAACCGAAGGGCAGAGAATTTCTATAAAAACCTGTGATCCGCTCGAATTACCACGGATCACGCTTGATGATACCGAAGGCGAAAAACGTTTTAAGGCACTTGTCTCAAATTCTCTGCCCACTATCCGTAAGATACTACGGCGATCATGAGTGAAAAAGATCTAGAGAAAACAGCAAGAAACTATTTTAGTCTTAATCCCAAAGAATATGCGGACAGTTATTCGAAAGAAACTGCCGAAGGATATTCCTTTCGCGTGCGTAAAGATAGGGTGCTTGAGCTTTTGGGATACGGCCCCGGAAGAGTGCTTGATATCGGATGCGGTCCGGCGGTAATGACAAAAGAAATCACCGATCGGGGCTTCACCTATGACGGCATCGACATTTCAGAGGTAATGATCGGAGAAGCTAAAAAGAAATTCCCGGCCGCATCCTTTTCAGTCGGCGCCGTTGAAAATATCTCTGCGCCAAATAATGCCTATGATGTCATCGTCGCTATGGGACTCGTAGAATATGTGACTGACGATAGTGCCGCCATTAGAGAGATGCAACGGGTTTTAAAGCCGGGCGGACGCCTTTTAGTCTCGCTCCCCAATTGGTGGAGCCCGATGCGGATGTGGGACCGTTTGATCATTGCTTTGCTCGGATCATTTATCCGCCGTTTCCGGCAAAAGCTGGGAGAAAATATCTTCCATCGTGAATATCGGCCTCATGCGTACATGAAGACTCTTGAGAAAGAAGGATTCACCATAAAGAACCCGACCGCGTATAATTTTCGCATTCTTCCTCGCCCTTTTGATTATTGGTTTCCAAAACTTTCCATAATAACTGCCACATTACTTGAACCGCTACGATTAACACCGCTTCGTTTTCTTGGAACAGGAGTAATACTGGAGGCTGTTCGTAAAAGATCGCAATAAAATGAGTAAAAAAATTTTATATGTTCCTGTTATGCATATACAGTGGTTCACGCGTACCTGGCGTCTGTTAAAAAATTGGCCTCTACTTTTCATGCAAAAATTCCGCATTCCCATTTATTCAAAGGAGACACCTCTTAAATTACGCGCTGGCCCAATATTCTTTACCGCAAGGGGCGGTTGGGGCATAGACGATCTGACCGCTGTATGGCTCGACGGCGTATATGGAGACTTGCATGAGCTAGCGACGGTCGAACATCCAATAATAATAGATATAGGCGCCCATATAGGTACTTTTGCGATATATGCCGCTCTCAAAAGCTCCACTTCCACCGTATACGCATTTGAACCAAATCCTGAAGTGTTTAAATATTTACAAAAAAGCGTGGAAGGCAATCACCTTGAATCACGGGTACTACCTATAGAAAAAGCAGTGGCTATATCTGATAAAAACAGAACTCTTTTTATAGACGAGGTGGGGGGTGTATCGAGTTCACTGTTTCGTAGAGAAAACCGCAACCTAAACGAAGGAGTCTCTGTGCCATGCGTGACGCTTAGAGACATATTCAAAGAATATAACATCACCACCTGCCACCTTTTGAAAATGAACTGTGAAGGAGCTGAATATGAAATTCTGTATAATCTGCCAAAAGAATTGTTCAATCGCATAGATTTGATGGTGATTCAATGGCACCGCGTTGAAAAACACTCCCCCCAAGAACTTGAGCGTTTTCTTTCTCAACAAGGATTTTTGGTCACTCATGCTCAAGCCCCGTATCGCTTCATGTACGCTACGCGAAAGCAGCGAGTAAATTACGATAATGCTTGAATAACCTGAGTGACGAGAGCCGAGATACTGTGATTCTCCAAAACGTACAGTCTGTTTTCTTCCCCTCGCTTTATTTTTTCATCAGCAGAAAGATTCATAACTGATACAAACGCCTGAGCGATATCTGCAGGAGTTGCCTCCTCTTTAAGTACACTGTCATTCGAAATAATATTTTGAAATGACTTGTTAGAAGCAAGCACCAGTAATTCACAGGCCATGGCTTCAAGTACGGTTTTGTCTAAACTGCCAGTTTGGGTGAGGTTTACGTAAAATTCGTGATGTGCATATATTTTTTTTGTCTCCGTGTGCGGCACACCAGAAATAATTTTTAACATCCCGGCCTCGATAAGCGGGGCTGCCCGCGTTTTAATTTTCCCTGCGTATGCCTCATCTCCAGATATAGGGTCTCCACAAATAGTAGCCTCAAAAGTAATCTCTTTTCTCTCGAGTTCAAGAAGCGTATCTACGAATAATTCAACTTTTTTGACCGGAGAAATGCGCCCAAGAAAAAGAACGCCGCGCGGCACAGCCGCTGAAGAATCAGTGTGTGGCTTAAAGAAATCGGTATCAATACCTGCGGGCATAGCAATTGCCTTCCCCTTCTTGGCCATATAGGCGAAGGGAGATGTGTAGAAAACCTTCCGTACAAAAATCGCAGCAATGTCTGAGATAATTGAGCCGTAGGTGTGGTTGTACCAGAGCGCAGTCGGGATATTGCATAGCCTCCACCACAAGCCACCCAAAAGGGCGTACTCCTGATTCATATGGATAAATACTGCGTCGTAGCCACCATGCTCGGAAAAAATATATTTATAAAAATTAAGAACATACCCGAGGCGGCCCTCCGATCGCTCTTTACCGAGAGAGAGAACTTTTACATTGGGAGGTAACTGGTGGCGTCCCTCCTTGAGACAGATAACTATCACCGACTCGCATTCTCGCGCAAATCGTTCTATCCATGAATGGAAAAAACCGAGTGTGGTGTCATTTGTATCAACAGCCTGGGTAATAATAAGAAGCTTCATAGAAGATGCAGAACGTCAAAAAGCGACCGCCCATTTGCAAAAACAAAAAGAATGATGCTCGCGGCAATCGGTATGATAGCGAATGTAAGCGCCACCGCCCGCCGGAGCGATTCTTTATCTATTTTTTCGAGCACTTTCTCCGCGCCGTAGAGCGCAAGCGGCACCACGAAAATAAATTGGACATAGATAATGCGGGTAATGTAAATAGGCCACACGAGCACGGGCAAGGACGCGAGAAAGAGCGATGAAAATTTTATGAGCCAGTCTTTTTTCCAGATATCGCCATTCTGGAGAGAAAAGTAGAAGCCGATTAGCGCTAGGATAAGGAGAACATGGAATGAAGCGCCTTCAATGCCCAAAAAATAGGAAACGGTCTGATGTGAAGATATCCCCGCGGCATTCCCCTGATACCAATCAAGAAATGTCGGGATCCCTGAATGGATAAGAAAGGCAACATAGCCACCCTCAAGAAGAAGGAACGGCAGACTTATAGCGATAAGGCTCTTCAGATACTGGCGCCACTCCCCTTTAGTGAATGAAAAGAGAATCATGAATCCGACAGCCCCAAGTCCGAGCACGGCCGTTTCTTTTGCAAGAAATCCAATAAAGCCAAAAGTCGACGCAAGCAAGAGCGGCCACCATTTTTTTGCTCTCACTCCAAAGAGACCAATGGCGGCAATAAGAGCGGCAAAAAACCAACCCGAAATATCGGTGCTCAGGGTAAGGCCGTATTTGAGAAGTGGATAGTCGGAGATAATCCACAGCGCGCCGACAAGCGCCTCAATTGACGAGAAGCCAAGCACATCAAGGAAAAAGAATGCGGCAAAAGAGAGTCCAATAAAGAAAAAGATGTTAAGTATGAGAAGAGCCGTCCGCGCGTCTGTATATCGCGCAAGTGGACCGCCAAGTATTCCATAAAGCGGTTTAAATTCGCGGTGAGCTATTGACGTATCAACCACAAGGCTCCCCGGATGAGCGTACTCCTCTATCTGCGGTATATAATCCTTTGCGTCGACCAGGTCATTGTAAAAGCCGGATACAGAGAAAATGAGTCCGAGAACAAGAATGTCGGCAAGGAGGAGAATGAGTAAAAATAGTTTCTTGATGCTCATGGTATTCGAGAAAAACGATATTTAAGAAGGGTCCAGATAGCAATCAGGCCATCTTTTGCGCGTATTTTTTTACCTTCAGAGGTGCTGCGCGGATTGTAATGTATGGGAACTTCAAAAATAGGAATTTTTAGACGTCCAATTTTTGCCGTGACCTCAGGGCAGAATTCGAAACCTTGCGATTCTATATTGAGAGCCTTTAATAATCGTCCATCAATAAGCTTGTAGCAGGTCGGCTCGTCGGTAATATGCGTGTCATAAAGAAGGTTGGCAAGAAAAGTAAGTAAAACCCCTCCCATATAGTAATACCATCTGCCATGGCGATTGACCTGATCTGCGACGGAGAGCCTCCGCGAACCGAAAACCGCTTTTGCCTTATGAACAAGCGCAGTATCAAGGAGTAATTTCAAATCTTGGGGGTTATATTCAAGATCGGCATCTTGAATGACTACATAGTCCCCCGTCGCTTCCTTAATACCAGTCTGTATAGCCGAGCCCTTGCCTTCATTTTTTTCATGTGAAAAAAATCGCATTGGGCGGGAATAATTTTTAATAAATTCAAGAGTTTTATCTTTCGAGCCGTCATCAACCACGATGACTTCTCGCTCAACATTTCCAAAATCAACGGCAAAAACTTTATCAAGAAGAGCGATGATCGTCTTTTCTTCGTTATATGCGGGAATGATAATTGAGAGCTTCATTCTTTATAACCGTGGAGGTTAATTATTTCCCCTGTCGAGCACCTTCTTTCCATATACCCCCGAAAGAAGACCCCGATCTTTATTCGTTGAAAGAAGAAGGGCGATATTTTTCTGTTCAATAGCCTCAAGCATTTTTATGCCGACCGGATCATTGATCAGCTTTTTATAAAGGTCAACGAGGGCCGCAAAATCTTTTATGTGACAATGGCCTCCAGCCCCGCGGCCTGTTTTATGCACCGGTTCAAGATGATATTTAGGCATCATCGGATCGGCTTTAAGCGCTCCTTTTACAACCTGCCAGTCTGCTCCAAGGTTATTGGCGAGATTATAAAGCAGGTTCACAAAAACAACGCTGACATACCCAATGGTGTTGTGGGCATACTTAATCATTTCCGCTTCCTTGGAAGAACAAACGGTTGAAAACGGCGCTTGGGGCAAAATGCCAAGAACTTTTTCAGCCGCTTCACGGTGGATTTCTGATTGATTGGAAATACCAATAATATTCATTGAAGGATTCGCGGTATCGTGCGCTGCTGTCGCTTCGCTTAAAAATTCAGGAGAATATAAGACGGTGATATCCGGATTTTCTCGCTGAATTTCCTCAGTGGTCCCCGGAAGAATGGTTGATTTAATTACCGCAATCTTACCTTGACCCACAAGTGTAATGACTTTTTTGATGATACTCGGGTCAAATCCTCGAGGTGTGGTTGGGGTGGGTACGGCAATAAAGACGACATCACTCATGGCAATCTTTTCCTTATTTGGTTGATAGGGCTCTTCAAGAGCATATCGCAGAACAATAAAACCGCGTCGTTCAAAATCGTCGGCATAATTTTTCCCGACGA
The DNA here is from genome assembly GCA_041485465.1 of Minisyncoccia bacterium. Lineage (GTDB taxonomy): Bacteria > Patescibacteriota > Minisyncoccia > Phycocordibacterales > JAKFXT01 > JBGPJO01. Next base: position 12,622 of record JBGPJO010000003.1, on the reverse strand, counting down.
ATCCCTGTCCTATAAAACCTACGGTTAATTTTTCTTTCATGTGCGCGGTTACTTTATCACAGACATTTTTCCCAAACTAGCTTGTAGCGTCTTAAATACTCGTCATTACTTATGAGAATTTGCTTAACATTATTTTGGGCTTTTAGGGCGTGTTTCAAGACTTCTTCCCTATTACGTAATGTTTCTTCCAAAGATGTAGTGAGGGCAGGTTCATCTTGAGGAGAAACAATGAAGGCCCCGTCAACTCCTAAAAGTTCGCGAGCTATTCCGACATCTGTGGTAACTATGGGCAGTCCGGAAAGTGCCGCTTCAATAAACGTCATACCGTATCCTTCATAATCTGAAGTTGAAAGAAAGACGGCGGCACTGAGGTAATAATCAGAAATATTTTTTTGCCAACCAACAAATTTAACTTTCTTTTCAATTCCAAGTTCTTTTGTGTATTGCGACAATTTTTCTTTTTGTGAGCCGCTACCAACAATAATAAGCCCCGCGTCAGAATCTTTCGCCGCAACGTGTTTAAAAACACGAAGAGCGAGAAAAAAGTTCTTTTCTGGCTCTAGTCTGCCAACCATTAAAACGTGTCTTTTAAACTCTCCGTACTCTTTTGTTAAAAAATCGTTTCGTTCTTTTTTATATGGATTACCTTCAACATAGATTGGCAGAACAACACTTGGAGCCCTGAGCTTTATATCTGCAGTTTCAATAGAATTCTTGATTCGCTCCGATACGACTCTTACACAATCGGCCTCAGGCAGGAGCCACCGCCCAATAGTAACCCTCAGGCGATTCAAGAGAGATCCTTTTGCAAAATAGGGGCTTAAGAAATCTGTGTGTATCTGAATGTGGAACCTCGTTTTGAGAGCACGAGAGACAAGGAAACCAGCAAGGCCCGATTCAAAGGGATCCTGGACGCTTACAAGTGAAATAGATCTTTCTTTAAGAGCCTTTCCTATCCGCATTGCATCGAAAATGTAACCAAGTCTACTTTTAGAATTCGTGGGGTAGAGCCATACCGAAGAGGATAGGTTTAAAGGCTTCAGAGCATCGATTTTTCGAGTGAATGCGATCACATGAAGCTCCTCGACAAGGCTCCCATACGAGGCAATTCGCACCTGGGCGGAGCTTCCTTTTTCAAAGAGTCTTTTCTCTGTGCCGACTATTATGACCTTCATAGTGTGTGATAGAGTTTTAGATATTCTGAGACAATTTCTCTGTAGCTATGGGTAAAAGTATACCCAGCAACTTTTTCTCTATAAAAATTATACGGTGAAGGATTCGCGAGTGTTAGAATTTTTTCCGTTATATCTTCTTCGCTGAATGGATTGACGAACAGGCCGATATTTTTAAATTTTTCAAAATAACCGCTTTCCGTCGTCATGATAAAAGGCTTTCCGTGCGTAATGGCATCAATGATGAGATTGGGCGAAACATCAGAAATTGAGGGTAAAATCACGGCGTAGGCGGATTTAATGCGATTAAGAAGAATGTCGTACGGGTAGCGCCCATCATCAAGCACAAGGGAGGGGTCGCGTTTTTTAGCCTCACCAAATGCCCGGTAGAGCATCCTGCCATTTTTGAGTTTAAGCGGGCGAACTGCCCAGACAAAATTTTTCTCTTGAAACGGAGCCCCTGCTTCGTGCACTCCGAAATAATTTTCAATAACCGCCGCCTTATCTTTCGGGAAAGCGTACACAGACATAAAAATATCTTTTTGCCATGAAGTCGAAAAAACAAGTTTATGAGCTTTACTAAGAATTTTTTTCGTTAAAAGAAACACCAGTTTTTCTTTGAGGGAAAGCGCCGGAATTTTTTCATAAAATTTTTGAAGTGTAATCAAATTACCGCTTCGCTCCACATATGATTCCCACAAAAAATCACCTGAAATACGAACCACCACTTTCTTGCGAAGAAGCCTCGCGGCAAGAATAGTCGGCACACCAACGCTGAAGGTATCCATGGCGATTGCATATTCTGCCGCCAAAAGAGAGACTAAGGCTTTGAAAAAAAAGAAAAAATGCCGTATGCCGATCGGCAAGCGGTGTTCGGTTCTATAGCAAATGACCGATACTTCGTGTCCCGCCCGCTTAAATTCATCATGAAGATTTTTTGCGTATTGGGCGGGACCGCCGATATCGGGAGGAAATACCCCAGTTGCAATGACTATTCTCACGATAAAAGAAAAAGCAGCTTTCTCCTTACACTCTAAAACCCGCTGCTTCAGTTACTATAACAGAAATATAAAACATGATGTCACCGTTTAATTACCGCGTCAAAAACCCTCTCTTTCATATTCTTCGCTACCAAATTCCAATCGTACTTAGAGAAAATTAATTCCTTCGCATTTTTAATAATCTGAGCAGTTGTATTTTTGTCATGAATATATTTTTCAACTGCTTCCGCAATGCTCTTGGGATCTTTAGGATTAACGGCACGACCTGTTGACTTTTTATCGGGGTTCCGCTTCGGGTCAAAAAGAAAGTCAGTAATGCCTCCTTCTTGAGTCGCAATAATTGGAATACCTGCCGCCATTGCCTCAACAAACGAATTGCCCATACCTTCTGAAAGCGATGGGCGAATGAAGATATCGGATATTTTTAAATATTTCGGAATTTCCCCAAGTCCTTGGTATCCCAAAAATTTTACCCGCGATTCGACCCCTTTCTCTTTGGCAAACCGACGCAGTTTTTCTTCATCAGGGCCGCTTCCCACTATCAAGAACTTTATTGAGCTTGGTAGAAATGACAATGAAGCGATGACATCATTGATGGCGTTTTTCTGTACAAGCCGCGAAGTAGTGATGAGGCATATGTCGTCTTCTTTTATACCAATTTTTTGTTCCAGTGCCTGAAGGTCATCTTCGGAATATTCTTGCGAAAAAAATTTGGTGTTGACCCCGTTCGGAATAATTTCAAGATTTCCCTTGAAACCCATATCCCTGCTCCATTTCCCTAAAAAAGTAGATATCGCTTGAATAATATCCGCTTTTCGAAACGCCTGAATAAATAAAGGATACAGTGGGAGCATTTTCGCTTGTATATAATCTGTCGGATCGCCCTCTTGAAGCGTTAATATATAAGGGACATTAGGCGCCAGATATTTGAAAATCGCCGCTGGCACTCCGGATGAATGTGCCATCATGGCCCAGAGAGCATCGTAGGAATTTTTTTTGTGAAGAGAGAAAGCTTTAAAGGCTCCGGCAAATTGGAAATAAATTTTATTAAGAAAGAGCGGAAATCTTCCAAGGTCGGCGATTGTGGCGCCCTCTACCGTAAAGCCGATCCGGTGAATCGTAACATTTCCTATTTTCTCGACTTCGGGAAGATTTGAATTAAACCGAAGCGTCACCATATCAAATGAATACTCATTCGGATCAATCCGATCGGTGATTTCTTTTATGGCAACCTCAGCACCACCTATAAACTTCGGGTAATACGTAAGAGAAAGTATAAGAATGCGCTTCATGGTTTTAGAGGTTCAGGTAAGTGAAGCCTTAAAATCTTTAATATAATCTTTAATATTTTTTTCGGCCCGCCAATGAAGTTCCTTTTCCGCACGGGTAAGATCGATGCTTGAATTCAAGCGATTTCCCGCTCTTTCAGGAAGCATTTTTATGTTCGAACCGAAAAATTTAGCAATTTGAATGATACTGTAGCTTTCCCTTGAACCAAGGCCAAAATCATCCCCTTCTCCTCTTTCTCCGGCGAGTATGAGGCCGCGGACAATGTCATCAACGTGAGTAAAGTTTCTCCTCTGGGTACCGGGGGAAACGACACTAAGCGGCTTTCCTTTGATTACCTGCTCTTTAAAAATGCCGATGACCGTGGCATACGCCCCTGCCGAAATTTCTCCCGGCCCATAAACATTGTAGAAATACGTGATGGCATAGGGCACATTAAACCACGCGCCATAATTCCTTACGAGCTCCGTATTGCTTGCCTTTGTCCAGGCGTACGGACTTTGATCTCTTCCTAATCCCCCGTCGCCAAACTTGGTGCTTGATCCGGCATAAATAATTTTAACATTATGACGGCGGCAAAACTCAAGTACGGCAAAAGTCCCCTCTTTATTTAATTCCCACACCTTTTTCATATCATCAAAACTTTTCTCGACCCGAGCGTACTCGCCAAGATGATAGACCATATCGGGCTTGATTTTTACCAGAAGATCGATGTCTTTCGTTCCGCCTTCAATGTACGTCGCCCCTGTGACATGATTTTCTCTCTTACCGGTAAAGTAATTATCAAGAGAAATAATTTTATTTTTCGTATTCTTACGGAGCGCCTCGATAAGATGCGAACCAATAAAGCCGGCGCCGCCAGTTACGAGAATGGTCTTCTTTTTCTTTTGCTTGGCCATGATAAATCTAAAACACAAAAAGTAAGATAAAGGTTATTAAGAAAAGGCGGATTTGCAAAGATGCAAATCCGCCCTAGGAATTCGTCTGAACTGGCCGACCCGATGGAAATTGCAATATTATTGCTTCCCGTTTGGGCGGCGATTTTCTCTGTTTCCGCTTTGAAGCTTTAGGAGGAGGAGAATTTTGACCCTTCCCCTCAAAATTCCAAAACGCGATAAACGGATCGAAAAGCCAGGCAATCCGGAAAGGATCGCCATAGAGCCGAATCGGATTGCTGTTCATGGCCGACACCTCCTCTTTAATTTTACTTCCCCTAGAGATATGAGGCAAAGGAGTTATTCGACAATCTCAAAACCCGTCTCGGAATGGGACTTCCTGGGGAAAATAAATACTAAAACGGCAGGTAGAACAATGAGAACGCCGAGCGCTATAAACCACCTGTAAGAGATGCTTCCCCCCGCTTCAGGCTCCGGTAACAAAGAGGCCACATTGGCGCTTTCCGAAGCTCTTGGTAACTCCGTTTTTAAAGTGTCTTTGAAAGAGGAATAAGAGTAACTGTAGCGAAACCGAAACATCTATTCGTGTTTTTTCACTTCAAGCATTTTACGAAGATCCGCTTCCGGAATTTCTCCTGACGAAGATTCTGCCTTTTGTTTTTCGTCTGGTAAAGGATTGCTCTTCCTTTCTTCGCCAGAATTTATTTTTGTGTTTTGAGAAGGTTCTTGATCCTTCAAAATACCTTTGAGAGCTTCTTTAAGTGTTTGTCCACCCTCAGGCTTTTGGGCCCTGAAATCTTTCTGATTGTTTTTCGAATGGTTTCTATTAGGACTAGTCTGCGTTTCCTTGTGCCCCTGATTTTTTGTTACACTTCGGAAAGTCTCAGATGTGGGACGGGGGGGATTTTCTCTAGGATGCTGATTTTCTACCCTACCTGTATTATTATTTTTTACCTGATTGTTTTTAAGCTGAGGAAGTTCTTCCCCCGTAAGCAACGAAGCAAGCGCAGCTTTGAGTCCGCTCTGATTTCGGTCTTCTTGTCGATTCTTGGGCTCTTCAGCCTTTGACTGTTCGCGGGTGTTTCTTTGAAATTCTTCTTTTCGCGGAGAATTCAAGGGTATTTCTTTCTCGCTTTGATTTGAAGGGATAAGCGGCTTACCGCCCGAGATCATCTGAATGACTATTTCATCTTCAGCGGTTTTTCTGGCTCTTCCGAAAATCATTCGCGAGTTTGCGATAACGCCGTCTTTATAAGAAATTCTTGGCTTTTCGATAGGAGGGGTGGTCGTCGCTGAAAATGGCTGTGAAGAAACACCGTCGATCATAAGCTTAAGATAGACCTGGTAGACGCCGAGGTTGACAAGATCCTCCATCGTAAATTGGGGCGCAAATTCTTTTTCAAGCACTTCGGCATCAAATGCTCCGACGCGGAAAGCAATCATTGTACCGACGTTCCCGAAGACCGCCGCCCGTACTTCTTCCGCCATTTGCTCAATGTACTGATGGGCCATGGTGAGATTAAGTTTGTACTTCCTCGCCTCGGAGAGAATATCAGCGAATGATTCATTGGCAAAGGATTGGAACTCATCAACGTAGAGATAAAAATTCGGCAATTTATTCATCACACTATCCGTCTTATCGGCCCGCGAAAGAGCGGCAAGATATATTTTTGTGATAAGCATGCCGCCAAGAAGGCTTGCGTTCCCCTCACCGACAAGCCCTTTGGAAAGATTGATGATAAGAATTTTTCGCTCATCTATTATTTTCCGGAGATCAAAGCTTGATTTCGGCTGGCCGATGATATTCCGGATAAGAGGGTTTGAAGTAAACTGGCCAACTTTATTTTGAATGGCGGGAACGGCCTCCGCTGCAAAACGCTCCGTGTATTTTGCAAATTCGTCAACCCAGAATGATTTCGTCGCCGGATCTTTTATATTATCGACGACTTTTTTCCGATACTCTTTATCGGAAAGCACTTTATTGACCCCAAGAAGCGTTGCTCCCGGATATTCAAGGAGTGCAAGCAGGGTGTTTTGAAGAATATATTCCATGCGGGCACTCCATGCGTCGATCCAGATTTTTTTAAAGGTAGACATGAGACCGGAGACGACAAGGTGTCGTTTATCGGCGCCGATATCTTCCATCACGTTAAAGGAAATCGGGTGTTCCATGTCAAAAGGCGCAAAATAGAGTACGTCTTTGATTCTGTGCTCCGGCACGTAATCGAGAAGGGCCTCGGCCGATTTTCCGTGCGGGTCGATAAAAGCGAGCCCCTCGCCGTTTTGAATATCCTGAATCGCCATATTTTCAAGCAACGTCGATTTGCCCATGCCGGTCTTGCCGATCACATAGACATGTTTTGTCCTGTCTTTTGCTTTGATACCGAAAAGTACACGTTTATTTCTCGTGTCAGTTACGGCAAAATAAGTTATGCGGTTTTCATCAAAATCCGCCATTTCTTTAAAAGTATAGTCGAAATAGTCTAAAAAGTCTTCAAAAAGAAACACTTGGGCCTTTTTTGTAAGGCCGAAGTGTTAAGCAATTACTGTGCTTTTCCTTCAAGCACCTCTTTGAGCTCGCTGTAGCGATTTGCCGCGTCCCAGAAAAGCCATGAGACGAGACCATTATCGTTTGTCGCCTTGATCTGGAGGGTGACGTCCACGGGCTGATAATCCTTGCCATAGTCAAAATCCTGAAGCCACGGCCTGATTTTAGAAGAATTATAGGCGTCTTTCGTATAAAGCTTTGGTGATGTTGAAGCAATGAGCACGCCATCAAGCGTGTGGATAGGGGTCGATGTCGCAATGGTGCGCGCAACCGCGTGTTCGAGAGAATAATGGACGACAGCGTACGGGTCGGTATTCGGATCTTTAAGTCCGATAAAGCCCGTTGGGTAGTGTGAAGGGTACACCATCGGATCAATATAATCGAAATACGGAAGCGCCCGTTCAAGTTCCTGACCGATGTTCAAGTCGTCGTAATTGGTGGTCGTCATACCGAAAAGATCCGCCGACATCACGGCGCTATCTGGTTTATTCGAGGAAAGATATTTCCAAAATTCCTCAACCGTCGTTGATTTGTCGGGATTGATATAGATTGCGTCCGACATAGGACCATCCGATGGATACCGAATATAGTCGTAATTGAGCTCATCAAAACCGATATTATAGGATTCCTTTGAAAGCGCGGTAACATACTCCCAGTAAGGCCTTGAAGAAACGTCGACGAAAGAAAGTCCTTTGTAATCTTTCCATGGCATTCCCGGATGCGAGTGGCTTTGAACCGCTTGATCAGGATAAAGCTTCGCATAGTAGGGATCTTGAAAAACAGTAATCCGCCCTATTACATAAATATTTTTTTCATGGAGCTTCTCGATAAAATCTTTCATGTCTTTCGCTCCACAGGCGCCCGAGACTGAATTCTTAAGAAGAGGGTTATTAGTCGGAAATGAAATTTTTCCGCTGTAATCCTTTATGTCGATCACAACAGCGTTAAGGTCAGTCTCATCGATAAGCTTCACGAGGCCGTCACGAAAAGAAGGAGTGCCTACCGCGCACTGACTCATATAAATACCTTTGAGGGGGTTCGGTGTTGAAAGATGTTTTACTTTTGGCGCTTCCGGTTCGGTCGTCGCTTGGGTTGCTTCGGCACGGGGCGAGGTATAGGAGAGTGGAAAGAGAGACGGGACAGCAAAATAAGCAAGAGAAAAAACTCCGAAGAGCAAAACGACGACCGTTCCGCCATAGAGGGTTACTCCGCGTTCTTTTGTAAAATTCCTAAGCCTGCGCCGTATGCTCTTCATCCGGTTCGATAAGGCTGGTAATGACATGCGGTTCTTCTTTTAGAATAGCGGATTCGGTACCGTTTACCTTAATGCTGATTGCCTCTTTCGGCTTCCGATGACGGCGAAAGGATGATGCCTTTCGTTTAAAGCGATTGGCCTCAAAACCAAGATAGGCGACAAGCGCGCCTAAAATGAAATAGGCGGGCGCCTTGAATGATCCGGGAAAGCCTGAAAAGGGCAGAAGGGCGATGAGAATACCGCAGATCGTGAGCGTATATTTCGGCATAATAAATTTAGCTAAAGTATAAGCTACTTTTCAAAGAAATTCCATAAAAAAATTATCCGATGATTACCACGAATTCGCCCCGGACTTTCTCGGTATTTTCGAGAAAATATTTTTCAACCTCTCCTGCGTCACCCGAAATAAACTGCTCGTGGATTTTGGTGAGTTCGCGAGCGATTCCGACTTTTTTTGAAGGAGGTAAGACCCGCGCGAGTGAAGAGAGTGTTTTCAAAATACGATGCGGCGATTCGTAAAATACGACGGTGCGTTTTGAGGCGGCGATCTCCTTAAAAAGGGTTTCTCTTCCTTTTTTGTGGGGCAAAAATCCCAAGAAAAGAAAATCCGAAGTTCTAAAACCAGAAATAGAGAGCGCCGCGATCGCCGCATTTGGCCCGGGAATGGCAATTACTAAGAGTGACTCCCCCATCATGTTTCGAAGCGCCGACACAAGCTCCCCACCGGGATCGGCAATCGCAGGAGTGCCGGCATCCGTCACCAGAGCGAGATTTTTACCGCCATGAAGTAGTTCAGAAATTTTTTCAATTTTTGTTTCGCCGCTATGAGCATGGTAGCTCAAGGTCGGTGTACCGATACTATATTTTGAAAGTAATTTTTTCGTCGTCCGCGTATCTTCGCAAAGGATACAGTCGACTTCTTTCAAAATCCGAAGTGCCCGAAGGGTGATGTCTTCGAGGTTGCCAATCGGTGTTCCTATAATATAGAGCGTCGCCATGAAGAAAGTAGTATCGTACAAGATTGAAAAAGATTCAACTTGAAAAAATAAAAAGCCGGGAAGCGTTGCTTCCCGGCGAATGTTCAGGCTGTTTATTTTTGAATGTCTTGAGGCGGTGGAGGTGGCGGAGGAGCTGCGGCTGCGGGTCTCTGCGAGACCGCAACGCCCTCAACCTTATGGCCGTGGTTGTACATGCACACCTTGTATTCGGCATTGTAGCGCTGTTGCGCTTCGTTCGCGGCACTCGCTCCCGTGTACGCTCCCGTACCAACACCAGCGCCGAGACCACCTACGGCGCCAATGCCGGCACCAAGTCCTGGGTCTCCCCAGAAAGAACCGAGAGCCGCGCCAACAATAGTACCAAGAACCCCACCGGCAAAAGCATTTTCCACCTGGGAACTCTGCTGTGCTTCCTGAGGCGATACGCCGGTATTGTCTTTGGCTTTCTGTCTGCATGCGCCATCATCCGCGTCGTATTGTTGTTGTGTTTTGCCGTCGCCGATAAGCGCGGGCGTTGTTGGCCCCTGCTTCGGAAAACCAGCGGCGCAACCGACGAGGGTAAGAGAGTACAGGATGGCGGTAAACGCCGAAAGAATTTTTATTCTCAAAGCGACCTCCTCAAATTAGGGGTTTGGTGAAGGTGGCGAATCGAGAGACAAAAATCTTTCGAATCCACCTGCGCATTTCTGAATGTCCCACGAGTAATATTGGCCCAAACTTCTGCAGAAGTAGAAATACCCGTCAGAAGCCCTCTGTGGCGACTCCCTCTGAATATAGGATTGCGGTTGCCGCTCAAAAGGAGCAACGGGAACCCCATATCCATAATACGGATACGGCGCCATGTAAGGAAAGAGAGGGTCGTAGAACCCCCATCCCCACGGCACAAACACCTGCGCCTCGCTTCGCACCGAAAAGGCGGACAATGCGAGGAACACTACGCCTATAAAAGGCAACGGTTTTTTCATTCCTCGCTCCTCAATTTTCAAACAGCGATTCTACGTGGAATCTACAAGGTAATTTGCGAAATGTCAATCCAATTATCAACAAAAAATTGTGGGCACGGAGGGAGTTGAACCCTCAACCCTTGCGGGATACGCTTCTGAGGCGTACGCGTATGCCAATTCCGCCACGTGCCCTTCCGAACGAGTATAGTACAGATTTTATGTGGTCACGAGTTACTAAGTTTTTTATCTCACTTCGTTCATAAAAAACTTAGTACTCTCGACTCCGCCTCGCGCCTGCTTCGCAGGCTTCGCTACGCTTCGTGCGCTGTGCGGCTCGCACAACTCGCTTCGCTCATTGTGCGCCTGGTAGGAATCGAACCTACGGCCTCTGTCTTATCAGGACAGCGTTCTACCACTGAACTACAAGCGCGAATGTGCCGGTTTAATCCGGCTTTTTGTATTTTATCTCCCGTTCAAACAGAAGAAGATACCGGGAAAAGAAAACATGGAGAATGAACTTTGGAACAAATTCTGTCGGCCAAAAAATACGTACGAGGGACCGAAAGAGAGGCCGAGCTGTAAACACGAGCCTGTGAAGTGTAATCGGACCAACCTGAAGGTGGTCCCATCTGTTTTTCGTCCGCATGGAACCTCCTTTCGTCTGGCTGAAGAAATATAGCAAAAGGCCACTATCGCCGCAATAAACGAGCTTACGCCTTCCCGCAGTCAAAAAGTTATCCACACCCTTCATCATTCCCTTCATTTTCTGTATTATTAACGCGTTTAATAATTTAGAAATTGATCGTCCATATAAATCGGATTCCGATTACGGGACAAAAAATAAAATGGCAACACAAACAGTGGTAGCGACAGAAGACCCAATAGAACGGCAGTATGCAACAGCGGAAAGCTGGGGCATACTGACAAGCATCGATTTACATTCCTGTAACGGCGACACGATACGAGACGCCGAAAAAATACGACAATTCGTATACGAGCTCTGCGAGCGAATCGGTATGAAGCGGTTCGGAGAGTGCCAAGTGGTTAACTTCGGCGAAGACGAGAGAGTCGCCGGTTTTTCGATGACACAACTCATTGAAACGTCACTCATCTCGGGACATTTTGCGAACCTCACCAATAACGTCTATCTCGATGTATTTTCCTGCAAATACTACAGCCCAGAAACAGCGGCCGAATTCGCCAAAGAATTCTTTGAGGCGGAAGATTACACGATTCACCACGTCCTTCGAAAGTAGCCTTCACAAAATCTTCATAATCGGGTAACCTCTAAAAAGGAAGAACTTTTAAGGGGACCGGCTGGATGTGCATCTACAGGAAGCACACTGGAAACATCATTCGTAAGGCAAACGGGTCTTCGCGCAAAGAACGCACGCGACCCAATCAACCGACACGGCCACCACAAGAAGAAATCGACCGACGGAAAAAGATGAGGCTCAAAGCTTCACTTCGTCACAAACGACCCCAGATACGGCACCTTAACGTCTTAGCACTTTCGGCCCACTCTCAAAGATAACATTTCTTACCGCTGGCATTCCTCCCCCTTATAGCCAGCGAACTTGACCGCCTCCCTCCGGGGCGGTCCTTTTTTATATAAAATAAAAGAGCCCGAAACGCTACGCGTTTCGGGCTCCAAATCATCGACCGGGTTTCCAGTTCAAGCCGACGTGTTCGGTGCGATACTGTCGGCCTTCCTGCCACCCACAGTCATGCCAAACGAACTGGTCCGACGCGGTAAATTCCTTCACCGCAGCACAACTACCAGGGTAGAGGTAGACGATAGGTTCATCGGCGTAATTCTTAGCGGCATCGAAAAGAATCACCGCAACCAAGATGCAAAGAGAACCCACGGCAAGCCATTCGAGTCGTCTGGCTTGTTTGTGTCCGCGTCTTTCCCTCTTAATGGCGAAAGGGACATAGTCTTCCGCGTCCGGATTTACAAACCCGGGATTTCCCGGATTTCTTCTTGAAGATCGAGCCATGATGACCCCCTTTTCAATTCAAGGTTCAGATTTAACTCTGCCTTTAATTATGTCACCTAAAAAATAAATTGTCAATAAAGCAAAAAGCGCCTCAATGAGGCGCTTTTTGCTTGTCTTAGCATTTTGCCAGACGGAACCATCCTTTCTTTTGTTCCATTCTACCGGCCTTTCCCGGTGGTCAAATCGCATGTATGGGGTTTTACGATCATGGCCCTCTCCTAAATAAAGAAGAATCGACACAGTCAGCACCTCGAGCTTACGCTCTCAGTACGTTTTGTTTTGAAATATTCCACGAACAGCTTCCGCTACCCGTGCCTTGTTACGACTTACTCCCTGTTACCAAGCTTACCGTGAACCCGCTTGCGCGGGGCTTCGGGTGCTCCTGGCTCCCTTGAGTTGACGGGCGGTGAGTACAAGACTTGAGAACGTATTCACCGCGGTATAGCTGACCCGCGATTACTAGCAATTCCGGCTTCATGAGGTCGAGTTGCAGACCTCAATCCGAACTGGCGCCATTTTTC
>JBGPJO010000002.1:0-74909 GCA_041485465.1 Minisyncoccia bacterium | reverse complement strand
GCGTTGAACACTCGACATACGGAAGCAGTTTTACCGACTTACCGAAAAGCGCTTTTTGAGCCTGGCAGTGGGGACACCAAAACGCGCCGTAAAAAATAACTCCTTTATCTTTTAGACATTGTGCGAAGGTATCAAGCGGCCCCGGCGCCGATTCATAATAGAAGTAATAGCCAAGCGGAATGAGTATAAGAAGAGCGGCAACAATCGAAATAATAATAGTATTCTTTTTCATGGTAACTTAAATATAACAAAGAAAAGAGTCCGGGGGAATTCTTGAAATTTTATTGGCTTCCTTTGAAGCGAACCGGGATCGAAATTGAATCGGCATTTCCTGGAAGCCCCGATGGATTATCTTTCTCAAGGATGAGCGTCCCCGTTGCCGTTGTCGGTGAATCAAAAGTCAGTAACGCTTGAAACGGAACAAAATTATTAGTCATCCAATCGCTTTCGGCGTGCCCGGCGGTCGAACCAAGAAGGACCCCGTTTGAGTCGACGATCTTTATCGGAAACTGCGCTTCAAAATACCACGCGCCACGCGCTTCCCCCACTATCGTAAGAGGACTTAGAACCAAAGCATCTCTAGAAGGGTTTGTTATCTGAATCAGATTATTTTCGCTTATTCCAGAGGTCGTCGTGCCCTCTCCCGTGTTATCACTCTGATTCGGCAAATTCTCAACTTGGTTATTTTTGAAGAAAAAGGTAAGGATAAGACCAGCGATGATGATAAGCAGTATTACCCAAATGGCTATCGACGTTTTATTCATAGCTTTTAGATTTGAAACCTTAGATCTTACGATAAGACGCACATCATACCAAAAACCCTTTGCTCTTGGTAGCTTAAGCTTTTTTACTTAATTTTTAATACCCAGAGAATTCTTCGGCCCGGATGTCATCATCACTCACTCCCATAGCGTTTAGAAGCGTTCGCATAGCGCTGACCATTCCTTGTGGCCCAGCCAGATAATAAATGGGTGTCATATTCTCCGTAACATACTTCCTGATTATCTCTTCATCTATATATCCCTTTTCGCCCGCCCATTCTTTCGCTGACTTTTCCATCTCAGTCATGGTAGCGATAATTTTATAATTTGGATTCTTTTCTTCGAGTGCCGTGAGTTCATTGAGAAACGCCGAATCTTCTGGACGCCGGTTTGAATAAAAAAGAAATAGCTTGTGCGGAAGTTTTCGTTTCGCCGCGTCCGTTACAATTGAGCGAAATGGGGTAATGCCGATGCCGCCCGTAAGAAACACCGCCCCACGTTTCGTGTTTTCGTGCAAAAAGAAAGAACCAAAAGGGCCATCAAGACTAAGTTCCGTCCCCGACTCCATTTTTTTGAGTGCGTTTTTAAAAGCCGAGTCGCGCATGCGAGTTGCGATTGATACATGCGGTTCATGAGGAGCGGAGGCGAGCGAAAAGGGACGCATGGTGCTTTTCATGTCGGTTTGGGGGACATCAATAAGGCCAAGATCAATGCTTTGTCCGGCGCGATATTGAAACCCCTGCGGCTTTTCGAAATGAAAAAGTATTGTTCCTTCCGCGATAGTTTCTTTTCCTTGGAATTTTACTTTCTGCATGTACTTTATATTTAGAACTTTATTGTATCAAACCGATCCCCCGCGGCGGGCGCGGGCTCGGTCGATTTCTGTCAGATACTGCTTACGAAGACGAACTGACACTGGTGTAATTTCAAGATATTCGTCATCCGCCATAACTTCGAGCCCGCGCTCAATGGTGAGCTCAAAAGAAGGAACGAGATTGATGGCTTCGTCCGTACCTTTGGAGCGCATGTTGGTGAGCTGTTTGCCTCTTGTCGGGTTAACCGGCATCTCTTCACCCTTTGCAGTATTGCCAATCACCTGTCCTTCGTAAACTTCGGTCGAAGGCCCGATATAAAGCACCCCGCGTTCCTGTAAATTCCAAAGAGAGTACCCAAGCGCCTTGCCGGTAACCATTGAAACCATGGAACCGGTCGGACGTTTGCTGATTTCTCCCGCGTACGGCCGGAAACCCACAAACCTAGATGAGAGGATTCCTTCGCCTCTCGTATCGATAATAAATTGGTTACGGTATCCCAATAGTCCGCGCGTCGGGCCTTCAAAGGAAAGCCTTGCCGTCGCCTCATCTACATGAAGATTCTGAAGAACAAAACCACGCACGTCGAGGCGCTCGATAATCGCCCCCTGGTAGTCTTTTGGCGTATCAACGATCACTTCTTCAAACGGTTCGAGTTTCACGCCATTCTCCTCGTGAATAATGACCTGCGGCTGGGATACCTGAAGCTCGTAGCCTTCACGGCGCATATTTTCAAGCAAAATGGCGATATGAAGCTCGCCGCGACCCAAGACACGAAAATTATCAGAGGATGAAAAATCGACACGCAAACCGACGTTAACCTCAAGTTCGCGCTGAAGTCGCTCGCGAATTTGCCGCGAGGTGACATACTTCCCTTCGCGGCCGGCAAAGGGAGAATTATTTACGACAAAATTAAGCTCGATTGTCGGCTCATCAACGGCAATCGCCGGAAGCGGTTCAGCGTTTTGGTCAGTTGTCACCGTTTCTCCGATATCGATATCGGGAAGTCCCACAATCATACCAATGTCGCCAGTAGTAAGCTCCTTCGCTTCTATTTTTTCAAGCCCGTTGAATGTAAAAATTTTCGTAAGTTTTCCCGAGCGCGTATCGCCATTCGGCTTTTTTACAAAAACACTCTGTCCGGAAGCTACCGCGCCCTCATAGACGCGCCCGACCGCAAGCCGCCCCAGAAAATTATCATAGCCGAGGTTAAAAGACTGAAGACGAAGCGGTTTTCCCTGAAGCGCTTCTGATGAGGCCGACTTAACATGGGAGAGAATGACATCAAGAAGCGGGGTAAGATCGCTTGATTGATCAGTAAGCTTTAATTTTGCAATACCTTCGCGGCCAATCGCATACACTACCGGAAAATTCGCCTGCTCGTCCTTTGCGCCAAGCTCGAGAAAAAGCTCAAGCACCTGCTCTTCGGTGCGCGCAGGATCCGCCGCTTTCTTGTCTATCTTATTGATGATGAGGATGGGCTTCAAGCCAAGTTCAAGCGATTTTTTAAGGACAAAACGCGTCTGGGGCATCGGCCCTTCCTGGGCATCGACAACAAGAAGCACCGAGTCAATTGAGCGAAGCACTCGCTCGACTTCGGAGCCGAAATCGGCGTGCCCCGGGGTATCAACGATATTTATTTTCGTGCCTTTGTAAAAAATTGAGGCATTTTTCGCGTAAATGGTGATGCCTCGCTCAAGTTCGAGTGTGTCTGAATCCATTGAAACGCCTTCCTTGGAGACTCCGGTTTGGCGCATCAAAGCATCGGTAAGAGTGGTCTTGCCGTGGTCAACGTGCGCGATAATGGCGATGTTTCTGATTTCCATAAAAAATCGGCCTGGTCGGCCGGATGATTGTTGAATACTATGACAGTGAGCTCTTGTAGTCAATTAAAGAAGACTAATCACCACTGACTGAGTTTATATCCAAGCCAAATGCCTACGAATGCGCCGAGAGTTCCAAAAAGAATCGAGGAAAAAGAAAAAAGATCGGCCCCCCACAAACTTGGAATGTAACTTCCGACCGTAGATCCCACAAACACTCCTATCCAAATAAGTTGTTTAGCGTTCATATATAAAGCGATGATCTTTATTTTATCATTTAGCTTACACCTAAAAAACAAGAGGTCGTTAGGCAACAACTACTCGCCTGACCCTCGGCATGCACTTAATACAACTTGTCTGGTCCTCCCGCGTCTTAATATATTTATTACCGCAAAGACAGATGAAGACCTCGGTGCGATACGGTTTCTCCACCCATTTACCATCCTTTTGGAAGGTCCTTGTCGAAAACGATTTCATGTTTGATTTCATATTATTCGATGAATGTTAGTGCCTTCCCCCGCTTGTCGCCGCGGCCGGTCCTGCCGATGCGGTGGATGTAGTCATCATAGGTCGCCGGTATATCGAAATTAATGACATGGCTGACATCGGCTATGTCGAGACCGCGTGCCGCAACATCGGTCGCGACCAGAATACTGACATGGTTATCCTTAAACATCCCGAGAGCTTTCTGCCGCTTGGAGTGATTCTTATTGCCGTGAATTGATTCCGCCTTAAATCCCCTCTCCGTAAGTTGTTTTGAGAGCCTTTCAACGCCATGTTTTGTCCGTCCGAAAATAAGCACTTTGGTCAGATCTTCCTTATTCAAAAGATCGTGAAGTACCTCGAGCTTGTTGTCCCCATTTTTTATTTTGACGACATCCTGCTCAACATTCTTTGACGTATCTCTCGTTTTAACGGAAATCCTCACTGGATTAGTAAGAAACTCTTTGATAAGTTTTTCAATTTCAGAAGAAACCGTAGCTGAAAAGAAAAGTGTCTGGCGTTTCTTCGGCATCTTCGCTATGAGAAACCGCATATCGTTCACAAAACCCATGTCAAGCATCCGGTCAGCCTCATCAAGCACAACGGTATTAAAAAGAGAAAGATTTATCATTCTGCGCTCAATCAAATCTTTAAGCCTCCCCGGCGTGCCAATAATAAAGTTATTAGCATACCGCAACTCAGAAATCTGCCGTCCAATGTTCATACCACCGACACAGCAGACAGAAAAGATTTTCTCCTTGAGATGCATCTTAACAGTGAACCCTCTCAGATCTTCATTAATCTGAATGGCAAGCTCTCTTGTTGGTGCCATAATTAAAATGCGTTCCGTGCGGTTCAACAGCACTTTGTTGATGAGTGGAATGAGAAATGCGCCAGTTTTTCCCGTGCCGGTGTTGGCAAGACCCAAAATATCGATGCCCTGAAGAACGTGCGGGATGGCCTGGTCTTGGATGGGAGTCGGCGTACCGTAGCCACGCAGAGCTATGGCTCTTTTTAATTGCTCATCGATTTTAAAATCCTCAAACCTGTTAATGGGAGATGCCTGTAGCGCCTCCCCGCCTTCAAGCGCCTTGTTGATAAATCTGGCGTAATCGATTTTTTCTCCGTGCTGCCTCACCCTGCCTCTCTGGCCTCCTCCGCCCCGATTGAAATGCGAAGAGGCTCGCTTTTGAAATGGCGAGTTCTTAGTCTGATTCTGGAATGTAGAGGGTGATTTTCTCACTCCTCCATTCCTATTGAAGCTTCTATTATGCATAGCTTTATCTAACGGGCTTTCGCCCCATAACCTCTAGTCTTTAGAATAAATATACTGACTAGGTTGTCTCGAGAGGTCTTAGATAAAGCCCCACTAAGGGCTTTTTACTTTAATATTTTTAGGAAACTCCCTCCTTAAAAACAAAAAACCGATGAGATTCAGTTATAATGTTAGTATATCCCAAAAGTATAATTTTGTCAATTAATACCTTCCGGGCAAGCACTGATCTCTAATTTGGGAGGGCGAGTTTGTCGTATGTAATTTTGGAGATAGTTTTGATTTCTGAAGCAAGAACATCAAAATTTTTGCCGCGCGTCATCACACAGAGTATGTAGGTGTTGTTTGAAGGACCATACACGATACCGCAATCATGTACTTCGTGCGATTGAATGGTCCCGTCGGGCGCGAGGATCTCACGTTCGCCGAATTTCTGCGCCACTTCAACAGAAGACGGCACCCCACCCACTAATCCTTCTGGAAAATCCGGCCCAACCATTACCTTTAAGGCTTTTTCTGACATCTCGCGCGTCAAATAGGTGCTATTGTAAAGTAATCGGAGAAAGAGTGCGTAGGTCTTGGTCGACATAAAATCAATAGCCGGACCGGAAGGAAGCTGAATGCGCAGATCATTGTAGACGTCGTCGATATCTTTGGCAGGAATTGTAGTGTCGAGGAGACGAGTGGCATTGTTGTCCGAATAGTTGATCATATAATCGATAAGCGTATCAAGTGTATATGACTGGCCTGGTTTGATAGCCTTCCCTGATTTAAAATATTCGGCCTTGTTGTCGTCGAAACTGCCATCATAATAGATCTCTTTGTTAAGAAACCCCGGGTGAGAATCTGCATAGTGGTAAATTGCAACCATGGTCGGCACTTTGAGCATACTTGCCGGAGAAAAATTTTCGTTTTCACTAATGCCCATCCATTTCCCGTTGTGAAAATCGAGATAGAAAACCGACACATCCTTCTCGGATGCCCCATCAAGATACGTTTGAATCTGACTTTGAAGCACAGCGTCTCTGTTCGCTTCACTCGGATCGTTTATATTACAAAGAAGGACCGGGGAGATGTAAGTATACCCATCCTCGCGCAGAACTTTGTTATTAGTTACCGTTACCGGTTGCTCGGTAATTCGTCCGATACCAAAACCAACGAAAAAAATTACTACGAAACCGAAAAGTATCAGAAGCGAAGAATTTTTATCTAAATAATTTTTCACGTGGAATTAAAAGCCAGCCAAACTAGTTCTTATTTCTTCTTTTTTCCTTCGGAACCTGGTCGGGACGAAAGACCATCGCCTCGAGTTTGATATTGTCCGGGTCAATAAAGCTCACGAAGTAGTAGCCTTTGCCATATTGCGGAAAATCCTGCGGCCTGTCGATTATTTTTACTTTATTAGGCTTCAGTACCTTAGTATAAAGTTCATCGACGTCTTTCCGCGAACCAAGCTCGAACGCGTAGTGATGAAATCCCACCTCCCCCTTGCGGTGCTTGTGCTTGCGACCCACTTTATCAGCTAAGGTTATCCAAAAACGTGTCTTGAGGCCGTTCTTGTCGTATTTAAAACCGACCGCCGCCCCATAATCATCCGTCATTTTGAAACCCAAAAAACCAAGTACCCTCCTATAAAACTCCTTCGAGCGTTTGATGTTACTAACTCCAACCACCAAATGATCTATCCCAATTACTTTTACCATATTTAATGATTATACACCCTGGACTCCGAACCTGTCTCAAACCGGCTAGCTGTTTATTAACTTTAATTTCTTTTCTCGTCGCCATCTCTTAATTTCAGCTTCTCGTCTTCGAGCTTTTTTCAGAGTTGAGAATGTTTCAGAATATTTTAACATCACTGGTCGGCAGATTTTAGTGTAGTGTGCTCCCCATTTGGAGTCGTTATGTTGCTCTAGTCGTCTCTTTAAGTTATTGGTGCATCCGACATAAAAAGATTTGTCGGCACACTCTAGGACGTAGACGAAATAAGACATGTTGAATCAATGCTCTTCGAAGTAAAACTTCTCAGAGCCTTCTTCGCTCTTTTTGTATCAGTGCCGAAGGCCCTGATGAACGAAGTGAAGAAGGGCTGCGGGACTAGGATTCGAACCTAGATAAACAGATCCAGAGTCTGTTGTCCTACCGTTAGACGATCCCGCAATACCAGAATTTGTAACACAAAAGCGCTTTGTTGGGAATTTTTATTTAAACCCCGCCTTATTCAAATCGGATGACTTGAATGCCGTGCTTTTCGATTTCATCCTGCGACCAATATTTTCTCATTTCGGAGGGCGAAAGTTTGAGGATGTCTTTCACTCTCTTCCTGATACTTCGGCCGGTGTATTTGCCTGCCCCCGGATTCCACTCGCGCAGAAGCAGTTCATCGCCTTCTTGTATCGCAAAATCAGAAAGGCGCGGCTCATAGGTCTTTTCTCCGGAAAGCACCTTTTTGAAATTCTCCGGCCAGATTTTCTTTTCAATTATGGCCACGGTATTTTATTTATTTTTTCTTCCGCTTGATTGCGGCTTTCAGAAACTCCGTAAACAATGGATGGGGGGAGAGTGGGTGGGCTTTGAATTCCGGGTGAAATTGCGTACCAAGGAAAAACGGGTGCATTCTCCGCGGCAATTCCGCAATCTCCATCAACCTCCCATCGGGAGATTTTCCGGAAAATACCATACCGTGCTTCTCTATTTTCTCGATGTATTCGGGGTTTACCTCGAAGCGGTGCCGGTGGCGCTCTTCTATCAACTCCTTGCCATAGGCGTCACGCGCGACAGTCCCCCTCTTTAGAACCGCCAAGTAGCTTCCGAGCCGCATCGAACCGCCGTAATCTTTCCGCGCAAGCTTTTCTTTCTGATCCGGCATGATGTCGATAATTGGGTATTTCGTTTCCGGATTTATTTCCGTCGTGTTCGCGCCCTTGAGTCCCGCGACGTTCCGTGCAAATTCAACGGTGGCAAGCTGCATGCCATAACAAAGCCCGAGGTACGGAATCTTGTTCTCCCGCGCGTAGCGGATAACTTTTATTTTTCCTTCAATGCCAGTATCCCCAAAGCCGCCGGGGACAATAATGCCATCATACTTTTTTAAATCCGCTACGCGCGTTTTTCCGATTTCGAAATCTTTCGAATTAAGCCAAGTAAGCTTCGGACGTCTACCGAGATGATAAGCGGAAAATTTAAGCGCTTCGATCACCGAAATATATGCGTCCGAGAGCATAAAATCCCCCGTGTCGAAATATTTTCCGACAATGGCGATATTGATTTCGCTTTTCGCCTTCGTAATTTTTTTTATAAACGCCTGCCACTTTCCCATCTCCCGTAAAGACGATCTGTCTTTCTCTTTAAAGAGTTTGACGATTTTTTCTCCGAGCTTGTCCTTTTCGAAATTAAGCGGCACTTCGTAAATCGAGTCGATGTCAGGCGCGGAAATGACATTTTCCGGCTGCACCGAGCAGGACATCGCGATTTTTTCCTTACGCTTCCGATCAAGTGACACTTCTGCCCGGGCGATAATGATATCCGGCTGGACACCGTAGGAGTTTAACTGCCGCACCGCGTTTTGCGACGGCTTGGTTTTCATTTCACCGATCTTGTTCGGTATCGGAAGATAGGTGACCAATACAAAAATTACATCATCGGGATTCTTCAGCTTCATCACCCGGGCGGCGTCAATAAAAAGAATATTTTGATAATCGCCAACGGTGCCACCGATTTCGATGACGCTCACCGTTGATCCATTAACGTCAGCGGAGAGCTCAATCCTGCGGATGATTTCATCCCGAATATGCGGAATCGCCTCAACGCACTTGCCTTTGTAACCGAGATTCCTCTCCCGCTCAAGTACCCCCTTGTAAATCATGCCGCTTGTCATGTAGTTTTCCTCGCGAAGTTCAATTCCGAGAAAGCGCTCATAGTTACCCATGTCCTGATCAGTCTCAAGCCCGCTCTTTAAAACGAAAACCTCACCGTGTTCGGTGGGGTTCATAGTGCCTGCGTCGACGTTCAGGTACGGATCGACTTTGATCGGGTTTACTCTGAAGCCTTTGGCCTGGAGAATCTTGCCGATTGACGAGGTGGCAACTCCCTTGCCGACACCCGACATCACGCCGCCAATCACGAACACATATTTATGATTCCCTTTTTTCATTTCTTAAATTTTCAAATACCGCCGTACCGCCATATAGCTCGAAATCGCGCCGAGAATTATCCCCGTGCCGACGATAATCACAAAAATTTGAATGAAATTATGTCCGTAGTAGGAAAGCAAGCTGAAACCGGAGAAGAAACTGAGTAATTTCGGATTGAGCCACAAAAGAAAAGGGTAAAAGAGTAGCAAGGTGAGTACTCCCGCGATCACTCCGTACATTATCCCCGAAACAACAAAAGGTCCGCGAATGTAGCGCGTTGATGCGCCGACCAGGCGCATCACTGAGATTTCATCGCGTGAGTTGTAGATCACAAGACGAATCGTATTGAAGGTGATCATGATTGAAATGAAAGAAAAGACAAAGACGAGCGCGAGACCAAGTGAGCGGGCGGAAGAAGTGATCGCGCTTAGCTTGTCGATTGCTGTTTTATTTTGATAGTAGTTCACCTTGTCGATGATTTGTGTTCCACCTTTTGAAAGCGCATTTTTGCTCTCAAGAAATTTTGCGATGCTTTCATACTGAGATGTTTCTTTCGCTTTGATATTGAGCATCGCGCCAAGTGGATTGTCCCCCAATTCATCAAGCGCCTGGAGTGTCAGTTGATCGTTCTCATGGCGCGTCTTGAAATCGGCAAGTGCCTGATCCCGCGAAACATATTGAACGCTCGCCACTTCAGGAAGCGCCTCAACGTCTTTTTTAAGCGAGAGAATGCTACCTTCATCAGCTCCGGTCACGAAATAAATATTGATGTCGACCTTGTCGCGAAGAGAAACAAGCGAAGTGTTCAACACCGCATTCGCAAAAACCAAAATGCCGATGACGGAAAGAGTCACAGTCATGATCAGGGCGGAAGCAAGCGAGACGAAACTGTTTCTCCAAAAAGAAACAAAACCCGAGCGCAGTATTCGTTTCATCTTGCTTAAAAGCATATAGGTATTTTACCAGAGCAAGGCGGAGGCTAATATGTGCCTTTCGTGTCGTCCCTCACAATCCGCCCTTGGTCAAGGGTGATGACCCGCTTCTTCAGCGAATCTACAACGTTTTTATTATGGGTGGTGAGGATAACGGTCGTGCCGAGATCATTC
Source organism: Minisyncoccia bacterium (assembly GCA_041485465.1). Lineage (GTDB taxonomy): Bacteria > Patescibacteriota > Minisyncoccia > Phycocordibacterales > JAKFXT01 > JBGPJO01. The sequence goes on along the minus strand of JBGPJO010000002.1, from coordinate 64,518 downwards.
ACTTTTTTCAAAATCTGGACAACATCATTCGTATTAACTGGGTCCAAGTTTCCCGTCGGCTCATCTGCGATAATGACATCCGGCTGATTGATGATTGCCCGTGCAATTGCGACTCGCTGTTTCTCGCCACCGGAGAGTTGGCTGGGGAAATTCCACATTTTATTGCCAAGATCGACGAGCTCAAGAACGTGCGGCACATCAGCCGCTATTTCTTCATCGCTCCGCCCCGCCGCTTCCATCGCAAAGGCGATATTTTCGTAAGCGGTCTTATCGTGAAGCAGTCTAAAATCCTGAAAAACCGTACCGATTCTGCGGCGGTAATTGTTCACTTCTTCATTTTTAAGCAAGTGAACGTTCATTGACTCAAAAAAAACCTGGCCGGAGGTCGGCCGCTCTTCGGCAAGTAGAAGCTTCAAGAGGGTTGTCTTGCCAGCGCCCGATGGACCGACGATTGAGATAAACTCTTTCGGGTTGATGTTAAGAATGATGTCGGAGAGAACAAAACCGGAAGTCGGATATTCTTTTGAAACATTGTCGAAATAAATCATTGCTTACTCTCCCGCATGTTTTGAACGACAACTCTCAAATCATCCGCCAGTTCTTTATCTGTGGTCAGTTTAGCGTATGTGAGAATCGCTTCTTGCGCGGCACGATCGGTAAACTTCAGAGCGAAAAATCCTTCCTTGCACCAATCGTACTTATCGCTTTTAAATGTTCCTCGAACTGTCAGATGATGCCCCATGATAATTTATTGTAACTTATAAATTCTTTTCGGCTTCTATAAATTCTTCGATATTGCCGGCAAGAATTTTATCGATGTCGTGGATTTCCGTATTGGTTCGGTGGTCTTTCACCAGTTTGTAGGGGTGAAGAACGTAGGAGCGGATCTGGTTGCCCCATTTTGCCTCCGTCGTTTTTGAAATGTACATGCCTTTTTCTCTCTCATGCCGCTCTTCCTCGCGCAATTTCCACAGTTTCCCCTTAAGGAGAGCAAGTGCTTTTTCTTTATTCTGGGCTTGAGAGCGTTCTGATTCGACGTGAACGGAAAGTTTGGTTGGCACGTGGACAATGCGGACCGCCGTTTCCCTTTTGTTGACGTTCTGGCCGCCGGGACCGCTTGAACGAGCAAATTCTACACTAATTTCGTCTTCCGGTATATCCTCATTTCCCACTTTTTCGAACTTCGGGATGAATTCGACCATGGCAAACGAGGTATGGCGTAATTTTTTTGCACTAAAGGGAGAAATCCGGACAAGACGGTGTACTCCCGACTCTCTTTTGAGGAGCCCGTAGGCCCCCTTGCCGTCTATTTCAACGGTGATGTTCCTGAATCCGCCGTGATCATTCTCGTTTTTATGAAGAACCCGGACACTAAAGCCTTGTTTTTCAAAAAATTTAAGATACATGTCTTTAAGCATCCGGGCAAAATCCTCGGCGTCATCGCCCCCTGCTCCCGCAAAGACCGTCAAAACCGCGCTTTTTTCATCATAGCCTTCAGGCTCTTTTTCTTTGAGATCTTTAAGCTCGCGGAGGAGTGTCTGAGCACGTTCTTTATTTTCCCAAAAAGAGGGAGTGTTTATTTCCGTTTCAATTTCTAGAATACGCCTCTCTTTTTCATCCATTCTAACGATTATAGCAGATGGGGCTTACAGAGAGCGGCCCTCTTTTCATTAATCACCTCATGCTGTATAATCGCGTTTTATAGCGGGGTAGAGTAACAGTAATTCGTCAGGCTCATAACCTGAAGACGTGGGTGCAAATCCCACCCCCGCAACAAAGAAATAAGAGACCCGCCATTTTCATGGCGGGTCTTTGGTTGGTTATTTCCCCTCTTCGTAAAGTCCAAAGCGTACCCTCTGCACCGGATGATCAGGTTTCGGGGTGGGAACCACTTCGTAAGCTCCGGTATTCCTCAACGAACCATGCTGGTCAAAGTACGGAACCGTCTCAGAACAGCCGTCCCGAGTTTTCTTACAGATACCGGATGGTTTTCCATCATCTTTGATCAAAATAAAATGGTCATCGGGCGTCATTTGTTCGAATGTCTGCATCGTGACCCCTCTCTCAGGAAATCCTTCCGTATACTGCAGCACTTTAAAAAAGAAGTCAAAAATGTTATTTTGAGTCGACTTTTAGCCGGTGTAGTTCAATGGTAGAACGAAGGACTCATAAGCCTTAAACAGTGGTCCGATTCCACTCACCGGCACCAACATTTTGTAGTACAATCAAAGAGATTAATCTTAACTGGTGTTTTCACTATGAATAGCAATATTGGAAGAGCAATAGAGGAGTTGCGGGAAGAAATCCAAAAAGATGAGTCTGAACTGAGACAAAAGGAGAGTGAGCTCGCAAAGATGAAGGGTGAGATAGCTAAATTGGAAGGAGAGATACGGAAAATCGAAATTGAATCAAAAAAACTTGAATCTGAAACATCTCGGTTAAGACAAGAAAAGATTAAAGATGACCAGGAACTTATGAAACTCCAGAGGGAGCTCCAGAATGCCGCGAAAAAATAAACATTGAGGGAGGAGGTTTTTAATGATACTGTAGTGCCGTTCAATAGAGGCATCAATAGATGCAGTCGTAGCTCAACCTGGTTAGAGCACTCGCCTGTCACGCGAGAGGTTGCGGGTTCAAGTCCCGTCGACTGCGCCATAGTACAAAAGTTGTTAGATGCTTCTAGCAACTTTTGTACTATAGGAGCGAGGTTACTCGCGACGGAGCGTTGTTTTGCGAGTACGCAAAACCGCGAGTCGGGGCTACGACCGAGGCGAGTGCGGGCGATCCGAGAGTTGTAGCCAGGTCCGGTCATACAGTTCGCCGATGTAGCTCAGTTGGTAGAGCAACTCCATGGTAAGGAGTAGGTCGCCAGTTCAATTCTGGCCATCGGCTCCGGGATTCCCCGAGTGCCAGAGTAGCTCAGTTGGTAGAGCAGCGCATTCGTAACGCGCAGGTCGCCGGTTCAATCCCGGCCTCTGGCTCAGAAAAGAAAAAACCGCCTAAGATTCCGCAGACTGCGGAATCTTAGGCGGCCGAAACCACTGAAGGGCTTCTTAGCGAGGAAATAAATGCTCGATTCCAAGGAGCGAAATCGCGCATCCAATCAAGCTCCGCTAAATCGAAAACTCCGACATCTTCTCCTGTCCTTCCCTTTTTGGGAAGATAGGGAATACCCAGAGTATCAATTATGGTCCCGAAAAAATACATCCCGTGGTCCCCTCGATTTTCTTTGCCAAGGAGAACTAATTGATCAGGCTGGACCCATGTCAGTCCGATTTCTTCGTCCATCTCGCGGAGGGCCACCTCTACCGGAGTTTCTCCCGGGTCAATTCCCCCGACGCAGAACTTCCAATAGAGAGGGCGCGGTTTCGATGGATCACGGACGAGGACGACCTTCTTATTGGTCGTCAGGATGGCGATCGTTACCGCCCCGCGACTTAGAGTACCCAAAGCAACCTCCCTTAAAGATTTTGCTACGATACGCTTCTTTTTTAATTATAGCACGCTTAAAATTTAAAGTCAAATATAGTTAAATTCCTTAAAAACTTCTTCAAAAAGTCCGATCACCCGGCGCGCTTCCCTATTCGAGAGGGCGAAGTTCGCGCCTTCATGGGCAATCGTATTTCTAATTTTATGAGCGTCCCAAGCTTTATCGAGTGTTCGGAACTCGCTTTTATCTATTCCTTTTAAACGCTCCCCCAAATTCTCTCCCAGCCAGCCCTTCTCCCGCACAAGCTCGTCAAGCAAAATATCGGCTTCAAGAACGGCAAGCCGCCAGTCGCTCTCCGAGGGAGAATCGATGTGCCTTTTTACCACATCCCATTTCGCTTTTCCCGGCAGTTCTTGAGAAGAAGCCTCTTCGAAAGGATAGGCATCATTTAAAAGCGTTCTGCTTTCAAGTTTCAAATTCTCTTCATTCCTGATCTGGAAAAGACGTATGACCGAATAGCCGATACCGACAAGAAGCAGGAAAGAAACTAAGAGAGCGATGATTTTATATGCCGAATAGAATAAGAGAAGCGGGCCTTCCATTCGGGGGAGGCTTTCGGGGGTGACGCCCAGTGCCTCCGAGGAAAGAGCATTCTCGACAACCCAGCCTACGGATCCGTCATCATACTGAATCTGCCACCATGTATTATTTCCGTACGGGACGGGACCTCCAACAATAGCCCCCGCTTTGCCTTCGGCGATGCCTTTAAGAGGTGCACCACCCGGATAATCAAAAAGAATAGAAGGGGCAGAATTCCTGACACGCTCTCCGATTGTAAAGACGGGCGCTCCCGTTCCCTGAAGAGGTTGGATCGCCTGTTCGGTTTTTGAAAAGATGAATTTAAGATCGCCAAAAATTGTACCCTCTTTTGCATTTTGAATACCTGCGCTTATATTCTGAAAAATGACGCTTAAAATAAAAAACAAAATGACGACCCCGATCATTACCTCAATTGCCGTAATTTCTCCCGAAGGTTTTTTTTCTCTTTCTCTTTCTTCCGCCATAGCGTTTAGGCTTTTTCAAACAGTTTGCCCACATGAAAAAGAAGGTCCTCACGGGTGTTAGGAGCAATGAGCTGGATGCCAACCGGAAGCGAAGGGTTACTAGATGTCATACCTCCGGGAATCGAGAGCGCGGGGATGCCGGCAAGGGAGACAGGGGTGGTGAAAATATCTTCAAGGTACATGGTGAGCGGATCGTTAGTCTTCTCTCCGATTTTAAATGCTGATGTGGGAGCGGTCGGTGTTATCAGTATATCAACTTCACGGAAAGCATTTTCGTAATCTTTCCTTAAAAGTTCCCGAAGGGCCGTCGCTTTATTGTAGTAGGCGTCATAGTAACCATGGGAGAGTACATAGGTCCCCAAAATAATACGGCGCCGCGGCTCTCTACCAAAACCCAACCCCCTGGTCTTTAGATAATCCTGAAGAAGATTTTCTCCTCTCTCCCTCACGCCAAAGCGCATGCCATCATAACGTGCCAGGTTCGCTGAAATTTCAGCCGGCAGCACTATGTAATATATCGAGAGCGCATAACGCGCGTTTGGCAAGCTTACTTCCTTTACCGTAAAGCCAAGCGATTTAAATTTTAAAACCGCCGCTTCAAAGATGCGCCGCACCTCTTTGTCAATCCCCTCGCCGAGAAGATCGCGCGGAATTCCTATCGAGAGCCTCTCTGTAATCGAGTGCTTTTTAAAAAAAGAGTCCGGTAAAGAAGTACTATCAAGCGGATCGTGGCTGCGCAAAATCGAGAAGAGAATTTCGGAGTCAGCAACAGTTTTTGTCAGCAGTCCCACCTGGTCAAGCGACGTACCGAGCGCGATCACGCCAAAGCGCGAAAGCGCGCCATAAGTCGGCTTCAGCCCGACAAGACCGCAGAGGCTTGCCGGCTGCCTGACGGAGCCACCGGTATCGGTTCCGAGAGCCGCCAAAGTAGCGCCCATTGAAATCGCCGCTGCGGAACCGCCTGAGGACCCGCCAGGAACACGCAAGGTATCAAAGGGATTTTTAGTGGGACCGAACGCTGAGTTTTCAGTCGAACTTCCCATGCCAAATTCGTCCATGTTGGTACGGCCAATAAATATTCCCCCCTCATTTTTCAGTTTTCCTATAACGGTTGCATCATAGGATGCGGTGTATCCTTCAAGAATTTTCGATGCGGCGCTCGCTTTTCTTCCGTCAATCAAAATATTATCTTTGATGGCAAGAGGAATCCCAAGAAGCGCTCCCCTTTCCCCTGCCGCAATAGCTGTATCGGCACGATCGGCTTGCAACAAAACATCTTCAAAGACCTCAAGAAAAGCGTGAATTTCAGAATCCTTTTCCTTAATAACAGAAAGAGAACTCTCCGCAAGCTCCCGAGCGGAAAATTTCTTTTCCAAAAGGCCTTTCCGAGCGTCATCGAGGGTTAAATTTTGAATTAAGGTATTCATTACAGTATTTTCTTCACCGAGATGTAATCATCTTTCCGCTCCGGAGCCTCCCTAAGAATTTTTTCACTATAGAGCCCGCTCTCGTGAGGTTCTTTGTCTTCGCGCATGACATTTTTAAGTTCTCCTGCCTTTGGCGTAGAATCAATCTGAACTGCCGCCTTTTCAATTTCGCCGACATACCCCAAAATGTTTTCGACATCTTGGCGAAGTTTTTCTTTCTCCTCGTCCGAGACCTCAATCCGAGCGAGTGAGAGCAATTTTTTTATTGTCTCGTCAGAAATCATTGTCGGCGTATAGTACCTTATTTGATCATTTTCATAAACTCGTCTTCGGAGAGAACCCTGACGCCGAATTCCTTGGCATCATCAAACTTCGAACCGGGATTCTCGCCAGCGACGACAAAATCCGTTTTTTGGGAAACGCTTCCCGAAACGTCGCCGCCCGCTTTCCGAATGAGCTCTTTCGCCTCATCACGCGAAAAATTCAAGAGTGTACCGGTCAGAACGACTGTTTTTCCGGAAAATTTCCCTCCCTGTAGAGCCGCGGCTTCCGTTTTTTTGACGGAAATAACAGCGAGTAGTTTTTCAAGCATTTTTTTATTATGAGAATCGGAAAACCATGCGGTAATTGAATCAGCGACGACATCGCCGACGCCCTCGATGCTTCGCAATTCTTCTCTTGAAGCGTGAACTAGTTTTTCAATCGTTTTAAACCGCAAGGCGAGATCGTAAGCGGTTTCTTCCCCTACCTGTGGAATCGAGAGAGCAATAATGAGCCACGGTAATTCCACATGCTTCCCTTTTGAAATCGCGGAAAGCAAATTATCAGCCGATTTTTCGGCAAAGCGCGGGAGCGCCAAGAGGTCGCCCTTTTCGAGAGTGAAAAAATCATCATAGGTCGATACGAGCTGATTCTCGACCAGAAGATCTATGATTTTAGGTCCTAATCCCTCGATATCGAAGGCGTGCTTTGAAGTGAAGTGGTACAGACGCCGCCTGTCTTTTGCCGGGCACTTCGGATTGAGGCAGTAATACCCGGAGCTTTCTTCCCCACTGCCGATTTTTTTCTTTCTGACAAGAGAGTCGCATTCGGGACATTTCTTTGGTATGTGAAAGATTTTTTCCTTACCGGTCCGCATTTCTTTAAGGACCGAAACAACGTCGGGAATGACGTCACCCGCCTTCTGAAGAATAACGGTATCCCCGATTCTGACATCAAGCCTTCTGATCTCATCCTCATTGTGAAGCGTCGCTCGGGAGACGACCGAACCATAGACCAACGTGGGTTTGAGATGGGCAACGGGAGTCAAGATGCCGGTCCGGCCGACTTGAACAGTAATACCTTGAACCCGAGTCGTTACTTGCTCGGCCGGAAATTTAAAAGCGATCGCGAAGCGCGGCGCTTTTCCTGTGTAACCGAGGCGCTCCTGTATTTTTTTTTCGTCAACTTTAACAACGATGCCGTCAATTTGATACTCTTCTTTCGGCGCGCGTTTTTTCCAGTCTTGCCAATAAGAAATCGCTTCTTCAATTGAAGTAACATGCTTGAAATTCAGATTGACTTTAAAACCGAGTTCCCGTAAAAACTCAAGTTCTTTATGCTGGCTGCCGGGAATTGGAACCGAAGAGAGATCGGCGTCATAGATATACACTTCGAGTTTGCGCGAGGCGGCGATTTTCGGATCAAGCTGGCGGATGGAACCGGCGGCAACGTTTCGGGGATTTGCAAATGGTTCTTCCCCCTTCTTTTTTCGCTCGCGATTGAGGTTTTGAAGTGTTGATTTTTTCATCCAGACCTCGCCCTCAACAACAATATCAACCGGTTTTAAGAGCTTAAGCGGCAGTGATTCTATCGTTCGTACATTATGGGTGACCTCTTCACCGATAACGCCATCCCCGCGAGTCGCTGCCCTTGTGAAAATCCCTTTCTCATATTCGAAAATTACTTTGAGTCCGTCGATTTTAAGCTCGCAAGTATAGGTTGGTGTAGAGTCTTTCAAGAAACGTTTGACCTTGGTGTCAAATTCTCTCAACTCTCCGGGAGAAAAAACATCGTTGAAAGACCACTGCGGCACCTTGTGTTTAACTTTTTTGAATTCCTTAAGCGGTATGCCGCCGACACGTTGGGTCGGAGAATCTGGCGTGATAAGCTCCGGATATACTTCTTCAAGCTTCAAAAGCTCGTGTTTTAAAGAATCGAGTGCTTCTTCCGGAATTGCCACCGTATCAAGCACATGATAGAGGTACCGGTAGTGATCAATCGTCTCCCGCAGTTTTTTGGCGCGCAGAGTAACTTCTTTTGAGGCTCTATGTATGGGCTTTTCCGTCATTCCTCTATAGTACCGAAAGTCTGGAAAAACTAGTAGCGAACCCTGATAGCACGTTCGATCTGTCGCGGATTATCCGTAAGACAGGCGGGGCCCGATGAGAGCGTGCCGATGTTATACCCGTGAGATTCGATTATCGTTGCTCCGGGAGATTTCCCGACAACAACAATCGCACAATATGGTTGCGGAGAAAAATCGAACCCAAAGGTCGTAGTCGCCCGATTTCCATTTGTAATAATAGTTTCAACTGGTGGCCCGGCCGCAATGTCGTGACTGTTGCACTTTATTCCGGAAGAGGGAACTAGACCGTAGGTAACAGAATCGCTTGAAGTAGCAAAGGCGCTTCCGGAAGGCGCCTTGAAATCCCAGTAAAGAGCACACTCAACGCCGGTGTCGGCCGCGTAGAAAGCAAATTGGGATTCGCGGCCGGCAGTTGAAATAATAATTTGCTTGGTGGCGAAATTGGCAAGCGAGAAGCCGATCGCAAGAAGAAGGGATGACAGAAGAACGGCAATAAAAAGCGTTGAACCCCTCTCAGTTGATCGCATGCGTTTCATACTATTGCCAGTTAAAAATGTTTTCCCGGGCGGTAAAACTTCGCGGGATTTTTCCAACACTCCAATCGATGGTTACGGAAACCGCCACTTCATCAGTTTTATCGGGAACCGAATCAATCCGAACAGTACGAGTAAAATCGCTCGGTGTTCCTGTTTGATATTGATACAAATGGGTCGCGAGATCATAATTAATCGGAGGACAACTCGCCGCACAAAGAGTCATGGTCGGCTTATTCGTACCGGGATTAATGGCGGTAACATCAATAGTGAAATTTTGCCCCAATGCCGGCAAATCAGTGAGCCAGCTTCCGCTCAGAGAGTTTTGGTCTCTGATATTTCTAATGCTCTCGATCGCTTCCTGGGCAAGATAAAAAGCGATAACCTGCTGTCTCGCGATAGTCGCCGAAAAAAGTGTTCGAGAGGCAACAGACATCGGCCCGACAATGACAAGAGTTAAAATAAATATAGCGATAAGGGTTTCAAGAAGCGTATAGCCGCCTTTTTGGGAGACCCTCCGTAATTCATTTTTTTCCCTTGTATACATATTACAAATCGCGCAGACGCTCGGTGATTGTTGTTTGAACATTGAAATCGACTCTCGTTTTCGTCGTCGATCCGGCATAGCCGTAGATTGAAATAAGAACAAGCGGCTGAAGACCATCTCCTGAGACTGAGCCTCGAGTGTAAAACGAAAGATCTTGAATCACTATCTCCGGAGAAGTGACTGGCACGAAACTGCTACCTCCCCCGCCTTGGAGCGAACGTTCAATCTGGGTGCCGTTTAGACGATAAACGATTTGGTCATTCGGGTTTGCCGGAGAGCCATTGAAAGCCTCGAAAGCAAAGGCTCCGCCACCGCCCGCACAATCCTGCGGTTGATCGATGTTGATATTTGAGTACGAGTCGGGGATGCAGCGAAAGGTCGAACCAACCCTGATTGCCCTCGACATGCTTTCGAGTGCAAAATTAAGCTCGGTAAAAGAAGTTTGTTGGGATTGGGCTTTACGATTAGTATCAATAATTGAAAGCAGTGCGCCGGTTGCCATCAGCATGACAATTGCAAAAATCGAAACCGATACCATCATTTCTATGAGAGTAAAACCGCTTACTACTTTTTTTCGAATCTTTGTATACACTATAGTGGTCAGTTAACGGAAATTTGACCTGTCGAGCGGATGACAATCGTCTTTATCCTTCCTGTTATAGGAGATTTAACAATAATCGAGGCCGACTGATACAATGCCCCTTTACTATTTAAGAAAATCGCATCCGGATTCGGACGTAAAAATGTAATATCAAGCCAGGTCAATAAGGGATCACTTGCAGCGCATTCGGAAACTCCGGTAGCAAGAGTACCGCAGAAATCACTGATGATGTTCCCTTGACTTGGGGTCAAATTTTCGACGATTTCGGATGAACCCGAATACTGCTGATTGCCATCAAGATCGGCGAATAAAATGAAGGTGTTATTAGTCGGATAGACAAGGTGAACGCCATACCGAAGATTAAAGGTGGACGGTCCTGCCCCCTTCACGGAAATACCGTAGACTTGGGCTTGGCGGATGGTTGTCGCCATCTCATAGGCAAGATTCGAGAGTACAATGCCGCCGCTAAAATCCTTGTAATGCGCGAGCACCACGCCCGTGATAACAGCAAAGATACTGAGCGACACTATCATCTCAACCAGCGTAAAGCCGGAAGTCATCTTCCCCGGATTTCTAAAAAATGAAAAATGCATTAAGTCCTGAGAAAAACGCGATTGCCGCTCCAAGAATAAGGAACGGGGCAAACGGGATTTCCGTCTTCATTGTAACGGCAATTGAAGAGCCCTTCAAACGAAGCGGGGGGAGAAGCTTCGAAAAAACAATGAGTAGTATACCAACAACCGCACCGATCCAAAATCCAAAGATGATCGCGGAGAGTCCGGAAAGAAATCCCAAAGCAAGGCCGATACCGAGCGAGAGCTTCGCGTCTCCGAGCCCCATCCATCTGCCGCCCGAAATTTTCCAGAGAATATAGAAAAAAAGAAAAAGAAGTGGTCCCGAGAGAAGATCCAGGAGAAGAAAGACGTCAAAACCAAACTGTATCCCTACCATAAAGCGTGAGAAGGCGATCACAAGGCCAGAGATAATAAAAATATAGACAAGGCTGTCGGGAATTATTTTATGGCGAATGTCATAGCCCGCGATAACAATCAAAACCATCTCAATAAAAAGAGCGAGGGCTACCTTCAAACAATCGAAGAGAGAAAGTATTTGAAAGGAGCCCTCGAATTTAAAATAGGTAAGAAGAAAGAAAAGCCCTGTTGCCGCCTCGACAATCGGATATTGAATCGATATCAAGCTCCCACAGCTCCGACACCTCCCCCGAAGAGCAAGGAAACTCAAAATCGGAATAAGATCAATGACACCTAGTGTTTTACCGCACGAGAGGCAGTGTGATCTGCCTGAGGGCGTACGCCCTGTGCCAAAACGAATAATAACCACATTAAGAAAACTGCCGGCGATTGCGCCGAGAATGAAGAAAAAAAGAGCGATAAGATCTGGGAAATTAACCACGGCTGTTTCAGAGTTCTAAATCAAAGCAAGTATCGGGAGAACCCGGATTGATACCAACGCAATTTGCCGCCGTGCCGTTAAAATCATTCGCACTTCCCGTGCAGACCAAAGGAGCGGCCGGTGCATCGGCATCTTGATTGAGACCGACAAAGCCGCTATTTTCAACCGCCGCACCGACGTGGTAGGACTCGCAGGTTGATGGATTTCCGTTAGTGTCGATTGCCGCATAATTATAACTGCCCCCCGTTAAAGGATCTATCGGGATAGCACTCATATAGGTCGGCACAAGAGGGGCAAGCGTCGGCGGATAATTTCTATGGTCGACAAAGTAGAGATTAAGACCGTTTTGAATTGAAGTGACATCGGAAGCCCGGGCGCTGTCGCGCGCGATTGAGCGACTATTAATCGTATTTGAAATGACGATAGCGGAAATGAGACTGATGATCGCCATGACAACAAGAAGCTCGGCAAGTGTGAAGCCCTCTTTGTCGTTTGTTCTCCTTGATTGCATGAGAAAAATCCCTAGGGGACAATATCGTAGCAAAGATCGGTCAGAATAGTTGCGAGAGCGTCAGGGCCGCAATTTGCCGTCGTACTTACGCCGTCAATCGTCGTACCGTTTGTCGGGCCAGCTACATTTTGCCCGTCTTTGTCGGCAAGAAGCACTCCGCTATTTGCGCCACCTTCAAGTGTGATACCGATGTGATAGGACTGACAGTTGGTGCCTGAGTTGCAGGCCCCACCGGTAGCGGGGTTGCTCAGCGCTTGATATTTAATGGTATCCCCGGTCGGCGTTCCAATCGAAGAAATGTATGTGGGAACAAGAGCGGCCGCAAGAGTTGTTTCATCCCCGGCCGGAAAATATCCGTTTGTGCTGAAAAAAACCTGAAGAGCATTCCTGACTTGTCGCACTGCCTGAACCCGGCCGGTATCTCTTGATTTTACACGTGCCGTATTAAGGGAAGCAACAACTATCGTGGTAAGAATGCCGATAATCGCAATAACGACCAGAAGTTCAATAAGGGTAAAACCTTTCTTTGCATTGTTCATGTGTTCCTTACAATTATGCACTGGGAGAACTTTTTGGGAAAGTGGAATATCCCAAAAGAAAAACCCCGCATCAAGCGGGATTTTCTTTGGATAAGAAGAGTTCTTTTACTTGCACGCTGCCCCTGCCGCGGCAAAGCCTTTGTCAGCACCTGCCGGAGTCACTTGACGTGAAGCTCCTGTTGAGTCGACACACCAGCTTTTGGTGTTGTCAGCCTTAAGAGGGGTTGCAGCCGCCCACGCCGTCTGGTTTGCAGTCGAGACGCAGTTGGCCCCGGCCTCTCCGGTGGCTGAGCTTGCGTTTCCAGCGGATGTCAGCTGTTGGGCAACTGTCGGCTCGGCAAACAATGTGCCGGGGGTAGCCGCACATGCCGCAGCCGCAAAGGCTCCTGCCACGCAGCTACCTGCCGTACCGTCAGCGTAACAACTTTTCGAGTCGTAGACGATTTCAGCCTGCGCCCGGATATTTGCCATGTTTGCTTTGATCGCGGCATCGGCTCCTTTAGCGCGTGCCGTGTTGAGTGACGCCAAGACGACCGACGAGAGAATACCAATAATCGCAATAACGACCAGAAGTTCAATAAGGGTAAAACCTTTCTTTGTATTCACAGTTTGATAAATATTTTTTTAATAATTCGGACTTTCGCCCGATGACCTTTCTATGCTTACTTCCTTTTCCTACAACGACCTCGCGCCTCGTCCTCGGGACGCTCGTTTTTCAATGTCTCCATTATAGTATGAGCGAAAAGCCTTTTATTACCCCCTTGTGGATAACAAAAGCAAACAAAATAGGACTCCTTTATCCTTCAAAATCTTAGAAACTCGAGGAAATGTTGTAAATGGGAATCAAAACAGCCGCCAAAAGAACGCCGACACCGACACCGAGAAAAACAATAAGCGCCGGCTCAATCAGACTGACAATAGTGTCAATCGAGCTGGTGACTTCGCGGGAATAAAAGCGCGACATGGTCTCTAAAATTTTGACAAGTTCCCCCGATTCCTCCCCGACTTTAAACATGGCAATCATTATTCCGGGGATTTCATCATTTCCGGAGAGAGCTTCGGAGAGCGGTGCGCCCGCCTTGACTTTAAGTGCTGCCACCTGAAGAACCTCTTCATAAATGCGATTATCGACAATTGATGCGGTAATTTCAATTGCCCGGAGAATAGGAATACGGGAAGCAAGCATCGTGCTGAAATTATCGGCAATTCGCGAAAGATATAATTTCTTATATAAAGTGCCGATAAACGGAAGGGAAAGCTTAAACTGGGAGAGTGATTCCTTCCCTGCTGGGGTTTGGGCATATCTGAAAAGAAGGAATGCTCCGAAGATGAGAGCGATAAGAATAAAGGCTCCGTAATTGACAAAAAAAGCGCTGATCGAGAGAACAATCTGGGTATAGATCGGCGGCGTCTGTCCCGATTCAAGGATAATCTGGCTGATTTTCGGAATAACGACAGTGAGCATCAAAATCATGACCGCCGTAAATGTAATAACAACAAAAGCCGGGTAGATGAGGGCGTTTTTCACCTTTGAGGTAACTTCAAATGTCCGGTCGAGATAATCCGCAAGGTAAAGAAAACTTTCAGAGAGCTTTCCTGCCTCTTCGCCGGAGCGCACCATTGAAACGTAAAAATTTGAAAAAACATCCGGGTGCTTCTCAAGCGCCTTTGAAATGGGCACACCGGCCTGGAGATCATCCCCCACTTCCGCGAGACGTTTACGCAGATTCTGATTGGGTGATTCAAGGGCAAGCAGGCGAAAAGCCCGAAGGGCCGAAACCTGCGCTTCAAAGAGGGTCGCGATTTGCCGTGAGAAAATGACCACATCCTTCATCGGGATATGATCAAAAAGAGCAATCCGTGATTGTAAGAACGAAGTTTTCTCGGCCGAATTAATGGCAGAGACAACCAGTCCGCGCCGTTGAAGCGACGAGATCGCGACATCAACGTTTACTGCATCAACCGTTCCTTCGGTTTCCTTCCCTGAGTTTTCTATCGCCTTGTATTTGAAAAGCATGGCAAAATCTTAAATGAAGCGGTCAAGTACTTTCGGATTAAGCGAGTAGAGGTAGGCGTTCTCAACCGTAATCTCTCCCCTTTTGACAAGATCAGCGAGTGAGCGGTTCAAGTCGATCATGCCTTCAGAAGAGCTGGTTTCAATCACGGTATTGATTTCGTGACTGCGTTTTTCGCGGACCAAATTGGAAACCGCGTTATTGTTGATCAGGAGCTCATAGGCGGGAATAAGTCCTCCTGAGATCCGCGGGATAAGCCGTTGCGAAAAAATGCCGGAAAGAGAGGCTGCGAGCTGTACCCGAATTTGTTCTTGTTGGTTTGCCGGGAAGGAATCGATGATACGGTCAATGGTCTGAGCGGCGTTATTGGTATGGAGCGTCGAGAAAATCAGATGCCCCGTTTCGGCGGCCGTCACGGCGATTGATATCGTCTCAAGAGCGCGCATTTCGCCTATCATTGCGACATCAACATCCTGACGAAAGAGGTAGCGCAGGGCGGTCGCGAAATCGATTGTGTCGGTTCTCACTTCGCGTTGATCGATAATCGACTTCTTTTCTTCAAAAATATATTCGATCGGATCTTCAATCGTCAAAATATGCTCCGCTCGCTCGCTATTAACAACATCAACAAGTGCCGCCAAGGTTGTTGATTTGCCTTGGCCTATAGGGCCGACACAGAGGAAAAATCCCTGGGGCTTTCGTGCAAACGTCTCAAGAATGGGAGGAAGATTGAGTTCGACGATATTGCGGATTTTTTTCGGAATAAGGCGAAGGGCGATGCTGATCAGCCCTTGCTGGAAATAGGCGTTACCCCTAAACCGCGCTTCCTTCAAGCCTTTATGACTGTAAGCAAAATCAACTTCTTTGTTTTTCAAAAAAAGATCCTTGTGCTCAGGGGTAAGCATCCTTCCAATAAAACCGAGCATGTCGTCCGCCGTCATCTCACGCTCTTTGAGAAGCGGTGTCAGAAAACTTGAAACCCGGATTGCCGGGCGTCTCCCCGCGGAGAGGTGGAGGTCGGACGCTCCCTCGTTTACCACTACCTGAACAAGATCGTCGAGTTCTTTTTGATAGTCGTTGCTAGCCATGTTTTTTTTCTAATGTTTTCACAACCATGTCGAGTACTTCCGAAGGAATGGTGCTTGCCTTAACGATGTAGCCGTCAACACCGAGCTTTTTCGCCTCATCAATATCCCCCGGCTGACCCTGATTCGAAAGCACAATGATCGCCGCGTTTTTAATTTTTGAGTCTTTACGCAACTGCCCCAGCAATTCAAGGCCGCTCATGCCCGGCATTACAATGTCAAGAAGAATGACATCGGGAATAAGTCCGTCCGCAATTTTTTTGATAGTATCATCGCCTGAGGGCGAGAGGGAAACATCGAATCCCGCTTCCTTAAATTTGATGGCGTACATATCAAGCAGGAATTTGTCATCGTCAACAATCAATATTTTTCCCTTGGTGGAGCTCATATTCTTTCTTTTAGTATACCAGAAACTTCTTTTGATCAGGCGAGTGCGTTGACCTCTTCAAATGGTAAGAGACGGTTCGCGGATTTCATAATTGCGTCCTCCTGCATCGTGAACATACCTTTCTTGCGGACAATTCTCTGAATTTCAAGATCAGTCGGGTTCTTATTGATAATCTGTTCTATCTCCTTGTCCATCTCAAACATCTCAAAAACGGCGATACGGCCGCGCGTACCAGTTGAACATTCAGGCGACGGCGCGGCTTCATAAAGATTGCCCGAGGTCGGCATTTGTTTTCTGTACTCCTCCGGCATATCTGCAACGTGTTTTTCAATCCACGATTTAAGCGATCCTTCAATCGGGACCGGTTTGCCCGCCCCCTTGCATAATTTTCTGCCAAGGCGCTGGGCAACCGCAAGAATAAGGGTCGGCGCGATCAGGTACGGATCGACTCCCATATCGATCAAACGCGGAATAACGCCGGTTGCGTTATTGGTGTGAATGGTCGAAAGCACAAGGTGTCCGGTCAAGGCCGCCTGGATCGCAAGCCCGGCGGTTTCCTTATCGCGAATTTCTCCGACCATGATGATGTCGGGGTCTTGGCGGAGTGTCGTCCGCAAGCCGGTTGCGAAATCGTAGCCGATTTCCGGAAAAACCTGTGACTGCGAAACGCCCGGAATGTTAAATTCGACGGGGTCTTCGAGCGAAAGAACATTTTTCGTCTCCTTATCAAGCGCGTTTAACATGGCGTAGAGCGTCGTTGATTTACCGCTCCCGGTCGGCCCGGAAAGAAGAATCATACCGTAGGGTTTTTCAATCGCGCGCTTGATCATTTCAAGATTATTCTTCGAAAGATCGAGATCCTCAAGTGTTCGGATACCCCTTTCTTTGTCGAGAATGCGCATTACCACTTTTTCTCCGTAATAAGCCGGAAAAGTCGAGACCCGAAAATCGACTTCGCGGCCTTCGATTTTTGCCGAAAATCTTCCGTCCTGGGGCTTACGCCTCTCGTCGAGCTTCATGTTCGAAAGAATCTTGATGCGTGCCACAACTGCCCGCTGCACATTTATGGGAAGAACCAAGCTTGTGTGCAGATCGCCGTCGACGCGAAAACGAACCCTCACCTTATCTCCCATGTGTTCAATGTGGACATCAGAGGCATTGCCCTCGATCGCATAGCGGAGAATGGTATCGACGATTTTGGTGACGGGCGCGTCTTCGACATATTTCGATCCGGTGTCCTTATCCCCGTGGGAAAGTTCCTCAACTGCCTTAATCTCGGTTGCCGCCTGCCCCGGCCCTCCTATCTCGAATTCGCCGAGCGCCTTCGTTACTTCGCCTGAGATCCCTTTGTAAATCTGGAGCACCTTCTCGAAATCCTCCTCGGTGATCAGAAAAAGCTTGTAGGGCAAACCGACTTTTGATGAGATGAAATTAAGAGCGTCACGCGCCTCTATATCATCGGGATTAAGGATTCCCACTTCAAGGACTCCGTCGGTAACCCCGATCGGCACAAATTTATAATGCGTGGCTGACTCTTCGGGAATGTAGCGAAGGACCTCAAAGGGAATGTCATGCGTGTCGAGCGCGCGCTCGGGAATATTCATGTATTCGCCCTTTGCGGAAAGAAAATCTTCCGCGTTTATACCGCGTCCTTTGAGTACCTCTTCAAGTGTCTTGCCCGATATCCTGACTTCCTCTTCAATCCGAGGAATATCCTCCTCGAAGATAATATTCTTTTTGGCGAGCGCGTGGAGCGGATCCATACATGAAATACTCTGTTAGTTACTTGTCTTGAAATTCTTTATCTGAATGCCGGAGTTGCCGGAACTTCCCGATCCGCTGATCGGTGCGAACGGATTATCGCGCCCAACCGGTTCCGGATTAAGTTCGACCCTGAAGTTTCTGAGATTCTTGAACTCCGGATCGCTGAAGATGCTGTCGTCGAGCTTGAGCGTTTTTAAGTCCGTGAGCACCAACAACAATTCTCCGCCGATTGAAGTGTCAACACTCGCGGGAGAGGTTACCGAGAGGGTCTGTGTCGTATCAGTTCCGGGAAAGAAGTATGAATACAGATAATAGCCGCCGATCAAGACGATAAGCGCAATGATAATGTTCTTTAAATTGTTTTTGATGAACGACATAGTTATGGCAACCAATAGGTCCTTATGGTTACATTGTAAGTGTTAATTGTCTTGTCAGTGACAGTAAAGCCTATATTGAGAATGTCGATAATACGAAGACTGTCCTGAAGATCGCGTATAAATTTTAGAAACGTCGGATAATCGGACGAAACCGCAAACGAGAGATCGACTGACTTGATCTCATTGCTCGTGGGGTTGAAGCTTGCGTCAGTCGGCAGTGATTGGGAGAGATTGAGATTGGTAATGGTAAGACCGTACTTAGACGCGATGGTGTCAATGTCGAGCACGAGCCTGATGTTGTCGACGGTATCGGGCAAAAGAAGCTCAAGGCGCTTCAAATCATCCGTTGAAAACGTGTTGTATTTGGCAAGTAGGGTGTCACGGATACGTAAAAGTTCTTTCGATTTATTAAGCGCGTCGTCATAGCTTGCCACTTCGGTCTTAATAATCTTGGTATCTTGATAGGTCGGATCAATATACGTAACGAAAAGCGCGATTGCGGCGAGGAGAAGAAGAATTGGAAGTGCGTTTCGTATCATGCTATTTATTGATTGTTCGAGGGAGTACTTGAAGCGTCTGTTCCAGGCGAAGTGGTATCGGTTCCTCCTGAGACCAAGTTTGAGTAGGTGAAGACCGAAGGATCAAGCAGAGCATTTATGGCAAAAGAGACGTTGCCAGCGGGATCGAGATTGAGTTGAGAAAATACGGGGTTCTTGAGACCTTTTGCTTTATTAAAAGAATCCGACTGCAACGCAACCGATCCATAACTTCTGGCAATGCCATTTAAAGAGATTGTGATTTTTCCATCTTCAATTGTTGTCAGATTTAAAGACTTGAATTGTACATTCTGGATGGTAGCACTCTGTAACAGATCAAAAAACGAAGACAGAGCGACATGGTTTGCAAGAACAGCTTTCGAGTGTTCAATTCGCTTATCGAGCCGCTTCAGCTCCTCTATCAAAGAGGGCTCAAAGGCACTGCTTGCCTTTTGGAGCGAAGCTTTTTTATCGGCAAGGGCGCTTCCGAGATAGGCCTTATAGGCGAAAACCCCGCCCGCAAGGATAATTGCCGCGGCGAAAACAGTAACAGAAACAAGGGTGGCAATCGAAATGGTATGCCTGCGGTAGGCCGAAGGCGTAATCGGAGCGAGCGGTTGTTTCGGAATGAACGTCGTGTTCTGCTGTGTACCAAAATCCATTTTATTAAGTATAGCAAACGAAATGCTGTCAACAACGAAAGTTATTCAGCTTGGGTAAGCTTCCTAAGCGCAATTCCCATGGCAACGGCAAACTCGGGGCCGATAGTCTTCAAAATATCGGCGAGAAATGCCGGGGCGACCACTTTTTCAAAAGGCGTGGCGGCAACGGTCTCCGTTTTAAAAAATATCTGCGCTTCTTCAACGAAGCCTTTAAGGACCGCACCTCCCCCTGTCAGAACCACTTTGCTTAAGGTTTTGTTGGTGCGCTTCTCGAAGGTAAGCATCACTCTGCTTGCCTCGCTTAAAATATTGCCAAGAACAATCGAGATCGCGTCATGTATCGCCTTATGTTCGGGAGCTTTTGAAAGTCCGATTGCGCGCTTTGTTTCTTCGGCTTGTGCAATCGGAATACTCAAGGTCGAAGCGAGGGCAAGGGTGATGTCTTGTGAGCCGCGATTGATAATGTGCGAATCTTTGACAATACCGTGCTCGACAAGGTAGAGCTTCGTCGAACCCGCGCCCATATCAAGCACCATCACCGGATGAATGCCCTGATCAAGCGCGGCGCGTGCGGCCGCGAAAATTTCAATCTCATAAAAAACATTCTCGAGATTCAAATCCTGAGCGATCCGTTTGTTACGCGCGATCGCGTCATTTAAAATCGCAACCAAGAGCACCTCGGACTTGTTTTGGTCCTGCTGATGATCTAGGACGCCCTCGGGCGCGGCGAGGGGTTCTTGGGATTGCGGTATCACCCACCAGTCGAGCGTCACTTCGGAAATCGGCACGGGAATGTAACGGCGCGCTTCAATCGGCACCATCTCCGCCATCCGCTTTTCATCGAGAGTCGGCACTTCAATAAGCGAGAGGAGCGTTGCGGACAAAGGAATCGAGAGGCCGGCGCTTTTTGTCGTGACATTCGCCTCACGCATCAAGTCGCGGAGCGCCTCGACCCGCTTTTCAACGGGAAGATTGGTGGCGCGCCCGGTTTCAATCCCGGCGTACGGGCCAAGCGAGAGCTCGCCGTAGGTTTCAAGGACCGCTCGTCCCCCCCTTTTCTTCAGTTGGACGAGTTTGATCGCGGATGAGCCGAAATCAACACCGACGACGCTATCCGTTTTCTTTTCAAAAAGGCCCTCGAGTAAATTTTTAAAGGGAATTTCCATGGGAGGATCTAAAAAATTATTTTTATTATACCATTAAATAACCCCATGAGAGCGAACTTTTTTTAATTGACGACAGGCGCTCCCCTCGTTAGACTCCGGGAAGTTCGCGAGTTCTTTCTATGGAAGGAAAGGCTTATGTTTATTCGAGGAGTCATCTACGACTACGATGGTGTCCTCCTCGATTCTTTCCGAGGAGGTTTACGTAAAATTGCTGCGCTCTGTGCGATGGAAGAAATTCCTTTTGGCCGCGAGGAGCGCCAGAGGTTAACCTCCCTGTGGGGAAAGCCCGCAATTGAACTTCTTCAAGAAAGCTTAGGTATCAATGAGAGTCTTGCCAGAAAGTTCAACGAGCACTGGATTCGCTGGGATAATAAACAGCCTCCAGAGCTTGTTCCAGGTGCTCGATCTACCCTTTCCTGGTGCCGTCGCAACGACTTCAAAGGCGCCTTACTTACCTCGCGTCACCGCGAGAATGTGAATACCATGCTTGATCGGGTAGACCTACTCCCCGAGTTTGCCGTGGTCACCACACGGGAGGATGTTACCCACCTCAAACCCGATCCCCGCGCACTTCGACCAACACTTGAAGTGTTTGAAGAGAAGTTCGGAATCCGAAAAGAGGAAGTCGTGTTTATTGGCGATACTCCGAGCGACATCGAGACAGGACACCGAGCGGGTATCACAACGCTAGTCGTACAAACCGGTCCCTATCTTCTCCATCACTCGACAAAAAGATTCGGTGGAAAGAGAGTTCAACTTCAGAATATTCTTCCCTCGGTAGATGAGTTTCCCCAATGGGTTGAAAAAAATCATGACGGCGAGCTCAAGCATCTCTATTTTTGACCCCGACACGCATACGTGTCGGGGTATTTGTTTCTTTAATTATTAGGAATCAATGATTTTAAATTTTCCAGATTTGACCGATTTTATACTATTGTAGTCGTTTTGTTTTGTGAAAGATGAAGTTGCATAAAAATCTTTAACTCGCAATTTCAAAAATCTTTTTCACAAAAGATGTTCGCGCATAAAATGCACGACTTACTGAGCCATGCCCAGGGCCTTTTGTACGAGCTTGTATCCATTTGCCATCTTTTCCGGTCAAAGCTTTAAAACCTTGTGTGATAAGTTTGTTACGAATGAAGTCATAGTCGGCTTTGATTTCTTTTATCAGCTCATCATCCTCGGCAAAATCCAAGCTCGCTACTTTTAACAATTTTGCTTTCTTGGAATTTGTGCGGGGACGATGTCCGCAACTTTGAACCGAAAAGGTGGCTAAAATTCGAAGATATCGATAAAAGCATACGTGAATTGCGAGCTATGTTCAAGCAACATCCTCAATGGTTTGAGGTGCCAAAGCCGAAATCGATCAAAGGACAAAATGCGGTGGATTATTCGATAAACTAAATTGGCTTAGCCCGGAAGTGTTGCTAGGTGTTGGTCTGTTATATATAAAACACCCGTATCTGGAAGTTTCGGAAGTTCTATTTTATCTATAAATCCATACTTCTGTGCTTCGGTCGCAGTATATGTAGTGGTGTTTTGAAAAGCCTTCTTTATTACTGGCAATGTCAGAGACTTTGTCCCTTTGCCAGAAGTCTCCTTATGGATTATTTTTTGTGTTTTGTCGTCAGCACCAAGTAACGTGGCTTTTTGAGTATCAAGATCAAAAAGATTGAATTGTTCCGGTAGTGCAGTTCTGGGTAATGTTGTTTGATGAATCATAAAACTACAATCAGGTACACCTATCCTATTTTGGAAACCTAGGAAAAATGGTACGCCTGCCGAAAAAACATTTCCCATGTTATAGACAGTCGTTTTTTGTGGAATTGATTTTATGAAATTATAAAGATTAACTGCGCAAAATGGGCTACCACCAAGCGTTGAGAGGTAAATGATGTATTCTGAAATTCCGGCTGAGCTTTGTGCTTGATTACAAATAAAACCGATTAACACATCCTCCATCTTTTTGGTAAGAGTGGCACTACACCAAATGTGTTGAGTTTTTAGGCTTTGCTCTGGTTCCATGTCTTTATTTGATCTTTCTAGCCTCCTTTAATACTTGAGAAAGAGAGTCGACGCCCAGTGCTTTTTCTGCACCACCCAAGGTCTTAATGTTGCCGTGCAATTTATTTAACACCGGGTACTCTTTACGGAGTTTATCCATAGATGAGTCGGATCGCTCTTTTCTAAAGCGACCCTCCTCTGTTTTTTGATGTTTTCCTAATTTCATATTGGTTTAAATTATGTGGATAACCGGACTTGTTTAGGTTATCTTTAGGTAGTATACTCTAAGTATGAGAAAGAAGTCAATGGGGTCAAGTAAGCCATCAAAGCGACAATCAGAAATTCTCCAATTTGTCGCAAGGTTTCAAAGAGAAAAGGACTACTCTCCCTCTCTTGGCGAGATAGCCAAGAATTTTGGGGTTTCTATTCCAACAATTCACCAACATATTTCCTATCTGAGAAAGAAAAATTTGCTTTCTGCGGATAAAGGCAAAAGGCGTTCGATTCAAGCGTTCAATGATCAAAAAAGAGACTTGGTAGAAATACCGCTCATGGGGCTTATTGCCGCCGGAGGGCCAATTGAGGCAATCAGAAACCCCGAGCCGATAGAAGTCCCGCGCAGTATGCTTTCAAGAGGCGCCAATTACTATGCTCTGAAAGTTGCCGGAACAAGTATGATTGAGGAAGGTATATCGGACGGTGACGTTGTAATTGTTCGTGAACAGCAAACAGTTGATGATGGAGAAAAAGCAGTTGTGTATCTACCGGATAAAGATGCTGTTACACTTAAAAAGATCTATCGGGAGAAAAAGCGCATAAGACTTGTTCCGGCGAATAAATATATGAAGCCATTTTACGAAACGAATGTTGAAATACAGGGTAAAGTTGTTGGGGTGCTTAGGCGAGAAATTTAATAAATGGTAAAATAGGAATAGAGATATTATGAATAAAAAACAAATCAAATTTAAATTAGCAGAATTATTTTCCGGCCCTGGGGGACTTGCTTTCGGCGCAATCCGATCTTTTGCTGAAAACGAAAATACTATCTATGGTATCGAGCCTGTTTGGGCAAACGATTACGATGCCGATACTTGTAAAACATATGCTCGCAATATTCACAACGGAAACGAAAAAAATGTTGTTTGTGCCCCTGTTCAAGAAATAGATTTTGAAAAAGTGCCGAAGTTTGATGTGCTTGCTTTTGGATTTCCCTGTAATGATTTCAGTGTCGTTGGTGAACAGAAAGGTTTTGATGGAAAATTTGGCCCTCTTTATTCTCATGGAGTCAGGGCAATAAACACACACAATCCAAAGTGGTTCATTGCAGAAAATGTCAGTGGCCTACAGAGCGCAAATGGAGGTAACGCTTTCAAGCAAATTTTGAAAGACCTCGGTTCAGCAGGAAAGGGCTATGTTCTCACACCACACTTATACAAGTTTGAAGAATATGGAGTACCGCAACAAAGGCATCGTATTGTCATTATCGGCATAAGAAAAAATTTGGGTTTGAGATTCAAAGTTCCTGCTCCGACTACAAAGAATAATTATATGAGTGCGCGCGAAGCAATAGAAAATCCGCGAATATCAGATGACGCGCAAAATCACGAGCTTACTAAGCAATCTGCGGGCGTTATTGAGCGGCTAAAACATATTCCTGCCGGAGAAAATGCTTGGTATGAGGGTATACCGCAACATTTGAGGTTAAATGTAAAAGGTGCTCGCATGAGTCAGATTTATAAACGGCTAGACCCCAAAAAGCCTTCTTACACTATTACAGGGAGCGGAGGCGGCGGAACACATGTCTACCACTGGTCAGAGCATCGTGCACTAACAAACCGAGAAAGAGCACGACTTCAATCTTTCCCCGATAGTTTCGTATTTGAAGGTTCAAAGGAAAGTGCAAGGAAACAAATTGGCATGGCAGTGCCTCCGGTCGGAGCACAGGCCGTGATTTCTGCTGTGCTAAAAACTTTTGCAGGAATCCCTTATGAATTTGTTGAGTCAAAAATGACTAACGGGGAAGCTAACGCACAAGAGATGGCGAGTTTATTTGATGGAGTAGAGGTGGGAGCTAGAGTTGCTTTATAAGCTCTTCCCAATCTTTCTTTGATTTTCTCAAGAGACCGGACTCTTTAACAAATCGTATGCCGTCAAATTCTTGTCCGGGAATTGATTTTGTTTCTCTCAAGTCAGTGTAATGACACCAGCCTACAACCTCACAGGGTATATTTATAAAGTCGGGCATCAAATCTTTATATTTTGAATAATGGGGTTTATTTTTTACAGCTTCGTTCACTTCCTCTTTTGTTAGTCTTAAAAGATGGTCATCGGGAATATTCGGGCGACAGTAGATATAAATATCTGATCTACGCTCTTTTATCCTTATCTCATTTTCTCCGAGTACCAAGAAAGCACTTTTTGGTTTAGACGACTTTATGCCGATGCCTATTTTGGGCGTTCTCATCTTCCCATTTTCCTTAACGGCTGTAATATCTTGCAAAACAATCTTATCGCGAATATCAAAATCGAGTTCAATATCTATATTAAACTCTCTTTTTAAGAATTTCTTTACAGCAACTTCTCCGAGTTGTCCTTTGACCCAATTTGTTATTTTTTGTCCGAACTCTCTTTGTCGTCCAGTACCAAAATCTGATTGCACATAATTGCGAAAGTGTTGTGCAAGTGCAAAATCTAAACACAGGGCATAGTCATCTTTACTCAAATCAACAGTTCTCCATGCCAGACTATCTTTCCATTTGCGTAGGGTGTCTTCGTCAAAGTAAAAACGGCCTCTGCCACCGTTCCGATCAAGGCATGGAAACTCCGCCGCATTTTTGAAGTAGTTATCAAAAGTCTTGTCATCGAGACCAAGAAATTCAACAGCTTCTTTTTTGGTGAGTAATTTTGACATAATCTTTATTTTACCAATAAAACCCTTATTTTACTTGGGTTCAAAGTTGGAAATCTGGCGGAGGGGGAGGGAGTTTCTCGGCCTACTGCCGCAGTACCCCTTTCTCATTTACTCATGATAAGAATCACTCGTAAATATGGGAGAAGGGCTTCGAATCCCTCTTTAAAACTTCGTTTTAAACTCCTGGCGGAGACGGTGGGATTCGAACCCACGAGGGGCGTAAACCCCTAACACCTTAGCACGGTGCCGCTTTCGACCACTCAGCCACATCTCCATATATAGTCTCGGATCAAAACTATCATATTCCCCCTCAAAATAAAACGGCCCCGCCTTAGGCGGGGCCGGAGTCTTAAGCAATAAGCCGTTTATTTTTTTCGTCGAGAAGCTTGTGCCCTCTTTTGATCGTTTCCTTGATCCACCACGGCCTCAACATTGCAATCGATCCGATGAAAATCGAATCCTTACCGCGCCGAAGTCCTGCCTCAACAAGGAGGTCGACGTCATCGGGGTGAAGGATGCCGCCGCCAACATTAAGTGGAGTGTTTATTCCCATCATCCTGATCTCCCTGACTCGCTCAGCGACGAGCGGAAGAAGCGGCCGTCCCGAGAGTCCGCCGCCGCCAAAGCGTTTAAGGGGGGACCCGTGGGGGAAAAGTTCATCCCAGTGAATCCGCTCGGGTAGTGCTCCGAAGGGGATTGTGTTTGCAAGACAAATCGCGTCGCAGTGCGGATGCGAGGCGATCTCTCTGATCGTCTCGACAGAGACGAGAAGATTTATTTTCAGGACAAGCGGAATGCCGAGCGTCCCCGCCGCGTCGAGAAAACCTTTCGCCTCCTTGATGAGCACGTTCGGATCGGTGCCGGTATTGGGACATGAGATGTTGATCTGAAGGCCCATGAGATGCCGCATGCGTGGAAAGTGCCGGAGCCGGTCCCGGAGCATTTCGACGAAAGAAATCATTTCCTCCAGGCGGTCTCTCGACGTCTTTCCTCCGGGAGCAAACGATCCCATGAACGGGCCGCCGAGCTTTGCCCACTCGCCCCATTTTATCCCGAAGCGAAGGATTGCTTCTGCGCCGGGACCGGAAAGACCGATTGCATTCAGTCCATAGCCGTCCTCGAAATTGATCCAGACGCATTTCGGGAAAAGTCCCTTAGGAGCGAAGGGAAAATCTTTCGAAAGCGGCATTTTGCCTGGCTCCAGGTTAAGGGTCGTCGTCTTGGCAACGAGCGTTGAGCCCGAAAAATCGTACCACCCTCGTATGGGCCACAATCGGTGGAACCAATATCCCTCTCCGAAGAAGCCCCTGGTACCCGAGGCCACAAGAACCGAGCCGAAATCTATATCACGAAGCTTCATTGAAGCCTCCCTTTGTGAAAGAGTCTCCCCGAACGCTAACATACCGAAGGGTTTTTGCGAAGAAAAAGGGTGTGGTGTGATAAAATTGAAATTACCCGTTTGGGAGATGGGAAGATAATGAAAAACATTGAATTCCTAAAAACGGTGGCAAAAGATTATCGCATCGGCGCTATTACCATAAGCTCAAGATTCACCGTCGAGGCTGTTGTCAAAAATATTAAAAGAGATGCCGGGCTCGTCGTCGAATATGGGGCGGGCGAAGGTAAAGTCACCAAAAAAATTCTCGAGAAGCTGTCGCCTGAAGGCAAACTCGCCGCCGTCGAGATAAACGAAAATCTGCTCGCTCATCTCCGTAAAATAAAAGACGAGCGGCTCTCTATAATAGAAGGCGACGTTGTCCTCCTCTCGGAAGACTTCGGCCACTTTGGCTTTAGCGAAGCGGACGTAGCTGTTTCCGGCGTTCCCCTTTCTTTTTTCAAACCAAAAACCCGCGAAAAGATCATTTCTAATACGGCGAAAAATCTCTCACCCGAAGGGCGCTTCATCGTCTATCAATACTCCCCGCTCGTCTTGCCGCTTCTTAAAAAATATTTCCATCAGGTAAAAGTTGAGTATGTTGTCCGGAATCTCCCGCCGTATTTCGTGATGACCGCCGAGAAATAATCAAAAAATCGAAAACGGCATCTGGTATACTGACCCCATGAAAACCGCGCTCATCACCGGAGCCTCAAGCGGCATCGGGAGAGAATTCGCCAAACTCTTTGCCAAAGACGGCTACGATCTCGTGCTCGTTGCGCGCGGCCGCGAAGGGCTTGAGCACGTCAAGCAACTGATCGAGGAGCACCATCACAAAGTCAATGTCCAAATTTTCGATCATGATCTCTCAAAAATTGAAAATATCGATTCCATATATCACGCCCTTCGAGAGCAAAAGCGTCATATCGACGTCTTGGTCAACAACGCAGGCTTCGGCGATTTCGGCAACTTCTACCAGACACCGTGGAGTCGCGAACACCAGATGATGGAGGTGAATATGATCGCCGTCGTGTATCTCACTAAGCGGTTTTTACCGCGAATGGTGAGCCAGGGCGAGGGCAAAATTTTAAATGTCGCTTCAACCGCCGCCTTTCAGCCCGGACCAAAAATGGCGGTGTACTACGCGACCAAAACGTTCGTCTTGAATTTTTCCGAGGCAATCGCGGACGAACTGAGGAATACCGGCGTTACGGTGACGACGCTTTGCCCGGGACCAACCGCGACCCATTTCCAGTCGGTCGCGGGCATCCACAATACCCGCCTTATCAGAAATAAAGTTCTTCCCTCGCCAGCCGATGTGGCGCTTTTCGGCTACAAAGCGATGATGAAAGGCAAGCGGGTCGCAATCTACGGCTGGCTCAACAAACTTTTCATTTTTGCCGAGCGTTTTTTACCACGCTTTGCCGTCATCCGTTTCACCCGTTATCTTCAGGAGAATGTGAAGCGTCCGTATTGATGAAAAAAGAAGTGTACAGAGCAGAATCTCGCGGTCACGCCAACTACGGCTGGCTTCAAACTAACTATTCATTCAGCTTTGCGGACTATTATGACCCGAGGCGGATCCGTTTCGGGGCGCTCCGCGTTTTAAACGACGACACGATTTTAGGCGGCGGAGGATTTCCCCTCCACTCGCACGCCGACATGGAGATTGTCACTATTCCGTTTGAAGGAGCGCTCGAGCATAAAGATACGCTCGGGGGCAAGGGCGTGATCAGGGCGGGAGATGTCCAGATCATGTCGGCGGGCTCCGGCATTACCCACTCCGAGTTCAACCACCCGAAAGAAGAGGCCGTCCGCCTGCTTCAGATTTGGATACTGCCGGAGAAAGAAAATATCGCTCCCTCCTATGACCAAAAGAAATTCGATTTAACGGGGAGAAAAAATAAATTTCAGTTAGTTGTCTCGCCGCGGCACAAAGACGCACTTTTTATAAATCAGCGCGCTTATTTTTCTCTCGGAGAATTTGAAAAAGACAAAAAAATCTCCTACGAACTTTTTGAAAAAGAAAACGGTATTTTCTTGTTCGTCGTCGAGGGAAACATACGCGTCCTTGATGAAACACTCTTAAAACGCGACGCCCTCGGTGTCTTTGGAACCTCGGCGCTTCAGATTGAGGCCTCTCACAATAGCTCTTTACTTATTATTGAAGTGCCAAACGTTTAAGTGTACACTCTAAGGAGAAGCGACCTAAGAAAACCAGTTTCATGAATATCTTTTCATACGCCGCAGGATTGGTAATTTTTATTTTAATCCTCGGCGCCGGCTATTTCTACACGGCAAAAACAATGGGGGTTCCCGCGACCATAAAGACCCTCTTCCCAAGCGCCCCCGACACGACAAACATAAAAACCCCGGAGGGAACAACGACGGAAAACGTATCAACATCGACACAAATCAAACATGGTTGATAATCCTAAAATTTTCATTACGTGTATCATCATCTTCGTAGTCGGGCTCGCGCTCCTCATCGGTGGTTATCGTTTCTTTGTGGGAAAGTCAGCAAGCAATCAAACGGGAACGACAACAAGCTCGAACGTAAGCGAGAACACCACGGTTACCCAGTCCCCTGGCGTCACGTCCCAAGGGGGCTCTTTAAAACCCAAAGGGTATGATTCTCTTGTCACGTACACTTCGGATGGCTTCACGCCAAATACACTCACAGTCAAAGCCGGTACCTCCGTTCGATTCATAAACAAATCGAGCAACAAGGTAATGATGATAGCGTGGGTTGAGAGTTCGGGACCGCCTCTCTACAGCGAATTCAAACAAAGTACCGCTGTCGGGAAAAACGGGACATTTGATTTTAATTTTTCAAAAAAGGGCGTCTGGCTCTATCAGAACATCAATGACACGTCGAAAACAGGCATTGTTGTTGTAAATTAAAACAAAAAAGCCCTCGAATCGGGGCTTTTTTGTTTTCCTAGGGTATACTGTGCCGCATGACACGTGAGACGGAAATGGAGGAAGTTTTTAAACTGACAAGTCTTCAGAAAACCGCTCTCAAAAAACTCGGACTACGAACGTTAAGTGACCTTCTCTACCACTTCCCGACCCACTACGCGAAGCCCGTTCCTCACAAAACCGTGCGCGAGCTTAGAAAGGGCGATGAGGTGGCGCTTTATGGCATTATAAGAAACCTGAAACTTGGCAAGGCCTTCAGAAAACGCATTCCGATGGCCGATGGCGTAATTGAAGATCAAACGGGAAGAATAAAAGCGGTGTGGTTCAACCAGCCGTATCTTGCAAAAATGATCGGCGAGGGATCCCCGGTTAGGGTCGTCGGAAAGGTGGCGGAAAGAAAAGGAGAATTATATTTTGCAAATCCCGAGATCGAAAAGTTGCTGGGACTTCCCTCGGGAAGCGCCGAGTCGCTCTTTGAGGGGGAGGGTGGAGCGGCACTCTATCCGACATATGCGGAGAGCCGCGGCATTACCTCACGCTGGTTCTACCACGCCATAAAAAAAATCCTCTCGGAAAGTTTTTTGAACTCTCTTCATGACCCGATCCCGAAGGATATTTTGGACACCTATCATTTGCCCGGCTTAAAAACCGCTTTAATTTTCATTCACACGCCCAAAAAAGAGAGCGCGGCGCTTGCCGCGAGGAAGCGTTTTTCGTTTGAGGAAATTTTTTTTATTCAGCTCGAGAAATTCAGAGAACGCAAAGAATACGAGGAAAAAAGGTCGTTCATAATCAAAAAATCAAAATCCGAGATAAGCGATTTCATCAAGCGCTTTCCCTTTGAGGCAACTCTCGCTCAGGAGCGGGTGATCGAAACGATCTTGAAAGATTTTGAAGCGGGGCACCCCATGTCGCGACTCCTCGAGGGTGATGTCGGGTCGGGGAAAACGGCGGTTGCCGCCGTCTCTGCCTATGCAGCGGTGACGACCCGGCCCTCGGAAAAAGACTTCGGCAATCTCCAAGTCGCCTATATGGCGCCAACCGAGATTCTTGCTTCTCAACACTTCGAATCATTCATCGAATATTTCAAGCATCTCCCCATAAACATCGCCCTTATCACGGGTTCCGGTTGCCGAAAGTTTCCTTCAAAGGTAAACCCTTCAGGGTGGACGAATATCTCTCGCACCCAGCTTTTAAAGTGGGTCCTAAACGGCGAGATCGCCATTCTTCTTGGCACCCATGCCCTTATTCAAAAGACGGTAAAATTCAAAGATCTCGCCTACATTATTATCGATGAACAGCACCGCTTCGGCACGGCGCAAAGAAAAAATCTTGCGCGAAAAGGCGATATCCTGCCGCATCTTCTTTCAATGACGGCAACACCGATCCCAAGAACGCTTGCGCTCAGCATTTACGGTGACCTTGATTTAAGCCTTCTTGATGAAATGCCGAAAGGAAGAAAGCCGATCAATACCGAAATCGTCCCTCCGGAAAAAAGAAAAGACGTCTATGAAAAAATTCGGAAGGAACTGAAAGACGGACGCCAAGCGTATATCATCTGTCCGAGAATAGACGAGCCCGATCCGACGAAAGAACTCGCGCTTGAAGCAAAATCGGTCAAGGCGGAAACAAAGCGACTCAAAGAGGAAGTCTTCCCCGAGTTTGAGATTGCAATCCTTCACAGCAAAATGAAGCCCAAGGAGAAAGACGAGGTGATGCTGTCGTTTAAAAATCACGAAATAAATATCTTAGTCGCAACCTCGGTCGTCGAGGTCGGCGTAAACGTGCCAAACGCGACCAATATTATAATCGAAGGGGCGGAGCGCTTCGGACTTGCCCAGCTGCATCAACTCCGCGGCAGAGTTTTAAGAAGTAATCATCAGCCGTTTTGTTATTTATTCAGCGAGATCAAGGGAGGTAAGTCGATGGATCGCTTGAAAGCTCTGGTGAAGGCTAAAAATGGTTTCGAGCTTGCCGAACTTGATTTGGGACTTCGCGGCGCGGGAGAGCTTTACGGCAGGCGCCAGTGGGGTATCAGCGACGTCGGCATGGAAGCAATAAAGAATATAAAAATGGTTGAAGCGGCGCGGGTCGAGGCACGGAAACTGATCGAAAAAGATAAAGATCTTGAAAATTATCCCCTGCTTAAAGAGCGCCTTCGGTTACAGACCGAATCTTTGCACTTTGAATAGGAGCTGTATAGTATAGGGGGTTTGCGCGTGTAGCTCAGATGGTAGAGCGGT
This sequence comes from Minisyncoccia bacterium, assembly GCA_041485465.1. GTDB lineage: Bacteria > Patescibacteriota > Minisyncoccia > Phycocordibacterales > JAKFXT01 > JBGPJO01. The sequence continues at coordinate 32,658 of JBGPJO010000002.1, read as the reverse complement.
CGTCTTATACACGACTGGTCCCTGGTTCGAGTCCAGGCACGCGCACTATACTGTATACTATATAGTAAAGAGTGATGGCTCGAAACGGAACAAACAGAAACGGTCTCGATAAACATCGAACACACCTCGCCAACCAGCGGACGTTTCTTGCCTACACGAGGACAGCGCTCGGCGTTGTCGTACTTGCCGCTTTTATATTCAAATTTACATCCCCTATTGTTGGACTCCCGCTTGGAGCGGTGACGCTCGTTATTTCATTTATTATCTTTCTCTACGGAATCAAAAGTTTTAAACAGATTAGGGAAACAATAAATCATCACTAAGAGTGCCCCTAAGTTCCTCACTGCTCTTTAATAGTGACGTAGCGCGCGATAAAGAAGCTTTGGACTACAATAAAAATTATAGTGAGGCCGATAAGGCCGAATAATTTGAAATTGACCCACGTGTCGGTCGAAAACGTATAGGCGACGATCAGATTGACCGCCGCAAGCAGACTGAAAAAAAGAATCCAGGCGCTATTCATCCCCCTCCAGACTTTTTCGGGAAGCTCAAGCCCTTCGCGCATCAGCGTCTTCAGAAGGTTCTTCTTGAAATAAAGATCAGAGATCAGGAGGGAAAGGGCGAACGTCAGATAGAGAATCGTCGGCTTCCATTTTATAAAAATCTCATTGTGAAAGATGAGGGTCATACCACCGAAGAGAGAAATGACAATAAGGTTGACCCACATCGTATATTCTATCTTTTTGCCTAAAGCGAAAACAAAACCTATTTGGAGAAGAGAGGCCGCGATCGCAACCCCAGTCGCGGTATAGATACCGAAAAATTTATAGACGATAAAGAAGAGTAGTATCGGGAAAATGTCGAAAAGAAATTTCATTGGTTGCGTCGTTCTTGAATCTACTTTAAAATCAGGAAGGCTGCAACGAACAACAAGGGGGGTTATGCTATGTCAAAGTGGTCGGGACAATTCGTCAGTGGTGAAAGGGCAGGTGTGAGCGACACAAAAGACAAAAAGAAAGGGTCCGGGAATTCCCTTGTCTCAGAGGCCGTTCCCACGACCTCTGAGACCCAGAGTTTTTCGCCCCGACAAGCCGATAAAGTGTCGCCAGGCGATCTTCCCCCTACTAGTCGCACCTGATCAAAAGTTGCACGCACACCAGGCTGGCGCTCTGCGCCAGCCTTTTTTTTGTTTGCAAAAAACAGACGAGCTTGGTAAGGTCGCGGAAGCTACGTTCACTTGAAGGAGTTCTTTTTCATGAAAATAAGCTCACAAGGCGACCAATCTATAACGATTCGCCGCCCGGACGATTTTCACGTGCATGTGCGAGACGGTGAGATGATGAAGCTTGTCCTTCCTTTCACGGCAAAGCGCTTCGCGCGAGCCATCATCATGCCGAATCTTACTCCGCCGGTTCTAACCTGGCAGTACGCGGAAGCGTACCGGAAAGAAATTGTGGAAGCTCTTCCGCCAGGCAGTGGCTTCATGCCACTTATGACCGTCTACCTCACCGACCAGAGTGACCCGCACAATATCGCTCACGGTTTCGCGGAAAACGTCATAAAGGCGGTGAAACTCTATCCCAAGGGCGCCACCACTAATTCGGAGAGTGGCGTGACCGAGATCAAGAAGACCTATAAAGTCCTCGAGGTCATGGAGCGGATGGGCATTCCCCTTCTCATTCATGGCGAACTTGTTGTCGACGAAAAGAGCGAGGAAATTGATCCATTCGATCGGGAAAAGCGTTTCATCCCGATCATAGCGGGAATAAGAAAAAAATTCCCTGGTCTCAAAATCGTGTTCGAGCACGTCACTACGGGAGAGGGAATCCGGTTCGTACGAGAAGAATATTCCCGCAAAAGCCCGACCGCAGCGACCATAACACCGCACCACCTCATCATTGATCGGCGGGACATATTCCGCGGCGGCATACGGCCGGATCAGTATTGCCTCCCCATCGCAAAAGAGGAAAAAGACCGCTTAGCACTCCGAGAAGCTGCGGTATCGGGACTTTCCTGCTTCTTCCTCGGTACCGATTCAGCCCCGCACTCTAAAGAGAAAAAGTATTGCGAATGCGGAAAAGCGGGGATCTTTAACGCTCATGCGGCAATTGAGCTGTGCGCTGAAGTATTCGCCGCAGAACATCGGTTATCGATGCTTGAAGCCTTTACGTCGAGATGGGGGGCAAATTTTTACGGTTTGCTTCCAAATGAAGGGACAACCACCCTCACCAAAGAACCCTGGAGGGTGCCCGCGCTCTATGGCGGCGTTGTCGGCGGCGTCGTCCCGTTCCGTGCGAACGAGGAAATCGCCTGGAGTGTTCAAGAATAAAATAGGCCCGCGCTATGCGCGGGCCTTCTTTTTTTATACCTGATGCTCGATATCAAGTTTCTTTTTCGGCATAATACCGTTTGCAATCAATACTTTTTCAAATTCGTCTTTTTCAACCGCCTCAACCTCAATCAACTTCTTCGCGATCGCATCAAGTGCCGTGCGATGTTCGGTCAAAACTTTTGTCGCAGTCTTTTTTGCTTCATTCATGATCTTCGAGATCTCGGCGTCGATTTTCGCGGAAATTTCTTCGGAATATTCATCGTGAACCACACTCCTACCGAATAAAATCCTTCCGCCTAAGCCTTCAAACGCAACCGGTCCCAAGAGATCCGACATGCCATATTTTGCGACCATGTCGCGGGCAAGCGCGGTTGCGACCTGCAGATCGTTCGACGGCCCTGTCGTCAAATCACCAAATATCATTTCTTCGGCGACATAGCCTCCCAAACTAACCGCGATGTCATCGATAAATTCTTTCTTCGACTGCATTCTCTTATCTTCAAGCGGAAGCTTCAGGGTGTACCCCGCCGCATGGCCACGCGAAATAATTGAAATTTTGTGAACCGGATCGGCATACGGAAGGACGGACGCGACAAGGGCATGCCCCGCTTCGTGATATGCCGTGATTTCTTTTTCTTTCGTGGTAAGCAGATGGCTCTTGCGCTCAGGACCAAGCATCACTTTTTCAATTGACCGAATCAAATCATACTGGGTGACTTTCTTTCTATTTTCACGCGCGGCAAGAATTGCTGCTTCATTCATCAAAGAATAGAGATCAGCCCCGGAAAATCCTGGTGTGCGCTCGGCAATGACTTTCAAATTAACATCTTCGTGAAGCGGCTTTTCTCCGGCATGAATTTTAAGAATCTCTTCCCTCCCCTCTCGGTCCGGAAGATCAAGCACCACTCTTCGGTCGAAACGTCCTGGGCGAAGAAGCGCCGGATCAAGAACATCGGGGCGATTTGTCGCGGCGATGACGATCACTTTTTCAGTCGGCTCAAATCCATCCATTTCAACGAGAATCTGGTTCAGTGTTTGTTCGCGCTCATCGTTTCCGCCACCAACCCCCGTGCCTCGGACACGGCCAACTGCGTCTATTTCATCAACAAAAATTATGGCCGGGGCCGCCTTCTTGGCAAGCTGGAAAAGATCACGAACGCGCGAAGCGCCGACACCGACAAACATTTCAACAAACTCGGATCCGGAAATCGAGAAAAATGGTACCCCTGCCTCCCCCGCAACCGCGCGGGCAAGAAGTGTCTTCCCCGTACCGGGGGCCCCCATGAGAAGAATCCCTTTCGGAATCCGCGCGCCGATATCGAGGAATTTTTTCGGATTGCGAAGAAAATCAACGATTTCAGTGAGCTCTTCTTTCGCTTCTTTCACGCCGGCAACATCTTTAAAAGTAATTTTCCGCCCCTTATCCTCAGGATTAATGATTCGGGCGCGCGACTGTCCGAAGGTGAACGCCTGCATGCCCGCGCCTTTCACCTGCCGCGACAAAAACCAGATAAAAAAGATGATGAACGCAATCGGAAGCAGGAACGGTGCGAGGGTTATGGCCCAGAAACTGAAACCGCTCGGATTTTTCACCTCAATATTAACCACCGCAAGCTTATCCTGAGGGATTTGGTAATTTTTAAGAGTTTCCGTAATTGCGACCCCCGATTCTTTTTTTGATTTCTTTTCCGATTTGTCCGTATAGGTAAGAGTGAGCTCATCTCCCTCAACAACAATCGTCTGTATTTTTCCGGCATTGATGTCGCCTGCCACTTGAGAGAGCGCGATCTCCGGAGTCTGTTTTTGATAATCCGCGATAAGCGAATAGAGTGAAATGATTATCAGGAAAATGAGGATAAGCGAGGCGATATTACCCCAAAATGACGTTGGCGGCAGAAAACCGCCGATGTTTCGCTTGTTTTTATTTTTATTTTTCTTGTCTTTCTCGTCAAACATACGGCCAGTATACAGAAAAAAGTTAGGAAAGCGAGTTTAAACTTTTCGGCAAGAAAAGTAAAGACCTGGGCTTCTTTTGTGCTAAACTGGCCTCGTGATGAGTTTGATCGAGAACAAAAAAGCCCATTTTAACTACGAAGTCCTCGAAACGCTCGAGGCGGGTATCGAGCTTTTGGGACACGAAGTAAAAAGCTTGAGAAACAAGCAGGGATCGCTCGAAGGAGCGCGAGTTATTGTGCGCGGCGGCGAAGCGTTTTTAATTGGCACAACAATTCCCCCCTACCAGCCAAAAAATGTCGACGAACGATATCAACCGGATAGAAATCGTAAGCTGCTCCTCAAAAAAGAAGAGATCGCTCGTGTTGCTTCCGCCGAAATGAAGAAAGGATTGACCGTAGTGCCACTTTCGATGTATAATAAAAATCGAAAAATCAAAGTCTCAATCGGTATCGTGCGCGGTAAAAAGAAGCATGATAAGCGTGAATCCATAAAACGTCGTGAAACTGATAGAGAAATCAGACGGTCATTGAAAAATGAATAGAGAATTCCCAGAGTCATTTTAAAAAGGTATGGGTAGGGTAGGGTTTTAAAATGACTCTGGGAATTCTCGTCCCACTATGGGGATGCCAGGCATCGACAGGTGCGTCCTTGAATATGTGCAAAGTGGAGTTCTCCGGATATCTCCTAATATTTTCCGGAAACGATTAAGTGTAAACAACTTAGTTATTCGGGCAAAGTCAATTGTTTCGCCGTACTTTACGGCAAACGACCTTGCTTTCGCTTACGCTAACGTCTAAGCGACATCTCCCCGCTTCTTTTCCTGAAAGAGCGGTGTGAGGTGATATCAATCAGGATCGTCCCGAGTGCGCCGCGCACGAGGGATTAAAAAAAGCGGCTAGAGTGTTTCAGCTTTTGCGGGCTTTCGATTGAAACGTCTCGAAACAAAACAAACTCGCTAAATTTTGTAGATGCATATTCAAATCTCGCTTGCACGGCGGTTCAATTCCGCCCATCTCCACCCTGTTTTATCAAGCAGGCATGATTGACTCGTGTTGTTCTTTTTCGATCTTTGAACTTTTGGGAGGAAGAAATGCGAGGGACCATCACTCTTAGGTCATGGCAGAGAATCGGCAAACGCGAATTCGAATACGCCTGCGACTATTACTACGTCGGCAACAAATTCGTCGGCAACAGCGATCTTTATTACAACACTGGTAAGGCTCGCTGATTCGAAACAGTCTAGGGAGGTTTCTATGCCCCAATTCGACAACCAGCCGGGTGGATTCGGCTATCGCGCCAAAGGCCCGGAAGAGAGGACGGGCGGCTCGCAGGAAAATGATGTCCTCATATGGATGGGGAGCAGAGAAAGCCGCCAGGCTTTTAAGGAACTGGTTCCTTTTCTCTTCGGCGACTGCGATCCTCAAGAAAAAAATGTTGATTGATACCCCGAGAGCCGCAGGCGTGCCTGCGGCTCTTTATTTTTTTCAGAAATCTAGGGATTGACAAAATTAAATTTTGTAATATAATTAAAAAAGATTCAACAACCATCGGCCAAATGAAAGAAGGGAAATTGAGATGGTTTTCACAAAGACATTCTTCTATTTTTCGGGCGTCTATCTGGGCTCCATTATGATGGTGATGGGCTCTTTTTTGCTCATGCGGGAAAGACTGACCCGCTTAGCATTAAAGGTCGCTGAGTGGTGCGGGATGCACGAAGAAAATCAGATCATCCCTTTCACCAAAAGAACAAAAGACTTTCTCTTCGGCATCACTCTGGGGGGCGCAGTGCTGTTCTTCGTATCGATCTGGATACTCTATGGTTAACGGAGTACCCTCCTGAAATACTTACACTGACAATTAGGGGCGTGCTTTGCACGCCCCTTGTTTTTTCATTGCGAACTAACAATTTTCATGCAATACTATGCTCGATTTAGTTTATAAGAAATTAATCACTCTTAACGTTGAAACAATACACCCGTGTTAATCGGCAAATTAGGGCGGCTGAAGTCCGACTGATCGGCCCTGAAGGAGAAAACTTTGGCGTCATTTCAACCGAGTCAGCCCTCCAAAAAGCCTCCGAGTTTGGACTCGACTTGATCGAGATCTCCCCGAATGCCCTGCCTCCCATTGCAAAAATAGCCGATTATGGTAAATTCCAGTACGAACAGAATAAGAAACAGAAGGCAATAAAGGGAAAAACCAAGAATGTCGAAGTCAAAAGCATTCAAGTAAAAATCGGCACGGGAGAGCACGATCTCGATCTCAAAGCCAGAAAAGCCTCCGCGTGGTTGGGAGAGGGTCACCGGGTCAAAGTAGACCTTTTTCTTCCGGGACGTTCAAAATATCTCGATCAGAAATTCCTCAAAGAGAGGCTCGAACGGGTACTCCGGCTCATTACCGTCGAACATGCAATCGCGGAGAGTCTAAAAAAAGGACCGAAGGGGCTCAGCCTCGTCATTGAGCGAAAGAAATAACATGAAAACAAATAAGTCATACAGCAAACGTCTTAAGGTGACAAAGAACGGGAAAATTGTCGCACGGGGAGGACACCAAAACCATTTTCGGGCAAAGCAAAGCAGAAAAAAACAACTTGCCGGAAAACGCTCAACCACGCTTTATCTTACAACGCACGCCAAGCGCCGCTTTTTAGTTAACATTTAATACTATGCCAAGAGTCAAAGGAGGAGTACACGCACTCAAAAACCGCCGCAATACCCTTCGTAAAGTGAAGGGATATCGCTTTGGTCGTTCGAAAAAGGAACGCGCGGCAAACGAGGCAATCGTCCATGCCGGTAAATACGCTTTCGCTCACCGAAGAACGAAGAAAAATGATTTTCGAAGACTTTGGAATATAAAAATCGGCGCGGAGCTCAAAGGACGCGGCATTTCATACAGCAAGTTCATACATGCCTTGAAATTGAAGAAGATCATGCTTGATCGGAAAATACTTGCTCATCTTGCCGAACATAATACGGCAACCTTTGACCGCCTACTTCATAAAGCGGCAGCCAAATAAAAAATCCCCCGTGTGGGGGATTTTTTATTTTCTAAAGAATAACGTTTCCGACTTTTCCGCCGACGAAATCATCATTCTTATATACATGTTCCGATAACTCTTTGTCTTTTTTAACAAGCGCGACAACCCGCTCGACAAGTCGCTTCGGATCTTCATCAAAAAGCACTTTCTCGTTCACCCGATAACCTTTCGCCATAATATCGGCAATGACTTCATCGGTTTCCCAGCTACCTTTTAAAATTCCGATTGGTTTTTGGTCTTCGTAGGCAATCGTGAATTCATTGATCGTCCCAATCCGTCCGCAGCCGATAAACACTGCGTCCGAGGAGCGCGTGAGAATAAGATTCCGGCCTGAATAGCCAAAGCCCGTGTACACAATCACGTCCATATAATCAAGCGGCAGACGATACGCTTCAATGTGTTCTTTTTCGGTCGAAGCCGGGGAAAAGCCGATCGAGATTCCCCCTTGTTCTTTTGCCCCCATTGCCGCCCAGGTCGGGAAACCGGTCGTGGCACCGGTGATAATAATTCCGCCTTGGCGGATAATTTCAATACCAAGCTCTTTTCCTTTATCAAAAGCATCAAGTCCGCAATGTCCCGTCTCAGCCGCGCCCGATACGCAGAGTTTGTATTTCATCTGAGTCATTCGTTGATCCATAGAAAACTATTGTACCATGGCGCACTAAAACTTTATTGAATTCAGAGCTCAAGCGGATAGGGCACGCCACGCTCTGGGTAGAGCGCCGGAAGATCGGCATAGTCACGAAGACGCTGAACTAAAAAAAGCGATGCTTTCGGCTCTCCCATCACCACAAATATTTTTTTGACTCTGCCTTTGGTTTCCGCCGCAAAATTAATAAGCGAATCGGAATCTTTATGAGACGAAAAACCCCGAATATTCTCGATATGAGCCCGAACGGTAATCTCCTGCCCCTCTATCGAAATCTCTTTCACTTTATTTTCAAGAGAACGGCCGACGGTTCCGATTGACTGGTAACCGACGAGAAGGATGGTGCTCTTTGGGTCAGGCAGGAATTCCTTTTCGTGTTTCGTCACTCGGCCACCCGCGGACATGCCGGAGCCGGCAAGAATTATTTTGGGCCCTTTGACGTGACTGATTGCGTTTGACTCATGGTTTGTGAGGGTAAAGGAGAGTTTCGGAAAGTTGAAGATATCGTCTCCGCCCCGTATTTCTTCCTGTACCTCTTTTTTAAAATCTCCCACCTCCCGTTTGTAAATCTCCGTCACTTTGATCGCAAGAGGTGAATCGAGAAAAACCGGAACGGACGGAATCTGGCCGCTCTCGACCAGGTTGTTGAGGGAATAGAGGATATTTTGGGTGCGCTCAAGCGAAAATGCGGGTATCACTACCACTCCGCCGCGGGCGATTGTCTCTCGTACTACCTCGGCGAAACGACGATCGCGCTCGTCTTTCGGCTCATGATTCCGATCGCCATATACGCTTTCCATCACTAAATAATCAGCATCGTCGACAACTTCCGTATCTTTAAGAAGCAGTGAGGGGGAATTACCGAGATCACCCGTGAAAACAATTTTTTTGTCATCACGCCGAAGCTCGACCATCGCCGAACCCAAAATATGTCCCGCATCCTTAAGATAAAAAGAAAAACCATCTTTAAGAGAAACTTCTTTATGATAAGAAACGCCTCGCCACAAAGAAAGAGCATCCTCGACATCTTTTTTCTCGTAAAGCGGCAGCACTCCTTCCCGTCGCGCTTCCATGCCAAGAAGTGAGAGAGCATCTTCAAACATCGGTTCGGCAATCTGTCGCGTCACCTCAGTGCTATAAATCACGCCGCGAAAACCGTCTTTAACGAGTTTCGGAATCCGGCCAATATGATCAAGGTGGGCATGAGTGACAATCAGAAAATCTATTGCTCGGGGATCATACGGAAAAGAAGACCTATTTTCTTTCTCGGCAAATTGCACGCCCTGAATTAACCCGCAGTCGACAAGAATTTTCACACCCCCGCCCTCGACAAGAAAATTCGAGCCGGTTACTTCCCCGACTCCGCTTATGAAAGTGAGTTTAGATTCTCTCATGACGTTGATACCAGCTTACAATCAAATAAGAAGCGAGAAGTGCTCCCAGAATATCAAAAAATATGTCCGAAGCGGCGTTTAAAAAATAGTGGGAAGTCCTTGTAAAAGTCACCCCGAGATATAATTCTATACACTCCCAAAAAATCCCGACAGTAAGGGCGGCGGCGAGAAGAAGAGCATAGATCGTTTTCTCCTTAACAACGGAATCGCTTTTAGCAAACCGATAAAAAACAAAAGCGGCGGAGGCAACCCAAATTCCTCCCAAGAAGTGAATGACGCTGTCAGACCAGGGTAATTCGAAGTACAAATTTAACCTAACGGCAATAACTTGAAAAAGTCCGATAATAATCGAGAGGAAAAAGAAGAATGTAAGAAATGATTTCCCCTGCATAGAAGGCTTATTATACCCTCTCCTTGGTCCATCCGAGAAATGAAAACCCGACGCTTACCGTCGGGTTTTCATGAGGACCATCTGCATAATTACCCTAAGAAAAACTTAGGTGGGTTCCCGCAAAAACAAACCACGGTTTATTTTATCTGAGGATCCCTAAAAATTGTTTTGTGGATAATATGCGAATGATCCTTTTATATTGTCTCGCCGAGGTAATTGATTGTCAAGAAAATCTATTCGAGAATGCCGTCTAAATTGACGTCGTAGAGAATCTCATCCTGCACCAAGCGATACTTGATAAGCTCTCCATCCTCAAACCAGTGCCGTATTTCAAGCTCTGCTTCTTCCGGCGACCCCGAGGCATGGACAAGGTTTCTCACAGCGCGCTTATCGGTATCCGATATCTGGTACGAATCTATGACAAAATCGCCGCGAATAGTACCGACGTCGGACGAAAGGGGTTCGGTGCCACCAGTCACTTTGCGGACGATCTTTACCGCATGCGCCCCCTGCCAAACCATGGCAATGACCGGCCCGCTCGTCATATATTTTTTCAGATTCTCAAGAACCACAGCAGTGATTTCAAGCGGGTCTTCAGATGGCGGCGTCAGTCCCTTATCTTTGTAGCCTTTAATGGCTTTCTCTCCGGTAATGCGTCGCCAATTGGGATCAAGGGTGTAGTGTTTTTCAATAAAGTCAGCTTTCGGTACAAGCATCTTCATGCCGACAAGCTTTAATCCGAGACGCTCATAGCGCTTTATGATCTCTCCGAGAAGAGTCCTCTGAAGGGTATCGGGCTTCGTCACGACAAGTGTTTTTTCTTCTTTGATGTGGGCCATATCAAAATAATGCTCGGTATTATAGCGTTCCTTGTATTATTTGCAAATTTTGCTAGCCTCCGAAAGAGGAGGTTCAAAATGAAATCTTGGGTGAAATTTTACTGGTTATTCCGCTTCAAGCTAAGAAGTGCCGGAGATGAATTTCGGCGGATCAAGTGGTGCTGGCGCTGTGCAGGACAACGATATGTCGGGGAATGGGGATTACCGATCTCTTATGAAAATAGGTTGCGGCGACTCTTCAAATACTTGTTGTGGCAACCTGGCAGGCTTTGCCCACGTTGCCACGGACATTTCAGTTGGGAAGAAGAAAATAACTTAACCCAGCAAGATATCAATACTCTCCATGACATGGAGAACTAGGCGGTTCCGCATGGAACCGCTTTTTTATAACAAAGTCAGAACTTCTGTTGCGTAAGAAAAAGAAAAAAAGTATCATTAATTTTGGAAGGAGGTGTGCGATGAAACAGCTTTTGCCCGTTGATGGTGACATCGTCGGCGTTGACAGGGTGGCTGTTCTCCCAAACAACGATGAGGGAGACTGATGTGGGATTCCAAATTCTCACATCGCTCCATGGCGACGTCAACGGCCACTAGGCCGACCACACAACCCGGGACCCGTGCGCAAACTTCCTCCTCGCGCACGGGTCCTTTTATTTTCTCAAATTTATAATATATCGTATAAATTAATTTCAAAACTATTTTGTCAAAATCTCCGCCCCGTTTTGTGTAATAACGATCGTATGCTCAAAGTGAGCGCTCCTCTTCCCGTCAGCGGTTTTATACGTATAGCCGTCTTTGTCAAGCACCACCTCAGGTGTGCCTTCATTTAACATCGGCTCAAGTGCAAGCGTCATGCCTGTTTTTAGTTTTTCACTCTGCCCTTTGACCGCATAATTCTGAATATAGGGCGGCTCATGGACTTTTCGCCCGACACCATGTCCTCCCAAATCCTCAACGATTCCGTAGCCGAACGGCTTTGCGTATTTTTCAATCGCCCGGCCAATGTCGTTCAAGTCGGCCCCGTCCCGACAGACGGCAATCGCGCGATTGAGGGACTCTTTTGTCGCTTCGATTAGTTTCTTCGCTTTTTCATCGATTTTCCCGACAGGAACCGTAACCGCCATATCGACGTATAATCCATTGTGTTTCAGGCCTATATCGAGGCTGACGATATCTCCTTCTTTTAGGATTCTTTTTCTTTCGTTCGGTATGCCGTGGACCACTTCATCGTTCAGAGAAACACAGAGTGTCGCCGGATACGGTCGATTGGCGCCCCACGGCGTGTAGTCTAAAAATGCCGGCTCATCACCCCTCTCGCGAATTTTTTTCTCAGCAAGGGTATTGAGTTCGTCCGTACTCACCCCAACTTTTACAATGCCAACAACCTCGCGCAATACGGAAGCAAGACGTTTACCCCCCTCACGCATAATTTTTATTTCTTCCTCTTTTTTTACTTTGGCCATTCAATTGAAGCTACAACATCAGCGTGCACTTTTTCAATCGGCTGCTCGCCATTTATATCAAGTACCCGATAATATGAATTTCCTCTGAAAAAATTGATTGCAGGCATAACCTCGCTCTCAAACCAATTGAGTCGTGCTTCAATGTCACCGGGATTATCATCAGGACGATTCCTGTCGGTTAATTTTGAAACTGACCACTCGCGGGAGACATCAAGATGTACCACGGTTGGTTTCTCGCGCTTGTAAAATTTAAAGGCGGAATCAAGGACATGAGCTTCGCGCGGCTTACGCGGTGTACCGTCAATCACCAAGTGTTCTTCGCCGGTCATAGTATCAATAAGAAGGTTCGCCCAGACCCATACGGCTAAAAATTCCGGCTGAAGGCCTCCGGCCTCATAAATTCTTTTTGCCAATTTTGCTGTGTGGGTATTTTCCGCTATCAGCTTTCGAAACACCGCGCCCGATTCAAGATAAAAAACAGAGTGCGCCTGGTCGTGCCCTTTGAGATAGTCGATTAAAAGCTTTGCTTGAGTGCCTTTTCCGCAACCAGAGCGCCCGATAAATATAAACGTTTGCGGATTCATGAGCCCTATAGTAACAGAGAGGTAACGCTTTTAGTACTCACGCATCGAAACCTGGGCGTCGATTTTTCTGATGAGATCAAGAACGACAGAGACGACGATAAGGAGCGCCGTGCCGCCAAGCGCAAGGCCTTGAATACCACTAACCCCGCGCATCACCAAGGGAAGAATGGCGATAACGGCAAGAAAGAGAGCGCCAACAAAGGTAATCCGAACGAGAATCTTACTGATATGAGCCGACGTTGAGGGGCCGGGCCGAACGCCAGGAATGAAGGCGCCACTTTTCTGAAGATTGTTCGATATTGAATCGGGATCGAATGTCACCGCCGTATAGAAATAGGTGAAGATGAACACAAGAAGAAAGTAGAGACCGCCATAAATCCATTGATTGCCAAGCGCTCCTGAAGCTATCGTTCCTATTTTATTCAAAATGGCATTGCCTGCCTGAGCGAGGAAATTGAAAATCAACTGGGGGAAAAGAAGGAGCGAGAGCGCAAAGATAATCGGGATAACACCCGCCTGATTGACCCGAAGAGGCAAATAGGTCGAGATACCGCCGTAGACTTTCGAGCCGCGAACGCGGCGCGCATAGGTGACGGGAATCGGGCGCTCGGCTTCGGTCACCATTACAACCGCGGCAATAATGACAATGGCAATCGCGACAAAAGCGATATAGAGAGGAATCTGGGAAGGGTCAAAGGCAAAGATGAGCTGAGAGAGATCCGTTGGAAGGCGAGCGACAATACCCGCAAAGATGATAATCGAGACGCCGTTTCCAATGCCGAATTCGGTGATAAGCTCTCCCAACCACATGAGAAGGAGCGAGCCGCCGGTAATAACGGCAAGGTTAACGCCAAAATCAAAAGGAGTAAGACTTCCGATAATACCCTGACGTCCCAAAAGCACCAAAAAGCCAAAACCCTGGATAAGTGCGAGTGGCACCGTCAAAATCCGCGAGTATTGGCCGAAGCGCTTTCGTCCGGCTTCCCCTTCTTCCATGTAGAGTTTTTTCAATCTCGGAGAGAGTACCGTCAAAAGCTGCATGATGATTGAAGCGGTGATGTACGGTCCGACACCAAGCATAATAATCGAGAGATTGTTAAGCCCACCGCCGGAGAAAATATTGAGCAGTCCGAGAAGCTGGTTATTGGAAAAAAGCTGGTGAAGTCGTGTAACATCAACCCCCGGCACAGGAATAGTCGCAAGAACGCGAAACAAGGCAAGCATACCGAGCAGGAAAAAAAGACGATTACGGAGACTTCTATCCTTTATAACAAGAGATAATTTTGAGAGAAGTGTTTCCATAGATTAAGAAATAGAGCCGCCAGCCTTTTCGATTTTAATTTTCGCCGGAAGCGAAACTTGGCAGTTGACAATGGTGAGCGCTTTTGTCGCCTCCCCGTCGCCTAAAATTTTAATTCGCGGCGAGCGACTATTAACCATCCTGACAATGCCTTTCGCAGTAAGCGATTCGGGACTTATTGCCTCTCCTTTCTCGAAGATTTTTACCAAACGATCGATATTGATGACAAAGGGTTTTTCCGTAATCGACTTAAAAGAATTTTTACCGCGGCCGCGTATTTTCGGGAGACGTTTAATGATATCCCGAAGCTCGGGGCGCAATTTGTGTCCGGCCCGCGCTTTCTGGCCTTTGGTGCCGCGGCCTGACGTCTTACCGCGCCTTCCACCGCGGCCGACTGCCGCCCGCTTTTTATTTTTTGTCCTTCTTTTGATTTGGTGAAGTTGCATAGAGATTTATTTCTTGCGCGGATGCATCAGCTCAAGCGCTTTGAGCGCTGCCCGTGCGTTATTCAGGGCATTCTTGCTTCTCGAGAGAACCTTTGCGCCGACATCTTTAATGCCCGCGTATTCAAGGATGCTCCTGACCGCTCCGCCCGCGACAATACCACGCCCGGGGGCAGGCATGATTCTAACGATGGAGCTTGCGTATTTCGCTTCAGTGTCGTGCGGTACCGACATGCTTTTGGTGAGCGGAATCATTCGCATATTTTTTTTGGCTTCACGAAAGGCTTTTTCAATCGCAAGCGCGGTATCCCCCGCTTTTCCCGTCCCGACACCAACCATACCCTTTCTGTTTCCGGCAACGAGCGAAACAGCAAAGCTGAAGCGGCGACCGCCGGCGACAACGCGTGTTACCCGGCGGAGCGAAAGAATTTTTTGATCAAATTCAGGGCGTGCCCGCTCGGCACGGCGAGGAGGGCGGCGAAGATTTTTCCTCGATCCCCGCTCGCCTCTCCTATCCATTCGCGGAGTCTCTGAAACAGGGGCGGGAGTGGGGATCGGCGTAGCCTCAACGGTCGGCACCGCTTCTGTGGGGGTCTCTTCTGTGATTAATTGTTTTTCTTCATCCATGGATAAAATTTAAAATGAAAGCCCTTCCGATCGCGCGCTCTCCGCAAGCACTTTAATATTCCCTGCATAGAGAAATCCTCCGCGATCGAAAACGACTTTCTTGATTTTTTTCTGAAGTGCGTGAGCGGCTATTTTTTTACCGACGTTCTCAGCCTTTTCACGCATCGTGCCTTTCTTGTCTTTAAGAGATGATGCCGCGACGAGTGTCTTTCCCTTTTCGTCATTTATAATTTGAGCGTAAATGTAGCGATTCGATTTGAAGACAGCGAGCCGCGGACGAGTTTCGGTACCAAAAACTTTGGCACGCACTCGGGCGTGCCGTCGATTTCTTTTTATTTTTTTTGTTTGTGATGTTTTCATGTTTTAGACGGTTTTCTTGCCGACTTTGCGCCGTATCACTTCATCGCGATAGCGGAGTCCCTTGCCTTTATACGGCTCCGGCTTTTTTTGATCGCGAACGAAGGCGGTGAACCGTCCGACTTCCTCAATGTCAGGGCCGGTAATCGTGATGATGTTTTTTTCTGCAGTTACCTCCAAGGTCTTGGGAATTTTTATTTTTACTGGATGGGAAAATCCGAGCGCGAGCGTCAGTGTATCCCCCGATACTTCGGATTTGAACCCGATACCTTCAAGAACGAGTTCTTTTGAAAAAGACTTGTTCACTCCGGCAAGCATGTTCTTGATGTGTGAAGCGTACGTTCCCCACAGCGCGATATTTGTTATGTCTTCTTTCGGGGTAAGGGTGATCTCGCCACCTTGTACCGAAATCATCACCTCATTTCCGAACGTGCGCGAAAGCTGCCCATTCGGGCCTTTAATCGTCACCTGACCGCCCGAAACATTAACTTCGGTTTTTTCCGGAATCTTAATCGGTTGTTTTGCGATTCGCGACATAATTATTACCAGATGGAAAAAAGGGCTTCTCCTCCGACTTTTTCTTTACGGGCTTCTTTATCGGTCAGGAGACCTTTTGGAGTCGAGAGCACCAGGAGTCCGTGACCATATTTTACCGGTCTTATATCTGAAGCCCCGAGGTATACTCTTTTCGAAGGCTTTGAGAGACGCTTCACACCGGAAACTTCTGGCCTCCCCTCTTCATATTTTAATGTAAGATCAACGTACTTCTTGACTTTCTTACCGCGCTTTGAAACCTCACCGACAAAACCATGACGCGCGAGTAACTCCGCAATCGCGAATTTCAAGTTTGAAAACGGAACCGAAATCGAAGGCCTCCCCGCCATCTGCGCGGTTTTTAATCGGTTTATTAAATCTGCAATCGGGTCGCTTACCATGATGATTTTTTGATACCGGGAATTTTACCCTCGTTTGCGAGTTCTCTGAAACAGATACGGCAGAGGTTGAAGTCCTGCATGAAGGCGCGCTTTCTGCCACATTTGAAACAACGCCGAACAACACGCGACTTGAATTTCGGCTTCCTCGTGGCGCGATATTTAGTTGATGTTTTTGCCATAAAAAGCAGGTGAAAATTTGACGAAAAATAAAAAGCGTCTCTTCGCTTTTGCGCTATGCTACCAAGCGAAAGAGCTTCTGTCAAACAAAGAAGCCTTATTTTTTCTCGCCTTTCCGTAACGGAAAGCCGAGATGCTCCAAATAGGCGAGCGCCTCGTCCTTCGACTTGGCGGTTGTCACGATTGTGATCGAGAGGCCAAAGACGTCCTTCAAATCTTCGTCCGCCGTTTCCGGAAAAATAGTGTGTTCCTTAATGCCGATAGTAATATTGCCCATTTCATCAACGGATCCCCGAGAGAGACCCCTGAAATCTTTAGTACGGGGCAATGCGACGTTTAAAAACTTGTCCAAAAATCCGTTCATGCGCGATCCGCGAAGCGTCACCTGATAACCGACGATGTCGCCAATCCGGCTTTTAAATGTCGCTATCGCTTTCTTCGCCCCGCGCGGCGAAGCTTTTTGTCCGGTGATTTTAGAGAGGCGATCAAGAATGAGTTCGAGTTTTTTCTTATCCTTGAGCGAACCAACGCCGGTTGAGACAACAATTTTGACAAGCCGCGGCGCCTGCATGGGATTTGTATAATGAAGTTTCCCTTTGAGCGCGTTGAATGCTTTTGCTGTTTTTTCTTTTATCTGTTCCATATTATTTTTCAATCACCGCGCCGCTCTTTTTCGCGATACGCACCGATTTACCGCCCTCACGGGAGATTACAATGCGCGTTTTCACATTTTGTTTCGGATCAAGAAACATAACGTTTGAAGCGTCAATTTGATTCGGTTTCTCGATAATCTGACCTTTTTCTCCGCTGCGGCGGCTTCTCCGGTGCCTTTTTTTGAGGTTGACCCCTTCTACCAAAACTTTCCCTTTTTTCGGATAGACATGTAAAATTTTACCGCTTTTCCCTTTATCGGCTCCTGAAATGACTATGACCGTGTCTCCTTTCTTAATTTTCATGGCAATGTTTCTATACAACTTCGGGAGCAAGCGAAATAATTTTTTGATACCCGGCTTCGCCGAGCTCACGCGGGATTGGACCGAACACACGCCCCGCCTTCGGTTCTTTCTTCCCTTTTTCAACTATGACAACGGCATTTTCGTCAAAACGGATGTATGAGCCGTCCTTTCTCCTGAAAGCATCTCTTTGCCGCACGACAACCGCGTGAAGAATTTCTTTTTTCTTTACGGCTTTACGCGGTTCGGCGACTTGGACGGAGAGCACCACAACATCACCAATTCTCGCGTAGCGTTTCCTCGTTGAACCAAGCACCTTAAAAACCCGGCCGATTTTTCCGCCTGAATTATCCGCTATGCGCACAATGCTTCGGGGCTGAATCATAATCGTTAAATAACTTTAAAATACTTATCTTTCGAGAGGGGGCGGCAGGCTTCTATCGTTACTTTGTCTCCGATTGCCTTCGTGTTGCCAAGATCGTGCGCCTTGAAGCGGGAGCTCATCGTGTAGAATTTTCCATATTTGGGGTGCTTGACATAGCGATCAACCCGAACAACAATCGTGTCTTTCATCTTGTTTGAGACGACGACTCCGTCGAGACGCTTTCCCTGAGGATTATTTTTTTGTATTCCGTGCTGTTCCATGCTAATTAATTGACTTGAGGAGAGTTCGAATTCGGGCGACCGTGCGACGAATGTTTCTGCCCTCCCGCACATTTCTCGTCTTGCTTCCCGAGATGCTAAAGTGAAATGTCCGAAGTGCCGTTTCTTTCTCTTTGAGTTCTTTCAAAAGCTCTTCCTTGTTTTTACTCTTGCTGTCTTTCATATAATTACGCTTCGGCGCGCGCCACTACTTTAGTTTTTATAGGGAGCTTGGCGCCGGCTTTACGAAGGGTGTTTTTGGCAACAGGGGCAGAGAGTCCGTCAACTTCAAAAAGAATTCTCCCCGGCCGAACTTGGAACTGATAGCCCTGCGGATCTCCCTTACCCTTTCCCATGCCGACTTCCGCGGCCTTTGCGGTAAAGGGAAAATCCGGAAAAATCCGGATCCACATTCTGCCGACTTTGCCGGTTGCCCGTGCGATCACTTTGCGCGACGATTCGATTTGGTTGGAGCGGACGCGCCCGGCGGAGAGCGCCTTCAAGCCATAGGAGCCGAAAGAAAGTTCGGTACCGCGCGTCTCAACCCACGACTTTTTTGGATTTCGCCGCGCGCTGTGCCATTTCCTGTATTTTACTTTCTTCGGGAATAACATACCTTACTTTTTATCTTTATCGAAAATTTCACCTCGATAAATCCAAACCTTGACGCCGATGTCGCCATAGGGAAGGTGCGCTCGCTCACGGGCGAAATCAATATCAGCGCGAAATGTCTGAAGCGGAACGCGCCCCTTTTTAATTCCCTCCGCGCGGGCAATGTCGGTACCGCCGAGGCGCCCGGAAATGAGAACACGCGCTCCTTTGACGTCCCGATTCGCCATCACCTTCTCGACGATCTGCTTCAAAACTCTCCGGTATGGCAAACGCTTCTCAAGGCCTTCAACAACCATAAAAGCGACAATGTGGGCGTTTGATTCGGGCGAACGGACTTCCTCGATATCAATTTTAAGTTCTTTTGGCTTCGGCAGTTTCTTTTTCTCCATGAGAGACGCGATATCTTTGCGGAGTTTGTCCGAGCCCTCGCCGCTCCTTCCGATGATCATGCCGGGGCGTGAAGTCTTGATAATGATGCGGAGTGTTTTCTCGCCGCGCTCGATTTCTATATCGCTTACATAAAAACCACGGAGCCGCTTCTCAAGATACTCGCGCAAGAGAACGTCGCCGCGCAGATACGCGCGATATCTCTCACCCACCGAAAACCACCGGGATTTCCAGTCCCTGATGATGCCGAGGCGATGTGCGTATGGATGTACGGTGTGTGACATACAATTATTTACGGGAAAGTTCGAGGGTAATATGACTCATTCTTTTTAAAATTTGGGCGGCGGAACCGCGGGCGCGTGGCATCATGCGTTTCAAAACAATGCCTTTATCAACGGTCATCTTTTTTATGATCAGGTCCTCAGCAGTCAATCCGTCCCGCTTCGCGTTTGCAACCGCCGAGCGCAAAAGCTTCTCGAGGGGTTTCCCCGCACGCTTCGGAAGATAGGAAAGTTCAAGCAAAGCGCGGTCGGCGGACTTTCCTTTTATCAGATTCGCCACGAGACGAACCTTGCGCGGCGACTGACGATAGTTTTTAAGCACTGCTTTCATAAGTTAATTATTTTGCCGGAGCAGCGGGCGCTTTTTCAGTGGTCGATGCCTTCGCCGACTGCGCTGCGGCAATTTCGGCTTCTTTTTTCTTCTGCTCAAGTTCCTTTTGCATCTTGCCGCCGTGACGGAGAAACTTGCGCGTCAGAGAAAATTCGCCGAGACGATGCCCGACCATATCCTCCGTCACCAAAACTTCGATATGGTCTCTGCCGTTGTGAACACCAAACTTGAAACCGACCATTTCAGGAGAAATCTGGCTACGGCGTGCCCAGGTCTTAATAACCCCGACATTTTCAGGCCGTTTACCCTCAATCTTTTTCAAAAGTTTCGGGTCAAGGTATGGTCCTTTTTTGAGTGATCGCGTCATTATCTAATGCAAGATAAAATAAAAAGCACACCCTTACGGGGTACGTGCCTTCGCCAAATGAGGCCTGTGCATAGTACAAAAAAGGGGTAGCAGTGTCAAATTGCTACCCCGTTAGGACTTTTCGGAAAAGACAAATTTTTCCCTGCCAATCTACTCCCGTATTGCCTATCGGGAGAGAATACTCAAGGCAATTCCACGGCACATAGACTTGGATGCTTGGAACCTCTGAGGGTATGAGGATCTTGATCAGTGATCCTTTTTCTATTTCGCGAAAGGTTAGGAGGTAGAAATAGCTTTTGCGGTGGTATTTTTTCGTGTGGATCTTAATCGTGTGGATAAAAATTACCCTTCCCTTGCGCTCTTTGGCAACAACCGACGTTACCCTCCCGAGAGGACCACTCATGGAATTTTCGCCTTCTCTTGACCACGTAACGAACTAGTGTTTGCTTCATCATCAAGAGAAACGTCAAGTTTGATCTTTGTGCCGTTAAGCAAGCACACAAAAACGGTGAATTTTCGGCAGGACGAAAGGAGGGTTTCACTCCCCAACCGTTTAGGAATGATAAAGATTGTTTCTCTCTTCAGCTCTTCTTCTGAGCAGATGTGAAGTTTTTCACCCGTCGGCTTCCAAGTAACTGTGTAGCGATAAGAAGACTCTTCGCCATTTTGGTCCATGACATCCCTCGCAATCTGTTTTCTCCTTTCAAACTACTAGATTTTCTCTTATTGTCAAAAACAAAAACATCGCGAGGGGCGCGATGTTTTTTTCTTATTCTCGCTTTTTGCCAACCTTACGGCGAGAGACGATAAGTCGATTTGAGTATTTCTTCGGCGTCCTTGTCTTCTGCCCCTTGCCTGTCGGCTTGCCCCACGCGCTTTTGGCACGGCGCAATCCGCGTCCTTGGCGTCCTTCGCCCCCGCCATGAGGATGGTCAACCGGATTCATAGCGGTACCGCGAACGGTCGGACGAATACCCATCCAGCGAGAGCGTCCCGCTTTGCCGATATTTTCCAAGTGATGCTCCTCGTTTGAAACCTCGCCGATTGAAGCCCAAGCATTTTCGGGAATTTTTCTCACTTCAGTCGAGGGCAACTTCACGTTGGCGTAGCCCATGTCGTGAGCGATCACTTCGGCATAGTTTCCCGCGCTTCTGCAGAGTTTCGCTCCGCCGCGCGATTTGAGTTCAATATTATAAACAAATGTGCCGATCGGAATATTTCTAAGCGGCAGACGATTACCCGGCGTCAGTGGCGCTTTTTCTCCCGCAAGAATCGTCTCCCCGACTTTCAGTGATTGAGGCGCGAGCATGTAACGTTTCTCGCCATCCTTATAGATGATAAGCGCAATGAGACCAGAGCGATTGGGATCATATTCAATTGACGCGATCCTCCCCGGAATATCTATTTTATCGAAAAGAAAATCGATGTCACGGAAGCGGCGCTTGTGTCCGCCCCCTTTGTGGCGAACCGTAATCCGGCCAAAAGCATTTCTCCCGACACCGCGTTTTCCACCGGAAACGAGAGACTTTTCCGGATGGTCGCGCGTTATTAGCTCACGATTTGAAATCGTGGTCATGTTGCGGCGTGAGGGGGTTGTTGGTCGGTATGTTTTCATGATTTTTCTTTAGACAAATTCGATGACATCTCCCTTCTTCAGATAGACATACGCTTTCTTGCCGGTTTTCGTCCTGCCGCGTTTACCGCGAGAGAATATATTCTTGCTTTTGATAGGAACAATCGCGATCTTAACCGGCGTCACCTTGAAAAGATTTTTTATGGCAGAGGCAATTGAATTTTTCGTCGCACTTTTTTCGACATCAAACGTATACACACCCGATTCTGACTTGGCTGTCGCCTTTTCGGTAATGCGCGGCCGTATAATGACGCGCGACGGAAATGTTTCCCTCTCTTCGCGCACAATATTTCCCATTTCGCGCTCGATAGCGGCACTCGGGGCGTCTTTTTTCATTTCAGTTTTCTTTTTTCCTCCAAAAATTGCCATGGTGTTGATTATATCTTCCTTGCGAACGATTTAAGCGACTCTTCGGGATTAACAATTGCGACAAAGCGGTAGGTGGCAAGGGCAACCGGATTGAGATTCCTCACTTCGGAGACTTCAACATTCGCGAAATTACGGAAGCTTTTTTCAACCGGCGCGTTTTTCTTGTCGATTGCAAGTAAAAGCGCGTTTTTCTTCTTTTTCATGATTCCCTCGAATCCCGCGATACCGGCGAGATTCAAAAGAATTTCCTTTCCTTCCTTGGTTTTTGGCGCTGAAAGGGAGAGGCTGTCCATGAAAATTATTTCTCCGTCTTTCCACTTTCGCGATAAAAGCGTATGAAGCGCTTTTAGCTTCATCTTCCGATTAACTTTGCGCTCGTAGTTTTTCTCAGCTCGCGGACCGTGGGTAATACCTCCACCCCTCCAAATAGGAGAACGGATCGAACCGTGCCGCGCTCTCCCCGTGCCTTTCTGCCGCCATGGCTTTTTGCCACCGCCCCTAACCTCACCGCGATCTTTCGTGTGAGCAGTGCCAAAACGCCCGCTTGATTCCATCGAGGTAATAACCTGGTGTACTAGGTCGGCGTTCCAGGGAAGGCCAAAAACTTCCTCGGGAAGTTTTATTTTCCCCGCCTCTTTTCCTTTTTGGTTGTAAATTTTCGCTTCCATTTTTTATTTATATAGAAACAATTTCAAGCAAGGTGCCACGCGCGCCGGGAAGCGCTCCCGAAATAATCATCTCGTTCGTCTTTGGGAAAACTTTGATAACGCGCAGGTTCGCAACCGATATGCGGTCTCCCCCCATTCTTCCCGCCATGCGCATACCTTTGATGACGCGACCCCCCGCGCGTCCGCCACCGCCGATTGACCCCGGCTCGCGCTCGGAATGCTTCTGCCCGTGAGTGCGAGGACCTCCATGGAAGCCATGGCGCTTGACCACACCCTGAAAACCTTTACCCTTTGAAATTCCCGAAACAGAAACGGTATCCCCTTCGTTAAATGTTGAAACATCAATAGTCGAACCGACTTCAAATGTTCCTTCGGAAGCCTTAAATTCTTTAAGATGCTTGAACGGGCCCTTTCCTTTGAAATGACCGAGCTGTGGTTTTGAAACATTTTTTTCTTTTGCAACACCAAAGCCAACCTGAACCGCTTTGTATCCGTCTTTCTCGGAGTTTTTGACGGCAGTTACGGTGACCGGACCGCAGGAAACAACAGTGCCGGGCGTGACCACGCCTTTTTCATCAAACACCTGCGTCATGTATTGCTTTGTGCCGAGAATGAATTTCACAATATAAATATAGTCAACAAAAAATCCGCAATGGACGATTCCGTGCGGAATAATTGTCCATTGGTCCCGAACGCCTTAACGGAGGGACATAGATCTACTCTTGCGAGTTGCGAAGAGTATACATGAGCCATTTAAAAATGCAAACAAAAAAGCCCTCCAGGTTAGGGCTTTTTTGATGGTTTTCTTTTTTAACTTACATCATCTTCACATCAATTGAGACTCCTGAAGGGAGGCTCAAGTTGGTGAGCGCTTCAATCACTTTGACTGAAGGATTGATGATGTCGATCAAGCGCTTGTGAACCCGCATTTCAAATTGTTCTCGCGAGTTTTTGAAGATAAAGGTCGAACGATTGACCGTATATTTTTTTATTTCAGTCGGAAGCGGTACCGGTCCTTCCACTTTCGCGTCATAGCGGAGCGCCGTGTCGATGATTTGTTTTACGGAAGCATCAAGAATCTTGTGCTCGTAGGCGCGTACCCTGATGCGGAGCTTGCCAAAGTCTTCTTTGGCTGGAATTTTGGTTGAAGCCTTTGGAGCCGCTCTTTTTCTCGGTGCTGTTCTCAGTGCTGTTTTTGTCGCCTTCTCTGCCATGAGAATCCTTACGCTATAACTTTAGTGACAACACCTGCACCAACTGTCTTGCCGCCTTCGCGAATAGCGAAGCGCTGTTTTTCTTCAAGAGCAACTGGCGCGACAAGCTTCACTTTGAAGGTGACGGTATCGCCCGGCATGACCATCTCGACTCCCTCTTTAAGAGCCACCTCGCCGGTAACGTCAGTCGTCCGAATATAGAACTGTGGCTTATACCCAGTGAAGAACGGCGTGTGCCTGCCCCCTTCTTCTTTGGTGAGAATGTACACTTCGGATTCGAATTCGGTGTGAGGAGTAACGGAGCCCGGTTTTGCAAGAACCTGACCGCGGTGGATGTCTTCTTTTTTCAAACCGCGAACAAGAATTCCCGCATTGTCTCCCGCAAGACCTTCTTGAAGCGACTTGTTGAACATTTCAATACCGGTAACGGTTGTTTTAAGAGTGTCTTTAAAACCGATGACCTCAACTTCGTCGCCCACTTTGATTTTTCCGCGCTCGATGCGGCCGGTGACAACGGTACCGCGGCCTTCAATCGAGAAGATGTCTTCAACCGGCATGAGGAATGGCTTGTCGAGCTCGCGCACCGGGATTGGGATGTAGGTATCAAGAGCGTTTGTCAGTTCGATAATTTTCTGCGCATATTCGTCGGTTACCGACTTTGATTCAAGAGCTTTAAGGCCTGAACCGCGGATAACCGGAGCGTCTTTGCCGTCAAAACCTTGTTTCGTCAAAAGCTCGCGGACCTCTTCTTCGACGAGATCAATAAGGTCTTTATCGGGCACCATGTCAACCTTATTAAGGAAAACGATGATTTTCGGAACGCCGACCTGCTTTGCAAGAAGGACGTGTTCACGGGTCTGCGGCATGACGCCGTCAGTTGCGGCAACAACAAGAATTGCGCCGTCCATTTGGGCCGCGCCGGTGATCATGTTCTTGATGTAATCGGCGTGACCCGGAGCATCGATGTGCGCGTAGTGGCGAGTATCGGTTGAATACTCGTTGTGCGAAATATTAATGGTAATACCGCGCGCTTTTTCTTCAGGCGCGGAGTCAATCTGGTCGACACCTTTAAGCTTCACCTCCTTTCCGGACATGTTAAGCACGTGGAGGATTGCGGCGGTAAGAGTGGTCTTACCATGGTCGACGTGACCGATCGTGCCGACGTTGACGTGTGGCTTGCTGCGATCGAAGGCTTTTGATTCTGCCATAATTTTCTTTGGTACTTTCGAAAGGTAAGCCCGCGAGAACGGTTGCTTGCCTCTCAAAACTACAAATTAATAACAACTAATAAAACTGCCGTGAGGCAGCACGCCCCGCCGGAGGCGGGGCACGCATTCATATTATAGAGAAAAATGCGGTCAGAACACTATAGCTAAAAGGTTTTAACTAGTCAAACATTAGAGGCCTTTTTAAGGGTGCGCGAGAAGTGGAAAGAGTGTGGAAAAAAAATGACCCGCGGCAGTGTTGCGGATCATTTGAGATTGCGATCAGATCATGTGAATGTATTTGCTACGCTAGTCGCCTCCTTGCCCCTTGATTTCATGGGCACTGAAAGAGGCGAGAGCAAAGATGGCGATGAAGATAATGGGTAATGCGGCGTGACGCGTGCATTTTTTAGTCCCCACTTTCATGTGCACCTCCTTTACAAAAACTTTCTGAATAATACCGACTATGGCCGGTTATGGTTCTTGAGCTCATCGACAGAATAGACCTTGGTTGCCCAAAGTACTCCCTGTATGAAGCCCAGCCACCGCATAACCTTCTCCCGTCGTCCCTCATTCAAAAACTTGTACATCTTCGGAATCATACCGAGAATGTGATCCAGCTTTTCGTCGGAAGTCCGCGGGATCTTTTCGTGATGGATGCTGACTGGCTTCGCACCGCGCTTAATCAGCTCTCTTCTGTACATCCTGAGAACCTTGCGTATCTTTGCATCATCCATGGCTGCCTCCTCTTCTATCCCAAAATTACTCAAAAACAAGCCGACTGTCAAAAACTCCCCTAAGGGGGAGTTTTTGTTTTTATTTCCGTGCAGAGACGATTGTTAGTGCAACGTTCGGGGGCACAATGGCGTATTCCAAAAATTCCATGGTCGATGTCGCCCGGCCTTCTGTCATTGATCGGAGAGTAGTAGTGAAACCGAACATTTCCGAGAGTGGCACTTTCGCTTTCACTACCTTGTTCATACCGCGCTCTTCCATGCCCTCAATCTGCCCGCGCTTTGAGGAAAGATTCCCCGTGATATCGCCCATGAATTTGTCGGGCACCACCACCTCGACTTTCATAATAGGCTCAAGAATCACCGGGCCGGCGTTCCTCGCCGCTTCCTGCACCGCCTGAGAGCCTGCGATTTTAAAGGCAATTTCGGATGAGTCGACATCGTGATACGAACCGTCGTAAAGTTCAACCGACATATCAACGAGCGGATAGTGGGCGACAACACCGCGCTCCATCCCCTCCTTTATGCCCTTCTCAACCGCCGGAATAAATTCCTGCGGAATAACACCACCTTTAATGGCATTTACAAATTCGAAATGCTCGCTTCGCTTCGTATTCTTCGGCAGATCTTCAGGGTCAACATTTTTATCCATCGGCTTGACCCGAATCTTGACGTGCCCGTATTGGCCGCGACCGCCCGTCTGTTTTATGTATTTCGCTTCCGCTTCCCCCGGCCTCGTTATGGTTTCGCGGTAGGCGACCTGCGGCTTTCCAACATTCGCCTCGACGCTGAATTCGCGCTTCATGCGGTCAACGAGAATTTCAAGGTGGAGTTCTCCCATGCCAGAGATGATCGTCTCCATTGTTTCCTGGTCCGAGGTGACCCGAAATGTCGGGTCTTCATCGGAAAGCTTCTTGAGTGCCATGCCCATTTTTTCCTGATCGGCTTTCGTTTTCGGTTCAATCCGAAGCGATACCACGGGCTCCGGGAAGACAATCCGTTCAAGAACAATAGGGTTGTCTTCGTCGCAAAGGGTATGCGACGTCTTGGTGCTCTTAAGGCCAACTGCGGCGGCGATTTCTCCGGAGAAAACTTTTTTCACTTCTTCGCGCTCGTTTGCCTGAAGACGAACAATGCGCCCGAGTCGCTCTTTATCTCCGGTCGTTGAATTGTAAATGTAAGAGCCGGATTCAACCGTGCCCGAGTAAACGCGGAAGAATGTGAGCTGGCCAACAAAGGGATCAGCCTGAAGTTTGAAAGCAAGCGCCGCAAACGGTTCTTCATCAGACGCGTGCCTCGTAACTTTCTCCCCGGTTACCGGATCAGTGCCAACGACAGGAGGAATATCAAGCGGCGACGGCAGATAATCGACAACCGCGTCAAGAATGAGCTGGACACCTTTATTCTTCAAAGCAGAACCTGTGTAGACAGGAAAAATTTTATTTTGAATGATGGCCTTGCGAAGGGCACGCTTCAAATCATCAATTGCGATTTCTTTACCTTCAAGGTAGGCGTGCGTAAGGGTCTCATCCTCTCCGGCGATTTTTTGGACGAGTTCGTGACGATATTTTTCAGCTTCGCTCTTCAGATTTTCCGGAATATCCGACTCGATGACGTTACGCCCCATTTCTCCTTCAAAATGGTAGGCCTTCATTTTCAAAAGATCGACAACACCTTCAAATTTATCTTCGTTGCCTATCGGAATCTGCATTCGGATTGCGTTTTTATTCAAGCGGTCAAGAATGCTCGCGTATGATTTTTCAAATGACGCTCCGGTGCGATCGAGTTTATTGATAAAGCAGATGCGGGGAACGTTTACTTCGTCCGCATAGCGCCAGTTGGTCTCGGATTGCGGCTCAACACCAGCGACACCATCGAAGACGACGACGGCACCGTCAAGAACCCGCAAGCTACGCTTTACTTCGGCAGTGAAATCAATGTGGCCGGGCGTGTCGATAATATTGAAACGATATTTTTTATCTTTGTCGGCCGGGTCCTCAGTTGTTTTCGTCCAAAAACAGGTGATGGCGGCGGCGGTAATGGTGATGCCGCGCTCGCGTTCCTGCTCCATCCAGTCGGTCACGGTGTCGCCTTCATGCACTTCGCCGATCTTGTGAGACATGCCTGTGTAGAAAAGCACGCGCTCGGACGTGGTCGTCTTGCCCGCGTCAATGTGGGCGATGATTCCGAAATTTCGTACTCTTTCTAATGGGTAATCACGTTGCATAAATTTAAATATGTCTGAATGTTAGGCGAGCGTGTTGTTTGTAAGACCTTGCGCAGAACGATGGGCCGAGCAGAGAAATTTTTCAGCAGAAAAATATTCGTGTCTTACAAACAACATGCGAGCTGGAATTACCACGCAAAATGGGCGAAGGCTTTGTTGGCTTCGGCCATTCTTAGGGTGTTTTCTTTCTTTTTAATCGCTTCTCCTTCGTTGTTCGACGCGGCGATAAGCTCTTCGGCGAGCTTTTCATGCATCGGTTTGCCTTTCTTGCCGGAAGCCGCGTCAATTATCCAACGGAAGGCGAGCGCCTGCTTACGCTCCGGCCGCACTTCGCGCGGCACTTGATAATTGGCGCCGCCGACGCGGCGAGAGCGGACTTCCATTGAGGGGGATGCGTTTCTAATGGCATTTTCAAAAATCTCAATAGGATTTTCAACCTTTTGTTTTTCTTTAATAAGGTCAAGTGCGCCGTAAACGATTTTGCGCGCGGTGTTTTTCTTGCCCTCTTTCATCACGTAATTGATGAATTTGCCCAATTTATCGGAACTGTAGACAAGATCGGGTTCGGCAATATTTCTATTTTTAACTTTTCTTCGCATTTTTTCTAAATCTTATTTTCCTTTCGGTTTCTTGCTGCCATACAGCGACCGAGCCTGCCGACGCTTCTCAATACCTTGAGTGTCAAGAACCCCGCGAACGATTGTGTAGCGAAGTCCGACATCTTTAACGCGGCCGCCGCGAAGAACAACCACCGAGTGCTCTTGGAGATTATGTCCTTCGCCAGGAATGTATGCCGTTACCTCCATACCGTTCGTCAGACGGACACGGGCGATTTTGCGGATCGCCGAGTTCGGCTTCTTCGGCGTTTTGGTCGTCACTTTAATGCAGACGCCGCGCTTGAATGGTGAGTTGTAATGAGTCGGGCGATTTTTCAAAACGTTAAAACCGCGCGTCAAAGCGACCGTTTTTGATTTGCGGCCGGGCGATTTCCTGTGACGTCTGATGAGTTGATTGATGGTCGACATGAAAACAAAAAGAGCCGAAGCCCAGATTTACGCGCTACTGTACTAGAGAAACTAGAGATTTGCAAGAGAGCTGATACCCGTAAGATGATCAAAAACAAAGAAGATGATGGGAGTGAGAAACTGCCATAGGAAAAACACTACAAAAAGAAGGAGCGGCAAGCTAAAACGCTCAAGATTCTCCTCTAGTGAGTGCATTGAAAAAGGAAGAACCGAAAAAAGAAGTTTCGAGCCATCTAAGGGCGGAATGGGGATAAGATTAAAAATAGCAAGAACAATATTGATAAGCACGACGAGACTTACAATCTGTAAAAATGCGCCGGAAAAACTTTCTCCAAAGAAACGTATAAGCAGAGAAAAAAACACCGCCAAAACTATGTTGGTGAAAATGCCGGCACCGGCGACGATCGCCTCCCCTAATTTTCCTTTCCGAAGGTTGTAGGGATTATAGGGAACCGGTTTCGCCCAGCCGAAAATAAAGCCACCGAGAAGATACGAAAGTGCGGGGACAACGAGGGAACCTATCGGATCGAGATGTTTGAGGGGGTTTAGCGTCAGGCGGCCGGAGAGGCGTGCGGTCGGGTCGCCAAGCATTTCCGCCGCGTAGCCATGAGAGAGTTCATGAGCAATAACCGACATGATGAGCACTATAATTGCGAAAATGAAAGAGAGTGGGTCCATACTTGATAATTGGCAGAGCTATGATAGCATGCGAGGCACTATGGCTAAAGTTTGCGCTGTAACAAAGAAAAAATCACAAGTCGGCGGCGGCTACAGCAACCGCACCCGTGCGACCCAGTTTAATCCTACGGGAAAGCGGCGCCGGCAGGTCAACCTTCAGAAAAAGAGGATTTTTGTTCCTGAGCTCGGAAAAACTTTGGTTCTCACCCTCTCAACCCACGCGATCAAGACAATCAATAAGAACGGCGCTTATAAAACGCTCAAAGCGGCCGGAATAATTTAAAAAAACTCCGAGCCAGCGGAGTTTTTTTAAATGTTCGAGTCCAAGTCCCCCAGCCGGCTAGGAAACAACCGTTACCGAGGGCGCATCGTGAGGAACCGCTCGATCGCTTCAAGCCTCGCCCCTTTTGGCATCGACTGCCCCGCTTCATAGCGGGCCAACGTCGCCTCGTCGATCTTGAGAACGCCTGCTGTGCGTTTGCGAGATAGTCCCTGCTCTCGCCGTTTTGCCCGGAGACGATCCCCCAAGGTTGTCCCTCTGGGCAAGGGGTCATAACCCAAGAACAATATGATCCGGGGCAGGTAGCGGACCTCCGGCTCGTTCTTGCCGTTCTCCCAGCCAAGGACCGTGTATTCGTTAACGCGAAGGTGCTTCGCCACGTCCTTCTGCCGCAGACCGAGTTCGTACCTGTGCTTCTTGAGGTGGTCGGCTAGGGTCTTGGGAACCCGAGGATATGGCACAGGTTTAGGAGCTTTTAGCGTAACTTTCCCGAATGGCAAAAAGGCAACGCGTCTATGAGGTCGCGTTGCCTTGTTGCCAGGATTTGGGGGATTTGAGGGAGCGGATGAGGGTAAGTAGTTCAAGGAGATATCGATATCGTCCTTGCCGACGGTGATCCGCTCGGTGATGGCTTCGACGATATGGCGCTTCTCTTCCCGGCTAAGGGAAGGCCAACGGGAGTAGAGGTCTTTGGCCTCGGAGATGATTTCCTCGCTTGAGAGGTAATGGATTTTCATGAGGTCGAGTTCGGCTTGGAGCGAGGGTAGCTCCTCCTCAAGCTGCTTCTGACGCTCTTCGAGGGAGCGGTACTTGCCGGAGAAGGCGTCCTTCGAAATGCCGTCGTCCATGTAGAGGCGGTAGAGCCGCTCCATCTCACTGGCATTCCCCTTGTGCTCCCCTTCAAGTACCCGGAGGAGTTCCTCCTTTTCCTTCATCCGCTTATCGGCCTGTTTGAGGTAGGCGGTGAGCTCCGCTCCCGAGAAGAGGAAGCTCTTGAGTTGCTCATGGAAGATGCCTTCAAGATCGACGACGGCAATTTTGTTGCGGCACTTGTAGCAGACGTACTTAGGGGTGTTAGACGGCACGTACATCTTCTGCCCGCAGGAGCAGACGGTAAGCCCGGCGAAGAGGTGGACGGTCTTGCGGGATGCTTTCGTCCGGCCTTTCAACTGCGCATCGAGAACGGTATTGCACTGGTTCCATAGGTCTTCGGGAACGATGGGTTCTACCTCGGAGAAGACCCATTCGCTTTCGGGTTTGAGCTTCCAGGCTCTCTTGCTGTTTGTGGTCATGGTGTAGTTCGCCCGGCGGAGACCCTTCGCGGTCGGGTCGCGGAGAAGGCGGACCACAGTGGTGTCGGAGAAAGGCGAACCGTTGCGGGTACGGTAGCCGCGCTCGTTGAGGATGCGGGCAACCGTCTTCTTCCGTTTGTGCTCGGTAAAGAGTTCATAGAGAAGTTTCCGTACCGGAGCTTCCTTGGGGTCCGGCATTAAGCGCCGCTCGTGCCAGCGGTACCCAAAGGGCGCTTGGCCTCCGAGAGGTTTGCCCAGCTTGGCCCGAATGGGCACCGAGACGGCGACACGCTCAGCGATCTCTTCACGCTCCCACTGCGCCATGGCTGCGATCATCGTGTAGAAGAGGCGGCCGGCGGGCGAGGTGGTATCGATTGATTCTTGGAGAGAGATCAGATCGGCGCCATGCTCGCGAAAAATGTCGGCAAAGTCGAGTAGCTCGCGGGTGTTCCGAGCGAGGCGGGCGAGTTTCGAGAATATGAGGCCGGTTATATGCCCCGACTTTATATCGGCGAGCATCCGTTTGGCCTCCGGATGCGCCATGACGGATTTCCCGGAGACCGCTTCTAGGCGGTATACCTCTCGCACCTTCCAGCCCTTGGCTTCGGCATAGAGACTGGCGCGGCGCTCGTGGTGCTCGGGGCTTTCACCGCGGGCTTGGTCCTCGGTCGAAACACGGATCCATATCCCAACCAATTTAGCTCGGTCTTCGTTTTCAATTCGAAGAGACATGAATCCTCCCGCATTCCCGGCTTGGCCCGGAATCTGGTGCATCAGGTTTCAGCGCCGACCATTTCTGACAAATTGCCTAAGTAGTTGAAATTACTACATTATTATGATATGTTTAATAAGGTGCTTCCTTGACAAAGCAATGGAAAGCTCTAAAATAAATCCTTAGATGCCTATGTCAACTTAATGGCTCCAAAGGACTGAGCCATTTGGTATGAGTAAAAAGGGAAAGGGGGCCCCGCGTAAAAGATTACGTGGGGCCCATTTTTTTGATGCCACATGGATGAACCTTCGACTTCCGATCATGCACCCAACGGGCTTCGCGCGTTTTTCCTAAAAAGGGCGTTCAAGTGGGCTGTGCTTCTCGCCGCACTCGCGATCCTCGCCTATGTTTTAACAATTTACTACTCGCAGATGCTTCCTTGGATCGTAACTGCTTTCCTCGGATTTCTAAGCATCATTATTTCAGCGTTCGCGGGCGTGTTGCTCTCAAGGGAGCAGCTTAGAGACGAAATATCGGATTATCACGAAAAGCGGCTGGGTTCTG
>JBGPJO010000001.1:0-174666 GCA_041485465.1 Minisyncoccia bacterium | reverse complement strand
GGCCGCTTGATACCTTCGCACAATGTCTAAAAGATAAAGGAGTTATTTTTTACGGCGCGTTTTGGTGTCCCCACTGCCAGGCTCAAAAAGCGCTTTTCGGTAAGTCGGTAAAACTGCTTCCGTATGTCGAGTGTTCAACGCTAGACGCTCAGGGACAAAATCAGCTCTGTAATGAAAAACAAATTTCAGGATATCCAACATGGCAATTCCCCGATGGCACCAGGCAGAGCGGGGAAATGAGTTTACAGCAGCTCTCCGATAAGAGCGCTTGTCCACTGCTAAAGTAAAATTGTGGCCTCGGTTGAAAATTTAAATTTTCTTGTCGGTTTAGGAACGCTTGCTATCCAGGGTGCGACTCTTCTTCTCCTTGTCGTTTTTCTTTTAAGAAAAAAAAGTAAATCTCTCATGACTCTTGCGGGTATTCTCCGAGATACCGGACTTTTGATTGCCTTTCTCCTTTTTCTTTTTTCGACTGGGGCGAGCCTCTATTATTCTGACGTGCTCGGTTTTATCCCCTGTGGTTTGTGCTGGCTTCAGCGGGTCTTTATATTTCCGCAAACCGTGCTCTTTCTTATCGCTATTTTCAAAAAAGACAAAGGAATCGCGATTTACAGTATTGCTCTTTCTATTTTTGGCGCGATCGTCGCCCTTTACCAGCATTATCTTCAAGTCGGCGGCACGAGCATCCTGCCATGCCCTGCGACGGTTCAGGCAGTTGAGTGCTCAAAGCGGATTCTTTTTGAATTCGGCTACATCACTTTTCCGCTTGTTGCCTTTAGCGTTCTTGCTTTCGCGATCGTCCTCATGCTTTTTGTGCGAATGCCGGAAAGAGAATAACGGTAGTCTAACTTCAGCTCTCATTTGCTATTTTCTTGAGGAGTCTATAATAGCGGCATGAAGGATATAATTGAGCCGCTTGCTTCCCATATACGGCCGAAAACAATAAAAGATTTCATCGGTCAGTCTCACCTTGTGGGGGAGGGACAGCCGCTTTCGGTTGCCATTAAAGAAAAACACGTTTTCTCTTTTATTCTTTGGGGGCCACCGGGAGTAGGGAAAACCACTCTTGGTCGGATTTATGCAAACGCGCTTGGCCTTGAATTCACCGAACTCTCGGCCGTTTCAGCCGGTAAAGAAGACATCAGAGCGCTTTTGAAAAAAGGGAAAAACGGAAAACCGTCACAACTTCTTTTTCTCGATGAAATTCACCGCTTCAACAAAGCCCAACAGGATTTTCTTTTGCCGTACGTTGAGCGGGGAGAAATAGTTCTTGTCGGCGCGACGACCGAGAATCCTTCATTTGAGGTCATTCCGGCGCTTCTCTCGCGTTGTCGGGTGTTCGTGCTCAATGAACTTTCGAGCGAAGAGATGGAAAAAATTGTTGATCGTACCGGAGTGAGGGTTGATGCCAAAGGAAAAGAATGGCTCGTGTCGATGGCAAACGGGGATGCGAGACAAGCAATCAGTATGGTTGAAAATACAGAAAAACTGTATGGTAAAGTGACCTCGGAAACGCTTACAAAAACACTCCAGAACAAATATTTGCGCTTCGATAAAAAAGGCGAAGAACACTACAATACCATCTCGGCTTTTATTAAGAGTCTGCGGGCATCGCAGCCGGACGCGGCGCTCTATTATCTGGCGCGGATGGTCGAGGCCGGAGAGGATCCTCTTTTCATTGCGAGGCGCATGGTGATTTTTGCGTCAGAAGATATTGGGGTGGCTCAGCCGACTGCACTCGTTGTTGCAAATGATGTTTTTCGGGCGTGCGAAACGATCGGCTATCCGGAATGTGCGATCAACCTCGCTCATGGTGTTGTGTATCTTGCAACCGCCAAGAAAGACCGGAGCGCCTACAGCGCATATTTTGGAGCGGTTGATGATGTAAAGAAATACGGAAACCTTCCTGTTCCTCTTAAAATCAGAAATGCTCCGACCAAACTCATGAAAGATTTGGAATATGGCAAAGGGTATGAAAAATATACCGAGGATGATCTCTTACCCGAAAAACTCAAAGGAAAGAGATACTACAAGCCTAAGGAATAGTCTCATTGTAATTTTTATTTTTTGTGCTATAATTTTGAAACATGAATTTCTTCGAGAAGTATTTTATCCCGAAAGAAGAGAACGACTATAAACCACGTTTTTTCGGAGAAGCGAGTCTCTTTGGTCTCTTTCTTATTATTATCATCGTCTTTGGGATCGCCGTCTCGGGGAGACTCCTTATTATGCGGGGAAACTTTCCTGCCGCGGTCTTGAACGCCGTTTTGGCAGATCTTGCGAACCAGGATCGGGGATCGGAGAGTCTTCACACTCTTGCGATCAACACCACTCTTCAAAAAGCGGCGCAAATGAAGGCCGATGATATGGCATCAAAGGGCTACTTCGCGCATCAAAGTCCTGACGGGCATACTCCGTGGTACTGGTTTCAACAGGCGGGTTACGAATTCAGCTACGCGGGAGAAAACTTGGCCGTTAACTTCGGTGACTCAGCCGATGTGAACACCGCATGGATGAATTCTCCGGGACATCGGGCAAATATCTTGAACGGTAATTTTACGGAAATCGGGATTGCAACGGCGCAGGGCGTATTTGAGGGGAGATCAACGATTTTTGTGGTAGAGCTTTTCGGTAGCCCGGCGGCACAACAGGTGGCGATTGAAGCACCGATAGTGACGCCAATTTCAACGTCGACTCTTCCGAAGGAGAAAACGTTAGCGTCTAAAATCACAATTAGAACGACCGCACCAACCTCAACCGCGAGCGTTCTTTCAACGATCGCCTCCTCAAGCGTTCTCGGGGAGAGCGGCAAGAGTGAACTCTTTATCGCTGTTCAAAAAGAAAGTGCGGCGGTGCCTCTAACAAGCGTTAACGCGGAATTCAGCTTCGCTTCTCTTGTGAAGGAACTTGCGACATCGCCAAAAAAGCTTTTGAGTTTCATCTACCTTATTCTTGCCTCTCTCATCACTATTGCCCTTGTCTTTATGATTTTCATTGAGATCCGCCGTCAGCACGCCCTCCATGTTTTTTACGCGGCGGCGCTTCTTCTTTTGATAACAATACTTTTCTATCTCTATCAGTCGGTACTTTTCGCGCCGCTTCTTATCGTCTAATTGTTGCGGATAGGCATACATTATGAAAAAAGTCGCTATTTTCGACATTGATGGCACGATATTCCGCTCGGCATTCGTTGTTGAGCTTCTTGAGGTGATGGTTGAACACGGCTGGTTTCCTCCGAAAGCGAAACAATTTTATAAAAAAGAAGAACAAGCTTGGCGTGACCGGAAGGGGCAGTATGAAGACTACATTGAGGCAGTTGTCCTTTCTTTTATGACCCATCTTCGGGGTGTTGAATTTAAAGATTTTGATGTTGCCGCGAAAATGGTTGTGGCGCGGCACAAAAACCGGGTGTATCGATATACGCGTGATCTCGTTAAGCGCCTCAAAAAAAGGGGATATTTTTTACTCGCTATTTCCCAATCGCCAAAGGGAGTACTCGATAGTTTTTGCTCGTATTTGGGATTTGATAAAGTGTACGGGCGTTTTTACGAACTCGGTCCTTCCGATCGTTTTACCGGAAAGATTACCGATCTTCATCTCATCGTAAATAAAGCAAATATCGTCAAGCGTGCGCTTAAAAAAGAGGGACTGACACTTGAGGGCTCAATCGGGGTGGGGGATACCGACGGCGACATTTCGTTTCTTGAACTTGTGGAAACTCCCATTTGTTTCAATCCAAATTCGATTTTGTATCGGCATGCCAAGAGAAACGACTGGAAGATTGTTGTCGAAAGAAAGGATGTTATTTACGAACTTTAAGGTTATAAAATTAGGTAATACTTTATGATTTTTGGCTAAGTTGACGCGGTTTTACCTTTTCTTTACACTGTGAAGCAATGGAAACTCTTAAAAACCTCTCAGGCGCCCAGAAGTTTGTTATTGGCTTAATCGTCGGTCTTATTGTCGGTGGGGGCGGCACCTTGCTTGCCTTGAAGAAAAGTTCTTTACTGACGGGAATTAACGACCAAGGAGAGTATTTAAATGGGGAAGAGACAAAGAATGGAAATGCTTCCGGAACAACGAAGACCAACACAACCACGACAATAAATAGCGGACCGAGCTCGGTTAGTGTTTCCGGAACGAACGCTGTTGCGGTTGACGATCAGAAAGCGGGAGACAGAGTCGAGGTGACGATGATTACACTTTCCAAATCAGGATGGGTGGCGATTCACGAAGATATCAACGGCACGCCAGGCAGAATCCTCGGCGCGCGCCGCTATGATCCGGGAATTTATCTTGGCGAAGTTGACCTCTTGCGGCCGACCATTGCCGGACAAACGTACCACGCCATCCTTCATCTTGATGACGGCGATAAACAATTTGATTTGACGAAAGATTTGCCGATCAAAGGAGAAGACGGCAAAATAGTGGAGGTTTCCTTTAAAGCACAGTAATTTGGACGCGAAAAAATCTCCGCTCGAGCGGAGATTTTTCATTATGAAAGCAAAACGTACCCTAACCCCCTCGAAAATCAGAGCCTTTCAAAAAAAGATACTCTCGTACCACCGCGATTTTGGACGGGATCTGCCATGGCATAAAACAAGGAATCCCTACCGGATTCTCGTATCTGAAATAATGCTTCAGCAAACGCAGGTCGACAGAGTAGTTTTAAAGTATCAGAAATTTTTAAAACTTTTTCCGAGGGTCTCTGTACTTGCCAAAGCCTCGCTTGCCGAGGTGTTTCGCGCCTGGCAGGGACTCGGCTATAATCGCCGCGCGCTTTACTTGAAACAGGCGGCGGAAATCATCGTCAAAAAGTATCGCGGCAAGATTCCTGAGGGTGAGAAGGCTCTTAAGGAACTACCGGGAGTCGGCGAGTATACCGCGCGGGCAATTGAAACATTTGCCTTCGGGAAGAAAGCCGTTTTTATCGAAACCAATATCCGATCCGTTTTCATTCACTTCTTTTTTCCGAAAATGAAACGTATACCAGACTCGAAACTTTTGCCGCTCATAGCAGGGACTCTCCCCCCAAAAAACTCGAGAAGATGGTATCTAGCACTCATGGATTACGGAGTAATGCTCAAACAGAAAGGCGGAAATCCCTCACGGCATAGTCTTTCCTACACAAAACAGTCTCCTTTTAAAGGCTCTCGGCGCGAACTTCGCGGCAAGATTATAAAGCTCCTCACCGAGAGATCGCGACGAGAAACTTTCATTCTAAAGATGCTTGGGAAAGACGTGCGCCGAGTGCTTTTTGACTTAGAGCGCGAAGGGTTTGTGGTGAAGAGCGGGGGAATTTATCACCTTCCCTACTAGAGCGTGTCTTTAAGAGAGAGCGCGAAGGGTATGCCTGACAAAAGAATAACGCCAAAGAGGATAAAAACCGAATTAAAGTTTAGGATAAAGAGCGCCACAGCTCCGAGTGACGGAGCGACAATGAAAGAGAGAGGAACGGTCATTCGAAAAAGGCTAATCATGCTGGCTTCCTTACCTTTGACGTGCTTAAAGAAATAGCTTTCGGAGGCGATTTCGATAAAACTTGCTCCTGTTCTTGTGATGAATAGGAGTATCGCCCAGAAGAGTATGGATGATCCCGTGAAGAAAGCGATTGCCGCGGTTGATGATGAGAGGACAACGAATCCAAACACCATCAATTCTTTTTCACCAAGATGTTTATCGGCAAGGTATCCGAGAGGCAGTTCAAAGAGAACAAACGGTAACAACATAAAGCTGAAAATGATGCCTATCTCCTGCCAAGAAAGACCAAGTCCTCTAAGGTACAGTGGCATGTAGATTACCATCGCCGCATAAAAAAGCTGGAGTAAGAAATTCGCAACAAAAACCCCTCTGATATTTTTGTCCTTAATGAAGGTGAGTAGTGTTTGTTGTATCCTAAAGGGCAGATACGGGGCATCGGGAAAGTGAACGAAGACCGCTCGGGCGATGAGCAGTGGCGGTAAAAGGAAGAGCGACGATGCGATATAGACGAGCGAAAAATTATCACCCCTGACGAGGATGCTTATGATAAGCGGAGAGAGAACGAGAGCAATATTTGAAGCAAAGAGAAACAGACCCCGAAGACCACCCGTTTTTTCTTCTTGGTGTGCCGTACTTTCGAGAAAAACATCGAGGGTAAAAAAAATCAAGGGAGAACAGGCCTGCTGAAATACAAATGCAATCAGAATAAGTGGCGGTGTCTTGAAGAGTGCAAGTCCTAAGATCGCGAAAATCTCAACAATGACAAGAGAAGTAAAAAGAGTGGTATTGCCGAATTTTCTTAACAGGGGAGTGAAAAAAACAAAAACGACAATACTGATTAAGGCGCCGAGGACGTAGAGAGAACTTAAAACAGAGGATGATATTGTTTGGGAGAGAAAAGAAGAGTTAACATAAATTGTCGAGAAGTACTGAAGAGAAAGAAAAAGAGTGGCAAGATAGATAAACGCGAAATTCTTCCGGCGTTTAAAGAGTGTTAATATTTTTTCCATAATTGCACGGCAAACTAAGGAATCGCGTTTTTGACTTAGACGCCAATCAAGACGGGAATGACAATAGGGCGCTTGTTAGTTTTCTGGAAGAGGAATCTACCGACATTATCGACAAGAAGCGATTTGGTGTAATCGAGGTCAAGCGGTCGCATTCCTTTGGTAGTGTCTTCAACTGTCTTTTTAATGATAAGCCGTGTTTGATTAAGCAGCTCCTGAGATTCGCGCAAATAGACGAAACCGCGGGAGATGATGTCAGGGGATTTTCTCAATCGTCCGGTTTTTGGATTAATACTTGCGATAATGACGAACATACCGTCTTTTGAAAGCATTTGCCGGTCGCGGATAACCACCTCCTGAATGTCGCCGATTGAAAAACCATCGACTAAAATAAGCCCACTCGGCGCTTTTTCTTTAAGCACTTTTATTTTTTCGCCTTTGTCGGTGATCTCAATGATCATGCCGTTATCCGGCACAATGACATCCGACTCTTTCATGCCCCGCGCATAGGCGATTTCGGCATGGATTCGGAGAAAATGATGATAGCCGTGAATGGGGATGAAAAATCGCGGATTAATTTTATTGTGGATCCAGAGCATTTCACCTCCGTTGGCGTGCCCCGAAGCGTGGACGTCGGCAATCCGGTAGTGAATGATTTTTGCCCCTTGCCGGGAAAGGTTGTCTTTGAGCTTTTGCACAGCTCGCTCGTTGCCGGGAATGATCGAGGAAGAAAGAAGCACCGTATCACCCTTTCGTATCTTGATCTGCTTATGGCTTTTCGCGCCCATGCGGGCAAGCGCCGCAAACTCATCCGCCTGCGCTCCGGTTGCGATCATGACAACTCTATCCGGCGGATAATTATCAATTTCTTCAATCGAAATCATGGTTCCTTCTTTTGTTTTCAAAAGCCCTACGAATCTCGCTATCTCGACGTTCGTTTTCATGCTTCTTCCCTCGATAAGCACTTTCTTGTTATATCTCTCGGCGATTTCGATCATCTTGATGATGCGCTCAAGCTGGGAAGAAAATGTGCCGATAATCAGGCGCCCCTTAGTATTTTTGATGATCTCTTCGATATTTTGATACACCACTCGCTCGGCAATTGAAAAACCGGTGCGCTCGACATTGGTCGAATCAGTCATAAGGAGGAGCACCTTTTCGTTTTTGAAACGGGCGAACTCTTTTTCCTCCGCCGCAGTCGGTACGCCGTCATCATTATCGACGCGGAGATCCCCGGTGTGGACGATTGAGCCGTAGGGAGTATCGATAATAATTCCCATCGAGTCCGGAATGGTGTGCGAGACCGCAAAGAAGCGGAGCTTTAGTCCTCCAAGCGTTATCGTTTCCTCTTTTTCAATCACGCGGATATCAAGTTCCGGAAATGAAGGAAATTCTTCCTGGCGTTTTTTGATCATCACGGTGGTGAGCAACCGCGAATAAATCGGCGGGTTGCCGATCTTGCTCATGATATAGGGAATGGCGCCGATGTGGTCGAGGTGCCCGTGCGTAATTACCAATCCGCGGATTTTTTCTTTCCGTTCCTCGAGATATTTTGTATTTGGCAATATATAGTCGATGCCGGGAGTTTCTTCTTCTTCGAATTGAAAACCGGCGTCAATAATGATGATGTCATCTTTATATTCGATGACGGTCATATTCTTACCGATTTCTTCAACTCCTCCAAGCGGAATGATCCGAATATTGTCTCCCGGCCCCGGGATTTTTTCCGAACCGTTCTCTCCATTCTCACTGTTTGCAAAAGTTACTTTTGGCCTCAGATGCTCCTCACGCATGGGCTGCCTCCTTTGGTGTCGTTGATGACCGTGATGTATTTTATGCCCTGGAGTGTGCCCCGGGCGCTGCAAGGGGGGGGTTGTTGCCCCCCGGTTTTCCGACGGTCTTTCGGGGTGCGAAAATCCGATCCCGTGAGAGCCGTGTACCGATTTGTCGGTAAAAACCCGGATTCGCCCCTGGCGCCGTCTGAAGGGGTGATTTCTTTTTCCGTCTTTTTGGTGATCTTGTTCCATTATTGTTTTTGTAATCGTTTACTCATAAATATTTTCCAGACTTTTTCCGTTTCGGTGTACCAATCATTAACATCAGCGAATCGGTCCGATGGTACCGTAATGTAGCTAAGCTCTGCTCCCTTTACCTTTTTCGGCAGGATATATACAAAAGAGGGGGAGTAGAGGAATACGGCGGGGGTATCTTTTTGAAGCTCAGTTTCAAATTGGCGGTATTTTTCAAGCTCGGCACTCCGATCCGAGATTGTCCGTGCGTCCGAGAGAAGCTTGTCGGTTTTCGTGTTTGTGTAGAGGGCGATGTTTAAGCCGGGATCGTCACGCTGCGAAGAATGCCAAAAGGCGAAAAGATCGAGATCCTGCCCGATGATTTCTCCGAAGAGAAGCGCATCATACTTGCGCGGCCTGATGATATTTTGGGAGAGGTCACCCGATTCAAAGATTTTAAGGTCGACTTTTGCTCCTATTTTTTCCCACGTATCTTTGATAATTAGTGCTGCCTCTTTTAACTCCGGAACATCAGAAGTGGAGAGAGAAAAAGAAAGCATCTCAGTCATTTTCTTTTTCTTATTGGTTCTTTGATATATGCCATCGCCGTTGAGGGTCCAGCCGTCCTTTTCGAGAATGGCACGGGCATTCTGAATTTGTTCGTCAGGAGTTGTCGTCGGTTGAGACAGACTTTTTTGTTCGTCAAGAAGGCCTGTTGGCACCGGGCCGTCAATTGGCATGCCGAAGCCAAAGAGCACTTTTTGAACAAGAGCTTCTTTATTAACCACCTCGTTAAGGGCTTCCCGCACATGAATATCGGCGAAAATCGGCGCCTCGTTTTGGTTGAAGAAGACGGCAAAAATGCGCGAAAGCGGCGTGGTAATTAGATTTTGGTTGGACATAGGGAGTCCTTTAACTTCATCAGGGGTGATACTATTAATACTTTCTATATCACCGCGTTTAAATGCATCAATAAGCGCTGCCTCGTTTGAATAGAAGGAAAGTGTGAAGCTACTCAAATACGGCTCGCCGAGAGCATAATTTTTGAAAGGAGAAAGCTGGTATTTTTGGGGAATTCCTGAAGAATTCCGAGTGATGCTATCGATCATGAATGGGCCACTCCCGATCGGTTCAATATTGAAATAACTCAAAGCAAATTCGTCGTTTGAAACGTCTTTCCAGATATGTTTCGGGAGAATACCCATCGTTGTGTTTTGGAGAAACGGCGCGTAAGGTTGCTTTAAGGTAAAGCGAATTTCACGATCTCCTACTTTTTCGACTTTAACAGAGTCCCAGTTTGCTCTTTTAGGGCTTTTGATGGCACTGTCCTGCGCTTTAAGAATGGTGAATTCAACATCATCCGCCGAAACTGGCGTACCGTCTTGGAAAAAAATATTATTTTTGATGATAAACGTGTATATTAAGCCATCCTCAGAAATGCTGTAACTCTCCGCGAGGTCCGGTACGAGTGTTCCGTCGGGGGTTGTTTTCAGGAGGCCAGAGTAGACAAGTGAAGTAAGATCGCGGTCGGCATCAGAAATCGCAAGCACGGGGTTGATAAACCGTGGAGAGCCGATAATACCCTCGGCAATCGAGCCACCGTAAGCGGGCACCTCAACAAGCAAATAATCATTCAGGCGAAAGACTATAACCAGGGTGGAAAGAGAAAGGGCAACCGCAAGAACGTAAAAAATAAGACGTTCGCTGAAAGAGAGGTGAGAAACCGCTTTTTCAAGAGTGTTTCTATAGGGAAACGCAAAGGGGCGTCGCGCAGATTCTTTTTTTGTTTCGTTCACGGAAAAAGAAGCAAGAGAAAGACGAGAGAAAAAGGGATAGTGCCCGTGTTTCTGGTTATTTGATAATGAGAGCGATAAGTGTTGAGATCAGGAAAAGAATGCCGATCACAATCGTCACATTGAAAAGGATTTTTTCCGCACCTCTGCGGGTATTGAATCCGAATCCATCTCCCGCGCCGAAAGCGCCACCGAGCCCTGCTCCGCGCTGCTGGAGAAGAATGCCGAGGCCGAGGGTGACCGCAAGTGCGATCTGGGCGTACGGCAGTACGAGAGTCACGATCTGCATTAAAAAAAGTATAGCATAGGGGGCGTTTTGAATGCAATATCTAAGAAATCTTAAAAGATCGAAAAGAGTTGCTTTTTTGCTTTGATCCTTATACTATATGCGGTAACTTAAGACAGCATTTGGCTGTTTTTTATTAAACGAGATTATACGTTAAGAGACGTGCGATATTTTCTATGAAGCAAAAAGTAAAAAAGACCAAAGAAAAAATCAAAGAGCCAAGAGGAAAAAGTCTAAAA
This sequence comes from Minisyncoccia bacterium, assembly GCA_041485465.1. Classification (GTDB taxonomy): domain Bacteria; phylum Patescibacteriota; class Minisyncoccia; order Phycocordibacterales; family JAKFXT01; genus JBGPJO01. The sequence continues at coordinate 163,851 of JBGPJO010000001.1, read as the reverse complement.
ATTCAGCCGACTGGCGATCGGGTGCTTATTAAAGAGTCGCTTGAAGATGTAAGGGAAAAAACAGCTTCCGGAATCATTATTCCGGCAACTGCCGAGAAAGATTCAGGAGCGAAGCGCGGCAGAGTGGTTGCGGCCGGCCCTGGAAAACATGAAGACGGGAAATTGGTTCCCGTTTCGGTAAAGATTGGAGATACTGTTCTTTTCCAATGGGGAGAGAAGGTGGTGATTGATAGCGAAGAATACTATCTTGTTCGCGACAGTGAGATTATGGCTATTGTTAAATAAATATGGCAAAAAAAATTCTCTATAACGAAAAAGCGAGGGAAGCTCTGAAAAAAGGGGTTGATACAGTGGCGGACGCAGTCAAAATCACCGTCGGCCCCCGCGGCAGAAATGTCGTTCTCGATAAAGGATACGGAGCGCCGACGATCACGAACGATGGTGTCACGATTGCAAAGGAAATTTCGCTTGCCGATAAATTCGAGAATATGGGAGCGGAAATCGCCAAAGAGGTTGCGACAAAAACCAATGACGTTGCCGGCGACGGCACCACAACCGCGGTTATTTTGACCCAAGCGATTGTTGCTGAAGGCATAAAACAGGCGGCGATGGGAGTGAATGCGGTGGGCATTCGGCATGGGATTGAAGCGGCGGCGGGTGCCATTGTTTTGGCTCTGAAAGAGATTGCAAAGCCGATAAAGAGCAAAGAAGAAATCATGCAGGTGGCGACCATTTCAGCTGAATCGAAAGAAATCGGCACGATTATCGCCGACACAATCGAAAAAGTCGGAAAAGACGGTGTCGTGACGGTCGAAGAATCGCAATCTTTTGGCATTGAGTCCGATTTTGTTAAAGGTCTTAAATTCGACAAAGGCTACGTATCGCATTACATGATAACCAACCCGGAGCGCATGGAAGCCGAATACCGCGACCCCTTAATTTTCATAACCGATAAAAAAATCTCGACGGTCAAAGAAATTCTGCCGCTTCTTGAAAAAATCGTGGCAACAGGCAAAAAAGATGTTGTTATTATCGCGGATGATGTTGAGGGAGAGGCGCTCGCCACGTTTATCGTCAATAAACTTCGCGGCGCATTCAATGTGCTTGCGATTAAGGCTCCCGGCTACGGTGATCGGAAAAAAGAAATGCTTGAAGACATCGCGGTAACGGTCGGCGGTAAAGTGATTTCGGAAGAGATCGGGCTCAAACTCGAAAATACGGAAGTCTCGATGCTCGGCCGTGCCGCGCGCGTCATTGCAACAAAAGATTCAACAATAATTGTCGGCGGCAAAGGAAAGAAAGGCGACATTGAGGCGCGATTGCAGAGTTTAAAAACGGAGCGCGAAAAAACCGAATCAAAATTTGATATTGAAAAGCTTGATGAGCGGATTGCAAAACTTTCCGGCGGTGTTGCCGTCATAAAAGTTGGCGCGGCTACTGAAACAGAGATGAAGTATTTGAAATTGAAGATCGAGGACGCGGTCAACGCCACCAAGGCGGCAATTGAAGAGGGGATTGTCCCGGGCGGCGGTGTTGCTCTCATCAAAGCGGCCGAGAAAGTTTCGAAAAAAGGGCTCAAAGCTCCTTCCGGCAGTTTCGAATCGGAATTTGCGGTTGGCGTTAGTATCGTTCTCAAGGCGCTTGAAATGCCTCTTAAACAAATTGCCATAAACGCGGGTAAGGATGACGGATCAGTTATCGTCGAAAAAGTGAAGCAGGCGAAAGGAAACGCCGGGTATGACGCAATGAAAGACGAGATCGTGCCGGATATGCTTGCCGCGGGTATTATCGATCCGGTAAAAGTGACGCGAAGTGGGGTTCAAAACGCGGCCTCCGCCGCCGCCATTCTTCTTACGACTGAGGTTGCCGTTGCGGATGAACCTGAAAAAGAAAAGCCGATGACCCCGGGTGGAATGGGCGGCGGCATGGGCATGGATTATTAAATAAAAATTTGGAAAAACTGCTATAATATTATCCGATTAATTACTCCTAATTCGCTCTACAGATATGTATATTGTCATAGGAATTCTTGTCCTTATCACACTCTGGTTCATATTCGATTACAACCGCTTCATTACTCTTATTAATAGAGCGAAAGAGGCATGGGCTGATATCGACGTTCAGCTCAAGCGCCGCTATGATTTAATCCCGAATCTTGTCGAGACGGTTAAGGGCTATGCAGCACACGAGGCGGGAACCTTAAGCAAGGTGACGGAAGCAAGAGTGGCCGCAATGAGCGCGACCGGAACGGCCGAAAAAGGAAAAGCGGAAAATGCCCTCTCCGAGACGTTGAAGTCACTCTTTGCTGTTGCTGAGAGTTATCCTGATCTCAAAGCCAATCAGAATTTTCTCGCGCTCCAGAGCGAGCTCTCGGATACCGAGAATAAAATTCAGGCTGCCCGTCGTTTCTACAACGGCAATTCCCGTGACTTGAACACCGCAATTGAAGTTTTCCCCGGGAATACCATTGCTTCAATGTTTAATTTTTCTAAAATGGAGATGTTTTCGCTCGGGGAGGAAGCGGCACGCGAGCCTGTGAAAGTTAAGTTTTAAAAACCCCCCGCTTGTAATCAAGCGGGGGAAGAGCGAGGGCTTCTTATTGTTCTTTCCAAAACATTTTTTTATCGAAGCGGCTGTAAATCCAAACCACTCCCATGCTTCCGTAAAATAGCGTGAGGCCGGTGGGTAAACCCGGGCCTATGTGGCCGAAAGAATGCCACCACTTCAGGTACATTCCGAGCATCTCAACTCCCCAAACTCCGAGTGTGATTATGGTGATGAGCGTAAGAGATACTCTCACACGCTTTAGGACATTTTCCTTAGGAGTTTGCACAGCTTCTCCTCCCATATAATCATCAATCTACAAAAATTCTACCATTAATATGGCTACACTTTATACACAACAAAGCAGAAATGTTTTCAGAACATGGCTTCTCATGGGCGTTTTCCTTGTTTTCGTAATTCTTATCGGCTTTCTTGCCGCCCAATATTTCGGCAATCCCGCAATTCTATATGCGGCCGTTGCCCTAAGCATCATCATGAATATAGGAGCGTACTGGTTTTCAGACAAAGTAGCGATTGCATCCGCCAGGGCGTATCCTGCGGACGAAACAGAATATCGAGAGCTTCATCAGGTCGTGGAGAATCTCTCTATCACCGCAGGCCTGCCCAAGCCGCGCGTCTATATAATCAATGATACCGCACCAAATGCGTTTTCAACGGGACGGAATGCAAAGCACGCAGTCGTTGCCGTTACGACAGGGCTTCTCTCCATGATGAACCGCAATGAACTCGAAGGAATTGTAGCGCATGAGCTCTCGCACGTCGGCAATCGCGATATTTTAGTGATGACGGTTGCAGTTGTTCTTGTCGGATTTATTTCCGTACTTGCGAATATTTTCCTTCGTATAAGTTTTTGGGGCGGCGGAAGGGACAGGGATCGCGATGGGGGAGTGCTGATCGCCGTTGCCGCAATTCTTGCAATGATCCTTGCACCCATTGCGGCACAGTTGATCGAACTTGCTATATCGCGCCGCCGCGAATTTTTGGCGGATGCCTCAGGAGTTTTGCTTACCCGCTATCCCGAAGGCCTTGAGTCAGCATTGCGCAAGCTGGGGAGCTACGAAGCTCCGATGCAGCGGGCTTCAACAACGACCGCCCATCTTTTTATAGTGAATCCGTTCGGCGCGCATCCTGCCGGTCAGTACATCGCGAAACTCTTTTCCACCCACCCGCCGATTCAAGAGCGGATTGAGGCTCTTGAGGGGATGAATATATAAAAGTCGCACGTTTTTGACTTTTTTGTATACTGCTTTCTACGGAGGCGTCGCATAGTGGTCTAGTGCGCACGCTTGGAAAGCGTGTGAGGATAAAACCTCCGCGAGTTCGAATCTCGCCGCCTCCGCATTTTGAAAAGCACTATGAAAAAGATACCATTAGGAATGGTATGAAAAAAATAGCAGTAGGAAAGTATAATCATTTTAAAGGAAAGAAATATCGAGTAATCGGAACTGGAAAACACTCGGAAACCCTCGAAGAGTTTGTCATATATCAAGCGCTCTACGGAAAAAAAGATTTATGGATTCGGCCAGTAAAAATGTTTTTGGGGGAAGTATTAGTTGACGGCAAAAAAGTTTCGCGCTTCTCTTTTATCAAGAAAATTAAAAAATGAAATGAGAACGGTCTGTATATTTGGAGATAGTATTGCTGAAGGATACAATGCGCCGAATGAAGAGGGGTGGGCGCATCATCTCAAAAAATTTCTGGAAGAGCGGGACACCGAAGTCACGGTGGTTAATCTCGGAGTCGCGGGAGCGACTACCACGGATCTCCTTCGTCATGTAGAATCTGATTGCGAAAAGCACAAACCAGAGGAAATTATTGTCGCGATAGGAATCAATGACAGCGCGTACTCGTTTTCCGAACATCGCTCTGTCGTGCCGCGCGAGCAGTTTGAAAAAAATTTCATTGATATCCTTGCTATTGCCCAAAAATACTCAAAAAAAGTAATTGCCATGGGCATTATTCGCGTTGATGAACGCAGCTCGACGTTTTCTCGTGACGACAATAAGGTCATTCAATACCAAAACATTGTCATTCAGAAATATAATGACTCTCTTAAGGGCATTAGCAATTCAAACGGGGTTATTTTTATTGATGTGTATGATCTTTTAAGCGATGATGAGCTTGATGATGGATTACATCCGACCGAGAAAGGACATCGAAAGCTTTTTGAAGCAATAGGAAAGGTTCTTTAGTCATTTTTTCTCCAACACTCTATTTTTTTGATAGGCTAACCAAAAAAAAATTTTCTTTCCCCTTTTTTCTTGTCCTTAGAGCCTGTTGCTTAGAGCTTTTTTGGTGTCGGTTTTCCAGCATCTTTACATAAACGTATTTTTATGTCGAGATAATAATTTATAAGGTTATCCACTGCCGTCAAAAACACTTTGCTCGTGTAAAATAAGTAATACCTTTTATTAGCGAGGTTTTATTTTTCTCTCCGTTTATGAGCACCACAAAGCGAGCAGTTAGTGACCCGATTAAAAAGATCGAGCAGAAAGTTCTTAAGGTCGAACCAAAGACAAACGAGTTCGTGAAGACGATTCAGAAGCGTGATGGCTCTCTGCTGACGTTTGATTTGAACAAAATCACGAATGCCGTTCATAAAGCAATGCTTGCCGCCTCCGAAGGTTCCTATGTGGAGTCGGAATTGGTCGCAAATAAAGTACTTTCCGACCTTGTCCGCATTTCGAAGAAGTATAAAAACTTCGTACCGACCGTTGAGGGGGTGCAGGATACGGTCGAGAAGGAATTAATTCTTTCCGAATACGTTTCAACTGCAAAAGCGTACATTCTCTACCGTGAGAAGCGTGCCCATTTGCGCGAGCAGGGTGTCGCCGTTCCCGAACATGTCAAAAAGCTTGTTATCGAGAGCAAAAAATATTTTAAGAATCCACTTTCCGAATTTATCTTTTTCAGAAGCTACTCGCGTTGGATTGAAAACGAGAGCCGCCGCGAAACGTGGGTTGAAAGTGTCGCTCGCTACATTGATTTCATGCGCGAGAATCTGGGAGGCAAGCTTAAAGAAGAAGAGTATAACGAAATCCATCAAGCGATTCTGAAGCAGGACGTAATGCCTTCAATGCGACTTTTGTGGGCCGCCGGAAAAGCGGCGCGCGAATCAAATGCAACCGCCTACAACTGTTCATTCATCGCACCGACGAAGCCGCAAGACCTCGGAGAGATAATGTATCTCTCAATGTCCGGCTGCGGTGTCGGTTATTCTGTCGAGACACAGGCGGCGCAAGAGTTTCCGATCGTGAAGCGCCAAACAGGAAAGATGCGGAAGACGCATGAAGTTCTCGACAGCAAGACCGGCTGGGCCGATGCCTTTGTTGTGGGACTCCACGCCTGGTTTGAAGGAGAGGACATTGAATTTGATTATTCAAAAATCCGCCCTCAGGGCGCGCGGTTGAAGACAATGGGAGGCTATGCGTCAGGACCGGGTCCTCTTATTGAACTTAATCAGTACGCTCGGGCAAAGCTTCTTGGGAAACAAGCTAAACGACTGACTAATCTCGACGTTCACGATATTATCTGCAAAATAGGCGAAATTGTCGTTGCCGGAGGGGTTCGCCGTACGGCCCTTATCTCACTTTCTGATCTTGATGACGAACAGATGCGGCATGCCAAAGACGGTCAATTCTATGTTGTTGAGCCACAACGCTCAATGTCTAATAATTCGGCTATTTATAATGAAAAACCGTCGACCACGCAATTTCTCGACGAATGGCTCTCGCTCGTGAAGAGTCAGTCCGGTGAGCGAGGCATCTTCAACCGCGGGTCGCTTATGGAGCAGATGCCGGAGCGTCGCGTCAAGCAGTGGAAGCAAAGTGGATACATTGAAGATGAGCGAATCACCGGCACCCCGGGGACGAACCCATGCGGCGAAATCGTTCTCAAATCAAAACAGTTCTGCAATTTGACCGAAGTGGTGTGTCGGGCGCGCGACACGGAAAAAGATTTGCTTCGAAAAGTTCGCCTCGCGGCCATGCTTGGTACCTATCAATCAACACTCACTAATTTTAAATATCTCTCTTCAGAGTGGAAGAAAAATTGCGAAGACGAGCGACTGCTCGGCGTATCACTCACCGGTCAATGGGATTGCCCCGTCGTCCGCGATGAAAAAGTTTTGAAGAATTTACGGGAAGAATCAGTCACGGTGAATAAAGAGTACGCGAAACGTTTCAAAATTAATGTCTCAACCTCGATCACCTGCGTTAAACCTTCAGGCACGGTGTCCCAGCTCGTCGACTCTTCGTCCGGCATGCATCCGCGGCACGCGAAATATTACATCCGCCGCGTTCGCATTTCCGCAACAGACCCGCTTTTCAAGATGCTTCGGGATCAAGGAGTGCCGCATCACCCAGAGGTTGGGCAGAATCTGGAAACGGCAAATACGTTTGTTCTTGAGTTTCCGGTCAAAGCCCCCGCCGGCTCGACTTTTAAAGATGATATTTCCGCACTTGAACAGCTTGAGCACTGGAAGATGGTGAAAGAGAGTTACACGGAACATAATCCATCGGTTACGGTTTCGGTAAGCGATGATGAGTGGCTTAAGACCGGCAACTGGATTTATGAAAATTGGGACATGGTTGGAGGACTTTCCTTCCTGCCGCGTTCAAATCATGTCTATAAACTTGCGCCGTATGAAGAAATCGACGAGAAGAAATATATTGAGGCAGTGAAACGTTTCGGGGACATTGATTTCTCAAAAATCGTGACGTACGAGAAAACCGATGAGACTGAAGGGGCGAAAGAACTCGCCTGTGTTGGGGGAGTGTGCGAGATATAGTATAGAGGTTGCTCGATCTTGTTTTTTATAAATAACAGAAAACAGCCCGCTTTAGGCGGGCTGTTTTCATTATGTTCTTTACCTATAAGCCGAATTCTGTCTCGCCCCGCCTTAGGCGGAGCGTGAATAGTCATTTATCTAGGCCCTCGATTGCTCTCGGGCTCAAGCGGCACTTCCGCCTTGCGGCGGACACGGCCTTGCACAGAGGTAAGAGTTTTGCCGTTTCACTCCCTAAGTTACCATAGGGTTCACCCCGAAGGGGTGCCTTAGACTTTCGCTTCAGGCGTCACTGTTCGCATCTCGCACCTTGCGGTGGACGGGCGTTACCCGCTACCCTGCTCCGCCACTTTCGCGACGGCTGTGTTCGGACTTTCCTCCATACGCTTATGACGCACGGCGACCATTCAGCAAAGAACTTTTAAATTATAGCATGAATTAATAATAGATTCAATAGGGCTTCCTTTCAAGTTTTCCTCTGTTGCGACTTTTGTGACTCTAGCGCTCTCTTGTTATACTCTTTATATTATAGTTTAAACATATAAATATCCCATGGATAACCAAGACATGCCGGTCCGTAAGTCATTTCTCGAGAGATTCGGAACCATTATCTTCATCGCGTTTACTTTTCTGCTTCCGCTTTTCATTATTCCCTCTTCTTCCGTGCCGTTTCAGGAAGGAAAGGCCCTGCTTGTTTTTGTCGCCGCGTTTGCCCTTTTCATCATCTGGGTTTTTACAGCACTTAAAAGAGGTAAGCTTCTTATTCCGCGTTCGCTTATTATGGCGGCTCTCGGAGTGCTTGTCATTGTCTATTTTCTCTCCGCTCTTTTTTCTCCATCGATACTCTCGGGTATTGTCGGCAGAGGCTTTGAACTTGATACCGCCCTCTCCATCCTTTCGTTTGCGTTACTCCTTTTCCTTGTGCCCCAGATTTTCAGGACAAAGCAGTCGATTTTCAATTTTTACCTCGCGCTGTTCGCTTCTTTTGCGGTTGTTCTGATCTTCGGATTCATACGTCTTGTTGCTGGCCCTGGCGTTTTGACGCTCGGTGTCTTAACTTCGTCAGCTTCGAATCTCGTTGGCTCATGGAATGATCTTGGTGTTTTCTTCGGCCTCATTACGGTTCTTTCTCTTGTGATGCTCGAAATTGTGCCGCCGAAAGGAATTCTCCGCGTTTCACTGTATAGCGCTCTCGTTCTTTCACTTATTGCTCTTGCCATTGTCAATTTCGACATGGTTTGGTATGTGCTTGGCGGATTTTCTCTTGCCCTCCTTGCGTATCTTTTTGCATTTGCCCGCTCATTTGGCAGCGGAGGAGTGAGTAATGAGAAATCGTGGAAGGAATTCTGGCGCTTGCCGAAATCTCCGTTTATCGTGCTTCTGGTTTCTCTTGTTTTTATAATTACCGGAAATCAGGCGATCTCGGGTAATCATCCGAGCCTTAATATCGGAAATAAAATTTCGGAAAGACTCAATATTGTTCAACTTGAGGCGCGTCCTTCATGGAGCACGACGGTTGGTATAACGAAAAATAGCCTTAAAACTAGTCTGCTTCTCGGTGGGGGCCCCAATCAATTTGTGTATCAGTGGTACAAGTATCGTCCGAGAGTTGTGAACGAAAGCGCTTTCTGGAATGTCGACTTTAATTTCGGTATCGGTATCATTTCGAGTGCCTTTGTTTCAACCGGTGTCTTGGGGGGTGTCGCCTGGCTTCTTCTCCTTGCTCTTTTTGTCTATCAGGGAGTGAAGGCTCTTCGACGTCCGCGTGAAGATCTCTTCGCCTATTATCTTTCTGTCACTTCGTTTGTCGGCGCTCTTTATTTGTGGATGATGGCGATTTTTTACACCACTTCAACCGTGCCTTTCGCGCTCGCATTCATCATGACCGGTGCTTTTGTCGCAACACTTGTTCTTCAAGACAGTATCCAGGAAAAAACAATTTCCTTTGGGGGGGAGCCGAGTTTCCGTTTTATTGCGCTCGTCACGAGTATTATTCTTATTATCTTTACCGCAGGAGCAGGAATTGTTGTCGCTCAAAAGAATATCGCCTACGCCTACTTTAATAAGGCGCTTGCGGTCTATAACGGAAGCGGTAATCTTGCGTCCGCCGAAACCTATGTAAGACGAGCGATCTCAATAAGCGGCGAGGACTCTTTCTATCGAGGCCTTTCCCAGATTGCGCTTATCAATTTAAATCAAGTGGCAACCCAAGTGACGCCCCAGACACCCCCTGATCAGATCAGGACAAGATTCCAGGCACTTTTGGGGGGTGCTATTCAGGCGGCGCAGGTGGCACGGGACGCGAATCAAGAGAACTTCCAAAACTGGATTTCACTTGGGCAAACCTATGAATCCGTCGTACCGCTTAAAATTGCCGGTGCGTATGAAAACGCAAAAGCGTCCTACCTAGAAGCGGAAAAACGAAATCCGACAAGTCCGGAGATTCGGTTGACCTTGGCGCGGCTTGAGGCTCTCAATAACAGCAACAAGGCGGCGAAAGACTACATTACCGAGGCGCTTACCTTGAAGAGTAATTATACCGACGCCATCTTTCTGCTCTCCCAAATTGAAGTTGCGGAGGGGAATCTTGGAGACGCCATTAAATCAGTCGAATCAGCAGCCGTTCTCGCGCCGAACGATCCGACGGTCTTCTTCCAGCTCGGTTTCCTCTATTACAACAATAAAGATTATCAAAAAGCGATTATCACTCTTGAGAGAGCGGTTGGACTGCAATCTTCATACGCGAATGCCCGCTACTTCCTTGGCCTCTCCTATGACAAGCAAGGACGAAACAAGGATGCAATTTCTCAGTTTGAGAGTATTCAAGCTACCAATCCCGATAACCAAGAAGTGAAATTCATTCTCTCGAATCTCCGGGCCGGAAAAGACGCGTTTGCGAGTGTGAAGCCACCGCTTGACAACAAACCAGAGAAGAGGAAAACGCCACCAATCCCGGATCAATCTCAGTCGAATATTTAGTTTTCTATGGTTCGCCGCATTCTCTCTCTTTTGACCACGGATGTTTCGGGGGTCCACGGAGCGGCGTACCTGCTCGCACTCTCGACATTCTCTTCCCAGCTTCTCGCGCTCGTCAGGGACAGGCTCCTGGCGCATACTTTTGGCGCCGGTACTAAACTCGATATCTATTACGCCGCGTTTCGCGTCCAGGATTTCATTTTCTTTTTTGTAGCTTCTCTAGTGTCGCTTGCGGTGCTTATTCCTATCCTCGTCGAGAAGATCGAGCAGGGAAAAGAAGAAACAAAAAAATTCGTTAATTCCGTTTTTTCCGTTTTTTTTATGGCAATGGTGGTTTTCGGTGGCGTCACGGCGTTTTTTGCTCCAGATATCGTTCCGTTTTTATTCCCCGGCCTTATCGGTAAGGGATTCGACGGTGATCTTTTTTTCCTTACCCGTCTGCTCCTGCTCTCACCATTGATTCTTGGTCTTTCGAATCTGCTCGGCAGTATCACACAGGTATATCGTAAGTTTTTTATCTATGCGCTCTCGCCGGTTCTTTACAATCTCGGTATCATTATTGGCATCATTTTCTTTTATCCGCTCTACGGACTGAAGGGTCTTGGTTTCGGTGTCATTGTCGGGGCGCTACTACATCTCTTCATTCAGGTACCGTTCATTTTCTCCCAAGGCCTTTTCCCGCGGTTTACATTTGACTTTGATTTTCATGATTTGAAGCGTCTCATTTTCCTTTCTCTGCCGCGAACGCTCACCCTTTCTCTCAACAATATCGCAATGCTTGTTTTGGTCGGGTTGGCCTCTCTTATGGAGCCGGGATCGATTTCGGTTCTCAATTTTTCTTTTAACCTTCAGTCCGTACCGGTTGCGATCATCGGAGCAAGTTATTCAGTCGCCGCTTTTCCGACGCTCGCTCGGCATTTCTTGCGTAAAGAGGAGAAAAAATTCACCGAACACTTCACGACGGCGCTCAAGCATATTATCTTCTGGTCGTTTCCGATTCTTACTCTGCTTATTGTTCTCCGAGCACAAATTGTCCGGGTGATTTTGGGAAGCGGCGCCTTTTCTTGGAACGACACACGGCTTACCGCCGCGTGTCTTGCGCTTTTTGCGTGTTCTATCATCGCTCAAAATATTTCACTTCTTTTTATTAGAGCTTTTTACGCGGCGGGAGATACCAGGAAACCTCTTATCATCTCGGTTATTTCCTCCGTTTCAATTGTTCTTTCCGCGTATATCGGCATGACGCTCTTTTCGGGAAACGAACTTTTCAGAAATTTTCTTCAGTCACTTTTCCGCGTGGAAGATATTACGGGCACCAATGTCTTGATTCTCGCGCTTTCCTACAGCATCGGCTCCTTCATCAATCTCGGATTATTTTGGATATTTTTCCGCCGGTATCTCTTTCGCTTTTCAATTCCTATCGGCAACACTGCCATCCACAGTTTCGCAACATCTGTTTTCATGGGTTTTCTGACCTACGAATCACTCCAATACTTTGGTAGCATCTTTAATCTGGATACGTTTTTAGGGATCTTTTTCCAAGGATTTCTCTCGGCGATAATCGGTATTGGTTTCGGCTTTTTGATGCTCTTTATTTTGAAGAATGAAGAATTGATCGAGATTCTGGGGGCCCTTAAAACACGGGTCTTTAGAAAAACGGAAGTGATTCAGACCGAGGAAGCTCTGTAAGCTCGTGTACGCTGGCTTTTCCGAAGAGTTACGGTAGTATATGCACACTATGGATCAGCGCCATATTCGAAATTTTTCAATTATCGCCCATATTGACCACGGAAAATCAACGCTCGCCGACCGTCTCCTTGAAGTCACTCATACCATTGAAAAACGCAAAATGCGCGATCAGGTACTTGATTCGATGGAGCTTGAGCGAGAACGGGGTATTACGATCAAAATGCAACCAGTAAGAATGGCATATCGCTTTAAGGGCGAGGAATACACACTCAATCTTATCGATACGCCGGGACATATCGACTTTTCTTATGAAGTTTCGAGGGCGCTTAAAGCGGTCGAGGGATCGCTTCTCCTTGTTGACGCGACGCAGGGCGTGCAGGCTCAGACGCTGACGACGCTCGCGCTTGCCGAAGGGCATGATCTCTTGATTATTCCCGTACTCAATAAGATAGACTCGTCGCTTGCCAGAATCGGAGAGGTACGGGAAGAAATGATGAAACTTCTTTCTTGCAAAGCGGAAGACATCATAGAAACCTCGGGAAAAACCGGTGAAGGTGTTGAAAAACTTCTCGCGGCAATTATAGAGCGGATTCCTCCTCCAAAACCTGTTTCTAGCGATCTTCTTCGGGCGCTTGTCTTTGATTTCCAGTACTCAAATCACCAGGGAATTATTCTTTTCGTTCGGGTTTTCAGTGGCGCGGCCAAACGGGGCGATATTCTCAGGCTTTCGATCGCGGGCGAGCGATTCATCGGCGGAGAAGTGGGAATCTTTTCTCCGGAGATGAAACCAAAAGAATCTCTTTCTCCTGGTGAAATCGGTTACATTGTGACCGGGATAAAACAGCCCGGTGTTGTCTCGGTTGGCGATACGGTAGTTTTTGAAAAAAACCAGATTGAAGCTCTTCCGGGCTATCAAAGCCCAAAGGCGATGGTCTGGGCCTCGGTTTATCCTGAAAGCCAGGATGATTTTAATACTCTTCGTCAGGCACTCCTTCGTTTAAAGCTCACTGATTCATCTCTTTCTTTTGAAGAGGAGCAGTCCGGATCCTTAGGCAGAGGTTTTCGTTGCGGTTTCCTGGGAATGCTTCATCTTGAAATCATCACCGAGCGCCTGAGGCGTGAATTTGACTTACGGCTTATCGTGACGACCCCCTCCATCAATTATGAAGTCATTTTACGGAACGGCAAAAAAGTTAAAGTCTACACACCGTCGCTCTTTCCCGACCATGGCGACATCATTAGTATTGAAGAGCCCTGGACGAGCGTCAAAATTATTACTCCATCTTTGTATCTTGGAGAAATCTTGAAATTAATGCATGGACATGAGGCCGAGGTTGGAGAAACCTCGAATTTCGGCGACAATCGCACGACACTTTTTGTTCGAATGCCGCTCCGTGAGTTGATGCGTAATTTTTTCGATGAAATTAAGAGCGCTTCCTCGGGCTACGCATCTCTTTCATATGAACCAATCGGCATGCGTTTAGCATCCGTCACGCGGCTTGATATTTTGGTTGCCGAAGAGCTTGTCCCGGCTTTCTGTCGGGTTATTTCGACAACACGCGTTCAGGAAGAAGCGGAGTCTGCCGTTGAAAAGCTTCATAATCTTCTGCCACGTCAGATGTTCGTGGCAAAAATTCAAGCCAAAGCGCTTGGCAGGATCATTTCCTCACGCACACTCTCCGCATTCCGCAAGGATGTGCTCGTAAAGGGCGGAAAAACAGTCGGGGGAGGGGATGTCAGCCGTAAGAAAAAACTTCTCGAAAAACAAAAGGAGGGCAAGAAAAAAATGAGAGAGCGGGGAAAAGTGAATATTCCTCACGACACGTTCCTGAAGATGCTTCGCTCCGGTTCTTAACGAAAGAGCGCGGGCGTATAGGCAAGAATCATCGAGGCGATGATCACAAGGATCAAAACCGCCCAAAATACTTCAAACTTTCTCTTGTTTTTCGGACTGAATAGCATGTAATTTCTTTAGTATAATACCACAGTGTACGAATTCCGGGAAAAAAGAAACTTGCACAAACTTCTCTACTCAAATGTGACGCTCGGGGTGCTCCTCATTTTAGTGTTTCTTCTTGCGAGAAGTACCTGGAATATATATGGGAAAGAACAGGTAGCGAAAGCGGGAAGAAATCAGGTTGATACAGCGGTTGCTTCGCTTCAGGGGCGACAGACTTTTCTTGAAAAAGAGATAAACAGGCTCAAAACCGAGAATGGCGTTGAGAGGGAAATCCGTGGAAAATTCGATGTAAAAAAAGTGGGGGAAGAAGTCGCGGTCATTGTCGATTCAACAACAACCGGACAATCATCGACCGACAATTCCACACTTCCCGAGCGGATTTTAGGCTGGCTTGCGGGTCTTTTTAAGAAATAATAAGCGGGTATAGTTTAGTGGCAGAATGGTTGCTTCCCAAGCAACTGACGCGGGTTCGATTCCCGCTACCCGCACCAGTGTATGCTATAATAACTTGACTATAAGCCATGAGAGTAAGAAATTAATGAAAAACGTCAAAATATATTCCACCCCGACGTGTCACTTTTGCCAAATGACAAAAGAGTTTTTCAAGACCCATAATATTCAGTACGCGGAATATAATGTTGCCAGTGATCTTGAGAAGCGGAAGGAAATGATCGACAAGACCCGTCAGATGGGAGTTCCGGTTATTGATATAGACGGACAAATTATTATTGGGTATGACGAGGGTGCACTTAAAAACGCTCTTGGTATATAATTAAGAAGGATAAGTAAACGAAAAAACCGCCTCAGGGTGGTTTTTTCGTTTACGCTTAACTTTTCTGTGCTCTCGGCAGGAATCGAACCTGCAATAACCCCTTAGGACGGGGCAGTTATATCCATTTAACTACGAGAGCGTGGAGTGACTATAGCACGCGGCAATATTCTTTTAAAATTGGCGTTTTTTTGCTATAGTGTTTTAGAGTATGCCCCCATACGACAAACGACTTCTTGAGGAAACACTAAATCTTAGCCAGGAAAACAATAAAATCCTGCGGAGATTGCAAAGATCAGCGCGGATAAGCC
The DNA here is from genome assembly GCA_041485465.1 of Minisyncoccia bacterium. Classification (GTDB taxonomy): domain Bacteria; phylum Patescibacteriota; class Minisyncoccia; order Phycocordibacterales; family JAKFXT01; genus JBGPJO01. The sequence continues at coordinate 148,795 of JBGPJO010000001.1, read as the reverse complement.
AATTCTTTAGTTTACTCAAATGGCTTATCATTATTGCGCTTACGGTTGGGACATATTATTATGTCCAGCCGTATCTCGATAGCCTTCTTAAGGCATATAAAGATGTGGGCGGTTCTATGCCGAATTTCAGTGCTCTTCAGGAAAGTCTGAAAAATTTTCAAGGATTGAACAATAAATAACTATTTTTTGGGAAGATAGTTTCATGCCGAGGTAGCTCAGTTGGTTAGAGCATTTGTCTGAAGAACAAAGGGTCGGCGGTTCGACTCCGCCCCTCGGCACAAAATTAAGAAGCCCGAAAGGGCTTTTAATTTTGTGCCTCTGGTCGGTCCTCCTTGCGCTTATTTTGCTCCGCTCAATAACAGCGCATTCTCCTGCGGAGAACCGGAAGAAAGGCAAAGAAGTTTGCCTTTCTTCCCCTCGGCACAGAGCAAAATTTAATAATCGGGTTATTGGATTTTTATTTCGCATAACAGTGAACTTTTTATCATTTTATGGTAAAAAGTTCATAGAAAACTACGGAATCAATTAGAGGAGACCCCAATGTCCTTTGCGGTTGTTTTCGGAAAAAAGCCTCGAAAGGGGGAGCGGATTCACCCAGAGCTCAAACTTCGAGTCAAAAAAGCCCTTGAACTTCTTGATGAGAAGGAAGTTAACTCGATCATTATTACCGGAGGAGCAACAAGAAAAGGGCTTCCTTCTGAGGCCGATGTTGCCGCGGAGGGCATTCCTTCTTTTATCAAAGACCACCACCTCCACCTCGAATGCGAGGCCCGATCGACTGCGGAGAGAATTTTGAACGTCAAAAAGATGTTCACCGATCGGTCGAGGATCGATGGACTGACCATCATTACTGGTCCCTACCACGTACCGAGGACCAGGTTGCTCTTTCGATATCTCTGGCCGAAAATTCTCCCGAGACTTTCGTTCTCTCCAGTCGGCCCTTACTCTCTTCGGGAAATTATCACTGAAGCGATTCTGTTCCCGATCGCCTTTATCGGGTTTATCCTATCGCTTTTAAAAAAGTTCTTTAAGGACGTCTAAAAAGCCCCGCCTGAAATGCGGGGCTTTTCTTTTTAAGTTTACGATGACTTAACGCGTAATTTCGTTTGCTTATCTTTGTTTACCTTCGGAAGTCGAATGATGAGAAGCCCGTGTTTTTCGTATGCTTCGGCGTTTTCCGGTTCAATCTCTGCCGGTAGTAAAATAGTGCGGGAAAATTCTCCCCAATAAAGTTCTTTTAGGAAATAATCGTCATCTCCTGCAGTTCGCGCCTCTTCGCGCTTGCCGCCAACCGTTACCATATCCCTCGTTATTGATACATCAAGATCCTCAGGCTTCACCCCTGAGACCATTGTTTTAATGAAAATATTCTCTGGTGTCTGGTAGACATCAACAGCAAGCTCCCCAACGCCGCCCTCCTCTTCCATCCAGTTTTCTTTATCTTTTTTGCCTGGGGTTTTTGTCCGAACAACTTCCTCGACATCATTCTCCGAGGCCATGTTGATAGTGCCGGTCAATCGTTCAAAAAATGATTTTTTCTCTCTATTCATGTACTTTTAGCTACTAGTAACGCAGGTTCGGTTGATGCGCTTTACCCGCTCGAAAAAGAGGATAAGAAGCACGACCCCAACCCAGACAGAGCCGAAAATAATAAGCAGGTTGTTGTCGCCCTTTAGTATAAAGAAATTGAAGAAGGCATGCAACGCAACCGCGAGGATAAGGCCCATACCAACGAATAGCTCTCTTTTGAGACGCAATTCGCAGAAGGCATACGCGGCGAAAATCCCTATTGATCCTGAGGTAATAACGTGAAGAAGGGTTGAGCCGATGAAACGCAGATTTCCGGTGGCAAGGCTCTCGATTAGATTGCCCTGATTAAGCGGCCCGATAAGAAAGAACGCGTTTTCAAGGGCGGCGAAACCCAAAGCCGCGGTGATGAGATAAATCATCGAATCGACGGGTTCATTATTTTCTTTTGTTCGGAGCGCTCCGAAATATGCTGCGCCGAATTTTGATACTTCCTCTATTACTGCCCACAATATAATTGAAAGTATGCTACCGGAAACGGCGATAGTGTTAACTTCATTTTCGGCAAAAAGTGCGACTCCGACCGCAAGCATGCCAAAAATAAATGTTCGGGTGATAAGCCCGCGGGGCTCGGGCGACATCTTGTCTTCCCGGAGCCAGAAGAGAAGCCATAAAAGTGCCGGAATAATGCCCCCGAAAAATGCCCAAAGAAGTGTTGTCGGAGTGGGCATATTAGAAAATTGGCCACGGCTCGACCATGAGAAGGTTCTTCTCGGTGTGTTTGGGAAGGGAAGTCCAGATTTCTTCGGTTATGAAGGGCATAAAAGGGTGAAGTGTCTTAAGCATTTTGGTGAGAATTGTAAAAATGGTGAACTGGCAGGAATAGGTATCTTCTTCATTCTCACTTCGTAGCCGCGGTTTAGACTCTTCAATAATAACATCGGCAAAGGTGTGCCAAAAGTAATGGTAGAGTTTCTCTCCGGCAAGGTAAAATCGATATTCTTCAATGTCTTTTGTCGCCTCGGCGATAAGATTTTCAAGTTCCAAAAGCCGCTCCTCGTCTTTTTCGGTAAGCGTTGGTTTTTTGGTGAAATCAAAATTATTGTGAGAGGACAAAATGAACCGAGTGGCATTCCAGATTTTATTGGCAAAATTCTTATAGGCTTTAATTTTCTCTTCATAAATAGCCGTTGTCGTCCCCGGGGTATTTCCAATGATAAGAGCCATGCGGAGCGCGTCTGTTCCGTATTTTTCTGAGAATTCAAGCGGATTTATGACGTTCCCCTTACTCTTGCTCATCTTATTGCCGTCTTTCGCGGTGACGATACCGTGAAGGTAGACAGTATCGAATGGAATTTTTCCGGTCCGGTACAGTCCGAGCATAATCATTCGTGCCACCCAAAAGAAAATGATTTCTCCGGCGGTTTCCATAACCTGGGTTGGATAGAATTTTTTAAAATCATCTTTTTCCGGGTAACCGAGCGTTGCAAACGGCCACTGGCCGGAGGAAAACCACGTGTCAAAGGTGTCGGGGTCTTTCCGAAGCGCTCCGCCACAGGAAGAGCATTTCGTAATTGAATCGTCAATATCAACAAAGGCTTGGTTACAGGAATCGCATAGTTTCGCGGGGATGGGGATACCCCAGACTATTTGACGGGAGACGTTCCAATCCTCAATGGTATTGAGCCAGTGAAGGACTATTTTCTTGTAGTGCTCAGGGTAAAAGATAATTTTGTCGTTCTCAATTGTTTTGATGGCGGATTTAGCGAGGGGCTTCATTGTAATGAACCACTGGGGCAAAATGCGTGGCTCAAGCACCCGTTCACATTTGTAGCACTTCTTTACGCTGTGCTTGTAGTTTTCCTCCACCTTCTCAAGAAGTCCCGCGGTTTTTAGGTCTTCCGCAATAATTTTTCGCGCCTCTTCCACTTTAAGCCCGGCATACTTGCCGCAGGAGCTATTAAGCTTCCCGTACTGATCAATCACTTCAATTGAGGGTAATGTATGCCTCAAAGCCATATCAAAATCATTCGGATCATGTGCCGGAGTCACTTTAAGCGCTCCCGTGCCAAAATTCATATCAACATAGTCATCCGAAATAACCCAGAGTGTTGCTTTTCCGATAAGGGTATCGATTTCTATTTCCTGGCCGATATATTTCTTGTAGCGCGTATCGTTTGGGTGAACGGCAATAGCAACATCGCCGAATTTCGTCTCGGGTCGCACGGTTGCGACAACAAACGGTCCGTATTTTATGTAATAGAGGGGGTCAGTTTTCTCTTCGGAGATCGTTTCAAGTTCCGAAAGCGAGGTCTGATGTTTCGTGCACCAATTAACAATTCGTTTGCCCCGGTAGACGAGGCCATCATCCGAAAGCTTTTTAAAGGTTTCATAAACGGTCTTAACGATATCCGGATCAAGGGTAAATTTTTCCCTGCTCCAGTCGCAGGACGCTCCGAGTTGCCGCAATTGTCCTTCCATAAACCGCTTGTTCCCAAGCGTAAATTCCATTATTTCTTTCTGAAGCACTTCTGGCTCCATTCCGAACCGTGACCGTCCTTCTTTTTCCAACTTTTTTTCGTACACTACCTGTGTTTCAAAACCGGCATGATCCGCTCCGGGGAGCCAGAGTGTGCGATAGCCCCGCATCCTTTGATATCGAATAATAAGGTCTTCAATCGCAACAAATACGGCATGTCCGGCATGGAGAGAGCCGTTTGCGTTAGGCGGGGGCATAATGATTGTAAAGGGTTTTTCTCGCTTGCCAGGGAGATTGTCGGGATTGAAAAAGCCGCTTTCCTCCCAGAGGCGGTAAATTTTTTCTTCGGTCGCTTTCGGATCGTACGGCTTCCCGAATTTTTCGTGCATAAAGGCAATAATAGCACGAGAATTAGCCCTATTTCAAAAGGTGTTATACTAAGAAAAGAGTTTCAAAAATAGGGGATAGAACGCTATGTCATCGGAATCTGAAAGACTTTCGTGGCACCAAGGGTTTTTCAAAAAACTCGGAGATAGTTCCCGAGGATCCAAAGAAATTCTGGTTGGTCTTGCAATCGAAAGGGGACTTACACAAGCTGGTCTCTATGCAACACCCGAACAGCTCAAAATCATCGAGACGGAAGTATTCATCGCTCTCTGAATTTTCTTTTAAAGAATCATTCAAGTCGCCAACTGCCGTTGGCGACTATCTTTTTAGTCGAAAGCTTTTTGTCTTTTGATCTGAAATAACCAGCAAGGCCTATCATCACAGCATTGTCGGTGGTGAGGTTCGGCGTCGGCAGATACAGTTTTACGTCAGGAAATTCCCGCGAAATCATTTTATCGATCTTTACTCTGATATTTTTGTTGGCGATCACGCCGCCGCCTACGGCAAGGGTTTTAGCCCCAGTTTTTTTAAGCGCTTTTCTGGTTTTGGTTACCAATACCTCGGTTACGGCATCTTCGAATTCCCGGGCAATTTGCATTTTTATATCTTCAGTGATTTCTCCGGTTTTTTTTAAGGTATAGAGAACAGCGGTTTTAAGGCCGGCGAAAGAAAAATTGAAATCGTCGCTTCTAAGCATGGGGCGGGGCAAGGGGTATTCGCTCACAATCTTCTCTTTTCGTGCCGCCTCAGCAAGTTTGCTCACGTGAGGGCCGCCAGGGTAGGGGAAACTAAGCATTCGCGCCACTTTGTCGAATGCCTCCCCAACGGCATCGTCTCTTGTTTCGCCGATAATCTTGTATGAGCCGGACTTTTTTGCGAGGACAAGCTCGGTATGGCCGCCTGAAATGAGAAGCGAAAGCATGGGGAATTGCGGTTTTTCTAAAATAAAATTGTCCCCGCTTTTTTGAATAAGAAGGGAAGAAAGAATGTGCCCCTCCATGTGGTTTATGGGAATGACCAGTTTGTTAAAAACAAAAGAAAGGGCTTTCGCAAAATTAATGCCGACCCAGAGCGCCGGCTCAAGACCTGGTCCCGCCGTCACCGCGATAACGTCAATTTTCGGTTTCTGAATTGTCGGGATGAATTCTATAAAAGCTTCGAATAGATCAGGCTCATGGGAAAAAAGTTTTTTGAGTGTGTTTTCGGTTTTTTTATCAAAATTGTTTTTTGAAATTTTTGGTTGAAGCCACTTTGCTTCAAGAAGCGCAACAGTGAGCATCGGAATTAAATTATTCGCGTGCTCGCGTTTTGCAAGAGAAGGGACGACTCCGCCCAAAAGCGCGTGAATGCCTGTTTGGGACAGCAAGCCATTTCCTAAAATGTTCACTTCGGTAAAAGTCTTTTTTTCCAATATTTCCAAAATCGCGACAGCCGTTTCGTCACAACTCGTTTCAATTGCCAGTATTTTCATGAAAAAAGGCCACGCACGTTTGGTGTGAGTAGCCTTGTGGGTCGGTCCCGGGGGGAGAACAGGGGAAATCTCAAAGATTAAGTATGAGCCTCTGGGCTAAGCAGTCCCTAAGGACTTCGAAAGATTTCTCTTCCAAACCGCCGGTACTCCAGGAATGGAGCGCCAATTGGTCGCCGCCTCAGCTCGGTGCCCCATTTGATGATTTTCCCTGACCCCCCAAGACCTTTAGGGATATTACTCTTTGGGGAATTTATGTCAAGCAAAAAACCAGATATTTTTTTGGTGACGCCACCGGGATTTGAACCCGGGTTGACGGCTTGAAAAGCCGCTGTCCTAACCAGGCTAGACGATGGCGCCATGTAAATTTCGAAAGTTCAGGCGCACACTATACCATTTTTTGTAAAAACAGCAAAAAAATGCTAGCCTGCAGGGGCTTTTGGGAGGTGTGGCTGAGTGGTCGAAGGCGCCGCACTCGAAATGCGGTATAGGGGAAACTCTATCAGAGGTTCGAATCCTCTCACCTCCGCCATAGAAATTTTTAGTGTCTTCTGATACTGAAAATTACTATAGTGATAGGATTCGAAAGTCGCAGGCGCGCGTCCGGGGGACGATGAAGCGCCGAGGCGGGGTCGAGAGCACTTAGACTTTTGTGAGCGAAGTGAGACAAAAGACTTAGTGACTCGTGACCGAATCCTCTCACCTCCGTAGTCTAGTGAAACGGTGTTACGCGACCGAAACGCATCAAAAAGAAAAGAGCCCCGCGATTGTGCGGAGCTCTACGATCGATGTCGTGTCGATCAATTGTTGGTGCCGAAACTTGGTTCGTCCCAGACGCCGAAGATGATCTTGTCGACGTCCTGTGCTGTCACCATGATGAACGGATCGGGCTTTGGAACGGCATAGTCGCTGACGAAGAACTTCACGCGCTCGCCGAATTCGTCGTGGATTTTTTTGGCGTTCCACAGGATTGGCGCTGGTACTGCATGATGATACGGACGATAGGTCCACTCATTGGCCCGACAACTGCCGTGGCCCGCGGTCACATGGCCTGTCTCGCCGGTTGGCGCTCGTCCCCACCAATGGCAGTGGCCATTTTCATTCTTCCAGTCCAGCGTGTCTTGCTTGCGCAACGGGCGCCAGACCCAAACCTTTCCGACCTTCTCGGCAATGGCGGCCAAATAATGGTCGACCGCATCGTAATCGTAGATCTGGATCTGGTTCTCCGCGAGAAACCGAAGCAGTTGCTCTTGGAGGAGATGGGCGGGACTGTAGTTCAATTCCCGTGCAATCGCCTCATATGGACCGAGCAATTCGCTTCCAACGATCGCCAAACGCGGAGTCGGACGTTGTAGGGGAATCACCGGAACGGCAGCTTGTTTTCTTTCAAACATCTCCAATTCTCCTGTCAGGTTGCAGAGATTTCAGCGAAACTTTCTAACATCTCGTATAACATACTTATATTAAAATTGCAAGAATATGGCTACGACCGCCCCTCCTAAATTTGTCTTGTCGCTAACTCGCCAAGAAACCCTTACATTGCTTGGAACGGGTTGGTTCCTGACCGAGCCTCACCGCAAAAATAAGGAGCAGAGCGACTATATTTTTGCAGGATGCCGCAATCTCCGAAACCTCCAGATCTCCCAATTGGTTCTAAAAACATATGAACTCACTACTGAAACAACCGAGCGCTTGGATTCCAATCGTAATATCCCTCCTCGTTTTGGCGGCGTGGGTTTTTGGTATTGCAATCTTCGGCGCTCCCGTCCGCGAGCCGGATGAGGGAACGGGCGCACATCTCTTTCAGATTTGGGTGGTTTTAGAAGTACTGATGGTGTCATTTTTCGCTATAAGATGGTTGCCGCAAAGACCCGTGCAAGCGCTCTTTGTTCTGGCGATTCAAATCGTTGCCGCACTTGCGGCATGTGCTCCTGTTTTCTTTTTCCATCTCTAACATTTGCCGCCGTCTTCTTTCTCACTTAGGATTCCGACCGTTCCTCGTAGTTTTTGCCGACACGCTTGCTCTCTGGAATACCCTTATACTGATGAGAGCGGGTTGGTTCCAGACCGACCCTCACCGCACAAGACATGAAAGAAAGCATTGGTAAAATTTTAATCTTCGGATCGGCAGTGATTGTCGCGGGGTTATTGTTTGTAGATGTTCATCAAGACACCCTGACAAGCGACAGCGCCAATAATTTAGACTCCGTTTTCCCGGGTGGTTCTCCTCTTGAGAAAACTATAATAATTGGAACGACGATAATTAAGGTGGAAGTGGAGGATACTCCTATAATGCGCGAGCAGGGACTTTCAGGACGTGAAAAACTCGTCCAAGATCAAGGAATGCTTTTCGTCTTTGACTACGCTGACAGATACCAGTTTTGGATGAAAGAAATGAAATTTAGCATTGATATTATTTGGGTAGGAGACGATTTAAAAGTTGTCGACATTTCTGAAAATCTTAGCCCCGACACATATCCAAAAATATTTGAGCCGAAAAATAAGGCGCGCTACGTAGTTGAGGTTGATGCTGGTTTTGCGAAAGAAAAGGGAATTAAAATCGGGGATACAATTCAGCTATAGTAGCGCTGGAAAAAGGACTCTAGGTTTGCTATATTCCAATTTCAAACACGCGCGGTTAGCTCAGTTGGTAGAGCATTCCCTTGACGTGGGAAGGGCCAGGGGTTCGAGTCCCTTACCGCGCACAAAGACTATTTTGTGTGCAAGTGAAGATAGATATCCTCAAGCGCTTTTACCGCGTCTCCGGACGCAATGTTGTTCTGGTGGTATAAACCATCGGTACAATCGCCCGCTGCCCAGATGCCTAAGGTTGAAGTCGCTTGAGTTCTCGGATCAACTTTAATCTGACCTATTTCATTCATTGCGACCAACTCTTTTACAATGGTGGTTGATGGAATGAGTCCTATTTCGACAAATACTCCCTGAACAGAAAGATTTTTTGTTTCCCCCGATTTCTTGTCTTTATAAGTGATGCCCGTGACAAAATTGTCCCCCTCGATACTTATAAGATCAGCATTTTTAATGGCTTTCACCTTTGGATTCCGGAGTACCTTCTCGACGGTCGAGGGATCGGCTCGAAATACGTCACTGCGATTCAAAAGTGTCACACTTTTCGTATATGCCAAAAGTTGCGCCGCCGTCTCAAACGCGGCATTACCGCCGCCAATGACGAGGGTATCCATGTCAGAAAAAAGCGGGCCATCGCAGGAAGCGCAGTAGGTGATCCCTTTATGTTCGAGTTTTTCCGCGCCTGGTACAGTCAGTTTCCTTCTCGTACTTCCGATTGCAAGGAAAAGCGTTTTTGATTCGAAGGTTTCTTTTTTGTCGGTCTCAACCTTGAACCCGGTGTTAGTTTTTTCTATAAGGGTAGCGCGTCCAGGCACTTTTATGTCGACACTGTCAGCGGCGTACGCTTTTAAGTGCGTTTCAAAAGCTTTTGCGAACTCTGGTCCGGAAATCGAAACAGTGCCGATCCAATTTTGAACGCCGACGGACTCAACACTTTGTCCGCCGAATGATTCCGATATGAACGCCGTTTTTAAGCGTTTCCGCGCGGCATAGACTGCCGCTGATACACCCGCCGGTCCTCCGCCGATGATGATGAGGTCATACATAGTTTTGCCATTATACATCAACACTTAGATTTCGTAGAAATGTCTTTTGAAATGCACACATAATTTCTTGCTAGAAATTTGCTCTGCTTGCGCCGTCGCGCTGCGCAAGGCATTTCAAAAGACATTTCTACTTTATACAAGCGTTTAAAAAACCGCCCTAAGGCGGTTTTATCTATTTTATTTTTGAGCGTCTGAGAAATGCTGGTACGGCGCCCCAATCACTGTCTTCTTCTTCAGGGAGGGGTTTTGATTCGGGTTTTGCTTCCGTCATGACCGGGGAGGGGGTTTTCATAATTGGAGCTTCCTTTTTCTTCTCGTCTTTTTCTTCTCGTTTTCGAAGCTGGAAAAGGGGTTCGCCTTTTGAAGATGGTGATTCCGGAAAGCCGGTTGCAATCACCGTCACTTTAATTTCGTTTTTCTTGAGTTTCTCGTCTTTAATTGCTCCAAAAATAACTTTTGCGTTCGGGTCGATCGATTCGGTGATGATTTTTGCTGCTTCCTGGATTTCAAGCATGGTAAGGTCGTCTCCTCCCGCAACGGCAAAGAGAACACCTTTGGCGCCGTGGATTGAAATATCAAGAAGGGGAGAGTTGATGGCGGCTTTCGCCGCTTCCTCGGCGCGCTTTTCGCCCGAAGCGGACCCAACGCCCATTAAAGCAGATCCCGCGTTTTCCATGATCGCTCTCACATCCGCAAAATCAACATTAATGATTCCCGGGGTGACAATGATTTCTGAGATACCTTCGACAGCCTGACGGAGAATGTCGTCACACATGGCAAAAGCGGAGCGTGCTGTCGTTTGTTTATCAACGATGGTCAAAAGGCGATCATTTGGAATGACAATAAGGGCATCAACTTCCTTGCGGAGCTCGTCTAAGCCCTGCTCGGCGAGCCTGCTGCGCTGGGAACCTTCAAATGAAAATGGCTTGGTGACAACGGCAACGGTGAGCGCGCCCAATTCTTTGGTGGTGCGCGCGACAACCGGCGCCGCGCCCGTCCCCGTGCCGCCGCCCATGCCGCAGGCGATGAAGACCATATCGGCGCCTTTCAAACTCTCCTGAATTTCCTCTTTGGTTTCTTCCGCGGCACGCTTGCCGAGATCCATGTTCATGCCGGTGCCAAGTCCGCGCGTGAGGTTCTTGCCGATGTGAACTTTTTGTTTTGCTTCCGAATGGTGAAGATCCTGGGCATCGGTATTTATAGAAACGAAATCAACCCCTTTAACATGGGAGTTGATCATGTGGTTGATGGCGTTTCCACCCGAGCCGCCGATACCGACGACTTTTATGCGCGCAAACGTTTCAACCTCCGGAATGATTTTGGTGGCCATAATGTTCTTTAATTTGGGGACGGATTTCGAAAACCTTTTTCCGAATGATAACAAACAAAACTAAAAATGCACCTTTACATTTCAGCGTCTTGTGTCTCAATGAGAATTCGTTTGCTAAGGGAGAAGCGGCCGAAAGACCTTTCCTATAGCTTTAAAAAGCTTCTTTGAAATAGTACCGATTTCGCCGTATGCCGATCCGGAAGAGTCATCCCCTGAAAATCCCCAGATACAAAGGCCATAGGCAACTGACCAGGAAGCATCTTTAATCTGACTCCGGACAGGATGGGGAATACTGACGAGTGAAACTTTTGACGGGAGCTTCAAGTACGCGCGTGCGAGGTCCTCAACGCTCGAGAGGCCGGAGCCGCCGCCGGTAATGATAATACCTGCAGGCAAAAGACCGCTTCTCCCGATTTTTTTTAAGTGCGCTTCTATCAGATCGAAGATATCGGAGAGGCGGGCGGAAATGATTTCATCGTATTTTTTCTTTGAATAGTTTGTACCGGTGACGGCGCCGAGCTTTATACGCTCCGCTTCCTCAAGCGAGATGCGAAGGCCAAGGGCGATGTCGTTTGTGATATCGCTTGAACCAATCGGAAAAATTTCAAGCGAAGAGGGCAAGCCATTTTCAAAAACAATAATCGAAACCGTTTCGGCGCCGATATTGGTTAGGACGCACCCGGCCATTTTTTGCGTTTTAGTGAGAGAGACGAGACTTGCCGCCAAGGGTGCCGCCATCGCATCCTCGACTTGAACTCCGGCATTTTCAACCGCCTCAACCAAAGTCTCAAAATGCTGCTCAAGAGTCGTTACAAAAAGGACCTTGCCTTCAAGCTTGAGGCCTTTCAGGCCTTCGGGATGGTTTCCGAGTACTTCCTTTCCGTCGATTTTATAGGAAAGCGGAATAGTATGAATGATTTTCCGATTGAGTTTTGAGGACGGGGGAAGCGAAGAGCGCGCCGAATCAGTGATTTTTTCGGTATCAAGCGCGGTTACCTCGCTATCGCCCCTTGAAACAAGAACGCTTCCGTTGCCGATAACCGCCTCAAGCCCCAAACCCCCGAGTGAGAGAAAAGCTCGCTTGATCTTGATGCCTGAACTTTTCTCCGCCTGTTGCAGTGCGCTTCGAATGCTTCCCGTGACGTCAGCTCCGTTTATGATGTAGCCGTGCCTCAATCCCTTTGACTCGGCATAGCCGGTACTGATGATTCTCGGAAATTCGCGGTCTTTTTCCGGCAGCCACTCAGCCACCACTACCTTTATTTGGTAGGTTCCGACATCGATACCGACGGCGATGTTTCGAGCCATAATAAAAAGGAAATGGAGAGCGCAAACCCCTAAAATCTTAGATATGAAAAAGGGCGCGCACAGCCTTCTCTTTGCTCTCCATTTTACTACCGTGGGCGAGGCCTTTCAAATGAAACATACCGTGGATAACGAGAAAGCCGGTGAGGTTTTGAAGACTACGCCCGAAGAGTTTTGTCTCCCGTTTCACTTGTTTTAAGTCTATATACAGTTCTCCCTCTTTTTTATTGATTGGGAAGGAGAGAATATTTGTCGGTTTATTGCGTCTCCGGTAGGTCTGATTCAAGGCGCGTGAACGTCTATCCCCGATAAAGACAATACGGAGCACATACAATTCGCCTAAAATTTTCTTCTTCAAGCGCTTAAAAGGCAAGCGGGGAAGCTTGCCTTTGGTTTCGTTTGTAATGACGAGATTCTCTGAATATTTCCTGATCATTTACCGACGCCTTCTTTTTTCAGGCAACGCTTTGCCGAGTTTCTCTAAAACAAGGCGAGCTCCTTGGCGGGAGATCCGCTTTAGGGCTATTTTCTTTCGGACGAATTTTGTTGCCGGACGCTTGGCGTACCTGAGACTCCTCATTCTTGGCAAAATGCCCGACCCCTGAACGCGCTTTGAAAAACGGCGAATAAGGCTTGTCGTCGTTTCGTTCGCGTTTTTTACAACCTCAACATTTATCATGAGGCGACACTATACCACGGCGCTTTTTGATCCGCAATCGCTAGACACGCGTTCTCTTAAGATAGAAGGGGAGTTCGAGTAAGGGGACGGTTTTTTGTGATCGGTTGCTCATGTTTCTGATGATCACCGTGCCTTCAATCGCCTCCTTTTGTCCGATGATGATGGTATAGGGAACATTCATTTTCTCCGCCGCGGCGACCTGACTCGAGATACGGTCTCTTGAGAGAGACTGATGGACAGAAATGTCAGCCTTCCGCAGAATTTCAATTGCCGAGAGACTCTGTTGTTTAGCGCTCATCCCAAGGTGAATCAGATAGACGAGCGTTTTTTTATTTATTTTTTGACTGGACTTCTTTTTCGGCTCAATAATACCGAGTCCCCCCATCGAAATGCTCATTCCGACCGCGGGAATTTCTTTTTTGCCGCCAAGTCTTTTTCCAAGATCATCGAAGCGCCCGCCGCGGGCAAGTACCGGATTAACGGTGATTTTCGGGTGGAGGTGACTTGTCGGCTCACTCGTTCGAATCTCAAAAATAGTTCTTGTGTAGTAATCCTTGCCCCCGACGAGACAGTTATTGATCGTATAGGGCACAGCCATGCTTTCCAAAAATTCAAGAACCTCGGTAAAGTGAGCGCGGCTGTCTTCCGAGAGTGCGGCGATTGGTTTCGGGGCATGTTCTTTGACCAACATGCATTTTTCCTGGGAACATTCGAGCACCTTAAAGACGTCTTTTTTCAGGAGTGCGCGGCAATGAGCCGGCACTTCCTCCATGTGTTTTTTGTAATATGCCGTAAATTCGCGGACAAAGTGGTTGATTGAATCCCGATCGCCGAGGCTGTTGATTGAAACCGAAAAGTTTTCAAAACCGGCGTCGCGAAGGATCGCGAAAGCTGTCTTGAAGAGCATCGCCTCGGCGACACTCTTGCTGTTACCCATAATTTCAAGAGAAAACTGGACCGCACTCTTGCCGCCGTATTGATTTCGCTCCATGGAGCGAAGAAGCGGCTCCGAATGGTAGAGCATCAGGGGTTGGGGAAGCGCCACGAAGGAATAGTCAAGGTACGCGTGCATTAAAGACAGACGATCGGCTTGTCCGGGGATATCATCTTTCGGCGGGTGTAAAATAATTTTCTTGCCGCCGCGGTGTGCCCCCGCAAGATCGAGGATTTTTTTAAGCGGTAAAAATCCGTAATGTTCCGCAACGCTTCGCGCTCTTTCGAAGATTCCCTCTGTTTTTTTCAATTTTCCTTTGGGCATAGAACCTACTTGCTATGGTCTCCGGGAAGAACAGTGATTTCCTGTGGCGGAAAGAGCCTGACAAAAGCACGCCCAATGATCAGGTTCTCGGGAAGGTTTCCCCACGAACGCGAGTCCGAGCTTGCGGTGCGATTATCTCCCATGACGAAGTATTGATTAGCTCCGACCGTGTAGGTTTTAGTGTCACTTGAGAGATTTTGAATATAGGACTGATCAAAAATGAAACCCGTCGGATTTTCTTTATTCTTAATGGTGATAGAACCACCCTCAATCAGGACTGTGTCACCCGGGAGCCCGACGATTCGCTTGATGAAATATTTACTCGGGTCGCCCGGGTAGCGGAAAATAATCACTTCCCCGCGCTTTGGAGCTTCAAGGCGATACGAAAGCTCATCAACGATCAGGTAATCGCCGGTTTGAAATGTCGGTTCCATCGACGCGCCGCTCACGATGAACGGTTCCGCGATAAAAAACCGCACTGGGAGGACGATGGCGAGCGTAATTAATCCGAAACGGATCATTTCGGAGAAAAAAGAATCAGTACGCGTCTCCATGATGGCGTTATTGTACTATCGCGCTTCGTTTGACACAAGGAATTTTAAATGTCAGACCGGTTTTCTTTTGTCGTTTCACTTAGTACAATGCATTTTATATGGCGCATGTTATTGTCGGACTTGGAAATACGGGAGAGGAATACGAGGGAACACGTCACAATGTCGGGAGAATGATGGTTTCGCGTTTTACGAGTGAAAATAAATTTCCCGAATGGGAGAAAAACAAAAAAACGAAATCACTTGAGACCAATGCTACGGTCCGTAAAGAAAAAATCATCGCGGTTTTGCCTGAAACAATGATGAACAAGTCGGGAGAAGCAGTGAGATCGTACTCAAAATCAAAAAAAGACTTAGAGAGGCTTGTTGTTCTCTATGATGACCTTGATTTACCCCTCGGTAGATTCAAGATTTCTTTTGGCAGAAACTCCGGAGGACATCGCGGCCTTGAATCGATAATAAAAAATCTGAAAACTAAGGACTTTACGCGGATTCGCGTTGGTATTTCTCCTGCCACCCCTTCCGGAAAATTAAAAAAACCTTCAGGCGAAAAAGCCGTAGTTGATTTTATTCTTGGGAAGTTTAAACCTGCCGAACTCGATATCCTTAAAAAAGAAGGAAAAAAGATTTTAGAGGCAATCGCACTGATTGCAACTGAAGGCCGCTCAAAGGCGATGGGGGAGTTCAATTAAAATTGCTCGTTAGTGCTTTTGAAAAGCACGCGTAAAATCCTGCTGGATTTTCTGCTCTGCTCGGCCTCATCGGCTTCCGCGAGGCTTTCAAAAAGCTTTATCCTCACTTGAATAAAAAATCGAGGGGTCTTTATTTCCCTTCGACAAACGAAAGGGCCATTTTTTGTTCTATCGGCTCAAAGAGGGTGATTTTAAATTTGTAGGATTTGCCGAGCTCGAGTGTTTCGCGCAATTTTTCTTCCGAGCCGAACTCCGAAACATGAACGAGCCCCGCGACCCCTTCTTCAATCGATGCAAGCGCGCCATGTTTGTTGAATTTGATGACAACACCCTCAACTTCGTCGTCTTTCTTGTATTTCTTTTCCGCGTCCATCCAGGGATTTTCTTTAAGCGCTTTCACGGACAAACTTATCTTTCCGTCTTTGATCTCGATGACTTTGACTTTCACTATATCTCCCACCTTGAAGAAATTCCGCGGGTCATCGACAAGCCCCCAGTCGATCTCTGAAATATGGACGAGCCCTTCGAGCCCCTCTTCGACTTTGACAAACACGCCGAAATCGACAATGCCGGTGACAACGCCTTCGAGCACTTCACCAATTCCGTATTTCTCGATGATTTCACGCTTCTCTTTTTGGTTAGGACTTTTTTCAGAGAAAATAAGCTTTCCTTCTTTCGGGGTTGCGCCGATAATCGTGACCGGAAGCATCGTACCGACAAGCTTTTTCAGTTCTTCATAGATCTTGTCTTTATCGCCGTCGTCAACCCGTGGATAGTGTTCGCTTTTGAGTTGGGAGGCGGGGAGGAAACCCTGAATGCCTTGCCATTCGAGAATGAGACCGCCTTTGTTCGCGTCTTTAACGGGCAGTTCAAGGATTCTTTTTTCACGGATAATGTCTTCAGCCTCGCTCCAAATGAGTGCTTGCCTCGCTTCTTTAAGGGAAAGCTCGATATAGCCGTCGTTGTTTTCTGTTTCGACGACTTTGGCGGCGATATTATCG
This sequence comes from Minisyncoccia bacterium, assembly GCA_041485465.1. Taxonomy (GTDB): domain Bacteria; phylum Patescibacteriota; class Minisyncoccia; order Phycocordibacterales; family JAKFXT01; genus JBGPJO01. The sequence goes on along the minus strand of JBGPJO010000001.1, from coordinate 132,483 downwards.
CCGATATTGACGCGGCGGAGAATGTCGCGAGCATTTAAATACTCCCTGCCATAGATAATGCCGGTACCAAAGGGTGGCAGGTCGACGAAGATTGATGATTTGTCAATCGCAATAACTGCTCCCTCGACCAGGTCCCCGACGATAGGCGGGTTTTTGGTTTCGTGAAGAAGCGCCGTCATCGGGCCCTCTTTCTTATTTTTCTTTTCTTCGTCTCCCTCTTCTTTTTGGTCTTGGGTGAGAATCTCAGTAGTTAGAATAGTACTATTTTTTATTTCTTCTTCCATGATTTCTTTGAAGTTCCTGCCGATTGATCATAGTAGGTGTGAGCAGGGGCTACTTCATGCCTTAACGCGAATTTGCGCCGGCCGTTATTAATAAATGCCTCGAAGAGGCAGGTTCCCAGTATACTTATTTGTTATGTTTTGTACAGAGAAAAGTAAAAAGCCCCGCCGCGCATAGTGCGGCGGGGCTTGAGCGCAGAATCAAGAAGCTCTGCGCTAGATTGCAGATCACCTCCTCTCGGTGGGTGAGAGATTCCTGTTATTGAGGAAAGAGAACGGTGGATCGCGCTTCTTCACGGGCACTTCCTCAAGTTGGTGATCAAGAACTGTTTAATTATACAAAAATAGTGGAATAGTGAATGTGGATAAAATAAAAAACCCCGCTTTTTGAGCAAGGTTGTAACTGACAGAACAATAAAAACAGCGAGGGAAGTCCCGCCGGCTTACGGGAGCAAGCCAGCGGGACCCGAGGCTTCCCAAGGAAGCCTATCGAAATGCGTGGCCGGACAGAATATCCGGCCGCCGGCCGCGACCGTCAGAAGTCGCCGGCGGCGCCGATGTGCTCGGTGGTGTCGACATGATCGATGTCGGAGTAAAAGTTTTTCGCATTGAAGTGTGCGTGGCCAGTAGAGGTCGAGGCCGGCGAACCACGAATATTTCGGATCACGAGATCCTCCATTGTTGATGAACGGCCGCTCCATTAGCGGTACATAAATGTTATCATACTATTAAAGTAGTGTCAATAGTTAGACAATAATTAAAATAAATTGTCAATATATGCCTTTACAAAGCCATTTTTAGGTATAATACCACTGACATGGTATAGTGTGCTCCTATGGTTATCAACTATTTCGGCCATGAATTCTTCAAGGTCCAATTCGGCGATTTGGTTGTCGCTTTTAACCCCGTCTCGAAAGATTCAAAGCTAAAGAGTTCGAAATTCGGAGCTGACATCACTCTCATCTCCATTGATACGACAGAGACAAACGGTATAGAACAGGTTACTTTTGGCGAGAAGAAGCCCTTTGTTATCTCCAGTCCCGGCGAATACGAAATTAAAGAAGTTTTCATAAAAGGGTTTCCTGGCGGAAAAAACAAAGAGGGAAAATTCAACACAATCTACTTTATGTCTCTTGAGGGAATGAGTCTTTGTTTCTTGGGCGCTCTTTCGACGAAAGAAATCCCGCAGGAGGCAAAAGCGGCTTTTGAAGAGGTTGATGTTCTTTTCGTGCCGATCGGCGGTGGCGATGTTTTAAACGCTTCCGAAGCTTACAAACTCGCCGTATCAATCGAGCCGCACGTCATTATTCCCATGCATTATGGGGATGATGCTTCCGGAAAGGCCGCGTTAAAAACGTTTCTTAAAGAAGGCGAAGGGGGAGGAGAGGAGATTGAAAAACTGACCATCAAGAAAAAGGATCTTGAAGGAAAGGAAGGCGATATCGTCGTGCTCACTTCGAGCGCCTCATGAATTCTATGTTCGAATTTCTCGCGAGATTAAGGGGAAAACCGGAAAGAGAGCGTCAGATGGTTGCACTCGGGATCTCATTCGGTTTGACCGGCGCGATTTTTTTGATCTGGATTTCCGCTTTTTTTACGAGTATCGGAAGCACTGCTGTCATTGTCACAAAAGATGATATCCAATCTGAGAAAAATATCGTATCAGAGTCTCCTTCGCCCTTTGAATCTTTGAAGGAAAGTGTCGCCCAGGTTTCTGCTTCTTTTAAAGAACTTAAATCACTTTTTCAAGGCTCAAGTTCTGCTGATTTAAACAATCAATAAGCCATTTTCCGGGCTTTTCTTTGGAAGCTTTTTGTGCTAAAATTCAAGTAAATTATGGCTAAAGAAGAGGAGAAAAAGGATGCAAAGCGTGGCATCTTAGAGCGGTCGATTTCAACCGAAATGCGCGAGAGCTATCTTGACTATGCCATGTCCGTTATTACCGGACGTGCGCTTCCTGATGTCCGCGACGGTTTCAAGCCGGTTCATCGCCGCATTCTTTTTGCGATGCAGGAAATGGGTCTTACCGCGTCCGCAAAACAGAGAAAATCCGCCGCGATTGTCGGAGATGTTCTCGGAAAGTACCACCCACACGGCGATACTGCCGTGTATGACGCGATGGTAAAGATGGCACAAAATTTTACCTATCGTTACCCGCTCGTAATCGGCCAGGGAAACTTTGGTTCAATTGATGGGGACTCTGCCGCGGCGATGCGCTATACCGAGGCAAAAATGTCGCGCCTCTCCGCAGAGCTTTTGCGTGATCTTGAAAAAGAAACCGTCAGTTTCCGTCCGAACTATGATTCGACGCGCAAAGAGCCGATAGTCTTACCGTCTTCTGTTCCGAATCTTCTTTTAAACGGCACCTTGGGCATCGCGGTTGGCATGGCGTCCGACATTCCGCCGCACAATCTTAAAGAAGTCTCGGAAGCAACGATTCATCTTATAGATAATGCGGATGCGACAACCGAAGAGCTTCTCCAATTTATTAAAGGTCCTGATTTTCCGATGGGGGGGATTGCCTACAATGAAAAAGACATTCATCACGCCTACGCAAACGGTAAAGGCGGAGTGGTTGTTCGCGGCGAGGCAGATGTTGTTGAGACCAAGGGAGGGGTGTACCAAATTATCATTACTTCAATTCCGTTCCGTGTTAACAAATCCGATCTCATCATGTCGATTGCGGATTTGGTGCGTGATAAAAAAATTGAAGGCATTAAGGGCTTGCGGGATGAGTCGACGAGAGACATTCGGATTGCGATTGATTTGAAGCAGGGGATCGAGCCACAGAAGGTTTTGAATTATCTCTATAAACACACCCGTCTTGAGGAGGCTTTTCATTACAACATGGTGGCACTTGTCGACGGTGTGCCGCAGACGCTCTCTCTCAAATCAATTCTTGAGGAGTTTATCAAACACCGGAAGCTCGTCGTTCGCCGCCGCACCGAGTTTGATTTACGGCAAGCGGAAGGCCGTGAACACATTCTTCTCGGACTGAAAAAAGCGCTTGACCACATCGATGAAATTATAAAACTGATCAAGAAATCGAAAGACGTTGAGACGGCCCGCTTTGCGCTCATGAAAGAGTTCAAATTCTCGGAGCTACAGGCAAACGCAATTCTCGACATGCGGCTTCAGAGACTTGCCGGACTTGAGCGGAAAAAAATCGAAGATGAACTCCGCGAAGTGCAGGTGCTTATTGGAGAGCTTAAAGAACTTTTAGGAAGTCCGAAAAAAATCTCGACCGTTATTAAAGACGAGCTCAAAGAAATTTCGGAAAAATACGGCGATGAGCGGAAGACGAAAATCGTAAAGCACGCAGTGAAAGCGCTCTCGGATGAAGATTTGGTCCCGGAGGAAGAATCGGTCTTGGTCTACACGGCGGGTGGCTATGTTAAGCGGACAAATCCGGATGAATATCGCAAGCAAAAAAGAGGCGGCGTTGGCGTTATCGATCTTGACACCAAAGAAGAAGATTTTATCACTCAGTTTTTGACGACCTCAACCCATAGCGATCTTCTCTTTTTCACTGACAAAGGCAAAGTCTATAAGATAAAAATGTACGATATTCCGGAAGGCAGGCGCGCAACGCGCGGTAAGTCGATCATGAACTACCTCTCACTGACCGCTGACGAAAAAATTTCCTCGATTCTCCCCATGTCGAAAGATATTAAAAAGAGCGAGGCGGCGCTTCTTATGGTTACCAAAAACGGTACGGGTAAAAAAACGGCGGCAAAAAATTTCCATGATGTGAGACGGAGCGGCATCATCGCAATCAAGCTTGATTCGGGTGACGCACTTGTCTCGGCATTTTTTGTGGGAAAAGGGGATACGGTGATCATTGGAAGCTCAAAAGGGCAATCCATTCGTTTCAAAGAGTCCGATGTGCGCGAAATGGGAAGAGCGGCGGGAGGAGTTCGTGTCATTAAAATTGCAAAAGGAGATGCGGTTGTTGCCGCTGAGGTTGTTCGTAAAGAATATGAAGCCCCGGAGCTTCTCGTCATCAGCAATAACGGATACGGCAAACGCACGTCTCTTACAGAATATAAAATTCAGAAGCGCGGCGGCTCGGGCATCAAAACCGCAAAAGTCACGCCTAAAACCGGCGCGATTATCACCGGCAAAGTCGTCTTTAATCCCGATTCTGAAGTCATTGCTATTTCAAAGAAAAGCCAGGTGATTAGGGTTGACCTCAAAGAAATCCCGACGCTCTCGCGCGCAACCCAAGGGGTGCGCGTCATGAAGCTCTATCAGGGGGATTCAATTGCCTCAATCATTTGTTTGTAGAGGAGTGCTCGAACGTGGTTTTTTAAAAGCGTAATTGTTGAAAAACGTACTGTCTCAAACAAACCCGTGCGGTATACTTAAGTGACCGATGGCCTTTACTGATCCAATTCTAAATCTTTCGCATCTCGAACTTCAAAAAGGGATGAGCGTTATTGATATCGGTGCCGGTTCGGGACGCTACGCCATAGCTTCAGCCAATCTCGTTGGAGACAATGGTAAAGTTTACGCAGTCGATATTCAACAGGACTTGCTCGGTAAACTTAAGCGCGAGGCGTCAAAACTGCGGCTTCAGAACATCTACCCGATCTGGGCGGACATTGAAGGGAAGGAAAGTACGAAGCTTAAAGATCAGACGGTTGATGCGGTTATTCTTTCAAATATCTTATTTCAAGTTGAAAATAAGAAAAATGTTGTTGACGAAGCAGTGAGAATTCTTAAAAAAGGTGGAAAGGTGCTTCTCATCGATTGGAGCGATTCATTTGGAGGCATCGGTCCTCAGGAGAAAGATGTTTTAAGTAAAAGTATGGCAGAGAGTCTCCTGTTAAGTTGCGGCCTTTCGCTCCTCTTAGAATTTGAGGCGGGCGATCACCATTACGGATTTCTTTTCATAAAACGATGAACACTTTTCAAACCATTGTGCTCGGAGCATTTATCGTCTTTTTGCTTTTGGGTGTCGGCGCATTTGCTCTTTTCCGTGGAAGTAACAGCAACACCTTGCCGACGCTTGTTGTCTGGGGGACATTTCCGGAAGAGGCGATGACCATTTTTTCAAACTCGGCCACACTTAAGGCGGCGGGGGTGACGCTTCAGTACGTTGAAAAAGACGGAACAACGTTTGAAAGTGAATTTGTTGACGCTCTTGCAAGCGGCAGAAGCCCCGACCTGGTTATTCTTCCGGAGAGTCTTCTTCTTAAGGAAGAAAATAAATTGTTGCCGATTCCGAGCGCAAGCCTCTCGGAGAGGGATTTCAAGGATACCTTTATCGATGGTGCGGAGATATTTTGGACGCCGCAAGGCGCTATAGGACTACCCTTTGCAGTTGATCCTTTGGTCATGTATTGGAACCGCAGTATGTTTTCTTCAAAGGCTCTTTCAACACCACCTAAGCATTGGGATGAATTTTTTACTCTGGCACCAAAGTTCAACGAAAAAGACGATGCCGGCAACATCAAAAAAACTATTGTCGCGCTCGGTGACACCATCAATATAACGAATTTCAAAGAGCTTCTCTCGGGGATGATTCTTCAGGCCGGGGATCCGATTACCGCTCCTGATCAGCAGGGTAATTTAAAGACGGTTCTGAGTGACACGCTTGGTATGAGTAGTCCTCCTGCCGAAGCCGCTCTTCGTTTCTACACGGAATTTTCGAATCCGGTGAATGCCGCCTATTCATGGAATAAATCTTTACCCGGTTCAAGCGACGCGTTTATCGGTGAGGAACTCGCTACATATTTTGGTTTTGCAAGCGAGCTTAAAAATATCAGAAGTAAAAACCCGAATCTTGATTTTGATGTAACCGTCTTGCCCCAAATCAGGGACAGCAAAACGCGTCTTACGTACGGCAAGCTCTATGCTCTTGTCATTCCAAAGCAGGGCAAAAACACTACCGCGGCCGTCACTGCCGTCCTGCGGATGGCATCATCCGATATTCTCCGTGAGCTTGAAAATGAAATCGGACTTCCGCCGGTGAGGAGGGATCTTCTTTCCACCCCGCCTTCAGATCCCTATTCTTCAGTCTTTTATGCTTCTGCGATCATGGCAAAATCTTGGAAAGATCCTTCGCCCGAAGATACCACGGCAATCTTCAAAGAAATGGTCGAATCGATTATTTCAGGAAAAGATCGGATCAGTGGTGCCCTCAACCGGGCGAACTCTGAACTCGGGTTACTTATCAGAAATCTTGTTCAATAATATGATTTTTCTTCGCCAATCAGCACTATTTTTTACTCTCGTCTTTTATTATCTTTACACCGCTTCTTCCGTTGCCGCCCAAGGCCTTGTTCCATGCAGCGGAGCTGATTGCGATTTTAACGCGCTTCGCACATTGATTGAGAACATAATTAATTTTTTGTTTATCGTGGCAGCGCCCGTTGCAGCCCTTCTTTTTGCCTATGCCGGATTTCTCTATGTCACCGATGCGGGCAGCGGGAAAAATTTGAGCAAGGCGAAGAGCATTTTTACAACGGCATTCTGGGGTCTGGTATTTATGGCATCCGCCTGGCTTGTGGTTAAATTAATAGTAAGTACCTTAGGAAATCCCGGAGGTCCCGGGGGTCAATTTTTAGGAAATTAAATATGAAATCTTTATTATTACGTCGGCAACACCTGTTAATATTAATGGTTATTGCAGTTATATATTGTGGCTATGTTTTTGTTACTTTTCCTCTCATCAGCGATGCGGCAGGTGGAAATACAGGGGGTGTTAATCCTGGCGGGAACGGTAGTGTTACCCAGCTTCAAAATCCCCTAAATGTTACTTCGATTCAGAAACTAGTCGCCCGAATTCTCCAAATAGTTGTCGCAATCGGCGCGCCGGTTGTCATTTTCTTTCTTGTCTATGCAGGCTTTCTCTTTGTCACTGCGCGAGGTAATGAGACGACTCTCGCACGCGCGAAACAAGCGATATTCTGGACGATAATCGGTGGGTTGATACTCCTTGGGGCTCAAACACTCTCACAAGTTATTTGCGGAACTATTAACCAGGTAACGGGACAGCAAACATGCAAATAGTAATTGCGTTATTAATCTCAGGTATTCCTGCAGTCGCGCTTGCGGCGCCCACCTTCGCCTCTTTGGTTGGAAGAGTGGTGGGCGTGATCAATCTCGCAATTCCAGTCTTAAGCGGCCTCATCATTCTTACCTTTTTATGGGGTATTACTCGCTATGTTTTCTCAAATGCGGAAGCGGAAAAAGGTAAAAGCAAGGCTATTATGGGCTGGGGACTCGTTGCTCTTTTTGTTGTCTTCTCTATCTGGGGCATTGTCGCGGTTTTTGAGAGAACTATTCTTCAGCAGTAGAGGAGAGCCAGGGGATATTTTCTTTGACAGGGTTCTCGGAGGCGTTACAGTTTAGATATTACTAATTTGTATCATATGAAAAAACTCTATACGGGTGGGACCATTATTTTACTCGCTCTTATTCCGACATCAGCCTACGCCGCCCAAGACGCCATCAGCATTGCAAGCACATTATTAAACGGTATCGGCCGGCTGGTAAAAACGGCTCTCCCGATTGTCTTTGGTCTTGCGATCCTCGCTTTCTTCTGGGGTATTTTCCGCTATATTTTTTCACAAAGCATGGAAGATAAAAAAGACGGCAAGAGCATCATGCTCTGGTCATTGATTGCCTTATTTATAATGGTTTCACTCTTTGGCATTATTCAGCTTGCCCAGCAAACATTCGGGGTTGACCAACAGAGTAATTTTAATGTTCCGACAGTAAATAGCCTGCCGCAGACATATCCTTTATAATGGTGGAGGCTAAGTTTGAGTAAAATAAGCGAAATTCAGTCCTTAGGCTATCCACAAAGCCTGTTTGTCGAGAGATCCTTATTTTGTTAGAGTGTAAGGTATAGGAGCGGTAATAATTAATAAGCATTAATAAAGGTCATTTACTATAATTTTTCTTAAAGGCGTACTGTATATGTTAAGAAACAAGGTTCTCAAAGGAAGCATTCTTGGTGCGGCAATCGCTCCAGCTCTTGCTTTAGCGCAGGTTGGAACAGGGCTCAATAACTTACAAACCCTCGTCCAAACGTTCGGAGTGATAGTCAGGACTCTTCTTCCGATTGTCTTTGCTCTCGCGATTCTGGCATTCTTTTATGGCATCATGCTTTATGTATTCTCCCAGAGCACCGACACCAAAAGGGAAGGCAGAGGTATTATGCTCTGGGCGCTTGTCGCCATTTTTGTCATGGCATCGCTCTTCGGTATTGTATTGCTTGCTCAACAAACGCTCGGTATAAATAACACGACTAATTTGCAGGCTCCAACGGTAAGTGGTTTCTAAAATTCTTTTAGTCTTTGGGCTTTTCCCATGACCGTAGATGATTTAATCAATAGGGTTTCGAATGCGATTGTAAACCCTATTGTTCTTCTCCTTTTCTCGTGGGCTTTCCTTATGTTTCTGTGGGGTGTGTTTCAGTTTGTATATGCCGCAGATGATCTTAAGGCACGTGAAGATGGCAAGCGGCATCTTCTCTACGGCATTATCGGAATTGTTGTTATGGTTGGAGCGATTGGAATCGTTAATATCATCAAGGCAACCGTAGCCCAATAAAATGAATTTAAAAAGAAAAGACGCATCCATACAATGAATGCGCCTTTAGTCTTTTGAACAATTCACCGCGGTTTATTTGTAATGATCGCGACCTGAATCTCCTTTGTTAAGGAGCGGACACGAACATTCCAAAGTGTCGCTGGTGATTTCCAGTTTTCTGGAATATGGACTGCTCCTTGGGAAACTGGGAGATCGGGGTGGACGTTGCTCGGGCAATAGAAACGCGGAATGTCTTGATTGTAAATTACCTCAAGGCACCCGAACGCTCTCATGTCAAAGCTGTGGTAGAGAAGAAGTAACCCTTCCGCCCGAAGGTCATGCCAGACGCCGGGCTCCAATTTAATGGAGGCCTTACTAACGTTTGGCTCAGATTGAGGCGTTATATCTTCAGCGGTGGGGCTTAAGTTTTTCCAGAAATCAGGACCCCACAGACCTACGACGCCCCCAACAAAGCAGATGGTGATAAGCACCACGGCCCCTATCCAACCGACCACGCCGGCTTTTCTTGCGAAAAACGCAACGATAGTCGGAAGGGCGAGCCACAACACCCAGAAGATCTTTGTCTTTGTCCCTTCCCACTCCTGGAAAGTTTCCGGAAAGAGAAGAGCAAACGCAACCATAATAGCCGCGTAGACGATTACGACAAGCACCACTGGGAAGTAATCTGCTTTGGTGAGTGATTCCCACCAATCCCCAAATTTCTTTTTCGGCGGCGAATCTTTTTGTATATTGCCGCCTGGGGTTTGCGACATTTGTGACCCTAGGATCGCATATTGGCGGGATTGTGATCTCCTCCAAAATGCATAGGGTATCCAAAGGGCTATGAGCATGAGGGGGATGATAAGATCGAGCCTCATGCCGGTTTCTCCCCAGTTTTGAAGGTTTCGCTGAGGGCGCTGGCAATGCCGGCGATTTCTTTGAAACCTTCAGTTCCCATGACGATGGTCTTTAGACCGGGATTTTCCGTTACCGCTCGCGCGGTTTCGGCGCCGAAGACCACTGAAGGTTCGACATTGAGATCATCGGCCATTTTTTTGAAACCGGCAGTTCTGGCGTTAAGGCGAGCCTGTTCGGCAGCCCCATCGCCTTCGCCTTCAAGCCTCCTCTTTGTTTTTGTAGCTTCTGCTTCGATGACTGTTGCACGGGCTTCCGCCGATGATTGAGCCATCTTCTGAATCGCCAGATTGAGATCGTGGCTAAGACCGAAAGTCTTGATGCGGGCATCGTGTACAGTGATGCCCCATTCCTTTGTCCTTTCTTTGATATCTTTGAGAAGTTTCTCGTTAGTTTTGGGGACTCTTTTGAGAGCCGTAGCCGCCGAAATTCTTGTAAGGATCTCGGTAAACACGGAAACGGCCATGTCAGCCATTTGCCCACGTGCTTCTTCACGATCACCAACAGCCTGCAGAAATTTCGGAAAGTTGTCGATCTGCCAGATAACCATAGGAACGACTTCCGTCGTAAGGCGTCTCTCGAGAGGGTCGATGTTTTCCTTCTTTCCCTCGGCAAAAGTTATCCTGATTGGAGGGAAATATCCTTTTTTGACCGTGTCTTCATCTGAGTGCCCATGGTCGATGAATTCCGGATCAGCCGGCAGTTCCTGCTCGATCCGAAGTTTGGTTTCGAGCACGAGCTCACAGATCCCGAGTGGAACGAATACAAGTCCAGACTTTGCCTCAAAGAGAGGCTTGCCGAAGAAAAGTACGGCTCCGACTTCAGTAGGCCCGACGATCCGTAGGCTTATCAGAGTATAGACTCCGAGAAGCCCGAGAGGTCCGGAACCCCAGTTCCAAATGCTGATGCCACCGATATGAGAAGTGTATGAAGAGCCAAATACCAAGAGTAAGATGACCGCGAGCATATAGAGCGTCGCAGCCACGCTGTAATAGCGTCTTTTGGTCATAGGAAGGCCATCCTTTCAAGTTTCAAAGGGCAAGAAAAATCTAGGTGAAACGATATCACAAATACTATAAAAAGTCAAGCAAAATAAGCCTTAGTGTGCGGGCTCTTTTGGAAATTATTGAGGGACAAGATTTTACTTGAATCCGTTTATCAGGGCGCGGGTTTTAGGGCCGAGAGCGCCATAGCCGGTGGTGTCCGGTGTCCCCGAGGTTGCGATACCGTATTTTGCTTGGAATCTTTGTATGGCTCGAAGAGTTGCCGATCCAAAATAGCCAGTGGTCAGTCCTTCAGGATAAATTGTCTTATCCTGTGCGAAAAATTCTTGAAGGGCCTTGACATCATCTCCCGTGATGCCGACTCTTAAGCCTCGGGCAAACAGTACGCGCGCTTTTTTAAATGATGTCTGAGCGGTATTTGTCGTTCCCTGGTTAACGCTTCCTGTCGGATATGTCCCGTAATATTGTGTTGAAGAAATGCTGGTTTTTGTAACGAGGAAGGAAATAGTTTTTGATTTTGTGCCATCGTAAGTACCTGTTTGAGGAGAGGGAACAAGAGTGAGGCTCACCGGTTGCGCGGTACTCCCGATGTCACTGAATTGAAACGTAAGCAATCCGGAACTTCCGAAGTCCGTATCGGAAATATATTTTTGATTGCAAGGAAGAGTACCGTTCGGATTTGCTGAAGAGGTAGCCATTATATTCCCGCTGTCGCACATAAGATAAAAATTTGCGCCAGCGCTGTTGCTGATTGACCAGGATACTTTTACCGGAGATCCGGACAATACTGTTGTTGAAGATGCGGAGAATGAATCAATGCTTAACGGTGTTGCCGTTTTTGGCTTAACGTCAATCGTCACTATTTTCGCGTGAGTGCCGTCATAGAGACCTGAGGTAATCACCGGCAAAAGTTTAATCGTGATCGTTTTTGTGTTGTCGCTTTGATTGTTGAATGTCAGGGGGAGCGACCCTAAGACCCCAAGGTCTGATGGAAATGCGGGGGAGATGCCACAGGGAATGTAGAGGCTGTTTGTGTAATTTGGTGATGAAACAGTGACGCCGTCGCTACAGTCAATTGAGATATTGACACCATCAACGACGTGGCCTGCCCACGTAAGTGTTGCACCGCTTCCGGATGTCAGTGTTGTCGGATTAATGGTTAAGTCGGTGATCGGTTCTGAAAGTGTATAGAGGGTAATTTGTGTTTGTACAAGACCGGAATCATAATCGGTTCCCGACATATCCTTTGGTATCACCTGAAATGTAATCGTTCTTAGGCCACCGGTTACATTGTTGATGGCGAGAGAAGCGGAGCCATTTGATGGGTTTGAAAGAGCATATCGGCTACCACAGGAAAGCGATCCGCTACCGTCCGCATACGAAATTTTAATGCCCGTTTGGCAGGGAATAATGAAAGACGAACCGGAACTATTTGAAAGCGACCAGGTAAAACCGATCGGCTGGCCGGAATTTATACTTGAAGCACTGATATACAGATTATTGACAGAAGGAGGGATATCGGCGGATGTCACGAGGGCTCCAAAGAAAAATAAATAATAATTAACAGCCAAAAAAAGAATAAGCTTTTTCATACTGTTAATTGTAACAGAGCATAAAGACACGCGAAATTTCCATTGTGAATTTGTGGGCGGGAGAGGACTTGAACCTCCACCCCTTTCGGGACATGGTCCTAAGCCATGCGCGTATACCAATTCCGCCACCCGCCCAATACGAATTTTTTATTCGTGTCCGCCCAGCAGGATTCGAACCTGCGACCATCTCCTTAAGAGGGAGCCGCTCTACCAACTGAGCTATGGGCGGATAATAAGAAACTCTAAGCTACTTTCAGAGTTTTTTCAATTTACTTATGGTGCCCGGGGTGGGGATCGAACCCACATCCCTTGCGAGACACGATTTTAAGTCGTGCGCGTATACCAATTCCGCCACCCGGGCAATTATATTTCTCCGAAGACTTTTTCGACCATGTTCTGTGAGGCGTAGAGGGGAATCGAACCCCTGCATGTCGGTTTTGCAGACCGCCGCGTTACCACTTCGCCACTACGCCCTGATTTTAAATTATTTTCTACCGCCGAGAAAGGATATCGATCCGCTGACGGTTCTTTTCTCCGGCATCGACCAATACTTCAAGAAATGGGGGACGGGCGATATCGAGGTCTTTAAGTATTCTCTCCCGAAGTTCCGTCCGTTTTCTTCGTGCGAATGACAGTCCTTCCGCCTCTTTTTCCTCAGGAAAAACAGTTATGAAAATGAACGCTCGGCGGCCGTCACTAGAGAGCTCTACCCTTGTCACGGTGATGAGCGACGACTGATTTGATTCTTTATTTAGAAATTCCGCGGCGGATTCGCGGATTCTCTCCTGTAGCCGTTCCTCCTTCTTCGACATACTACCTCATTTAATGCTAAGTACAACCGATTGAAGTATATCGCCCTGAGCGATATCAATTTTCGCTTCGACCTGGAGCCCGCATTCGCTCCCCTCGGTCACTTCACGCACTTTTAATTTTTGAACTTGTATTTCTTTTACCGTGCCCTCGCCAACTTCCGCATCTCTTCGTTTAATTTTCACTTTATCCCCCACTCTGATTTTGCCCGACTCGATTCTGCCGCCGATGACCTGTTTGTCTTTGGTCCGGCTGAACGTCTTTAATACTTTGAGCGCGCCCTCGATCTCTTGAACCTCGACTTTCGGTGTTCTCTCTTTGATTATCTCTTCTAGCCATTCAGTGAGCTTATAGATCACGTCGAATGTTTTTATTACCACTCCCTGTCTTTCGGCAAGTTCAATCGCGCGGGCGTCCGCCTTAACGGCAAAGCCAACGATAATGCCATTCGGCGCGCCCGTTAAGAATTTGACATCATTTTCACTGATGGTGCCTGCGGATGCTTCCACAATTTTTACTTTTACGGTATCAGTCTCGATTTTCTTGATTTCATGAGCAATCGCTTCGGAAGATCCGAGCATGTCAGTTTTGATAACAAGCGGGATCACGACTGCACCGACTGGCGCAGAAAATTCCGAAGAGCCGATCTCTTTGAGCTTCTTACTTTCTACTTGAGTGGCTTCCTCGGCTTCTTTCTTTGTTTTATATGTTGAAAATATCTCGCCCGCCTTCGGAAGATCGCTCCAGCCGATAATCCGAACGGGGCTTGAAAAAGTCGCTTCCGGGATTGCTTCCCCAAGGAAATTTTCCATGATCCTGACCGGTGCCATACTTTCTCCGGCGACGATAAACTCGCCTTTCTTAAGCGTCCCGTTTTTGATGATGAGTGTTGCGGTAATTCCTTTCTTTGTGTCGAGATTCGATTCGATAATAACGCCGGTTGATTTTTCTTCAGGATTTCCTGAGAGCGATTCAAGATCGGCAACAAGAAGAATCATATCGAGGAGCTCTTTTACGCCCTCACCTTTTTTTGCGGAAATTGAAACTGAAGGGACGTTGCCCCCATAGCCTTCTATATATATGCCGCCATCAAGCAGGGTCTGCTTTGTCTTCTCGATGTTTGCTCCCGGTTTGTCTATTTTATTGATAGCGACAATGTAGGGGGTTTTTGAATCGGTAATGGCGGAAAACGCCTCAAGCGTCTGCGGCTTCACTCCGTCTTCTGCCGAGACTACCAAAACGGCGACATCCGCCGCGCCCGCGCCACGCTTGCGCATTGCTTTAAAAGCTTCATGGCCGGGGGTGTCAAGGAAGGTAATCCGGCGGCTGTTTCCCTTTTCGTCTTTATGGATGACTTCGTAGGCTGAAATATGCTGAGTGATACCGCCCGCTTCTTTTCCTACGACATTGGTTTTCCTGATGTAATCAAGAAGCGTCGATTTACCATGGTCGATATGCCCCATAATTGCAACGACGGGCGGTCGGGGAATTATTCCTTTGGATTTTTCTTTCGGCATTGTTTTTTAGGATAGCGGATACCGCCATGGTTTATTTCAGTTCTTCTTTTGCTTGCGACAGGGCCTGTTTTTCTTCATCCGTCAGTTCAAATTCCGATTTGAATTTGCGGACTGGTTTTGCAAAGACGCTGACATGGTCGCGGGCGTAGAGTGTTGAGATGATGATTCCATCGCCGCTTTCATTAACAAAGGCGCTTGCAAAACTTTGATTCCCGCCCGAGCCGCTACCCCGGAAAGGATTGAACCGCACCATGCCGACTCCCTGAACACTTTTCCGAAGCCTGTTTTCAACATCGGTCAAATATTTTTCAAGATCAGATCTGAACAGATCATAGTTATCAGCTTTACCTTTGAGGTATGAAAGTGTCTCATCAAGGTTCGCCGATCTTCCACCAAGAAGCAGCCGATTGAGCTTCCATTCAAGGCGCAGATAGGAGATAAGAAGAATAAGGAGAGCGCCTAAGGCGAGCAAGAATCCAATTTCGGTATGGGAGAGTGAAAGGACGGATTTCATATGAAGAACGGTGACCACAGTATACATAAATCGCTCATTTTGCAAAATAAACCTGTATTCGTACAATACCTTCATGTTTGATTTTTTTTCCTCTTCACGGGTACGGAGAGTCTATGCCGATTACGCGGCGGCAACTCCTCTTGATGAAGACGTCAAGAAGGCGATGCTTCCTTTTTTATCAGGAACTTTATTTGGGAACCCGGCCTCCATCCATTCTTTCGGACGGGAGGCGAAGCGTGCTCTTGAACAAGCGAGAAAAACAATCGCCGAAACACTTCAGGTCCAAAGCGACGAAATAATTTTTACTGGTGGTGGAACCGAGGGTAACAATTTAGGAATTACGGGAATAGTGTCATCTTCTCCGGTGAAGCACCCGCACATCATAACGTCGCGAATTGAGCACGCCGCCATTCTCGAGCCCATTCGCTTTCTTGAGCGGAAGGGATTTTTAGTGACGTACCTTCCGGTTAATGAGAAAGGACGGGTTGACTTAAAAAATCTCGAAGCCTCGATTACCGAGGAAACGATCCTCATTTCCCTTGCTTATGCAAACAGCGAAACGGGAACTATTGAGAGAATTCGGGAAATAGGAAATCTCATCAAAAAATATAAGGAGAAACAGCCACTCTATTTTCATACCGATGCGAGTCAGGCCGGCAATTTTCTCTCTCTTTTTCCGAACGATCTTCATGTCGATCTCATGACACTTGATGCCTTGAAAGTCTACGGCCCGAAAGGCGTCGGGCTTCTTTTCGTGAAGCGCGGCACGCCACTTACCCCACTTCTCCGCGGCGGCATGCAGGAGAAGGGACTTAGGGCCGGTACGCAAAACGTACCGGGAATTGTCGGGTTTGCCGCGGCGCTTTTGAAAGCAGAGAGGATGCGAAAAACCGAAGGGGAGCGAATAAAAAAACTTCGGGATCTTCTCAAAGAGGAATTACTCAAGCACATAGACGGGGCAACGGTTAATGGCCTCGGCGAAATTCTGCCCAATGTTTTGAATATCAACTTTCCCGAAGTCGATGCCGAATTTCTCTCGGTGAAACTCGACCAGGCGGGAATCGCCGTTTCCTCGGCAAGCGCCTGCAGAAGCATTTCCGGCTCGGGTTCGTCTTATGTAATTGAGGCGTTGCCGGGAAGGGAAGGGTACGGTAAAAGTTCCCTTCGTTTTTCATTCGGAAGGGAAACCTCGCTTGGTGATATAAAATATATAGCGAAAGTCCTGCCAGAGCTTCTCAAACCGTAAGGAGTTGCGGGCCCTTCCTCTTTTGCTTATGATCAAACTATCTTTAAACCTATGGATGTA
This sequence comes from Minisyncoccia bacterium, assembly GCA_041485465.1. Classification (GTDB taxonomy): domain Bacteria; phylum Patescibacteriota; class Minisyncoccia; order Phycocordibacterales; family JAKFXT01; genus JBGPJO01. The sequence goes on along the minus strand of JBGPJO010000001.1, from coordinate 116,000 downwards.
GAAAATCTCAACCGCACACAAATAATCCTGCTCACGCTACTCATCTCTTTCGTGACATCGATTGCAACCGGCATCGTGACGGTATCACTGCTCCAGCAGGCGCCTCCCGGGATTACCCAGACAATCAACCGGGTTGTCGAACACACCGTCGAAAAAATAGTACCGACCGCGGGCAGTTCGGTTGTTACCAAAGAGACAACGGTAGTTGTTAAGGAAGATGATCTTGTTACCAAGTCGGTTCAAAAAGACGCCTCGGGTATTGTCTCAGTTTCTCAAAAAGGGATCAATACCGACGGTTCACCCTCCTTGTCTTTTGTCGGTTGGGGAACGGTGCTTACCAATACAGGGATTATCGCGACTGACAGCGGCATTATTTCGGATACAGGAAACTACAGTATTACGACTTTAGACGGCAAAACCCTTGACACTAAAGTCCTCAACCAAGATGAAGTACTCGGCATTGCGCTTCTTCAGGCGCTTGCTCCAGACACTAAATACAGTTTTACTCCGGTGACTTTGGGAGATGCCGATAAGCTTCAACTGGGGCAAAGTATTATTGTTTTCGGGGGCGAAAAAGGACGTACGATTTCGCTTGGCGTCGTCTCGTCGCTGGCGTTAATTGACCAAAACGCAGGGGGCACAACAACACCCGATCAGATTGTCGGCTACATTGATATTAGCCCGGCACCTTTAGCTATCGGCAGAGGTGGCCCGCTCTCAAATCTTTTTGGGGAAGTGATCGGAATGAATACGGGGGAGAAGCAAGATCGCTTCATTTCGGAAAACCTTTTGCAACAAAAACTTGCCGCTCTCCCGAAATAAGGGCGATCAAGAGCTCAGTTTGACAACTTATTTTCTCCGCGACATAATTTAGGTATTCCTCCGCTTTTCCGCTACTTTAAGCCATTTCCCTAAGTTTAAAATATAAAATCTATGCCCCCATCATTTGGACATTTCACCAGTAAAGCGCGGGACGCAATAAGAAAAGCTCATGAGCTTGCAATTGAACGCGGCCAAAATCAGGTTAACTCGGTTCACCTGATGACAGCACTCGTCGTTCAGGAAGAAAGCATCATTTTTTCTATTCTTGAGCGGCTTGAGGTTGATATTAATTTACTGACTGACTCATTGATTGAGGCAATCGAAAACCCTGAATCATCGACCGTCCTTTCTCCCTCGTATCAAATTTATTTAACACCGGATCTCGCCCAGGTGCTCGAGTATTCCGGGAAGGTGGCCTCGGGCTTATCTGATGAATTTGTCTCGGTTGAACATCTTTTCGTCGCGCTTCTTGAAATCCCCTCCGGAGCCCGTGAAGTACTTTCTCGGTTCCGTCTCACCAAAGATATCGTTCTTAAGGTATTGAATGAAATGCGTAAAGGTAAAATTACCGAGTCCGGAGAGCCGAAAAAATTCCGGGCGCTCTCGAAATATACGAGAAACCTCACCAAACTTGCTCTTGAGAATAAACTTGACCCGGTTGTCGGTCGCGACGAAGAAATCTCGAGAATTATGCAGATTCTCTCACGCCGAACGAAAAATAACCCGATTTTGATCGGGGAGCCGGGCGTTGGTAAAACGGCGATCGTCGAAGGGCTTGCCAACCGCATTGCTTCAAATGACGTTCCGGATTCTTTGAAGGGAAAAGAGCTGGTTTCACTTGATTTAGGATCGCTTATCGCCGGCACGAAATACCGCGGCGAGTTTGAAGAGCGTTTGAAAGCTATTATGAAAGAAATTGAGCGCGCTGACGGTAAAGTTATTCTTTTTATCGATGAAATTCACACTATCGTTGGGGCGGGCGCGGCTGAGGGCGCAATGGACGCTTCGAACATGTTAAAACCGGCTCTCTCTCGCGGAGAACTCCGGGCAATCGGCGCGACTACTCTCAAGGAGTATCAAAAATACATCGAGAAAGATCAGGCTCTGACGCGCCGATTTCAGCCAGTATATGTCACGGAACCTTCGCCTGAGGACGCCGTTGCCATTCTTCGCGGCCTTAAGGAAAAGTACGAGTTGTATCACGGTGTCCGCATTACGGACGATGCTCTAATCGCTGCCGTGAACCTCTCGTCCCGCTACATTACCGATCGGTTTCTTCCGGACAAGGCGGTTGATTTGATTGATGAAGCGGCTTCCGCTCTCCGGATCTCTCTTGAAAACAAACCGCCGATCCTTGAGGAAACTCACCGAAAAGTATTGCGCCTTGAAATTGAGCGCGAAGCGCTTAAGAAAGAGGCTGAAAGCGAAGAGGGCAAGAAAGCAAAAGCCAGGATCAAGATAATCGACAAAGAAATCGCCGACTTTAAAGAAAAAACTCGCGATCTTGAATTCAAGTGGAATACCGAGAAAGATATTTTAGGTTCGATCCGCACCATTAAGAAAGATCTTGAGCAATCACGCATTGAAGCGGAAGGAGCGGAAGCGCGCGCCGATCTTTCAAAAGCCGCCGAAATCCGCTATGGGAAGATTCCGACGCTTGAAAAGGAACTGGAGGCGAAAAATAAAAAACTAGGCAAGCTTCAGCGCTCACGCCGACTTTTGAAAGAGGAGATCACGGAAAATGATATTGCCGGAGTTGTTTCGCGCTGGACCGGTATTCCGGTTTACCGCATGCTTGAACAGGAGATTGAGAAACTCTCCCGGATGGAAGAGAGCCTCAAGAAGAGGGTTATCGGTCAGGATGAAGCTATCGAAAAAATCGCAAACGCCGTTAAACGCTCACGGGCCGGTATTTCCGATCCGGATCGCCCTATCGGTTCTTTCATTTTTCTTGGCCCGACGGGTGTCGGAAAAACCGAATTAACCAAAGCGCTTGCCGAATTCATGTTTGATTCGGACCGGGCTCTTATTCGCGTTGATATGTCGGAATATATGGAGCGACACTCTGTCTCGAAAATTATCGGCGCGCCGCCCGGCTATGTCGGTCACGAAGAAGGAGGGACACTTACCGAAACCGTCCGTCACCGACCATATTCAGTGCTACTCTTTGATGAAATAGAAAAAGCTCATCCTGAAGTGTTTAACATTCTTCTTCAGGTTCTTGATAATGGGCGACTGACGGACGCGAAGGGGAGGATGGTTAACTTCAAAAACACCATCATCATTTTGACTTCTAATATCGGCGCTCAGCTTATCGACAAGATGGAACAAATCGGATTTACGATAAGCCACGGCGATGAAAATAAACAGTATGAAATTACAAAGGAGAAAGTGCTCTCTTCGCTCAAAGATCATTTCCGGCCGGAATTCTTGAATCGTCTCGATGACATAATCGTCTTTGACATTTTAAAGCCTGAAGCAATCGTTAAGATCGTCAACATTCAGATTGATCTTGTTAAAAAACGTCTTGCTGAAAAAGAAATTGTCCTTGATATTCCTGATGAAGTGCTCTCCTATCTTGCGAAAGAAGGCTATAATCCGCACTATGGCGCTCGTCCCCTGAAGCGGTTGATCCAGACAAAAATATTGAATCCGATCGCGTCCCTGATGATTTCGCGAGGCGTCATGCATGGCGGGCATATCTCGGTCTTAATGAAAGAAAATAATGAATTTGTCTTTGACGTAAAAAAGACGAAGAGGATCGGTAAACCCACGATCCTTATCCAAAAAGAGCAGGTAACTGCGTAAAGTGGGGAGGAGAGACTCCTTTTAAAATTTTGAAAAGTAGTGTATCTTCCCCGTTATTGCGTCGGTGGCGGAGTGGTCAATCGCAACAGACTGTAAATCTGTCGCCCTATGGGCTACGCAGGTTCGAATCCTGCCCGACGCACAAAAATATTTGATTTTCCAAGGCTTTTATAGTATCTTTTGAAAACTTAATTTATGTCACAAGATAGACTCATAAAACTGGCCTGTTCGGAGTGCAAACGTGTTAACTATTGGTCCAGTAAAAATAAGAAAAAAGTAGAGCGTAAAATCGAGCTTAAAAAGTGGTGCAAGTGGTGCAAAAAACAAACCGTGCACAAAGAGGTTAAAAAGTAATACAATAATCTCCTTGGGCCTATAGTTTCAATGGTAAAACATCGGTCTCCAAAACCGAGGTTCCAGGTTCGAATCCTGGTGGGCCCGCTCGTCATTTCCAAACTTTGTGGTAAGGTATTTGTATGAAAAGAGTTTTTATTATCCATGGCTGGAGTGGATATCCGGATGAGGGCTGGTTTCCGTGGTTAAAAAAAGAGCTTGAGAAAAAAGGATTTGGAGTCAAGATTCCGAGCATGCCCCATCCCGAAAATCCAACGATAGAAGATTGGGTAACTTATCTTTCTAAAATTGTCGGCAAACCTGATAAGAACACCTTTTTTGTAGGTCATAGTATCGGTTGTCAAACCATACTCAGATATTTACAATCTCTAAATCATCCCAATCAGGTGTTTGATGCTAAAAATAATGAAGTACCTCCCAAGGAGGTTGGAGGTGCAATTTTTGTAGCGGGCTGGTTCAATCTAGAAAATCTTGAGGATAGTGAAGAAAAAAAGACAGCTGCCCCCTGGGTAACAACCCCAATAGATTTTGTAAAAGTGAAACGAGCCCTTCCAAAATCAACATTAATAATTTCCGACGATGATCCTTATGGTGCTCTTGAAGAAAACAAGGAGAAATTTAGTGAACTAGGTTCAAAGATTGTTGTTTTACATAAGGCGGGACATATTAATGGGGAGGGAGGTTTCACTCAATTGCCAGAGGCATTGATTGAGTTTGAAACTCTAAAATAGTTCCAACCTCGTCCCACACGGCCTGCCGACGAGCAAGGGCGAGGAAGGTACTGAGCTCAGCAGAGCGAATGTGCAAGTTGACGGGAACTTCTTTATGTCCTCCACTGTCTTTTGGGGATTGGATTCCTTGCCTTTTATTCTCATTATGTTTTTATGAGAATAAAGATGTCCTTTAACAATGTCCTTTAGATGGAAGGAGAGGAGGGATGAGTAATCTCGGCCAACTTTCCGAACTTGCACGAGAATTTTATATTGTCATCAATCTCTGGTCAGGCTACCCAATTCCATATGATGTGCCTGACATAAAACCTACCTCGACATGGGAGATCAACCATGTTGCGTGCAGTGACGGTTGCAGGAAATGGGAAGATGCCTACTACAACGAAAAAGACAACTCGATTTATATCGATGATCGTCTTCAGCCTCTAAAGTTCGCTGAAGATGCCGCAACTCTTATCCATGAGCTGGCGCATCATATGCAGTATCTAAATGGGGCCTTCCTCAATACAGGACCCATGGAACATACGTATCGAGAAAAAGAAGCGACACAAATCGCCCAAAAATGGCTCGAAAAATGTGGACCATATTTCCCTGCACAGTGTCCTATCATCGAGTACGCTCTTAGCGATCACCACTAGCCCGCCCGTATTTTAAAAACGGGCGGGCTTTCTCTCTTATTTTTTAAAAATTTTTTTACTTCTTTCTCAATCTTTTTACTTGTTCTCGTTGAAAACCATTTAATTTTTTTATCTCTTTTAAACCACGTCATTTGCCGTTTCACATAGCGCCAGATTTCTCCCTCAAGTTTCGAAAACATCTCTTTCTTTGAAATTTTACCTTGAAGGTATTTGGCAAGATAGCGATATTCAAGACCTAATGCTTCCATTCTTTTCCACGAAAGCCCCCCTCTGTGGAGACGCCTCGCTTCAGTGATCATCCCCTTTTTTATTCTTACCAAAAGTCGCTGGTGAATTTTTGTTTTGAGTATGGAGGGAGGAGTAAGAATTCCTATTTTAAGGCTATTAAATCTTTCGGATTTTCTTATTGTGGGAACAGAACCAAATGTTTTCGCTATCTCTATTGCCCGAATAAGACGAACAGGGTTGTGTCGGTCGATCTCTTTTGCCCGTCGAGAATCGAGTTTTTCAAGTATTTTAAAAAGTTCTTGTGCGGATTTCTTGGCCAGACGTTGTCGTAGCTTTTTGTTTGAGAATATTTCGGGAAGCGAAAATGAGCCAAGGAGGCTATCTATGTAAAATCCGCTGCCGCCACACACAATCGGCAGCTTATTTTTTTGTACGATATATCGCACAGCTTTCATCGCATCCTTCTGATATTCGGCGACACTGTATATATAGCGTGGATCAGTAATATCGAGAAGATGGTGGGGGACGCCCCTCATCTCTTTTTTTGTGATCTTTCCGGTTCCAATGTCGAGACCTTTATAAACCTGACGGGAATCAGCTGAAACTACCTCGCCGTCGAATTTTCGCGCGAGACGTACGGCCAAATCACTTTTCCCTGAAGTGGTCGGTCCCAGAATGACGATTATTTTTGTTTTTTTTCTCCTCAAATCAGACATATATTAGACATGAATAAATTTAAAATGGTAGGATAGTCACACACTAGCAACTTAATAACAGCACATCAAACCTATGAATAAAACGGAAATGGAAGGAAAGAAAATTCCTGACGTAATTTTCAAAAGCCGGGTGAGGGATGAGAGCATTCCCGGGGATAATCCTTATCGCTGGCAAGACGTTTCCTCTTCTCAACTTTTCGAAGGAAAGAAAGTGGTCGTTTTTTCACTGCCGGGGGCATTCACACCAATATGCTCTTCAGCACACCTTCCCGGCTATGAAGCTTCCTACGATGAATTCAAGAAGCTCGGTATTGATGAAGTCTACTGCCTCAGCGTGAACGACGCATTCGTGATGAATCAGTGGGGGAAAGCCCAGGGTGTTTCAAAGGTAAAGTTTATTCCCGACGGCTCCGGCCTCTTTACCGAGGCAATGGGAATGCTTGTGAAAAAAGAAAATCTCGGTTTCGGAAAGCGTAGCTGGCGTTACAGCATGTATGTCGAAGATGGCACGGTTAAAAAAATGTTCGTTGAACCGGGGTTCTCGGATAATTATAAAGACGATCCGTTTGAGGTAAGTGACGCGAAGACGATGCTTAAGTATTTAAATTCAAAATAATCTATTAATAACCGCCCCGCCCGAGATTTCGGGCGGGGCGGTTATGTTTTTAGTGCCGGAGGAGGGACTCGAACCCTCACCTCTTGCGAGACTCGATTTTGAGTCGAGCGCGTCTGCCATTCCGCCACTCCGGCTTAAAACGAAGTGTAGCCAACTTTGAAGAGAAATCAAATATGTTAAAATTATAAGATACCTATGTCGCAATTTTACGGAGATTCAATTTTCTGGATTGATATCGACAAGATAAGTCCAAACCCGTATCAGCCACGGAGGGAGTTTGATGAAGCCCGACTAAAAGATCTGGCTGATTCTATTCGCCAATATGGAGTTCTTCAACCTTTGATTGTAACGCGTCAGGAACACGAAAAGTCGGAAGGGGGGCTTCAGGTTGAATATGAGCTGATTGCCGGAGAGCGCCGGTTGCGCGCTTCAAAGATGGCCGGGCTGTCTCAGGTGCCGGCGCTTATCCGGGCATCTGCTGACGATGCCCGTACCAAGCTTGAACTTGCTATCATCGAGAACTTGCAGCGCGAAGATTTGAATGCGATCGATCGGGCTCGGGCCTTTGAGCGGCTTGTTACGGAATTTAAATTTAAACACGCCGAAATTGCGCAGAAGATAGGGAAGAGCCGTGAATATGTTTCAAACACCCTCCGGCTGCTTTCTCTTCCCGAAGAGTTTCAACGAGCGCTTGCCGAAGGGAAAATCAGCGAAGGGCATACCCGCCCACTGCTCATGCTTGTTGATCATCCGGAAGAGCAAGGGACGCTTTACAAAGAAATTCTCTTTAAACGACTCACTGTCCGCGAGGCGGAGGCGATAGCCAGGCGCATTGCGACCGACCGGGTAAGAAAAAAAGAAGTGATAGATACCGAGATGATTGAACTTGAACAAAAATTGACCGAATCCCTCGGTACTCGGGTAAAAATTGAGCGCAAAGAACAAGGCGGGAAAATAGTCATTGATTTCTTCTCGAAAGACGACCTGCGCACCATTCTTGATCTCATCGGTTCAACCAAGAACCCAACCAATCTTATGGAAAAATTTATTGCGACAACGAGAGACGCGCTTGGCATCAATAAAAAAGAAGACATTCCCCAAACCCTGGAGGATAAGCCGCTTGCCGAAAAGAGCGATGAAGAAAACAAGAGCGATGATCTCTACTCGGTTAAGGATTTCTCGATCTGATATCAGCCAAGGTGAAGAATATTTTTGATATGCCGCCGTGCTTCGGTCGTTTTCACGAGTTCGAGCCACTTCGAGGAAGGTTTACTTTTTTCCTTGGTGACGATTTCAACAATGTCGCCGTTTTTTAGTTTGGTATCAAGGGTGACCAGTTTGCCGTTTAATTTAACGCCCGAAATATGATTACCTATATCTGAATGAATGGCATACGCAAAATCAATGGGGCTTGAGTCAGAAGGAAGATCAATCACATCACCTTTCGGTGTGAAGACAAAAACCCGATGACCGAAGAAATCGCTTTTCAGGGTTTCTATATACTCATCAGGTTCGTTTGAGAGCTCTGTTTTTGCGAGATGTTTGATCCACTGGGGGACATCGACGAATTTTTCCGTATCAGGCTTTCTTTGGGCTAAGATTTGAGGCCGAAGCAGGCTCATAATCCATAGAATATTCGCGTTCCGGGCCTTCTTACCGTTATCGTCTTTGTATGAGAGATGGGAGGCGATGCCGTACTCGGACTCGCGCTGCATTTCCTCGGTTCGAATCTGGACTTCGATAATGCCGCCATCCCCAGTGAAAACGGTCGTGTGGATCGAGCGGTAGCCGTTTGGTTTAGGGAAGGCGATGTAGTCCTTGATTCTCCCCGGAAGCGGTCTAAAGGAACTGTGAATGATGCCGAGCACCTTGTAGCAGTCGGCAACCGTTGGCACGATGATCCGGATTGCCGCAATATCATAGACTTTTTCGATATCCATATCTTTGCGTACCAGTTTTTTGTGGAGACTGTAGAGCCCTTTGACGCGGAAATCAGTTTTGAAGTCTGTTATAGCGCTTTTGGCAAGCGCCTTTTTAATACTATTAAGAACTTTCTCAAGTGGTTTTGCGGTCTCCTTGTTTTTCTTTCTAAGCACTGCTTCCGTCTTTGCATACTCTTCAGGAAAGACGAATGGAAAGGCTAAATCTTCAAGCTCCCGATTGAGCTTCCGCATGCCGAGACGATAGGCAATCGGTGCGTACACCTCGAGTGTTTCAAGAGCGATTCGTTTTTGCTTTAACGGGGGAACATACTGAAGCGTCTGCATGTTATGGAGCCGGTCGGTCAGTTTAATAATCAGTACCCGGATATCTTGCGACATGGCGACGAAGAGTTTACGCAAACTCTCGGTATGGCGCTTCGCGCCCCGATATTTCAATTTACCGAGCTTGGTCACTCCCTGGATAAGAAAGAGAATTTCTGGCCCGAATTCTTTTTGGATATCCTCTTCTTTGGCGCCGGCGTCTTCAAGCGAATCGTGAAGAAGCCCGGCGGCAATCGTCGCCGCCCCCATTCCAAGCTCGGCCAGATTTTTCCCCGTTTCAAAAAGATGGACAAGATAGGGCTCACCCGAGTAGCGTTTGTGATTTGTATGAATTTTTTCCGCAAAAGCAAATGCTTTAGTGATGAGGTCTTGGTCCTCCTTCGACGGAGCGTCCATTTTCTCGATGATTTCTTTTGCTGTCATTATGCTATTCTATACTGCTTACAATTTTATACGCAAGAAATAACCCCGCGCACGCGGGGTTATTTCTTTTTATCTTTATCAGATTTATGCGGATTATGGTTCGGGCAATTCTTATCGGAACAGCGCTCCGGAATGGTTTTTGTTCCCTCCATCATGAGCGAGCCGCAGGTCGGGCAGATGTTGCCGGTTGGTTTTGCTTTAATTGCATATTTGCACCGCGGATAATTCGAACAGCTATAAAAGAGCCCAAAACGCCCCCGTCGCTCCATCAACTCTCCTTTACCGCAGACAGGACACTTCACCCCGGTTTTCTTTTTTGCTTCTTCTTCAGGGTCGCTCTCAATATGTTTGCATTTCGGATAATTCGAACAGGCGATAAACGTGCCGAAGCGTCCTTCACGCTCAACCAAGATTCCCGTTTGGCAATCCGGGCATTTTCTTCCGGTCGATTTTGGCCCCTGGAGTTCGCGCCCTTCGTTTGTCCTGGCACCGTCGCATTCGGGGAATCGGACGCAACTCATAAATTTGCCATTTTTGGAAAGTTTGAAAATCATGGGGCCGTTACATTTTGGACACCTGAACTCTTTCGGAACCGGGCCGAGATTCGTCAGTTTCTCGATCTTCTCTTTCGATTTGACGTCTTTGCGGAATGGATCGTAAAAATCTTTCAGTGTTTTTTCATAGCTTCGCTCACCGCGCGCGATATCATCAAGTTCATCTTCCATATGAGCCGTAAAATCATCACTGATGTACTTGATGAAATTATTCTCAAGAAATGTCGAAACCACTTCTCCCGTGTCTGTTGGCGTAAGAGTCCGGTTGACTTTTTCGACATAGCCGCGGTCCGAGAGCGTCTTAAGGATAGAAGCGTAGGTTGAGGGCCGTCCGATGCCACGTTTTTCGAGTTCTTTGACAAGTCCCGCTTCCGTGTAGCGTGAAGGAGGCTCCGTTGCCTTTTCTTCGGAATGTATTTCGACGAGCGATAAAGATTCTCCTTTTTTGACTTCGGGCAATTCTACATCCTCGCCGCGGGCGCGTGGGTCCGCTTTAAGCCAGCCGTCAAAGAGCACGCGCGAGCCGGTTACTGAAAACGGGGGAATAGTACCGTCGCCACAACGTGAGCTCACTTTAGTTCGCAAGATTTTCGCGTCGGTCATTTGAGAGGAGAGTGCCCGCTCGTGAATCAGCCGATATAATTTTTTTTGCTCGTCTGTTCTGCCGCTACCGCGAAGGGAGATAGTGGTAGGGCGAATCGCCTCGTGTGCTTCCTGGGCGTTCCTACTTTTTGTTTTATAGATACGGGGAGAAACATATATCTCGCCAAACTCTTTCCGTATCATGTCGATAATATTTTTTTGAGCGGCGCTTGAAATTGAGGTGCTGTCAGTTCTCATATACGTAATCAGGCCGTTTTCGTAGAGTTTCTGGGCAACCGACATTGTCCTTGATGGCGAAAAACCGACGCGCGAACTTGCCGACTGCTGAAGCGTCGAAGTGGTGAAGGGAGCCCGGGGACTCCTCTTTGCTTCACTCTCAGTAACATCAAAAATACTCCACGGGCCCGCCTTTCCGGCCGTTAGTATCTTGATAACCTCGTCTCCGTCCCGTGGTTCTTCCTCACAGGTGAGCGTAAGATCAATACCTTTTTCAGTTTTAACGAGCGCGGTTATCACCCAAAACTTTTCGCTCGTAAAAGCCCTGATTTCGCGTTCTCGCTCGAGAATAATACGAAGTGCCGGCGACTGGACGCGTCCGGCCGAGAGACCATAACGCACTTTTCTCCAAATAAGCCCTGAAAGATCATAACCAACGAGGCGATCAAGCACGCGGCGAGCTTCCTGCGCCTCTTTTAATTTCATATCGATTTTCCGGGGATGTTCAAGCGCTTCTTTTAGCGCTTCCTCGGTGATTTCGTGGAAGACAATCCGCTTCGGGTTCTTTAAGCCGATTGCTTCCTTGATGTGCCAGGCAATCGCTTCTCCTTCGCGGTCGGGGTCGGTTGCAAGATAGATCTCATCAGCCTCTTTTGCTAATCCTATAAGCTCATGGATAACTTTTTCCTTGCCGGCGACGGTGACGTACTTGGGTACAAAACCGCCACCGATATCGATGGCGTCTTTATTTTTTTTTGGCAGATCGCGGATGTGCCCGACTGAGGCGCGGACGGTAAAGTCATCGCCCAAGTATTTTTCAATCGTTTTAGCTTTTGCGGGGGATTCGACAATTAACAATCTCATAGTATGGGTTTAAGCAATACCACAAGGATTCATCCTTGGCAAATTTGAGTGCGTTACAGGCGCCGAATTTCTCCGCCGCTTTCTTTTATGATTCCTTTTATTTCAAGCATGGAAAGAAGCGCGCTTACCGCATGTGTCGGAAGAGAAGCTTTACGGATAAGTTCGTCCTTGGGAAGGGGCTCGCGGAGGAGTTCGAGAATTCTTTTTTCTTCCGGAGAGCAGTTTTCGATTTCAAGAGTCGTTTCAGAAGAAAGATTTTCAACTGAAAACCCAAGGGCTTCAAGGATTTCCTTACTTTCCGTTACTGGAGTTGCGCCATTTTTAATAAGCTGGTGCGGTCCCTCGGATGTTTTTGAAAAAATCGATCCGGGTACGGCCAACACGTCCCGGTTGTAATTAAGTGCAAGACGTGCCGTGATAAGCGTCCCCGACTTCTTTTCAGCCTCAATCACGAGTACTGCTTTTGAAATGCCAGCCATGATTCGGTTGCGTTGCGGGAAAGCATAGGGCGTTGCTCGAAAATTCGGCTCGAACTCGGAAAGTAATGCTCCACCCTGATCAAGTATTTTTTTAGCCAGTTTCTTATTGCTTGCCGGATAGAGAACCGCATCATCTAGTCCCGAGCCGGGAATGGCAGTTGTTTTAAGGTTTGCTTCAAGCGCTGCCTCGTGGGCGATAGAGTCGATTCCAAGCGCAAGTCCGGAAACTATAACAATAGAATGGCCCCGCAGGCCCTCGATTAACTTTCCACATACATCTTCCCCGTAGCGCGAATATTTTCTTGAACCGACAACTGCAAGATAGGTGTGTTCAAGAGGATCCGGCAGTTCTCCTTCTATATAGAGAAATTTAGGGGCATCGGGAATTTCTTTTAGAAGCGGCGGAAATTCATCAGGCAGGATTTTTCGCGGATTCTTCATGGGAATACATTGTACTCTATAAAATAGAATTGTTGCGGGGACAGCCATTTTTGCTACTATTTAGATACTCCATTCAATATGCTCGACATTAAATTCATTCGCGAAAATAAAGATCTCGTTTCGCTTGCCGCCAAAAAGAAGCATCTCGATTTTGATGTTGATCGGCTTATTGTGGCGGATGACAAGAGACGCGAGTTGCAGTCATCAATTGAAGCAAAACGCGCCGAGCAGAATAGTTTTTCCGAAAAAATCACGCGTGAGGCAAATGAGGCAACAAGAGGGGAGATGATCGCTGAAATGAAGTCCGTTAAAGAAGAGCTTCAGGCGGAGGAAGAAAAATTCAAAGAGGTGCTGAAAGTGTGGCAGGGACTGATGGTTCGTGTTCCTAATATTCCTGACGTATCGGTGCCGGAAGGGAAGAGTGATCTCGATAATAAAGAAGTGAGGGTCTGGGGCGAGAAAACTAAATTTTCATTTACCCCCAAAGACCATATTGAGCTCATGGGGTACCATGACATGGTCGATCTTGAGCGGGGCGTCAAGACATCCGGTTTTCGTGGTTATTTTTTGAAGAATGGTGGGGTAATGCTTACGCTTGCCCTGTGGCAATTTACAGCGGATTATTTTGGAAAGAAAAATTTTACTCCGCTCATCGCTCCTTCAATCGTCAAGCGGGAGGTTTTCATGGGTACGGGGTATTTGCCGCAGGGCGAGGACGATCTTTATAAAACCCAAGATGGTGAGTATCTTGCCGGCACCGCCGAAGTGCCAACCATGGGGTACTTCATGGATGAAGTTATTCCCAAAGAAAAATTGCCACTCAGATTTCTGGCCTTCTCTCCTTCTTATCGGAGGGAAGCGGGAAGTCACGGCAAAGACACACGCGGACTCGTTCGAGTGCATGAATTTTTTAAGTTTGAGCAGGTGGTGTTGTGTGAGGCAAGCCATGAGGAATCGGTAAAATGGCACGAAGAGCTTACAAAAAATTCCGAAGAATTGCTTCAGGCGCTTAAAATTCCTTATCGGGTGGTGGTAAATTGCGGTGGCGACTTGGGGCTAGGGCAGGTGAAAAAATACGATATCGAAGCCTGGGTGCCGTCCGAAGAAAAATATAGGGAGACCCACTCTTCCTCCTATTTTCACGACTTTCAGACAAGGCGTCTCAACATCCGCTATAAAGATGAAGGCGGCAAGATGCACTTTGTCCATTCACTCAATAATACTGCCGCTGCGACGCCCCGCCTTCTTGTGCCGGTTGTTGAAAACTATCAGCAGGAGGATGGTTCAATCGCTATTCCCGACGTTCTTCAGCCCTACATGAATGGGGAGAAGTTTATTGGCAAATAATCTGCCTTCCTATGTTTTCAAGAGGAAGGAGTCTCCAATCGGTTAGAGCGCAGAGACGCCGCCGCCGGAATTTTAAAATCAAACTGGCGGCGGCCATTTTACTTATTATCCTCTTCTTCGGCGGTTTAGTATTCCTCTTGCACCTTAAAAATATCAGGATTCAAAAAGTGTACCCTGAAGGAAATAAATTTCTTTCAGACGAAGAGGTGCGGGCGAGCGTTAGAGACCATCTTTCAGGGAGTGCCTTTCTTCTATTTCCGAAGGATAATATTTTTTTCTATCCACGAAGTGCAATAGAAAAAGCATTTTTATCAAAATATCCTGAAATTAAAACAATCAACGTTTCTTTCAGAGATTTTGAAAGCATTACGGTCAAACTTGTCGAGCGGCAACAAAAGGCTTTATGGTGCCAAACTCTTTCTCAGTCGGAACTACCGCCATGTTATCTTATTGATGAAAATGGCCTGATCTTCAGGCCAGCGGGGGAGTATTCTCTCAGTACATTTATTCGCTTTACCGGTGGCGTATCGGGCGATCCAATCAATGTCCAAATGATGCCAAGCGATGAATTTCAGACCGACCTTCTTTTCACAGATGCGCTTCGAAAAGAGAATCTCTCAATAATTTCTGTTTCTCTTAAAGAGGGAGGGGTGCGGGAGGGGGAGCTTTCAGTTGGCGGTAAAATCATATGGAATGCGGACCAGGATCTCTCCGTTGCTCTTGAAAATCTGAAGACCCTTCTTTCAAACCCGAGCTTTAAAGGGAAAGATAAAAACGGGACAGTTGCCGTTCAATATATAGATATCCAAAATAGCAATAAAATATTTTACAAAGTTAAATAAAAAAGAGAGTAGCCGAAGCTACTCCCCTGGCGAGTTATCCGAGTGTTTCTCATCGGGATCGCGAGCTTTGGCTTCCCAAAATTGCTCTCGAATCCCCTTTTCACCGAGGAACACCTCTTTGAGTACCCGAAAGAACCTGATGATCATCATTGTCCTCCTCCTTTACCGAATATAAGTGTTATATATAGAATAAGCAATACTGTGGATAATACCTTTTGGAAAAAGCTAAGAAAGCCCTTCTTTGTGCTTGCGCCCATGGCCAATGTTACTGACGTGGCTTTTCGTCGTATTATCGCGAAGTACGGTAAACCCGACGTATTATGGACCGAATTCGTTTCCGCCGACGGGCTTATTTCACCGGGAAGAGAAATACTCCTTAAAGATTTAATGTATTCAGAAGCCGAGCGCCCGATTGTTGCCCAGCTCTTTACTGCTCATCCGGAAAAGATGTACGAGGCGGCAAAACTCGTTGCAGCCCTTAATTTTGACGGTCTTGATATTAATATGGGCTGTCCCGATAGGACGATTGAAAAACAGGGTGCAGGGGCGGCTCTGATCAAAACGCCGGAAAGGGCAAAAGAAGTTATTCGTGCCGCGAAAGAAGGAGCCCCGCAGCTTCCGATTTCGGTCAAAACGAGGCCGGGATACAACACCCGGGAACTTGAAACGTGGGTTCCGGCGCTTCTTGAAGAAAATCTTGCCGCTCTCACCATGCACGCGCGGACGAGAAAAGAGATGTCAAAAGTGCCGGCACGCTTTGAAGACATAAAGCGGGCGGTCGAGATACGGGATACCATGAAAAAAGATACCCTTATCGTTGGTAATGGAGACGTCAAAGATCTTGAAGAGGCAAAAAGGATGGCGGAAGAGACGGGCGCAGACGGCATCATGCTTGGGCGCGCGATTTTCGGTAATCCGTTTTTGTTTCGGAACAAAAACGTCCTGGGCAAAGGCGAAGGACTGTATATTCCAACTCTTGATGAAAAATTACAGGCAATGGTTGAGCACACAAAACTCTTTGAAGAATTTTTCCGTGGCGTAAAAAGCTTTTCGGTCATGAAGAAGCACTACAAAGCCTATGTGTCGGGTTTCCCCAAAGCAAAAGAACTTCGCGAAAAGCTGATAGGCGCAAAAGATGCTTCCGCGGTAGCTTTGATTGTCGCTCAATTCCTCAAGGAACAAAAATAAGCACAACTCGTTCTTCTCTCTGTCCCTTCTCGGGGATATAATGATTACATGAAATTCGCTAGGCTCTTTGGCTATTACGTGGCGTGGCATTACGGTCCTGCTTTTCTTGATATCTGGGGGATCTATAAAAATTTTCTTTGGTTTCTCTATAATTTTTTTTCCATTCCAACTCTGCTCAAGACCCTCTTCTCGCCGCTCAAACGTCTTCATGAGGCGTACTCGAAAGATTTTGAGCCGGCAGAACTGTTTGCCGCCTTCGCCGTTAATATTTTAATGCGGATACTCGGCGCTATCTTGCGTCTTTTTGTAATTATTATTGGTACCCTTTCCCTTATCTTTTCCGTTTTTCTTCTTGTCTTCTTCTTTTTTGGCTGGATTCTTCTTCCGTTTGCCGTCTCTCTTCTTTTTCTTTTTGGTTTTTCCCTTATTTTCTTTTAAAAAAAGATGCTCTATCAAGATTTAATCGAAGCACTCTCTCTCTACCGACCTGCCCTGTTGCTTCAAAGGATTGCGCCCGATCATGCCCGTCTTTTATTTAGAGAGGTGCTCGCGGGGCTTACCATTTTATTTTTTGCCCCGATTTTTATCGGTGTTTTGTTCAATATTATTCTCTTTCCTTCCTTCGAGCGGATTTTTCAGGGACTTTTCTATATTTCTCTTTCTCTTTTCGTCTTCTCGCTTCTGCTCGAAGCATTTTATAATTCCTATCGCTTCAAAGATAGTGTTCCAACGCTCTCCGAAGGCAACCTTGCCGGAGAAAAAGTGCCCTGCACGTACCCTGTTGCCGAAATCGTCGATCGAACCGATCCCACTGACCTGACCGGAGGCTTCATCCG
Source organism: Minisyncoccia bacterium (assembly GCA_041485465.1). Taxonomy (GTDB): domain Bacteria; phylum Patescibacteriota; class Minisyncoccia; order Phycocordibacterales; family JAKFXT01; genus JBGPJO01. The sequence continues at coordinate 99,030 of JBGPJO010000001.1, read as the reverse complement.
ATCGGAATCCGGAAGAGAACTGCTTTTCAGGCTTGGTCTTGATTTGAATGCGTCTGAGCATTTTCTAAACTCAAGAAAAGAAAAAGTTTCGGGAAGTGGAATTTCATTTCCCGGCGCAACGAAAGTGGCGCTTTCTCTTTATGCGGAGATGGTGATCGGAGCTGACAAAGAATTTTCCCAGTTTCTTTTTTCTTTGAGCATTCAGGAAAAGGAATTTATCGGTGCGGCTCTTTGGGTATCTCGCCTCGAAGAAAGAAGGAACCGGCGGGCACGTTTTTGGAGTAAAGACAATCTCTGGAGATTCCCCGGGATAGGAAAAACCTGGGGCTACGGACAGATTTTTACATTGAAAAGATTCGCGGAGGAACTTTCGTTCGGTGTTTCGACTGAAGAAAGCACTGCAAAAAAAGAAGTCGAAGAGCTTGAAGCAATTCTTGCGAAATCAAGAGAAGCAAACGCTCTTATTGTCGCAGACCAGGGTTCGGGAGAGATGGACATACTCCTCGGCTTGGTCGGGAAAATAAAAGACGGCACGATCTTACCGGCGCTTGAAGGCAAGCAAGTTTTCTCTCTTGACGGGGACGCGCTTATTGATGTTTTCGGTGAGAAAACCGCTTTTGAAAAACAATTGGTAGTGCTTATGAATGAGGCGGTACGCGCCGGCAACATCATTCTTGTCTTTCGTGACCTACCGAGCTTTATAGAGAGCAGTAAAACTATCGGCGCCGACCTCTCTTCACTTTTGTACCCCTATCTTAAATCTTCAAGTGTCCAGATTGTCGCCATTGCCGACAAAAATCGTTTTCACGAAAACATCGAACGCAATGCCGCTCTGATGAATTCTTTTGAAGTTTTAAAAATCGAGGAAAAAGACGAGGCCTCGCTTATCGCTATACTCGAAGATGAGACGCTTCGGATTGAAGCAAAGACAGGTCTCTTTTTTACTTACCAGGCAATACAAGCGATAGCAGAGAGCGCCGCGCGGTTTTTCTCTGAGGGTGTTGCCGTTGATAAAGGAAGAGACCTTCTTCTTGAAATGCCCGCCGTTTTGAAGCGGGAGAAGCGGGAAGTGGTCACCAAGATGGATGTTCTTTCGCTCGTTGAGACAAAAACCGGCGTTCCGGCGGAGGGGGTATTCCACAGCGATGAAAAAGAAAAACTGCTTCATCTCGAGGATGCTCTTCACGCGCGTGTGATCGGGCAGAATGAAGCAATTTCTGCGATTGCAAACGCCATGCGGCGAGCGCGGGCGGGCTTAAGCAATCCGAACCGTCCGCTCGGATCCTTTCTTTTCTTGGGGCCGACCGGTGTTGGCAAAACCGAAACGGCAAAGGCCCTTGCCGATATTTTCTTTGGTGAAAATGTTCCCATGCTTCGTCTCGACATGTCGGAGTATGCAGGGGAAGATGCTCTCACCAGGCTTATCGGCTCTTTTGAAGGGGGACGGGCAGGAGTACTTTCAAGCATGCTTCGTGATCAGAAGTACGGAGTACTTCTTCTTGATGAGTTCGAGAAGATCCATTCGAAGGTGATGGATCTATTTTTACAGATTCTTGATGAAGGATTTTTCTCCGATATGCTCGGCAAGAAGGTTAATGCGCGAAATCTCATCATTATCGCGACCTCAAACGCCGGCAGTGACTTAATCTTTCAATATATCGAGTACGGCAAAGATCTTGCCGGCGAAAAGGATTCAATTATCGACGCAATTATCCATAAAGGGCAATTTAAGCCGGAACTCTTGAATCGCTTTGACGGCGTTATTCTCTTTCATCCGCTTCAAGAAGAAGAATTGAAAAAAATCGCGGCGCTTCTCATTAAGAAATTTGAGAAACGTCTCAAAGAGCAAGGAGTTTCGCTTCAGATAACGGACGACCTTGTCAATTTTCTTGTTAAAGCGGGATTTGATAGAAAATTCGGCGCCCGTCCCATGAATCGGGTTCTTCAGGAAAACGTCGAGGAGCTTCTCGCGGAAAAACTTATCAAAGGTGAGATTGAAAAGGGGGCGACGGTTGAATTTGTGGCTTCTTCAGGGGGCGTCTCTCCCCTTGAGGTCAAAATCGTAGCCCGTGGGGTATAATGCAGGCCATGTCGGAGCTTGCTCTCTATAGAAAATATCGCCCGAAAAAATTCAAGGACGTGCTTGGTCAAGAGCAGGTCGTTCAAGTACTTCAAGCTTCGATTAAAAATGGGGCGGTAAGCCACGCCTATATTTTTGCCGGCTCGCGCGGTACGGGGAAAACCTCGGTTGCTCGGATTTTTGCCGATGAGCTTGGTACTTTTCCCGAGGATCTCTATGAAATCGATGCCGCCTCAAACCGCGGCATCGACGAAATCCGGGCGCTTCGCGAGGCGGTCTATACTTTGCCGTACCGCTCGCCCTACAAAGTGTACATACTGGACGAGGCGCACATGCTTACCAAAGATGCCTGGAATGCTCTTTTGAAAACGCTTGAAGAGCCGCCGAAGCACGTCATTTTTATTCTTGCGACAACTGAGCTTGACCGGGTGATTGAGACCGTTATTTCACGCTGTCAGGTTTTCACTTTCAAAAAACCCAATCAGAAAATTTTAAAGCAGGTAGTGACCGATATTGCAAAAAAAGAGGGCTTTACGCTTGAGCCTGCTTCCGCCGATTTGATCGCTCTTCTTGCTGAAGGGTCGTTTCGCGATGCTGAAGGGACTTTGCAAAAAATCATCAGCGCCTCGAGTGATAAAAAGATAAACGTCGGGGAAGTCGAACTCATTACCGGCGCGCCAAAGGCGCGCCTCTTGAACGATGTTGTTGGGGCGATTGAAAATAAAGATTTGCAAAAAGGGCTCATGGCGGTTCGCAAAGCCTCGGAGGAGAATATAGATATGAGCGTATTCTTGAAGCTTTTGCTTGAGCGCATGCGCACGATTTTGCTTCTTCGTTTTGCCAAAGACATGGAAAAAGAGCTTGAAGAAGAGCAGACGGAAGGCGATTTTAAATTTCTAAAAGAGATTGCCTTAAACAAAAGCTCAAATATCAATTCCGGCACGCTCTCCGAGCTTTTGACGGCGGCGGGGGAGACGACATACTCTGGTGTGCCCGAACTTCCGCTTGAACTTGCACTCATCAAATTGATAGGGCAGGATGTGAAATAGAGAAAATCCGTGCAATTATGTGAGGTAAAGGAATGGGAAGGATAGATTGTCCCGATTGTCATGGATCGGGAGAGCGCGGCTGGTTCATCTTTTGGCGGTTGTGCAAGAGATGCTGTGGGTTGGGGAGACTCCGCATTAAATCTTTTTCGAGCGAGGACTTCGTGCCCATCGATGATCAAAATATAGAAAAGGAGGCACCCGATGGATAAAGAAGCCGTGCTCCAGTCAGTCGTGCTCATCATGCGTTTCATTAAAACTCTCCGTGTTCAAGGGGTGTGGCGGGATGATACCTGGCACTTTCTCATGACGGCGCTTGATGAGAGAGTGCAAGGACTAAGGGAAGTTGATATTTGCGCAATCGCCGAATATCGAGCTGTCCTTGAGGTTGCGATAATGTATCTCAAGGATCATCCTGATCAACGCAAGCGAAAAGAACTTCAGATAAGAACAACTGAAGAGACAATCATGCTTCGTAAAGCATTACCTCGCATGCGCTTCACGAGGGATGAATGGAGGTTTCTTGAACGAACCATGGAAGGGATCGATGAATGTCGGAAAAAACTCTAAGGGCATGTCGCGCGAGCGCGACATGCCTCTTTTTTCTCTATAGATGACTGGAAAGATGTAGTTGAAGAAAAACTGAAAAAAGATAATATAAAAGCTCCATTGCCGGATCGTCTAATGGTAGGACATCGCCCTTTGGAGGCGAGTATCTTGGTTCGAGTCCAAGTCCGGCAGCCAAGTAGAGCTAGGTTCAGAGTACAAGGAGCCCTGATTGCTGGGTTGAAGAGAAAAAGCGGGAGAAGAAACTCGAAGAGAATCCCAAGGGATTTCAACTCGACGGTGTCGGCTATACCTGTCACATCTGCGGCAGCGGCACTCAGAAAGATGGCAACTGGTTCGACAGGTGGGGTATCAAATGTCTGATATGCCAGCGAGCGGTTGAGCGAGGCGAAGTTCCGCCGTGGGTGCCCAAACATAAAGACGGCTGGTATTCCAAGTACGATCTCGAAAGCCGCTTCAATCTCAAGACTGTAGTTTTGAAGAAATGGATAAAAGAAGGAATTTTGAAACCGTGTACTGTTACTCGCGACGGCAAGGGTGTTCATGTACAGATTTTCTTATTGAAAGACAACAAAGATACGCTGCCGCCGAAGAAACTGACCGAGTCCCAATTAGTTAGTGAAGTAAAAGACGGCCAAACATGGCACCGATCAGAACCGTGGTACAGATTTGTCGATCCGCATGAGCACCTGAAGGGGTACAAAATCATGGAACATATGAGGGTAGTTCCTCCCGAAGAAATGGCAGTCCGAGAAGAGGAAGAACGGAAAAGAAGGCAGAAGAAACTAGCCTCGCCAAGGAAACGTAAAAAGTGATACGATTCCATGGCCCATGAATACATTTTTTAAGCTGTTGGAAAAGCTAGGGGTGGAGCGGAAGGATATTAAACCGTTCTTATTTTTCGCAGTCGGTGTTGCGATTGTTTCTGCGATACTAATCAATGCACCGATCTTCAACACCATCGGGCCCGTAGTACTGGTCATAGTGTTCGGCATCTTCTTCTCAATACTCTGGTTTGTGGCTGGGTATGTTGTATTCCGATCTCTCTTGGCTGCAAGCGTTGGCCTCAGCTTGATAATCTTTATCGGTCAGTCGTACTGTGCGCTTCCCGTAAATGAACAAGTGGCCAACACCTCGCTGATGACGCTGATAGGGTTCGGTTTTATATACGTCGTAGCCCAGTTTGGATACTCGCTCTTTAGAGAACTATTTGGAGATAAACGAGCAAAGGAGGAGTGGAGACAGAAAGGGATAATCGGAGTCTTTAAAGAAATAAATCATAACAAGCACTCATGGATGGTTCTTGTGACCTATGGTTTATTAGTGAGCCTTTTCGTTTGGCAGATCTACAGCGTTATAAAGCCGATCATTGATGGTCTGTGCGTCTACGTGGGTAAATAGTTGTCCACTCATCAAAACCAAAAAGTGGGGTTACGGCTATAATCAATCTATGGCCAAGAGAGGAAGAAAGCCGAAAACGGGACTGAAACCGAACACAAGGAACCACTACAAAAAGCAGTACTTTATATTCATGTATGACTTTATGCGCGGCAACGTCGGACGAGTGGCTTGGGGGAAACTGGTGTCTCGAAGAAGTCATACTACAACTGGTTGGAGCGAGACCCGATCTTTGCCGCGAGAATACGTGAAATAGAAAAGGCATGGCAGGAGGAGCGTATGTCAGAAGCAATGTCCGATCCGCGGGTTAAAAGACTGATGTGGAGGAAAACGATGCTTGAGACCTATGCAAAAAGTGGCGGTTCGTGTAAAAATCAGCCGGAATTAAGCTTTAGGGATATCAAGGTGCTCCTCGGGAAATAGCTTATTTTAAGCGCCCATGCGGTAGTGCCCGGTACCTTTTGCAGTTTTAGTTATTGAAAAAGGACGCTAAACTGGACCTGTCCTAGGAGCCTTAAAAAAGCGCACATGAAATTACCGATTTTGTCGCCGTGTTGCGCGGTTTAGAAATTTTATAGCCCCAGGAGGCCAGCTCGTTACAGCACAAGGTTATTTTAGATAAGGGGATGTGTACTTTGGAACTTCTGACTATCTTGCAATTAAAAATTTTGCTTTGTATGCTGTAGGTGGAAAAGGTGGGGAGAATGACATGAAATACCGAATTGAGTTCCGCTCGTCACGATATGAAGGTGGGCCAGGAGAAAGATACGTGGCTCAGGACACCGGCGGCAATTTTCACGAATTTGAGGCCGCAGACGATGCTGATGCGGTTGCCAAGGCACCAGCTGAATGACAAGCGGTGATTGCAAAGGCTCATGAGTCCAAACTCCGTTCTGTCGGCCTTGTTCGGCTCGAGCGCATGCCCGATCCAACCCCAGCGGCTATCGAATGGACGCCAGCAGCTGCGTAGTCTGTCCAGGCACTAACATCAATGGCCGGCCCTTCACAGGTGTCCGGCCTTTTCCTTTTCTAAAATAGTTCCAACATCGAACCAGACTGCCAGCTCGTAACAGAACTTTTAACCAACCAGTAAAGTTACAAGAGCATGACCAAAAACCCTATCGTAAACGCACTTGCAGGTTTGTTATATATAGCGTTGGTTGCTTCATTATTGTTCTATGTTCCACCATATATCCATATAGAAAATAGCGTTCTTATACCCATTGTGATGCTATCGCTTTTTGTTTTCTCCGCTGCGAGTATGGGCTATATCTTTTTGTATCAGCCGCTTAAGCTTTTTCTCGAAGGACAAAAGAAAGAGTCGGTTAGTTTATTCATCCAGACGCTCATTATTTTTGCAGTAAGTACTGCGGTGTTTGTCTCGGTTGGCCTGTATCTCATAGTCCACCGTTAGAAAGGTTCCAACGTTGAACCAGACCGACAGCTAATGACTTTTAAATAAATTTATTGTAAGCTACTGCGCAGACGTAACGGAGGTATACCAGCATGATTACAGCGACCGCTGAAGTCAGGAGTGCGGTAAAACCGCTCAAGCTTGATCTGAGGGGCAAGACCCCCGATGAAGTCGTAGCCATTTTGGTTGAAAGTGGCTATAGCGATATCCGACAACGCAAGACGGATGCCTGGAAGCATCCATCAATGTTCAACCTACAGCCGACGGAGGAAGACCAAACTCAAATAGTCCGGTGTATTGAAATCAAGGGGGATGAGGCGTCAAACTTGACCATCATTCCGTACAACGGGAAAGAACACAAACTTGATCCTGGTCAAGACCTCTATTTTTTCGAAGGTCCAGTCGAAGGTGGGTGGGGATGGGCCAGGACGTCCTACCTCTACAAGTGACGCCTGAGTCGTAAAGATACCCATGGGGTTTGCCAGTCACCTAATAAGTACTGGCATTTTTCTTTTGTTACAATGGTTCCAACGTCGTCCCAGACCCCCAGCCGATTTTTAAGCGTAAAAATCGCGTCGAAATGAGCACACTTTCGACGAAGGTTTTTTTAAGCCAGGTTCGGACTCCGAAGAGTATTGAAATTCTTTGTGATAAGCTCATCAACGGGTAATTCGCCCCGATTATGTTATCCACATACTATTTACACAAAAGTATCTGCATGTCGCAAGCGGCTGTATACTTAAAACGTAGGTCAGATTAATTACACATGCCGATGGCGAATTTAAGGTGGGTTGAATGGCTCTTCAGGATTGGCCTCTTCGGCTTATTTATTGGACATGGCGTTCCTGCGCTTGAGGGGAATCCCGAGTGGGTCAAGTGGATCATGGCCTTCGGGGGCTGGGATGCGCCGCTCGCAACGCAATTTCTTTTCTTGATCGGTATCCTTGATATCATGGTCTCGCTCTTTCTTCTCTTCAAGCCGATCCGTATCGTTCTTTTGTGGGCGATTATCTGGACAACGTGGACCGCAGTCATGCGCGTCCTCCCATTCATTAATCAGGATATATGGGAGTTCGTCGAGCGATGGATCAATATCACTGCCTCCCTCGCTTTTCTTCTCATACGCGGCTGGCCGCGAAGTTGGCGGGACTGGCTACGCTAGCTCGCATAATGGGATCAGTTGCAGTGTTCGCATGTCTTTTTAGTGATAGAGTCGCCAATTTTTGAGCGTCCAAGGCACGTCATTTTGATATAGTAAGATTTTCCTGAAAACTCTTGCGAGGTTTGGTGGAGAATTATCCGATTCCGGTGAGGCCAGCAAATTATGAAAAAAATAGAGATTGGGAGTGGAAAAAAGAAACGCGAAGGCTATGAGACTTGTGATATCCGTAATATACCTGGGGTTGATCACATCTGTAGAGCGGACGAATTGCCTTTCGAAAATGAAACCGTTGATGAAATTTATAGCCGACATGTAATTGAGCATTTCACGCTTAAGGAATTTATTGAAACTCTTTCGGAATGGAATCGCGTTTTAAAAGTCGGGGGAGCAATTTATATTATTTGTCCCAACCTACTTTGGCATCTTGAACAAATCCTTCAGGGAACACACGAAAGTTTTTATGTAAAAGAAAGAGGACTGAATGATCGCTACTGGGGATTTGGGAGTTTGTTTGGATGGCAACAAGATGAATACGACGTGCATAAATTTGGATATTACTTTGAGCTTTTGAGAGACATTCTTGCAGATGCTGGTTTTGAAGAAATACAAGATTTAACAAACAGTCCCGATGGACTAGAAAAAGCTCCCCATCATTTAGAAATACGAGCCAAGAAAGCCGCTGCGTTTAAAGACTATACTCAGAGCAAGTTTTATACTCACTTTGATGTAAATCATTAAGTAAAATAGTTCCAACATCGTACCAGACCCCCAGCACGCGATATACTATATGCAATGAAAACCTGTCTATCGCTCGCTGTGATCGTCGTTGCCGCCGCTGGGGTGTGGTTTTTGATGAGCAACACTAATGCGGTACCGCAAAACACAGATTACAAAAATGCCACGTATATAATCGACGGCAAACTCGTCACTCTCGTGAACGGCGTTTCGGAGGTTGCGACGGTACCCGGTTCGACATCAAAAATTACGACAACATATTTCGGCAATGATGCGACCGGGGATCTCAACGGCGATGGCATGCCTGACGTTGCATTTATCCTCACCCAAAACGGCGGTGGCAGCGGAACGTTCTACTATGCGGTTGTTGCGCTCAAAACGGCGAACGGATACCAAGGCACGAATGCGATACTGCTCGGGGACAGGATTGCTCCGCAGACGACCGAAATCAGGAACGGACAGTCGATAGTTAATTATGCTGACCGCAAGGCAGGAGAGCCCATGACCGCACAGCCCTCCGTAGGCGTATCAAAATATCTCAAAATTGAGGGAAACAACCTTACGGTGGTGCAATAAAGTTCCAACGTCGTCCCAGGCCCCCAGTTCGACATTAAAAAGAGCCCGTCCTTATGGAAGAAGGGAAGCGGGCTCAAATGTGTCGTCTTTCCGAACTGCCACCCTCGCTTGCGCTGTTACATAGGGTCAACGGATAGATGCATGCTTACCCGCGCCGTTTCTGCCTATAGGCAGTCCGTAGCTGCGGAGCCTCCTACCAAGTGCGAAAACATTATCATGCGGTCAAAAGAGTTCCAACATATATCAAACGAGCGACTTTTTAAGATGAACATTGTTATTATTGGTAAATGTTAGCTATTAAAATCATTACGGTAGTCTTGTCGCCCCTGGTGACTTGTATCGGACTTACCGCGCAAGTGCGAAAGAATTATATAAGAAAGAGTGTCGACGGATTATCTTTCTTTTATTTTTTTATTCTCGCAGTCTCATACTCTTTTTGGAGTATTTATGGATTTTTACAGACTGATGTTGTCCTTATCGTTCCTATGTCTTTAGGAATGATAATGTCTTGGCTCGTCGTTACCCAATTCCTTACTTATAAGAAAAAATAGGTTCCAACTTTATCCCAGACAGCCAGCTCATAAGTTTGATAAAATATAAAGCATGAAAAATTTAAAGTTAGGTACTAATTTCGCTATATTCGTACTTTTCTTTGGCGTTGCTGTTATAGAAGCGGTACAAACTCAAAACTGGTTGAAGGTCCTATTCTGGATAGCGATAGGCCTTGTTTTTCTCTGGGCTGATTCAACAAAAAGTTAATTCTAGTAAGTGTCGTGGGCTTCTAACATTGTCCCAGAGCACTAGTTCGACATTTTAAGAAAATAGGATATTGTAGTTTTGGAATAAAAAACCAGGGAGTAAAGAGATGTTCAGAAGATTGGTGGCTCACTTCTTTAGGGAACGAGTAATTGCCGTGATTGACCCCTGGCATGGTTGCAACGGCTTCTATGTCGCTGAGTTCAGGCGGCATCTCGATGACATTGCCGCCGCCCTTTCCGTTGATGGGGCGATCGTGCACACCAGATTCAATCCTGAGTCCAAGTGTGCAGAACTGTTTGAGACAAAAGGAGACGTGCTTGCTTCTGTTCAAGTACACGGCGAAGTGGGTACTCCAGAGAAGGCGATAGTGACAGCCTCTTCTCTTTCAGAGACAGCAAAAGCAGTGTTCGTGCAGACACTGTTACTTCCTGTCAAATTTTGTCCCGCCTAGCGGGAATGCCGCCCCGATTACTGGGCGGCTTTTTCTTTTGCTACAATGGTTCCAGCGTCGTCTCACGCGGTCAGCAGAAGTTGACAGATTGCATTATTTAATATATATTGTTGTTGGAGGTGATTATGGGTAAAGCTAAAAAAATGGACTTTGACGGGCCTTGTCCCTTTCTCACGTGTTTTGAAACCCTGCCTCATAGCCATCCTGTCTGTCCCGTATGTGGGGCGGTTAGATACGGGAATATTAACTGCAGTGAGTGTAAGAAACACTCAAAGCAAAAGTGGACTGAGATTTTGAAGCATCTTGCTGCTCATGGCGTGAAAGTAAACTGGCCACAATAAAAAGGAGATGAAAATGATCATCAAAGAAGAGTAAGCCCCTTATCGTTATGCGAGAGGGGCTTGTTTCTACCTAAAAAGGTTCCAACATCCCCACCAATGGCGGGGTTTTCTTTATGATTTTGGTGTATACTCTTCGGACTATTTAGTAATTAATTAAAAAAAACGTATGAAAAAGTTTTTTGTGTTGTATAAGGCACCGATTGAGGAATTTCAGAAGGCGATGACAAGCTGGACACCAGAGGAGCGGAAAGAGAGTATGGCAGAGTGGATGAAGTGGATGACTGATCACAAGGCAGATCTCGTCGATGGAGGAGCGCCAGTAGGGAAGACCAAGCAGGTCAGGAAGGACGGTGTCACCGATATTAAGAATGACATCGGCGGATACTCTATCGTACAAGCGGAGTCACACGACGCGGCCACCAAAATCTTCGCGGATAGCCCGCACCTCACGAGGTTTAACGGCTCGATTGAGGTGATGGAGATAATGGAGATGCCGGGGATGTAGGGCATTAATTCAATACGGGTCGAACCACGCGGCGGCCAGTAATTGACTAGGTAATTTTTATATCGTAAGTTTCTGTCAGACTAGTCAAATTTCACAGAAAAACGGGAGCAGTCATGGAATTCTATGCACCGTCAAAAGGCAAAATCCTGCCTGTTGACATGGAAACATTCACTCGAGTTGTTGCCGTGATACGCGAGATGCCGAATATCGTGTTCGATTCTAACGAACACGGATGGGGCGCCTGTAAAAATCAGGTCTCGTGCCACCTCATTTGTCACGCACTGGCAGCTTATTTTGAAGTCTCTGTCTATGATGGATACTTCGCTACCAGCCATCAGCACAGCTGGCTTATCCCATTAAGCAGGTCTAGCATAATCGATGTGTACCCCATAGCCGGCGCAGTGCCATTTATTGTGGCTGCAGACCGCGCTTCTCCTTGGGTAAGATTGTATAGGGAATCAAGTGATTTGCAGCCGAACTTCGTGATGTCTGAATTCCTTGACCGTTTGGAAAAGACTAAGCAGGTAATGTCCGAGACGATAAAGCGCCTTGGGTTCAAGCCGTCCCCTCCATAAGGACGGCTTTTTCTTTTGCTACAATATTCCCAGCATCCGCTTTTTTATAAATCTCTGACATGTGAATTTGCTACACTTGAGTTATGGAACATTCTCACGGACAAGAGAGGGGAGAGCATGACAGGCACGCGGGGCACCACACAGAGGACTTTTTAAAAAAGTTTTGGGTGACACTTGTTCTCACGATTCCAATAATTTTCTATTCTGATTTGCCGAAAGTATTTTTTGGTTTAACTGCGCCTACTTTTCCTGGTTCTGAATATCTTACCTTTGTGCTCGGGAGTATCGTCTTTTTCTATGGAGGATTCGTGTTTCTGAAAGGTGCCTGGGGCGAATTAAAAGACCGTCTTCCGGGAATGATGACGCTCATTGCTCTCGCAATTTCTGCCGCGTATCTCTACAGTGCCGGTTCGGTCCTCTTCGGAAATGGTAAAACTTTGTTTTGGGAACTTTCGACATTAATCGCCGTCATGCTTATTGGTCACTGGATCGAAATGAAGGCGGTGAAGGGAGCAAAAGGGGCACTTCGCGAACTTGCCAAGCTTATCCCCGACAGTGCAGAAGTCATTCGGTACGGCGAAACAATTAAAGTTTCTATTTCAGATCTGCGGCAGGGCGATGTTGTGCTAATTCGCCCAGGCGGCAAGGTACCGGCCGACGGGCTTGTGGTAGAAGGGGAATCTGAGGTTGACGAATCTCTGATTACCGGCGAATCAAGGCCTATTTTTAAAGAAAAAGGCAAAGAGGTAATTGCCGGATCGATAAACGGGGATGGTAGCCTCAAAGTTCTCCTCGAGAAGCTCGGTGAGCAGACATTCCTCGCTGGAATTATGCGTTTGGTAGCGGAAGCGGAAAGTTCAAAATCTCGCTTACAGCTTCTCTCTGATCGCGCCGCCCTTTATCTCACAATTCTCGCGGTAGCGGCAGGCGGAATTACCTTCGCTGCCTGGCTCTCCGTTGGGGAGAGTTTCGGATTTTCAGTCGAGCGGCTTGTGGCAGTTTTGGTGATCGCCTGCCCGCATGCGCTTGGCCTTGCGATTCCGCTTGTCGCATCAATTTCAACTACGCTGGCTTCTCGAAATGGCTTCTTTGTGAAGCGTCGGCTTGCGCTTGAAGCCGCCCGGAACATCACAACTGTTTTGTTTGATAAGACAGGCACGCTCACCAAGGGCTCTTTTGGAGTCATGGCTGTTATTGGGCCAGAAGTAGAAACACTCTCTCTTGCCGCCGCCGCAAATGCGGACTCGGAGCATCCTTTAGGGCGCGCAATCGTTTCGTACGCGAGAGAGAAACAAATAAACGTCCCGACCGCTTCGTCTTTCTCAAACTTGCGCGGAAAAGGCGTGCGAGTCGAAATTCAAGGGGAGCGCGTCTATGTAGGTTCCTCGACGCTGTTTAGCGAGCAGGGGGTGAAGATTCCACAAAGCCACGAAAGGGTGATTCAATTACATGAACGCGAAGGAAAAACAGTGGTGCATGTTATACGAGGGAAAGAGTTAATTGGCAGTATCGCTCTTGCGGATGTCATACGTGAGGAATCACGCGAAGCGGTGCACACCCTCAAGCAAATGGATATTAAAATCGCCATGATAACGGGCGATGCCGAAGATGTGGCCGCCTGGGTATCGAAAGAACTTTCTATTGATGAGTATTTTGCGCATGTCCTTCCCGATCAAAAGGCGGATGCGGTCAAGAAACTTCAGAGTCGGGGGGAGCGGGTAGCTATGGTTGGCGATGGGGTGAATGATGCGCCTGCCTTAACTCAAGCCGATCTCGGTATTGCGATCGGTGCGGGGACGAACGTCGCTATCGAATCGGCGGGAATTATTCTCGTAAAGAACGATCCGCGCGATATTCCGAAAATAATCAAACTTTCGAGACTCACGTACACGAAAATGATTCAAAACTTGTTTTGGGCAACTGGCTACAATGTGATCGCTCTTCCCATCGCGGCCGGGGCGCTTGCCGTGTACGGCATAATACTGCAACCTGCTGTCGCGGCGGTTTTTATGTCTCTTTCAACAGTAATTGTGGCGATCAACGCTTCATTCCTAAGGGGTGCCAGACTTTAGCCATTAAAATAGTTCCGGCATTCACTTTGTTCGTAATTCTTACATTTGCTGTTCGTCTAGTACACTAAATAGATATGGAAAGATTTACGAGAAAACTTGGCTTCTCAATTTTTGTTTTCAGCATATTTATGCTTGCTCCGCAGCTTGCTTCCGCCGCTTCTATCTCGGCATCTTTTGAAGTCTCCGGCTGGATTCCATACTGGAGGACGGCAACTGGCACTGCTGATGTCTTGCCGCATTTGAACACTCTCACAGAAGTAAACCCATTCGTCTATACGCTGAAGAGCAATGGCACATTTCTCGATAATGGCGGGCTTAACGAAGAGCCGTGGCGGAGCTTCATTGCTGCAGCGAAGCAACAAAAGGTTCGTGTTATCCCGACCATCATGACGAGTAACACTAATCTCCTACACTCTTTATTAAGCAATACTAAATCGCGCATCGCTCTTGAAGACAACATCACTGCGCTCGTAAAACAAAATGATTTTGACGGCATTGATATCGATTTTGAAGGCAAAAGTGCGGACGACAGAAATTATTTCTCCACTTTCCTCAAAGGCCTATATCAGAGAATGGGGAATAAGTGGGTAATATGTTCAATAGAAGCGCGCACACCTACTGCAGATCGCTACTTCGGCACGACGCCACCCTCGGATGCGTCACTTTACGCAAATGATTTCAAGGCGATCAATAAATACTGCGATCGGGTCCGCATTATGGCCTACGACCAGCAGGGTATAGACCTGAAGCTCATATCATACGCATCATCGACAAGTAAGCTTTACGCACCGGTGGCCGATCCAGCATGGGTCACGAAAGTGGTGACGCTTGCCGCCAAAGACATAAGTAAGAAGAAGATAATAATCGGCGTGCCAACGTATGGCTACGAATATAACGTTACCGCCTATGCCGATGGCTTTAGCTATGACTCTCTGTGGACTTTCAATCCCGGCTATGCAACCTCGACTGCCAACTCATTCGGTATTACGCCAATGCGCAATGGGGCGGGGGAATTGTTTTTCTCTTATGTGCCGACAACAACGCCTATTACCACTGCCGCTCAATTTATTCCTAATAACCAGGATGTCGCAGGGGCGGCACTTATGTTCGCAAGTACGACAAACGTTTCGCAAGTGTTCCGGATGATGACCTGGAGCGACGCAGGAGCGATTGCCGACAAGATCACTCTTGCCAAAAAACTCGGAATCCGCGGCATTGCAATCTTCAAACTTGATGGCGGAGAGGACGGGGCGATGTGGGGAATATTGCCGAAAAAGAAATAAAAAGATGTCCCCTGACCAATAAATTATTCTTGAGTTTTTAAATTTTTTAAAAACATTGATTTTTTGTTGATTTGTGGTATTCTTAATTTCAATGAAAAAACACGGAGAAGAGTTAAAGATAAGCCAAATGCAGATATCCCTTTCTGATTTTTTGGAATCCTATAATCGAAATATGCCCATAAATTTTCCGCGCGCTTCCGTCTCGCTCTTAAAAAAATTCCAGGATTCGCACACGACGCTTTTTAAGAACGGTGACCTGTGGTCACTTGATCAACATCGAAAAAAACTCATGGACTGGCTTCCGTTAAACGCTAATCCTTCATAACACCACTCGGCATATTTTTCGCGCTCCAAATAGTATTTTCCGCGATGTATAGCTTAGGAGACTTAAGGGTTCGCGAAATTACTATGGGTATCAAGACCATACTATGTGATGAGGTAAGGGATATTAAGGCGGCGAGAAAAGGGGGAATCAAAATAATATCGCTTGACCAGGGGGCGAATTCAAAAAAGGCGCTGAGTGCTCTCAACCCCGATTACCTGATCGATATAACGCAGGAATTATTTTTGTAGCTGTTAATGTTTAAGTTTAACTCGACACTAGGAGCACTTATATAATACCCATGGTATGAAAGACAGAATATTCGGCCTACAAAAAAACGTATTTTTCCTCGGGCTGACAAGCCTTTTTAATGATTTTTCCTCGGAGATGGTTTTGTCAGTGTTTCCGGCCTTCTTTATTTCGGTTTTAAAATCCGGAGCCGGGTCACTCGGTATTGTAGAAGGTATCGCGGAAGCGATTTCGAACCTCATTAAAATATATTCAGGCTGGTGGTCTGACAAGATACAACGGCGCAAAATTTTTGCGATTTTAGGCTATACTATCTCGGTTTTTTCCCGCCCATTCTACATTCTCGTTCAAAGTGTCGGTGGAGTAATAGGCCTTAGAGTTTTAGATCGGGTGGGGAAGGGGCTAAGAGATTCTCCGCGGGACGCTCTTATATCGCTCTCAGCTCCAAAAGAAGAGATGGGGAGGTCGTTCGGATATCATCGGGCGATGGATACAATCGGAGCGATCCTCGGTCCTCTTGTCGCGTATCTCCTCCTCAGCCGATTTCAGCAGGGATTCAATATTATTTTTGTTGTGGCGTTTATCGTGGGACTCGCGGCGATACTGAGCCTCTCTCTTGTTAAAGACATTCGGGGAATTATCGACGCTAAAAGGAATGGCGCGGGGACGGAAGTGTTACCGCTTCGATTCAAGGCATACATTGCGGCAATTTTTGTTCTTTCAATCGGAACACTTCCCGTTTCTCTCCTGCTTTTTAAAACCCAAGATATCGGTATCGCCATCGCTTCAATACCCCTCTTTTACATGATCTATAATGTCTCGTACGCGCTTTTTTCCTGGCCCGCCGGAAGAGTGGCTGATAGTGTGGGGAGCGGTAGTGTCATCGTGGTTGGCTACGCGTTCCTTATCTTGTCCTACCTTGTTTTAAATATATCTTCTACGCCGCTCATTCTTATTGTCGCGTTCTTATGCGCGGGTGTTTTTTCCGCTTTCACCGACGGGGTACAGCGTTTTCATCTCTCGGAATTAATTAGAGAAAAGTATAAAGGTCTCGGCTATGGCTATTTGAATGCCGCTTCCGGTTTTGGCGCGCTCATTGCGGGCGCCGGAGGCGGATATATGTGGCAGCACTATGGCGATACCCTCACTCTTATTGTCGCAATGGTAATTGTTTTTGTCGGTCTCGGTATTTTTATGACTGAGCGATTATTTGCTAGATAGAACGCTGCCTTTTCAGGAAATTGACTTTTTATATTCGTGATAAATCAGGGCGATTACCACAAGATCAAAAAGTGTAAGGACTAAAAGCCAGAGAGAATAGGTGAGGGAAATCCGGTATATTTGATAGACGACGAAGGGAATAAGCAATCCAAAGGCAGAAGGATATGCCCACCTTTTTCCACGCAAAAGTCCTAGGGCGAGGGTAAGATTTATCAGGCCGTGAATAATGAGATAGGCGACAGCAAATACTTTCCCACTTGTCGCGAGGTGTTCGATGCTCCGGACAAAAAAGGTGGTGAAAAAATCATTCGGGTCTTCCGCAAGCTCTCCTTCGGTAAGCCGTGTTACGAGGAGCGTCACGGCTTCTCCGCTTATAAGGGAAATAAGTATTCCGCCGATAAGTTCAATGACACCGTGGATAGCTTTGAGAACAAGAGCCACTTTAAAAAAACGCACTATTTCTTTTTCTTGAAGTTTAGATTCCATATCGATTACGAAGCCTTTTCTGGTCGAAAAAGCGTAATGCTACATAGTATAAGGAACTGGAGGTCGTTACCAGCGGGATCTTATTATGAGTATACAATGCAGCAAAATAAGACTGTCTTATTGCATGTAATTTTTTTAAGGTTCCTACGTCATTATTTATGAATGAGGATAGACATATAGCACTCTCATGCTATAATCCTCGACATAATCAAGGTCGTCTTGTTATTCATTAATATAGTAATCCATCACAATGTCTCTACTTGCAAAATTTGGCATACCCGTGGTGATCGTTGCGGGGCTCTTTAGCCTGTGGTTTTTTAAAGGGCATGAAATCAAAAATACTTCACCCTCTCCCTCAACAACCGTGACTAACACTCAAAACCCCGGATCAAACCAGGAATCAAGCGCGATTTCCTCTCGGGACAATTCAAACGCATCTCTTGATAAAGATATGACATCAGTTGATGCACAGCTCCAAGCTGTCGACAATAGTTCTTCACAGGTCGATCAAAGTTTTAAGGATACACCGGTTCCCCAAACCGAGTAATTCTCAAATATGAAAAAATCTACACTACATAGAACCATAGCCTCCGTTATTGTAAGCTCTATTGTTTTTATTTTGGGAATAACGCCCGTTTCTGCCGAATATCTTGGCATTGAAGGCTCAGGAAGCACTACCCTCGGGGGCACGGGGATTGGCGCTAAAGCTCAAGCAACTATTGCAACGAGAATAGAAAAGGGGAAAAGCCGGGCGGATCAGGAAATTAATCGCCGGATTGAATCCTTGACAAATTTGAAGGCAAGAATCAATTCAGCAAAGAGACTTTCTGCCGATCAAAAGACAAGCCTCTCTTTGACCCTTGATGCCCAGATAAGCACCCTGACGTCGCTTAAAGCGAAAATTGATGCAGACACCGACATTGATACTCTTAAGACTGACATAAAATCGATAGCCGGTTCATACCGAATTTTCCTTCTCATTCTTCCACAAGGAAGGATTGCCGCGATGGCAGATGGAATACTCACGCTTTCCGATTCTATGACAGCTCTTGGCACGAAACTCCAAACTCGCATTACGGCGGCCCAAAATGCCGGGAAAGACGTCAGTTCTCTTCAGGCAGCGCTTACCGACTTTAACGCAAAAATCGCTGACGCAAAGGTACAGGCGGAAGGCGCAGTCTCCGACAGCGCATCGCTTACTCCGGACAATGGCGATCCGGCGAAACTTGCCGCAAATAACCAAGCCCTCCAAAATGCCCGAATGAAGCTTAAGGCTGGCGCTCAGGATTTAAGGGTGGCACGACAGGATGCAAAGACGATCATCATGGGATTAAAAGCTTTTCATCTTGAGACTTCAACCTCATCAACGACGGTCACTCAATAAAGACGATCATACGGGGTAATAAAAAACCACAGTTCTATGCGGTTTTTTATTATTAAAATTTAGATTCGGATTGTGGGCAGGAAGTTGCCCGAATTACTTTTGCCCGATAAACTTCTGCTATGCAAATTAAGGAACTTGGTCATGTGGTGCTCTATGTATCTGACCTGAAGCGTTCTGCGGATTTTTATCGCGATACTCTCGGATTTCGTGAGATCGTGCGGCGGGAAGGACTTGCCGCTTTTTCTTCGGGGCGGACTCATCACGAGCTTCTCTTGATTGAGGTTGGCGGCATTCCCGACGAGAAAAGTTTTCCAAAGCCCTGTCTTTATCATATCGGTTTCAAAATTGGCGATTCTAAAGAAGATGCCAGGGAGGTTTTTCGGGAACTCAAGGAAAAAGGCGTTCCGATTGTCGGAACAGGGGATCATGGCGTCACTCACAGCATCTATATTCTCGATCCCGATAAAAACGAGCTTGAGCTCTACGCGGATGTTTCGGATCGTTGGAGAGATGATCCGGAGTCGGTCATGACACCCGTCAAACCTCTTTCATTTCATTGAAGTTGACACTGATATCGCTATAATACTTGCTATGAAAACGCTAACCGTCGGATCAAAAGCGCCCGATTTTACTCTCTCTGATCAAGAGGGAAAACAGCATTCTCTTTCCAATTATAAAAATAAATGGGTATTGCTTTACTTTTATCCGAAAGACGATACGACCGGATGTACCAAAGAAGCATGCATGATTCGTGACAATCTTCCCGCTTTCGGAAAAATGAAGGCGGAAGTTCTCGGGGTGAGCATTGATTCGGAAAAAAGCCATAAGAAATTTGCCGAGAAATATAATCTGCCGTTCACGCTACTTGCCGATCCGGAGAAGAAAGTAGTTACGCAGTACGGGGTTTTCGGAATGAAAAAATTCATGGGGCGCGAATACATGGGGACTCTCCGCACTTCATTTTTGATTGATCCTAGGGGTACTATCGTGAAGATCTATGAAAAAGTAAAACCCGAAATTCATGCGGAAGAAGTTATTGCCGACCTTAAAAACCTGATAGCATAAGGTGATGTCATACAAAACTAACATTGTCAGAGAGACAGAAAATAACAGCTATTTTAGAAGGGTGCTTTTCACGGGGGAAAAGAGCCAGCTTGTAGTGATGGAAATTGAAAAAGGAGGAGAAGTCGGGGAGGAAACCCACGAGCATGTTGAGCAAACACTATTTTTTCTTCGGGGGACGGGGAAAGCGGTTTTGAACGGCGAAGAGAGCAGAGTGTCCGAGGGAGATGTCGTTGTTGTCACTCCCGGCACCAAACATAATTTTATAAATACCGGAGCTGTTCCCCTTAAGATTTATACCGTATACGCTCCGCCGAATCATATTGAGGGGACGATTCATAAGACAAAAACCGATGCCGATGCCGACACTCCTGATGAAGCCTTCGGGGAAAGCAGATAGTATTAACGTGCCAGTAAAAAATAAACGATTCGCGCTTCATCATCCCTTTGCGGTATACTGTAGTCATTACTAATTTAGTCATTTTTATATGGCACAGGTAAATCCTAATAAGGTCGGGATGGTCCTCGGAGTTTTTTTAGGTGCATGGCACCTTCTATGGTCGATTTTTGTCGCCTTCGGATGGGCGCAACCGCTTATTAATTTCGCATTCTCGCTTCATTTCATCATGCCCGCATACACGGTCGGGTCTTTTGACACAGTAACGGCTCTCATGCTGATCGTCATTACGGGCGCAATAGGATATGTCGTCGGATTTGTAGTTGCCACGATCTGGAACAAGGTACACCAACAATAAGTTAGTCGGTAACCTTACCGCGGCAGGGTGATGTTTAAAGGGCATATGAAATTAAAATTCGCCGCTGTCCTTTTCATCGATTTTTTACCGTTTGCTATAGTCATTACCGCTGTCTTCCTCACTATATATGTGACGGTTCAACAGAATTTCAGAACGGGAGCAAACGATCCACAGATTGAGCTCGCCGAAAATTATGCCATTGCTCTCTCTTCAGGAGAGAGTCTCGAATCATTTACTTTAGGAAAAACTGTCGATGTCAGCGAGAGTCTCGCGCCGTTCGTTGTTTTCTATGATGGAGCAGGCGGGCCTATTCAGGGAAGCGGAAAACTTCATGGATCATACCCCATCCCTCCGTCGGGCGTTTTTGAAGTCACGCGAGAGTATGGAGAGAATCAACTAACATGGCAGCCTGAAGCGTCAGTGCGAATTGCGACGGTGGTGACTCACTATAAAAATCAAAATAAGGAAGGGTTCGTGCTTGTTGGACGATCACTTCGAGAAGTTGAAATCCGTGAAGGTAATTTGACTTTTATGGTTGGACTCGCGTTTCTTTGCACCTTCGGTGCCGTGTTTCTCAGCGTCCTTTTTGGGGTTTTTCTCAAACGTTTCTGGTTTTTATAAAATAAATTAAAAATATGAAAAAGAGAAGGATCCCCATTTCGAAAGATAAATTGCTGAAAGGAAATTATCTTTTTCAGGGAACTCGTCTTGAGGGGAAGGTGCGTAATTTAGGTATAAAACCGGTAAAAAAGATTCCCCGAAGTCGTCCCAAGACAAGACCTCCGCGACGTGAACCAAAACCAAAAACCTCCGATTCTTCCGAATAGAAATCCCTAGTCTTAAAGTCCCCACCATCACAGTATGTCTTTGGTGAACTCTTGGATTTTTTCAAAAAATCCGTATAGTGCTTTAGTATGAAAATATCAATGTATAACATGACCATCCCGATCTTTAGCAGGTCTCTTTCAAGTATTAAGAATATTCTTGAAAAAGCCGAAAAAGAAGCGATGGAGAAGAAGTTCGATATCGAACATCTCTTAAATGATCGGCTCTATCCCAATCAGTTTAATTTCACAAAGCAGGTGCAGGTTGCTTGCGATAATGCGAAAGGTACGGTGGGCAGACTTGCGGGAGTTGAAGTTCCGAAGATGGAGGATATTGAAAAAACCGCGGGGGAACTGAGAGATCGGATTCAAAAGACGATCGAATTCCTCAAAACTATAAAGCCGGAACAGATCGAAGGGACCGAGGATAAAGAGATCCCAATTTATTTTGCACCCGGGAAATACCTCATTGGCCTTGAGTATATTTCCGAAGTGGCGTTGCCAAATTTCTTTTTCCACGTGACAACCGCCTATGCAATTCTTAGGCATAATGGTATTGCCCTTGAAAAAGGGGATTATCTCGGGGAGCTTTCTCTTAAAGACGAAAAAAGTAGCAATGAATGAACGAGCAATCTCCATAACGGATCTAAAAAAGGTTTACAGTAACGGCACCGTTGCTCTTTCGGGGGTTGATCTTGAAATCCCTCGGGGAGATTTTTTTGCCCTTCTTGGGCCTAATGGCGCTGGAAAGACGACGCTTATAAGTATTGTCTCGGGGCTCACAAATAAGACGGACGGAAAAGTCGAGGTTTTCGGTAAAAATATAGATCGTGACCCCGAGAAAGCAAAATCCTATATAGGTGTTGTTCCCCAGGAATTCAATTTTGGAATTTTTGAGAAGGTTGAGGATATTGTTTTTGATCAAGCGGGCTATTATGGACTTTCGCGCACGGTGGTTGCCTCTTCGGTTGAAAAGTATCTTCGAACGCTCGGTCTATATGATAAAAGAAAAGATCAATCACGGACACTCTCCGGCGGCATGAAACGCCGTCTGATGATTGCCCGGGCACTTGTGCATGAACCGAAGATTTTGATACTTGATGAGCCGACGGCGGGGGTTGATATTGAACTGCGCCGCGGCATGTGGGATTTTTTGAGGGGTCTTACGAGTGAGGGGCGAACAATTGTCCTTACCACCCACTATCTTGAAGAAGCCGAACAACTCGCGCGTAATATAGCGATTATCAATAATGGAGTAATTGCGGAAAAGGGCACGCTCAAAGAGCTCCTCTTAAAGCTTCATATGGAGACATTTGTTCTTGATCTTGAGCGTAATCTGTCGGAAGGAGATCTTGTCGCGCTCAAGAGCTTTAACCCCGTCAAAACCGAGCAAAATACGCTTGAGGTCAGCCTAAGCAAGGAGCAGAACCTCAGCCAGGCGATTATCGCTTTAAATCAGAGAGGGATTGAGGTAAAAAGCATGCGGAATAAATCAAATCGTCTTGAGGAGTTATTCCTTGGCATAACAAAAAAATAACATGGAACCAAAACGCGCTTTCATTTCATATATGACCATCATTCGCAAAGAGACCTCGCGGCTTTTCAGGCTTTGGTCGCAGACAATTTTACCTTCGGCCATAACAACAAGTCTCTACTTCCTTATTTTTGGAACCTTCGTCGGTTCTCAAGTGAGGGGTATTGGCGGATTTTCATATATGCAATTTATCGTTCCGGGACTCGTGATGATGGCGGTTCTTACCAACGCTTTTCAGCAGGTTGTTTCCGGTTTTTATTTCGCGAAATTCACCAAAAGTATCGAGGAAATTCTTGTTTCACCGACCCCGAACTATGTCGTCATCGCCGGATACGTAACGGCGGGCCTTATCCGGGGGCTTGTTGTCGGTACCGCGGTTCTTTTTGTTTCGCTTCTTTTTGCCCACCTTTCAATTCACAGCATTCCGATTATCCTTGCCTTTGGAATTCTGACAGCAGTACTTTTTTCCATGGTGGGGCTTTTAAACGCTTTGTATGCGAAGAATTTCGATCAAATCGCAATTGTCCCGACATTTGTGCTGACCCCGCTTACCTATCTTGGCGGGGTTTTCTATTCAATCTTGCTTTTGCCGCCGCTTTGGCAGAATGTTTCGAAATTCAATCCGATACTGTATATGGTAAACGGTTTCCGTTTCGGTTTTTTGGGCATTTCCGACGTCAGTGTTTTAATGAGTTTCTTTATTCTTCTTAGCCTTATTGTCATCTTTCTCTTACTCTTACTGTATCTTTTCAGGAGGGGGGCCGGACTCAGAAATTAAGAAAGTCCGAGGTTTCTAAGAAACTCTTCAAGTTCTTCTTTTTGAATAATCCGTGACTCGTTTTGTTTTAATTCTTGAAGCTTGATATTCATAATCCGCAGTCTCTTTAGATTTTTCACCTGATAGCCAAGTGCCGCAGACATTCTCCTGATCTGGTGTTTTTTACCTTCGGTAAGAACGATTCTGAACCTCTTTGGACCAAGAGTTCCCACAATTGCCGGTTTGGTTTTGTATCCTTCAATTACGACACCGCCCTCCATGCGTTCTTTAAAATTAGGTTTAAGTGGCCTGTCTGTTTCTACCTCGTATTCCTTCTCGTGTTCATATTTCGGGTTGAGAAGCCTGTCAGTTACTCTGCCGTCGTTAGTCAAGATGACGAGACCTTCGGAATCTTTGTCGAGCCTACCAATAGGGAAAAGCGATTTCGTCTTGAGCATTCCCTGAATATCTCTCTCGCCTGGTTGTGGGGAATGGGTGATTACGTTCCGGGGCTTGTAATAAGCGACGTAGGAATACTTTTTATTCGGTTTTTGTTCAACCGTGACTCTGTCATTCTCTTTAATTATATCGCCGAGCTTTGCAGTATGACCGTTAATTTTTATTTTTCCTTGGGCGATAAGAATATCAGCATCGCGACGGGTGACGACGCCCTTGAGCGCTAAGTAGCGATTTATCCTTAGGGGATAGGGAATAGGATTCATAGTATTGAAGGGGATTATAACAAAAACGCGCCCCCTCGGGCGCGTTTTTTGAATTTCCAAGAACAATTTTAGTAACAGCCGACTTCTATGGTAGGTCCGACGCATGTTTGATTTTGACTGAGAATGACACAACCTCCTAAGCCGCTATCAGCATATCTATGATAGGTACAACTTAAAGGTGTCTGGTTTGCCCATGCCCAACCAGATACCGTGCAAGAGGTGCCCTGCGGGCCCGGGCTCGTCGTGCAAATATTCCCGTTACACGTGTTCGAAGATCCGGTGGACCAGTTTTGGTACTTTGTCCAACCTGAAGGACATAACGCCCCACTAGCGCGACAGACAGATGTATTAGTGCCGATAGTTGAGACACTGCCGCCGATTGCCACACAATCCACTCCTGTGTGCGCGCCATTAACCAATGTAACGTTAGTACTTCCTCCGCCCAATGGAGTTCCGCAGATAAGATTACCGACTGCGTCCACTCCACTCACGTATTGACCTGAAGGGCAGGATTTTCCGGCAAGCGATCCCCCCGTCCCTCCGCTTGCTGCAACACATGTAACCGCTCCATTGGTGCTAATTTCGTTAATCGCTTGCCCGGAAGGACAGCTCTGGGGCCAGCCGGTCACACAACTTTTTCCAATACAAAATCCGTTGTCGGTTCCCATTGACCGTGCCCACAAGTCACCACTCTTCTGCTGGAAGAGACTGCCGATATTCACTGGTGCGGTTGTGTTGTTTCCCGGCGGCGTTGCTGTAGGACCAACCCATGCGGCTTGAACATATGAGATGCCAAGGGCGAGGAGAAGTCCAAGAGTGAGAATTTTTAGTGTATTGAGATAATTCTTCATCTTTGATTATTGCCCAAAAACTACGAAAAAATAAAAATCAGGATCAACAAGTGTATTGCCTACGCTTGCATTATTGCTCCCGGTTATAAAACTATAAATCGTAAATGAGGATGCACTCAAGATCGTGGGGTTCATATATACGCCGTTTACCCTCCAGGCATTAGCAACTACCACATAATTTGCTGAAGAAAAGGGAGTTATTAGATTTACCGTAAGCTTCCCGACGGCAGTATCCGCTATGCTTGCCACATTAAATGACGGACTTTGGAGTGTCGGGACCCCTGAGGTTATTTTCACATACCCCCACGCCTTTGCCATAGGAAGACTGCTCGTCGCAAGGCCTCCTCCACCTCCTCCACCCGCACTCACACAGGTGACCGCTCCCGTTGTACTAATCGCACTAATTGCTTGCCCGGCAGGACAGCTCTGCGGCCAGCCGGTGATGCATGAAATACCGATACAAAATCCATTATCAGAGCCCACACTCTTTGCCCAGAAATCTCCCGTCTTTTGCTGGAAGAGACTGCCGATATTCACTGGTGCGGTTGTGTTGTTTCCCGGCGGCGTTGCTGTAGGACCAACCCATGTGGCTTGAACATATGAGATGCCAAGGGCGAGGAGAAGCCCGAGAAAGAGGACTTTTATAGTGTTGAGAGGTTTTTGCATCATAATAATTAAGTTAAATAATTTTTTAAGCTAACGAATTTTATTTAAGTTAGCTAGTTACCATACTCCCAGACAAAGACAACGCCAGCTGCACCTCTTGCCCCACCGGCGGAACCATTGCCTCCGCCTCCTCCACCTCCATAAGGGCGACCCGGTTGAGCAACACTTGTGCCGTTACCTATACCGCCATAGCCACCGCCACCATAGACCGAAGCGCCACCATGACCACCGTAGCCGTGTCCAGCAACACCTTCATAAATACCATAGTCGCTATCATTCCCGCCAATATTCAGATCGCCGCCGGAGGCGATGCCACCAAGACCGCCAGGAGAATTACCACCCCCACCGATACCACCCCCACCGCCCGTTGCGGAACAATATGTTCCGAAACTGCTTGTTCCACCAGCCGTGCCATTTCCTTGAGTTCCGGGAACAGGAGCAGCAGCGCCTCCACCGCCAACTGTGACGGGCACACTGGTAATTCCTGATACATTTATCAATTTCATGCATGTGCCACCCCCACCCCCGCCTCCACCGCCTTCAGCGGTAGAGGCGGCGCCGACAGTGCCACCACCACCTCCACCGCCCACAACAATCATTTGAATTTTAGTAATCCCGGCAGGCTTGGTCCATGTCCCATTAGAGGTAAAAATTTGAACGCTCTTAAGCCCTAGCCCTCCTCCTGAAGGCCACGCCGTAATACAACTTGTTCCGATGCAGTAACCGTTATCTGTTCCCATGCTCTTAGCCCACAAGTCACCGGTTTTCTGCTGAAAGAGGCTGCCGACATTGATCGGCGCGGCAGTATTTCCTCCGGGAGGTGTTGCCGTAGGCCCCACCCATGCGGCTTGAGCGTAAGAAATGCCGATGACGATAACAAGGCCGACAAGAATCGGTTTTATTTTTTTAAATGCGCTCGATAAAGATGAAGAAGTCATGAAAGTAATTAAAATTCCTGGAATATGGGATTTGCGCCTGAAGAATTTAAGTTGATATTGATTTGGTGGGATATAGCGCCACTCGTGCCGGTGACAGTGACGACATACGTTCCTTTCGGAATCGCCTGGCTCGCGATGATTTGAAAGGTTGCGCCGGTTCCATATTGAGAAGAAGTAAGGGAGCCATTTGAGAAATTATAGCTTACCGGGACTCCACCTATGGTTGCAGGGCCTGCCGAGAGGGCGACTGTTCCCGCAAAACTATTTTGAGGAATGACAGTGATTGTTGTCTGGTTTGAAGTCAGATTACCACCGGTAAATGAAATCGTAAGATCATTCGATTTATTAAGAGAAAAATCCGGTGGAATTATACCAACAGTAACGCTTGCTGTTGTTGAGCCGAAAACCCCCGAACAATCAAGTTGGTACTGGGTCTGGACGTTTATGGGGCCGACGCCTTGAGAACCTGAAAGTGCTTTGCTTCCGGGCCATCCGCTTGTTCCCAAACTTGCCAAGCAGGAGGTAACGTTTTGAGATGTCCAAGAAAGTAACGTTGATCCTCCTTGGGGAACGAATGAGTCTTGGGCGCTTAAAGTGACAGAGGGTGAAGTTGAAGAAGAGAGGAAGACACCGCCAACAGGGGTTCCCGCGGGTGGGAGGCCTCCGCCACCGGACGAAATAGGGTTGAAATTAATCCAGCCGATACCGATGGCTTGCCCTGTAACATCGGATGCATCCCAGGCATAACCCTGAAGTGCGTTGCCGGCAAGACTAACTCCATAACTTGAACTTTCATTTGAACCTTTCAAACTTATCCAGCCATTCCATCCGCCGGCTGCGCCTCCGCTTCCCGGAGATGAAGCATTCACGATTATTACTACTCTTCCCGTGTTTCCCGCTGTCACGGGTCCACCTCCGTTGCCGCCTACTCCGGCGGTTCCGCCATAATCAGGATCGGCATTGTTTGCTGGGGTCTTTCCACTACCTACGATAAGGGAAGTGTTCACTCCTGTGACAAATCCTGATCCGCCTCCGCCTCCACCTGCGCCCAAGAATCCGTCTTCCCCTCCGCCTCCACCGTAATAACCTCCCCCTCCACCACCTCCGCCAGCATCAAAACTTCCATTCCCTCCGGCCCCTCCGTTTAGTGTTCCTGCCACGCCTCCACCTCCTGTGCCGCTTCCTGATCCATTACCACCGCCCCCACCTGCGTTCAGTAACCCAGCCGCCCCGTCTGTTTGGCCGGAATGACCAGTACCTCCCACACCTCCCGCAAACTGTGTTCCTCCCGCTCCGGCATTTCCTGAAGCACTCACTCCTCCCGCTCCGGTTGTTCCCCCGCCCGCTCCACCCGCACCTCCATTTTCACAGCCGCAAGTCCCTCCTCCTCCACCCCCGCCACCCGTTTGAATAAGAAAATTAGAAACACGCTTTACCGCCGACGAACCACCACCCCCGCCACCCGCCGTACTTCCCGGTATTCCTCCACCCCCTCCGACAATAACAGTAAGAGATTCTCCGGCTGAGACAGAAATGTCAGCCTGTGTATATCCGCCTCCACCACCGTTTCCCCCGTTACTGCCTCCGGAATTTTTTCCTCCACCGCCTCCCGCACCCCACGATTTAACCGTGATAGTAGAAACACCTACGGGCACGACATACGTTTGTGTTCCGGCTACAGAAAAAACCGTTGTCGTTGCTTGGACAGGAATTGATGACGTTGCATCCGCGGCAATCACTTTTGCCCAGCCAGAGAGATTTCCATTTGAAAGTTGGGCTTTGCAGGGAGAGGCGGGACAGCCCGCAAGATCACTTTGATTGAAAGTAACCCAGCCGACGTTATCGCTCCAGGCGTAACCGGAAAGAAGACCGGTGGCCTGGTCTACATTTACTCCATAATCCGCTGTCCCACAAGAGTTTGTATCAGTGCAATTAAAACTAATCCAGCCAATATTGTCGCTCCAAGCATAGCCGGAGAGGTTATTCGAAAATCCAGCCTCGACATACTTATGAGGATTTAAATCGGAATACGCTCCAAGATACACCAAAAACCCAATTATAAGAAGAAGGGCGGCAAAAGGAAAAAAGTTCTTTCGAAATATTGCCATGAGTCTCTTTACCTTTGAATTATACGTGATTTTTCCTTAAAATTGTAAAGGTTTTATCCACATTTCTATTTGAGTCTTAGGGATGGGGTGGTATGCTTTTAGGGAACAACATGAAGCACCATTTTTATCGAGGCTACGTAACACTCCCTGTAGCAACTTCTGTCGCCATTGTTATTGTCACTCTCGCTGTCTTATATTTTTTCGGGGGCAGCTTCTTCGGGAGCTCCTTGTGAAGAACCGGCATCAAATCAATTGCTTGTAGGTGGAAGTCAGGGCATTTTGCCTCAGTAAGTCTCACGTCTTCCCCCCGTGGGGTATACTTTATCAATGATAGAGATAATTCCCGCGATTATGCCTCGAAACTTCCGCGATCTTGAAGAAAAAGTGGCGGGCGTTTCGTCCTACGTTTCTTCCGTTCAAATAGATCTTATGGACGGCAAGTTTGTTCCACAGAAGACCTGGCCGTTTTTTTCATATAATGATCCCGATTTTGCCGCCTTACTTTCGGAAAATAAAGGACTTCCCGAATGGGAAAAAATTGATTACGAAGCCGACCTCATGACCTCCTCCTCGGATGCCGATCTCTTCGATTGGATTAAGATTGGAGTAAAGAGAATAATTCTTCACGTCGAGAGCACGAATGAGCTTCCGAAACTTATAGAAGAAATAAGGGCGGAATATGGACGTCCGAATAAAGACCCTCTCGCTCCGGAAATCGGTCTTGCCGCAAACAATGACACTCCTCTTGAAATCTGGGAGAAGCACATCCCGCTTGTTGATTTCGTCCAGGTGATGGGTATTGCTAAGATCGGTTTTCAGGGGGAGCCGTTCGACGAGCGCTCCCTCGGAAGGATACGAGAATTGAGGCGCAACTATCCGAAGCTTATGATAAGCGTTGACGGCGGGGTGAATGAAGAGAGGGCGGTACAGCTTGTCAGGGCGGGAGCAAATCGTCTCGTTTCCGGTTCGTATATTTTTGAAAATGGTAATATGAAAGCAGCAATTGAAGGACTGAGGAATCTTTCTTGATGGAGAAGCTTGATGACACAAAAATTTGGGATCTTGAAATGACGGCGAATAAAATTCGCACGTCGATAATTGACATGCTCATTACTGCTGGTTCCGGTCACACGGCGGGACCTCTAGGCATGGCTGATATTTTTACCGCGCTTTATTTTCATGTTTTAAAGCACAACCCCAAAGACCCCTTGTGGGAGGAGCGTGATCGGCTGGTGCTTTCAAACGGCCATATTTGTCCGGTGCTTTATGCTTCGATGGCTCACGCTGGGTATTTTACGATTTCAGAACTTCGGACACTTCGGAAATTCGGCTCGCGTCTTCAAGGACACCCGCATCGAGAATGGCTTCCGGGAATGGAGACAAGTTCAGGGCCTCTTGGTTCCGGACTTTCTCAGGCGGTCGGCATGGCGCTTGCCGACAGAATTGACCGCGGGCAATCAAGCGGAAGATTTTTCTATTGTCTTTTGTCCGATGGCGAGATGGACGCCGGCAATACTTGGGAAGGAGGAATGCTTGCGGGCAAAGAAAAGCTTCACAACCTAGTTGCTGTTATTGACCGCAACAATATTCAGATAGACGGTTTTACCGAAGACATCATGCCGCTTGAGCCACTGAAAGAAAAATGGGAGGCGTGGGGATGGCATGTTCAGGAGATAAATGGACACGATTTCGAAGAAATAGTGAACGCACTTGATGAGGCGAAGGCAATTTTTAACAAGCCGTCGATAATTATCGCGCATACT
This sequence comes from Minisyncoccia bacterium, assembly GCA_041485465.1. GTDB lineage: Bacteria > Patescibacteriota > Minisyncoccia > Phycocordibacterales > JAKFXT01 > JBGPJO01. The sequence continues at coordinate 68,424 of JBGPJO010000001.1, read as the reverse complement.
ATTCCAGGGAAGGGGGTAAAAGAATTCGAACGCAAGTTCGAATGGCATGGAAAACCGCCGAATAAAGAAGAAGGGGAGATGGCACTTGCGGAACTGCGCACTCTTGGCGGACAAATAAAAAGCGAGCATGAATAAATCAAAGAATTTTTCAAGTAAGGTAGAGAAGTTGGTGTTCTACTTAAATCTCGCGTCAGTCATTATTGTAGCGGCGCTTCTGCTTAGAATTCTTCTAGGGCATCTATTTCCAGGCAATTCATCTGATGAGGGTGTGGCCCTCGGCTGGATAGCGCTCACGGGACTTCTCCTCTGGCCAACGACTGTGCCATCACTACTTTCACCAATCTATATTATGCGCATAGTTAAGAATTTTTCCGCCGCAAGAACTAGCCGTACATTTCAGATTTTTAAAATATTTGTTTACCTTTTTTCCTTATACGTTCTGTTTAACATAGTGAGCGGTTTTGCTTTTCTCCCTACTTTTCACTAACGATTTGTATGATAAACGAAAAGCTACAACTCAATCCAAAACTTTTTTCGAAAGATGTTGAACAGCTTCCGATACGAAAAGGATTCGGTGAAGGATTACTTGCCGCAGGAGAAGGGGACGAGAGAGTTGTGGGGCTCTGCGCTGATTTGACTGAATCAACCCAAATGCACCTTTTTAAAAATAAATTTCCGAACCGATTCGTTGAAATAGGTGTTGCCGAACAAAACTTAGTAACCGTTGCCTCCGGTATGGCGGCGATGGGCAAAATTCCTTTTGTTACCTCATACGCAATGTTTTCCCCGGGGAGAAATTGGGAACAGATCAGAACAACTATTTGCTACAACGATCGAAAGGTAGTTATCGCCGGCTCGCACGCGGGCGTTTCGGTTGGTCCCGACGGCGGGACGCATCAGGCGATTGAGGATATCGCTTTAATGAGAGTTCTCCCACGCATGAGCGTTCTTTCTCCGTGCGACTCTATTGAAGCGAGGAAGGCGACCCTTGCCGCGGCGAAAATAAAAGGGCCGGTGTATATCCGTCTTGCCAGAGACAAAACGCCGATTATGACGACGGAGGCAACGCCCTTTAAAATCGGAAAAGCTCAGATTTTTTGGCTGGGCGAGAATCCGCAGGTGGCAATTTTTGCAACCGGCGCACTTCTCTATAATGCGCTTCAGGCGGCGAAGAAACTCAAAGAAGAAGGTGTCTCGGTCAAAATTTTAAATGTCGCAACCATTAAACCGCTTGATTCCGAGGCGGTCACTGCCGCGGCACGTGAATGTAAAGCCGCGGTTACTGTCGAAGAACATCAGCAGGCGGGGGGTTTCGGTTCGGCAATCGCCGAGTGTCTCTCAAAGAATTTTCCCGTGCCGATTGAATTTGTCGGAGTTTCTGATCTCTTCGGACAGTCGGGAAAACCGGAAGAGTTGATTGAACACTACGGCATGGGCATCTCGCACATTATAGAGGCCGTCAAAAAGGTTATTGCGAGAAAAAATTAAAAGAGTTTCTTTGGCCGGTAGTCTTTGGGGGCGTTTTTCAAATATTCTTCAAGTTTTTCGCGCGAGAGCAGTCCTTTTTGCGCCCCAACATACTGGACGACAGAGCCTGAGTTGATCGGTCCCCACAGAAGCGCCTCTTCAAGAGATTTACCAAGCGCAAGCGCGACCGTCACCGCCGAAGCAAATGCATCCCCCGCACCCGTTCGCTCATACGCCTCTTTCAGTGGGTCAAAAGGCGGCATGAACCACATATTTTGCCCATCAAAAGCGTATGCTCCCTTGGGACCGTCGGTAATAGAAACAATTTTCGGACCGAGGGAATGAATACCCTTCAAAAGCTCTCCGATATTTTTTTTGTCCGTGTTTAAAATTTTCTGCGACTCTTCAATGTTAGAGAAAAATATTTCGGTTCTTTGATAGATGTCTCTCAGTTTTTGTGCCCCGAGCTTTATTTGAAACGTACCCGGTTGAAACGCGAGCTTAACCCCCGGATTTTTCGTGATGTAGCGGGCGATTTCTTCATGGTAATCAACGGAGTGTTCGGACAAAGAACTTAGATACAGCCACTGAGGAGTTCCGATATCCGGAAATTGGTAAGGATATTCTTGGTGTTTGACTAAAATGGTGCGGTCGACTTCGTACCACAGTACGTAGTGGTAGTTGCTTCGCTTGCCCTTGTGGATTTTGACGAACGTCGTGTCTACATTGTTTGTTTTCAGTGTTCGAACCGAATCCTGGGCGATAATATCGTCTCCGAGGTCGCTAACGAGCGCAGTTTTGAGTCCGAGTCTTACTGCAGAAACCGAAGCATTCGGAGAATTGCCGACAGCGGAGATAACCTCAACTGATTCGTAGGGGACCTTATCGCCAAACCGCAGGCAGAGTTCGCATTTTTCACGATCAATGGTACACGTCAGGTGTGCGTCTTTAATGCGGATGAAGGCGTCCGTCACAATGTCGCCGACCCCAACGAAATCAAACTCGGTCATGAAAAAATTATACCATGATCAATTTCCCCCGTGGTATACTTTTTTCATGAAGACCTTGCGCGAGTGTGTTCAGGAAGCTGAAGAAAAAAAAGTGGCGATCGGTCATTTTAATATCTCAAACATGGAGGCACTTTGGGGTATTTGGGGGGCAGCGCGACTTCTTGATGTTCCAGTAATTATCGGATTGTCCGAAGGGGAAAGAGCTTTTTTCGGCATTCGGCAGGCAAAGGCTGTCGTTCAGAGTCTTCAGGATGAATTCGGTTACCCGATTTTCCTTAATGCCGACCACAGCTATTCATTTGAACGATTTAAAGAAGCAATTGACGCCCGCTTTAATGCGGCGATTTACGATGGCGCGAAGCTTCCGATCGAGCAGAATATTGAACAGACAAAAAAATGTGTTTTGTATGCACGGAGTGTTGATCCTGAAATCGTTGTTGAAGGGGAACTTGGTTACATCGGCACTTCCTCAAAGCTTCTCGATAAACTGCCGGAAGGTGTCGGACCGGAAAACATGACGAAACCGGAAGAAGCAAAACGTTATGTTGCCGAAACTGGCGTTGACCTTTTTGCGCCTGCAGTCGGAAACATTCACGGTATGCTTAAAAACGCTCCAGAGCCGAGGCTTGATATTGAGCTCATTAAAGCGATTCGCATCTCCTCAGGAGTTCCTCTTGTCCTTCATGGCGGCTCCGGTACAACACCTCAAGATTTCAAAGCGGCAATAGCGGCAGGAGTGTCAATCGTTCACATCAATACCGAAATCAGGGTCGCCTTTCGCGATGCCGTTAAAGCGTCACTTTCGGAACATCCGGACGAGGTCGCTCCCTATAAACTGATGCGGCCTGCAATTGAAGCTATTCAAAAAGTCGTCGTCGAAAAACTTAGGATTTTTAATAACTATTAATTGACCACTGTGTACAAAATTTACGTTACGAGGAAGATTCCAGAGGCCGGGATACTTATGCTCAAAGAAAAAGGTTACGAAGTTAACGTGAGCACTAAAGGAGCGCCACTTACCAAAGGCGAACTAGTAACGGCGCTTAAAGAAAAACCGTATGACGCAGTACTCTCCCTTTTGACCGATTCTATAGATAAAGATGCGTTTGACGCGGCATCCTCGGCAAAAATTTTTGCCAACCTTGCCGTTGGGGTGAACAATGTCGATCTCAAAGAAGCGAAAGCGCGCGGAGTTATCGTTTCAAGCACTCCTGGCGTGCTCACCAATACCGTTGCCGAACACACATTTGCGCTTCTTATTTCGCTTGCCTGCCGAATAGTCGAGGGAGATAGATTTCTTCGCGCGGGGAAATATATCGGCTGGGATCCCTTACTGTTTCTTGGTACGGATCTTCAAGGGAAGACACTCGGTATTTTAGGCGCCGGCCGGATCGGGGAGAGCGTTGCCAGCAAAGCGGCTTTTGGTTTCGGCATGAAAATTATTTATTACGATGTCAGGCAGAATGAGACTATGGAGAAAAAACTCGGCGCAACATTCAAGGCGACGGCCGAGGAAGTTTTGAAAGACGCCGATTTCATTTCGATCCACGTGCCGCTCTTACCGTCGACGCACCACCTTATGAACGCTGATCGTCTCAGGATGATGAAAAAAACAGCGTATCTCATTAATACCTCACGCGGCCCGGTTATCGACGAAGCGGCGCTTGTCGATGCTCTTAAAAATAATGTCATCGCTGGAGCGGCGATTGACGTTTTTGAGAATGAGCCGAATTTAGCGCCTGGTCTTGCTGAGCTTGAAAATGTAATTATTACGCCGCACATTGCTTCCGCAACCGTAAAGACGAGGGACAAGATGGCGGAATTGGCGGCAGCGAATATTATTGAAGTGCTTGAAGGAAGAAAAGCCCCGAACGCGGTGAAAGAAAATTAAAGAGTTGCGATTCTTTCTTTCTTCATTAATCTTACAAAAGAAAGATTTTTGTTGATTGTTTTCTTGATTGATGGAGGCTTGCATGGCGGACGGCATTAGATGCAAACACTGCGGTCACCAGGAAACTGAACACCGTATCCCACTGGAACCAACCGAGCCCCAGGATAAAAAAGTTCCCGGATTTGAAATGAGCATTTCCGAATGTTGGCTTGCTTATGGGTTTAATGGTGCTTTTGGGTTTGAACCGGAAGATCCTGAACTTGCAAAGGAACTTGCCGATCAACGGTATCGCAGGGAGCATTTATTGTGAAAGTCTGGGGATGCATAACAACCCCAGACTTTTCTTATTTATCAAGCTATAAATTTGATTTTCAGGCTTAAATTTGTATACTGAAGGGATGTTAGCGCTCAATATAGAAAAAAGAAAAGTCATCGGGAAGGCGAGCAAAATCCTTCCGAGTGATGTCATGCCGGCCGTTTATTATGGGCATAAAGAGACCTCGACCGCGATTAGTGTTTCAAAGGCGGCCTTTAAAAAGATCCTTCGCGACGCGGGAGAAGCGGCGACCGTTGTTCTCAAGGGGGACGGTAAGGAGCTTGAAACACTTATCCATGACATAGACTTCGATCCGATTAAGGGTGAACCGCGGCACGCCGATTTCTATGTGCTTGAAAAAGGAAAGAAAGTGAAGATTAAAGTGCCGATTCATTTTGAGGGTATCGCGCCCGCGATCAAAAATCTCGGCGGCGTTCTCGTCAAAGTTCTTTACGAAATAGAAATTGAAGCAATGCCGAAGGATCTACCGCACTCAATCACCGTTAATCTTGAAAGCCTTGAAAATTTCGAAAGCCAGATTCATATTAAAGATGTTGTTTTTCCGAGCGGAGTAACGTCACTTGAAGGGAAAGAAGAAGTGGTTGCCGCAATCGCTGAACCAAGAGAAGAAAAAGAAGAGGAAGTTGCACCGATCGATCTCACTTCAATCGAGGTTGAAAAGAAAGGAAAGAAAGAAGGGGAGGGGGGAGAAGGAACAGAAACTGTCGCGGCAGTTCCCGAGAAGAAATTTTCAACTCCCGAAAAGAAATCTTCCGAAAAGAAGTAACCGTGACGGAAGGGAAACCTTCCGTCTTTTGTTATGAGTGATCTTTATAGAAAACCTTTTGTAATTTTAGGTGTCGGGGTGCTCGTCTTTTTAATTGCTATCCCGAAGAGCTTTTCGCAAAGTTCCTCCGAACTCATTTCTCCCGCTCGCCGGGTCGAGCTTGAACAGCAGTTGAATGACCTGCAGTCCCAGATAGATGCCCAGCAGAAAATGGTTGACCAGAAAGAGCAAGAGTCCGCGTCTTTACAACGCGATATCGACGTCTTGAATGGAAAGATCAATGAAGCAAAACTTGCGATCAAGGCCCGCGACATAACGATAGAGCAGCTCTCGAGCGATATCAGCGGTAAACAGGACACCATCGGTCAATTAAACGATAAACTGGAAAAAGAAAAAGAATCCCTCGCTCAACTTATCCGTAAAACTCAAGAAATCGATTCATATTCACTCGCAGAATTCGTTCTCGGCAGTTCCGACCTCTCGACTTTTTTCGGTGATCTTGATTCTTTTGATCAGGTTAAAAAAGAACTCTATCAGTCTTTTTCCGACATTGGCGACACGAGAATGGAGACGGAGCAGCAAAAGCAGGATCTTGAGGACAGACGTCAAGAGCAGCTTAATTTGAGGGGTATTCAGGATCTTCAGAAAAAGACCATAGAAAAGCAACAGGCGGAGAGAAACAATCTTCTCAAAATTACCAAAGGGGAGGAGAAAATTTATCAGCAGATTCTCTCCCAAAAACAAAAAGATGCAACGACTATTCGGACAGCGCTGTTTTCCCTGACCGGTACGGGAGCGATCCCCTTTGAAAAAGCATATCAATATGCAAATGAAGCGGGAATGAAAACGGGTCTTCGTCCCGCATTTATACTCGGAATAATTGCCGAAGAATCAAACCTGGGAGAGAATGTCGGAACCGGAAACTGGAAAATCGACATGTGTTGCCAGGTGCCTCCTTCAAAGACCGATCGGGATAGGGGAATATTTCGACAAATTACCTCAGAACTCGGTCTTGATCCCGATCAGATGCCCGTTTCAAAAAAGGCATGGTATGGGTATGGCGGCGCGATGGGGCCGGCCCAGTTTATTCCTTCGACCTGGATTATTTACAAAGACAAGATAGCGGAGGTTACCGGAAGTAATCCGCCGAATCCGTGGAATCCGCGGGATGCCTTTTTTGCGGCAGCGGTTCTTCTTAAGGATAACGGCGGCGCTCGGGGAACAGCGGCAGCCGAGCGCCTCGCCGCCTTGCGTTACCTTGCCGGTTGGAAAAATGCCACAAAATCTTCCTACGCTTTTTACGGCAACGAAGTTATGGATTTGGCGGACAAATACCAGCAGCAGATCGATATTTTAAAGGGTCTCGCGGTCGAGCCCCTCTCGGTTGCACAATCAAATATTCGTGCTATAATCAATCTGTGAAAACCGATATCCATCCGGCATATTTTGCAGATGCTAAAGCGACCTGCGCCTGCGGGGCGTCTTTTGTCGTCGGATCGACCGCTCAGAAACTCCATGTTGAAATCTGCAGCCAGTGCCACCCGTTTTATACGGGAACGGAAAAAATTATTGATACTGCCGGTCGTGTCGAGCGTTTTAATGCTCGCCGGACGAGTGCTTTGACGAAAAAAACTACCGTGACGAAGAAAACGGCAAAATCTCCGAAGAAATCGGCCAAAAATTAACTACACGGAAAACCAGCTTCTCTTTGAGGGCAGGGTTTTTCTTTTTGAAAAAATGACGGATCTTGAGATATACAAAAAAGACCATCGCACACAGTACCTCTTTCAGAACTATGAGAAACTTCTTGAAGAGGAGAAGCAGGTTTTAAACATGCTTGAGCGTGATCCGGGACTGAAAGACTTAGGTGGCGAAGAACTTTCAAGAATCAAAGGAGAGAAAGGCGCGCTCGAGCGGCAAATGGAAGAGATTGTAAGGGGTGGCGAAGAGGAAGAAGAATTCGCGTCTGAAATTATTCTTGAGGTCCGCTCGGGCGCAGGGGGGGATGAGGCATCGCTCTTTGCTCTTGAACTTTCCGAGATGTATCAGAAGTATGCCGCAAAAAAGGGCTGGAGTGCCCGAATTCTTGAGGAATCGAAAAGTGCCGTCCGTGGCTATAAGGAAGTTTCAATTGAAATTAAGGGCAAAGACGCCCATAAGCTTTTAAAATATGAGACGGGAGTGCACCGGGTCCAACGAATTCCTTTAACCGAAAAATCCGGACGAATCCACACCTCAACCGCATCGGTCGCGATGTTGCCCATTCCCAAAAAAGCGAAGATTGAAATAAATCCGGTTGACATAGAAATCGAATTTTCGCGCTCAGGCGGCGCCGGAGGACAAAACGTCAATAAGGTTGAAACGGCGGTTCGACTTGTCCATAAGCCGACGGGAATTGATGTTCGCTCGACTTCAGAGCGCAGTCAGCAAAAAAATCGCGAAAAAGCCTTCATTATTCTCTCAGCAAAACTTCAGGCCCTGAAAGATGAGGAGGAGGCGAAGAAATCGGCTTTTGACCGTAAGGAGCAAATTGGCACGGCGGATCGATCTGAAAAAATCCGCACCTATAATTTTCCACAGGATCGCATTACCGACCATCGACTCAAGATATCGTGGCATAATATAGAGAAAATCATGGCGGGCGGTCTTGATCCAATTGTTGATGCATTTGTTGAAACGGAAGGGGGGAAAAAGGATAAACGGGGGGAAAGGTAAGTCATACATACATAATTTGCGCGGGTATTATTTTTTTGCTAGACTCTAGCCTCATGCACCAAGAAAAAACAGCCCCAAACTCCACAATAGAAGGCCTTTTCAGGGTCGGCGCTCATTTTGCTTATAGTAAATCCCGCAGGCATCCCTCGGCCTCTCCTTTCATCTTTGGTTCAAAAGCTCGGGTAGAAATTTTTGATCTCGAGAAGACGGGGCAAGCACTCGAGCGGGCGGAAACCTTTATCCAAAAATTGGCGCAGGAAGGGAAACAGATTCTTTTTGTTTCTGGAAAAAATGAAGCCAAAGAAGCGGTTGAAAAAGGCGCGGAAGCTATTCACATGCCCTATGTTGCAGGCCGTTTTATCGGCGGGACGCTTACTAATTTCCCACAGATCAAGAAGCGTATTGAAAAACTTGAAAAACTGAGCGGCGAGCGTGAACGCGGCGAACTTTCCAAATATACCAAAAAAGAGCGTTTGCTCATCGACCGAGAAATCGAGACTCTTGAGCGGAATTTTGGCGGTATCGTCTCGATGAAAGCTCTTCCCGCGGCAATTTTCGTCATTGATTCAAAGCGGGAACACATTGTTGTTGCCGAAGCTAAAGTATTGGGCATTCCCGTTATTGCTCTTGTGAACTCAGACTGTGACCTCGCGGAAATCGACTATGCTATTCCGGGGAATGACTCATCGCGAGCGAGCATTGAATTTTTTGTCCATAAAATTGTCTCTGCATATAAAAAAGAGCCGGATATAAAAGCTTCCGAATAATTTATCCACCCTGTTTTTTGATGTTCTTTTTTGATGATTACTACAGAACAAGTGAAGAAGCTTCGCGACGAGACCGGCGTCTCCGTCATGCAGTGTAAAAAAGCACTCGAGGAGGCAAGTGGTGATATGGAAAAAGCACTTTTCATCTTGCGAAAGAAAAGTTCGGAGACGGCGGAAAAGAAAAGTGACAGAGCGCTCAAAGGGGGAGCGGTAGCCGCGTACATTCATGCGACCGGCACTATCGGGTCTCTTGTTGTTCTTTCTTCAGAGACTGATTTTGTTTCGAAGAATGAGGAATTCAAGAAACTTGCCTATGCGATTGCGATGCATGTTGCGGCGACTAACCCGGAGTATTTAAGCATGAGCGACATCGACCTAAAATCAAAAGAGACGGCAAAAGAAGTATTCAAAGCAGAGGTTAAAGGAAAACCGAAAGATCTTAAGGAGAAGATTCTCGACGCTAAGCTTATGGCATATTTTAAAGAAAGGGTTCTTCTCGAACAGCCCTATATCAAAAATCCGGAAATTACTGTCGGGGAGCTTATTGCGGAGGCGATTCAAAAGTTTGGAGAGAGAATTGAAGTTTCTCGATACGTTCGTTTTTCAGTTTGATTCTATGGCTGTTCTAATTATTTTTTTCACATCGCTTGGGGGGATCGTCCTTCTTCTTGGTTTCAAGATATTCGAATTAAACCACGGCATAAAAGCATTTTCTGCTTCCCGGTATAAGATAGATACAGCATTTCAGAAAAAAATAGAACTTTTTCTGTCGTATCGCCGCTATGTCACCTGGCCGACACTCCGACTTCTCGGGCAGTTTTTTCTTTTGGAGCTTAAAGCGGGTTTTTCTTTTATCGCTCGAGTGATAGGGCAGACGAAAATCGGCTCAATGGTTAAAGGAAAAGATACTCCAGACGGAAACGGTAATGGCGGTGGTACCAATTCCGAATTTTTAAAAAGTATCCCGTCCTTTAAAGAAGAAAATAAAGATTCTTCAAACTAACTCGGTCTTCTGCTAGACTCTAGGAGTTTAGGGAAATTGCCAGCATAGCTCAGTTGGTAGAGCAACGGTTTTGTAAACCGTAGGTCGTGGGTTCGATCCCCTCTGCTGGCTCCAAAAAGTGTCTGAATCGCCCCCATTTCTATTTACTTTTTGTTGATGTGGTCGTTGAAGAACTGGCCGCTTGATTCTTAAGTGTTTTTAATTCAGGCATAATTTTTTCGAATTCCTCAATGCTTTTGAAGCCATAGTATGGGGTGCTGTTTACGACAACAGCGGGAAGCTTGCGCTCAAGTTTGAAAACGGAAAGCAGGGTTTTGAGTGTTGAGAGGTCGAGATTGTAATCAAAGGAATAGACCCGAAGCTCAGGATACTCATCTCTTAAGTAGGTGAGAATATAACCCATCCGTTCGCATTCACTGCAGTCCCCTGCGTTTGAATAGAAATAGAGGACCGTTAGCGGTTTGACGTGGCATTTTTCGCTAATTTTTTTCACCAACAGATAGTCTTTGATTTCAAGCACCGAATAATAGCGCTTGAGTCCGATCACTTCCTGATTATCGCTTCCAAGCTTGTCCTCTTCAAAGGAAAGTTTTTCCGCGAGAGAATTGAGATCAGCGGATAAGCCCGGATTATTAAGATCTTCACATGAACTCTCCGCAAGAAGATTAAACTGGGTTTCCGAAGAGAGGATGTCAATGGCAATTTTATCCTCAATCGATTTTATTTCATCAAGCCGTTTTTCGCTTGCAAGGTTACTCAGGTAAATTGCGGTACTGAATATAAGGGCGGTGATTAAAAAAACAATAAGGTATTTTTTCCAGTCAAATTTCCCCATAGGCCTTGATTATCGCCACGAAGTTTTTTTCGAAAGAGCGGTATTATAGACTGATCGGGCAAGCCAAAAGGGCGCAAGAAAACTGTAAAAAAGAACAAAATAGAGTATGTCCCGGGAAAAACCAACACGTCGGTCGAGAATATATTTACCCGTTACGATGAGAATTATTGTCAGGACAATTAGAATTGAACTTAAAATGAAAATGGATTCGGTCTTGAAGAAAAACCAATCGAATTGGATGGGCTGTATGGCAAGGTTCAGACCGACAGCCGAAAACTCAATAATTTTATTGCCTATAAATACAGCCGCATTCCATATACTGTAGGCGGTAAAGTACAGAGCGGTGAATATTGAAAGAGTCGCCGTGGGAAGGACAAACATACTCAAATTGCCATACCCCGGTCGAAAAAAAAGGAAACGGTAATCGCGGGCATTTTCAAGAAAACCGTGGATCCAACGGACACGCTGTTTATAAAGAGCTCGGGGCGTTTTCGGAGCGATCGTATAGACATACGCATCGTGGGCGTTATCTATTTTCAAACGTTTTGTTTGGAGACGAAGTGCCATCTCAAGATCTTCAGTATTGTGGGCGTGCCGGTACGGTCCGATTTTTTCAAAAATCTCTCTTCTAAAAAAAGAAAACGGTCCGGGAGCAATGTATATGGCGCCGAGATACGAAAAGGTTTTTCGAATAAAAGCACTAAAAGCATATTCGGCGGATTGGATGCGTTCAATGATATTTTTCGGAGAACTTACTTTAATAGCCGGAGTGACCGCGGAGATTTCAGGATTCTCAAATCTCTCGATTATTCGTCGCAAAGCTTTTCGGTCGACAAACGAGTCAGCGTCAAGACATCCCACTATCTCTGATTTTGCCTGAGAGATGCCAAGATTAAGGGCGGTAAATTTACCGCCGTTCTCTTTTTGGAAGAGTGAGATTGACTGGTTTTCTTTGAACTTCTGCATTACCGACCAGGTGTCGTCAGTTGATCCGTCATCCACTATAAAAATAGAAAGCTTATCTTTAGGATAGTCTAATGAAAGAAGAGAGTTGACGGTCTTTGTGAGCGTTTTTGTTTCATTAAAACAAGGGACAATGACTGTCACGCTTGGAGCATAGGAAGATTCTCTCGGAGATTTTTTCATTTCATGTTTTCCTTCAAGAAAAGTCAGAAGCAAAAAAATCTCGAAGTACAGCGAGATAAAAAGAAGTATATGGGCGACTATTGTTCCCACTTCAATCATTACGGATTGTGAATTAAATCGTAAACGAAACAGAGACAGTATATGCATTCCTTGGCTTTTTTTCAATCAAGGCAAAAAACTCCGTGATTTTTACATCATCTACATATGCTGTTATAGTTGATGAGCACCATGAAAGGCATGAAGGAATCGGCGCCGAAATTAAAAGGACATCTGCATCCGATCAGCCAGATGATTGAAGAAATAAACCTTATCTTTTCAAAGATGGGTTTTTCTTTTGTCGAGGGGCCGGAAATTGAAACCGAATACTATAATTTCGACGCGCTCAACATCCCTCAGTGGCATCCGTCCCGCGATATGTGGGACACCTTTTGGCTTAAACCACAAAATGCTAGGAAATTACTCCGAACCCATACTTCGCCGGTCCAGATCCGTTATATGGAAAAGCATACACCGCCCTTTGCGATCATCGCGCCCGGAAAAGTCTATCGACACGAAGCGACAGATGCTACTCATGAAGCGCAATTTTATCAGCTTGAAGGGTTGATGATAGGCAAAGATATCTCACTTGCCACAATGAAGGGAATACTTGAAAAATTCTTTTCGGAATTTTTTGGAAGAGAATTAAAAGCCCGGCTTCGTCCCTCATACTTTCCTTTTACCGAACCATCGGTTGAGGTTGATATGACCTGCATTCGCTGCAATGGTGTGGGTTGTGCTACCTGCAAAGGAACGGGTTTTATTGAATTTATGGGGGCAGGCATGGTGCATCACAAAGTGCTTGAAGCTGTTGGTATTCACCCGAGGGAATGGCAGGGATTTGCTTTTGGGGCGGGGATTGATCGTCTTGCCATGATGAAATACGGAATTGACGATGTCCGCCTTCTTTATACGGGGGATCTTCGCCTGGTGAACCAATTCTAATATGAAAATTTCACGGGAATGGCTCCAAACATATTTTAAAGACTCCCTGCCGTCAGGCGAAAAAATTGCCGAAGCGCTCACGATGCATGCCTTTGAAATTGAGGGGATTGAGAAAACCGGAAAGGACGAAGTGCTCGATGTTAAAGTACTTCCTAATAGAGCCCATGATTGTCTGTCACACTATGGTATTGCAAAAGAAATTTCAGCGATTCTTGATATTCCGCTTTCTAAAGATCCCTTTGAAAAAGAAAACGGGCTTAAGCCAAAAACCACATCCGTTTTGGTTTCCGTAAAGACGAAAAAAGTTACGCGGTTTAGTACTGCTCTTATAAAAAACGTCAAAATCGGTCCATCTCCTCAATGGCTACAAGCACGCCTTGAAGCACTTGGCCAAAAATCGATCAATAACATTGTGGACATAACGAACTACGCGATGTTCGATTTGGGGCAACCGCTTCATGTTTTTGATTTTGATAAATTAAGTACTAAGGAGGGCACAGTAAAAATTTCTGTTCGGGAAAGTGGCGCGGGGGAAACTCTTGAAACACTTGATGACAAAATCTATGATTTACCGAAAGAAACCATTCTTGTTACCGAGGATAAAGATGTTCAAAAAATTCTTGGTATGGGTGGAATTAAAGGAGGTAAAGAAGCGGAAATAACCGAGAATACCAAAAACATTATTCTTGAGGCAGCCAATTTTGACGCCAAAAGTATTCGTCTTACCTCAAAATTTCTTCGATTGCGTACTGATGCGTCGGTTCGTTTTGAAAACGGTATTGCTCCCGAGCTTCCCCGTTTTGTGCTTCCCGCCGTTGTAAAACTTATACTCGAAATTGCCGGAGGGAATCTTGAAGGCTACACTGATTATTACCCGCGCCCACGAAATCCTTACAAAACGGGGGTTTCTCTTAAGGAAATCAACTCGCTCCTTGGCGAGAGCCTTACAAAGAAGGATGTCGAGAAGATTTTAAAAAGGCTTCATCTGCCTTACGAGGTAATAGCGCCCTATGAAAAAGTACTTTCTCTCGGGAAATCATTAGTGGGCAGCGCATATTCTTATGGCGCAAGCATTTCCTACGACGCGCCAAGAGCTTTCGATTGCTCAAGCTTTACTGCGTACCTATTTGCCCAAGCCGGAATCTCAATTCCGCGGATTTCAATCGACCAGCTTTTTTATGGAGAGGAAATACAGGAAGCTGACCTTAAGGCAGGAGATCTGGTGTTCTCGCGCGGCAATGGTACGGTGCACACCAAAACACTTTATTTTATGAAGGGTAAAAATTTTGAGCCCGGGGTGAGCCACGTCGGCATCTATCTGGGGCAAGGGAATGTCATTCATGCCTCAGGGAAAGAAAGCCGTGGAAAAGTCTTAGAAGAGGCACTTTCGGAGAGCCCTGATTTTAAGGAGGTTGTCAGCTATCGCCGGATTCTTCAGGATGATGAACGGCGATTTGTGGTTACGGCTCCTTTTGAGAGGCTTGATCTTGAAGGAAGCGCCGATCTTATAGAAGAAATTGGGAGAATATACGGCCTCGAAAAAATTACTTCAGCTTCTCAAAAAAAGGAGACCTTACTCAAGATTGATAAAAACTTCTTTTATATAAATAAAATCAAGCACTTTTTTCAGGAGAGAGGATTTTCCGAAGTCTATACGTATGCAATGCGAAACAGTGGAACTCTCGAGATTGAGAATCCGCTTGCTTCTGATAAAAAATATTTAAGAAAAAATCTCACGGACGGCCTCAAAGAGAGTCTTCAGAAAAATACATGGTATGCACCATTACTTGATCTCTATGATACCGGTGAGGTTAAAATTTTTGAAATAGGAGAAATTTTTAAGAGTTTGGATACGGAAGAGCCCCTAATCTCAATTGCTTTTGGAATCAATAGAGTGAAATCAAAAGAAAAAGCCACTCTCGAGACAAAAGAGAGACTCGCGGAAGAATTCCAAAAACTACTGGATTATCTCGGCAGCAAAAAAGAAATTAAACCAGGAGATATTGATGTCTCTGTTGCCGAGTGCGACCTTGAAGAGATAATCAAGAATTTACCGGAAGTTAGTGCATATGATTCTTTAAAACCTTCTATACAAAAAAAATATACTTCGCTTTCACCATATCCATATCTATTACGCGACATAGCGGTATTTGTTCCGGAAACTATTTCCTCGGGGGATGTTCTTACGGCGATTGAAAAACAGGCAGGGAAACTTCTTGTTCACACCATGCTTTTCGATCAGTTCAAAAAAGAAAGAAAAATTTCTTATGCATTTCGCCTCGTTTTTCAATCTCACGATAAAACACTTTCTGACGCTGAAGTGAATGAAATTATGGCTCTCATTACGGAAAATTTGAACCATAAAAATGGCTGGCAAGTACGCTAGTTGTGTATAGCAAAGGGCTTTTATTTTAGGCCGTTTTTTGGTAAAATAAAGTTGTTATAAGGATTTCCATCCTTATTATTTTTGTGTTAAAAAATGGCTTCAAATAAGGACAAAAAAGAAGAAAAAAAGAACTCCTATAGCGCCGCAGACATCACGGTACTTGAAGGCCTCGAACCGGTCAGAAAACGCCCGGGTATGTACATCGGAACGACTGGTCTTGATGGACTGCACCATCTTATTTGGGAGGTCTTCGATAACTCGCGCGATGAAGCGATGGGTGGCTTTGCTGATGATATCGAAGTGGCGCTTCTTCCCGGTACTCGCATTCGGATCGCCGACAACGGCCGCGGTATTCCGGTTGATGTTCATAAACAGACGAAAGTTTCAGCACTTGAGACGATCATGACGACACTGCACGCCGGTGGCAAATTCGGCGGCCAGGGATACAAAGTTTCAGGCGGTCTTCATGGCGTCGGCGCATCCGTTGTTAATGCGCTTTCTTCATGGATGAAAGTTGAAGTTCACCGCGACGGTGGAATCTACGTACAGGAATACAGTCGCGGCAAAAAGAAAGCTAGTGTTAAAAAAACAGGTTCGTCAAAGCTTCACGGCACAATCGCCACATTTGAAGCTGACGAAGAAATTTTCGAAGAAATCAAATATGATTGGAATAAAATTATCTCCCATTTGCGCGGGCAGGCGTACTTGGTGAAGGGATTACGGATTAGCCTCCTTGATCTGCGCGAATCTGATGAACGATTTGATCCCGAAGGGGTCTTTTATCTGAGAGAGCTTCATCTCGAAGTGCCGTCCATGACGTTTTATTTTGAGGGAGGACTTCGCTCGCTCATTCTTTTTTATAACGAATTTCAAAAACCAGTTCACAAGAGTGTTTTCTATGTCGAGAAAGAGGCCGAAGGTGTCAACGTCGAGGTGGCGCTCCAGTATGTCGACGATATAACCGCTCGCGTCGTTCCCTATGCGAATAATACCTACACAGCGGAGGGGGGAACGCATGTCACCGGTTTTAAAACTGCACTCACTCGCACCCTTAATTCATACGCCAAGAAAAACAATTTGGTTAAGGAAAGCGAGGACACGTTTACCGGGGATGACGTGCTTGAAGGTCTTACGGCGGTTATTTCGGTAAAACTCCGTGAGATTCAGTTTGAAGGACAGACAAAAGCGAAACTGGGAAGCGTTGAAGCGCGAAGCGCCGTTGAATCTGTCTTCGGCGAAGCATTCAACACGTTTCTTGAAGAAAATCCGGATGACGCTCGGGCAATTATCGGTAAAGCTTTCCTGGCCCTTCGGGCCAGGAAAGCGGCGAAAGCGGCGAAGGATAGCGTTTTGAGGAAGGGCGCGCTTGAAGGGTTGACCCTCCCCGGAAAACTTGCCGATTGTCAGAGTAAAGATGCTTCAGAGTCCGAACTTTTTATTGTTGAAGGGGATTCTGCCGGCGGCTCATCAAAACAAGGACGCGACAGGCGGACTCAAGCTATCCTTCCGCTTCGGGGGAAAATCTTGAATGTCGAACGGGCACGGCTTGATAAGATGCTTGCTTCGACCGAAATTAAGGCACTTGTCTTGGCGCTTGGTACTTTAATTGGGGACACATTTGATATTGAACGCTTACGCTACCACAAAATCATTATTGCAACCGATGCCGATGTTGATGGCGCTCACATCAGGACGCTTTTACTCACCCTTTTTTACCGTCATTTTAGACAGCTTATTGAAGGCGGATTTATCTATATTGCCCAACCACCGCTTTATAAAATAAAGCGCGGCAAAGAAATTACCTATGCTTACAGCGACAAAGAACGTAATCAAATTTTGGGGAAAGATAAAGATAAAGATTTCACTTCTGAAATAGAGGAGGCGGAAGCAGGGGAAGAAAACACCGAAAAACAAGAAGAGGAAGAAAAGCCGAAAAAAGCTGTTAAAATCTCCATTCAACGCTATAAAGGTTTGGGAGAAATGAACCCGGAGGAGTTATGGGAGACGACGATGGATCCGGAAAAAAGGGTTCTTAAACAGGTGAGGATTGAAGATGCTCAGGAGGCTGATAAGGTTTTCGATATTTTGATGGGTACTGATGTGCCGAGCAGAAAGGCCTTTATCCAATCAAACGCGCAATACGCTAACCTCGATATTTAAAATTATAAAACAGAGAACGCCGGAACATACGTATGTTCTGGCGTTCTCTGTTACTTAGTTCCAAGAGCTTAACCGATGGTAATGGTAATCGCCGTCGTGTTATTATCCTTCGTCATTTCTCGGACCTCATTTTGAGGATCAATAACAAACTTGACCGGTTGATTACCTTCAACTGATTGATCAAAACCAATCGTAAACTCAATTCTATCTCCGGGCAAAAGCGATGGCTCGGCATCGGAGTTGAAAGTAAAGGGGGGATAGGTAGGAAGTATCGCGTTAAAGCGCCACTGCCCGGATGATTTGGTGCCGAGATTTTCAACCGCGAAACGCACTCCGATCCGGTCGCTTCTCTTCAGGGTGCTTGTTGCGCTGAAGGCTCCAGTTACTTTATCGATAGTACCGACTCCAATGACGCTCACTTTGAGATCAGCAGTGCCGTTTGGATTATCAGCAACTCCGCCCTCCCCACTTCCCGGGGGAGTATAGCTATGACGCTGCTCCTGCCCTTCCGTTTTCGCTATATGCACTGCCCCGGTCTCATTTGAGGAGGGGATAACGGTATTTTCTGATGTGTCGAGAGCGGAGTTTGAAGTGGTAAGGATGACGCTTCCGGAGCCGCTCGGGCTCGTCCTGCCACTTTCAGTAAACGTGATAGTCGCCGGCATATCGACGTAACGGCTTTTTGTCGAGATGGGAATAATTTTAAGAGTATTATCGGTATTAATGAAATTAAATTCTGTATTGCAATACGCGACTTCCGTTCCCCGGGCGACAGTCGTCACCTTGAAATAAAAACCGGGAAGACAGGGATAGCTGAAAGTATAGGAACCTGAATTATTTGTTCCTTGATTTTGCCAAGAGAGAGTAACAGTGTCGCCTGTATGAACCTCTGTCAGATCGGCCGTGAGACGGATTGTGTTGGTGTTTTGATGTGAGGGGAGGAAGACGGAAGAAAGGCTAACTGCGGCTGAGGCAAGATAAGAGAAAGCCCTCCCCGTATATAAAGCGGCGGATATGGTAGCAAAACTTCCCATGGCAAGAATCGACAAAAAACCGACGATAGCAAGGGCTTTTATTGTGAAGTTCTGAAGTTTTTGCGAATTCCGGTCGGAAGTTTTTTTTGTAGGGGTATCAGTATTCATGTGTCGAGTGGTTTTTATCACACTTTAAAAATTTTGTCAACCTACCACCCCAAAAACAAACTTTAAGATACGAAACAATCCTTTGCCAGTCTTGACTTTTCTATAATTTTATGATTAATATCATCAAACTGTTTTCAAGTTTTTGCTTTTTAAAGCCCAAGAATCTGTAAAAAAGCCATGGTATATATAGAAAATCAAGAAGAAAGGAAAGAAAAACAGCGGAAACTTCTGAAGTGGTCGCTTATTATTTTTGCGATTCTTTTTATTGCGAGTGTTTCCTTGGGATTTTCTCCTATCGGGGCTGAGGAGCTCAATAACGCTTTTTTTTCAATTTTTATCCATGATACGTCTACCAAGGTTTCGTCCCCCGACGTTTCCGTTTTAATTGACAATAAAGCTCCCTCCGGTAAGACTTTAAAAGCGGAATCGGCTGATCCTGTGAGAATTGTTATTCCGAAAGTTGGACTTGATGCGGCGGTTCTTAACCCGCTAAGTGAAGATGTCTCAACCCTAAACAGCGCGCTCCTTGGTGGTGCAGTTCGTTATCCGGGTTCGGGGAATCTCGAGAGCGACCGGAACGTCCTCATTTTCGGGCATAGTTCAGCGCTTCCCGTCATTCACAACCAGAACTTTAAAATCTTTAACGGTTTAAAAGAACTCGGACTTGGAGACGAAATAGACCTCCTCTCAAAGACGAGAGGGTATCGCTATACCGTACTTTCAGTGAGACTCGCTCGGGCGGATGAAGTACGTGTCACTTTCTCAAACGATCACGAGCTTATTCTTTCGACCTGCAACAGCTTTGGAACGAAAGAAGATCGCTATGTGGTTGAAGCAAACTTTGCCGGTAGTTATGATCTTAATTGATCATTTCTAAAAATCAGAAAGCGAAAGATCTATGAACAGAGAAAAAAATAAAAAATCTAAAAAATATTTAAAACCGGCGATCGGTCTTTCGGCTCTTTTGTTTGGGATTTTTTTGTTTACCGGCAATAGTTATCTTGAGGCAAACCTCTATCATGTCATTGCGGAAGCGGCTGATGCTTCCACATCTTCTATAGCATCGTCTTCCTCTACAGCTACTAGTGGGTCCGCGGAAAGCGTTTCAGATACCGCTGTGGCTTCAGCTCCCGGCGATAGCAGCACATCAAGTCCTTCAAGTTCAACTTCGGACTCGAGCTCTTCTTTAAGTGGTAGTAATTCTTCGGACTCTTCTTTGAGCTCAAATGAAGGTTCGAGTTCAAGTAGCAGTTCCAGCAGTTCCTCAAGTTCAAGTAGCAGTCAATGCGTTTTGCCGATTTTTAAATTTACAAATGTTTCTCTTGAAGCAACGATCGGAGTGCCCTTCAGCTATACTATAGAACTTGCGACCAGCACTAACTCGGTCACGGTTAACGCAAGCGGCCTTCCTCAAGGACTCAATCTATCAGGTCTCGTCATTTCCGGAACTCCGATTGAAATGGGCACTTCAACTGTTGCTTTAACTTCTCAAAATGGTTGTGGCCATTGCCACATGACGATTGTCATCGCGGTAAAGGGAGCTATATGTATTCCCGGAGCGCCGATTATCACCAGTGCTTCTCTTGCCGAAGGAGTTGTTGGTCAGCCGTTTAGCTATAGCATTACTTCAAGCAATACAGCGGCTTCTTTTGGGGTACTTAATTTGCCACCCGGTTTACATCTCGCCACTTCAACGGGAGTGATTTCCGGAATACCAACTTCGGTAGGAACATCGACGGTAACGATTAGCGCCCAAAATCAATGTGGTTCGGGAGCAGCTCCTCTTGTCATAATTATTACCGCAGGACAGTGTCAAATACCCGCGCCTTCGATTACAGGCCCTCTTTCAGCATCCGGTACCGTTGGAGTTCCTTTCAGTTACACAATGACGGCAACGGGGACGGTCAGTACGTTTTTGGCAACCAACCTTCCTCCGTGGCTCACATTTTCGACTTCAACTCTGATTATTTCCGGAACACCTACAACGACCGGCACATTCACTATCACGCTCAATGCGTCAAACAGTTGCGGCTTTGATCAAAAAACTCTTGTCATAACGATTACGGAAGGGGGTGGTGGCGGAGGCTGTTCAGCAGCCCCGGTGCCTCAAATCACAAGCGGCCTCTTCGCCTCTGTTGTGGTTAATCAGCCGTTCTCGTATACCCTTACCACCTCAGGTACTCTCGACACGCTTGATGTGACGAATCTGCCCTCGTGGCTCACATTTTCAACTTCAACGAATCTACTCTCCGGCACGCCGACAACGACCGGTAGTTTTACCATAACCATTAAGGCGGCTAATCAGTGCGGCTTTGATCAAAAGAACCTGGCCATTAGTGTTACGGAGGGTGGCGGCGGAGGCGGAGGCGGAGGTGGTTGTGTAATTAATTGTGGCGGCGGCGGGGGTGGCGGCGGGGGACCTTTCGCTCCGACCGTTGTTTTGACACGCGCGACAACGAGCCCCCTTGCGGCTTTTGCGGCCATTTACTTGAGTCAAGTACCATACACAGGAGTAGGGGATGTTTTTAAGACGCTTCTCTTTCTCTTGATGCTCATGGTTTTTTCAGTTGGACTTGCGTATCTTCAGATCTATCGGCGTCTATTTTCTTTTACTCTCATAACAAAAAGAATTCCTAAAATAAAAACCAATGAAACACACTCCTCTTTTGGGCAGGTTTCTTTTTCTGAAGCTGCGGATAGGGCTGAAAACGAAGTCACGGAACCCATTTTAGAAGATGTAAAATTACCAATTTTAAAGGACGCGGCTTCAACTGAAGAGGTGAAAGAAAATCTTGAGGACATGGCGCGGGCAGAGGGGGCTCTTATTGTGGAAGATGCAATTGAAATCGTTCTAGCCGCTTCCGAAGGGAACCCTCAAAATGTAAACAAGATACTTAATCAGATAATTACGCTTGCTAAAGAATGGTACCCAACCTTGGAAGGGAATTATCTTCTGCTTGATGGTAAAAAGGCGCGGGCCATTCTTTTCTCAACCTACGTTTCTCTGGTGCCGCTTTTTATCCGCTGGATTGCTGACAATGATCATAAAAAAATATTCAATTTCCTCCGGATACTCAATCATCAGGGACATGCCGTTTCTGATTTTGTGAAAGCGGTTGCGTTCGAGCTTGACCGAGTCTATCGCTTTCGCATCGAGCGTGAACCAGGAGCCGATGATTACGCAGTCACTGCCGTCTCTAGCTGGAGAAACGAGATGCTTGAAAAGGTGATAGGGATTTTAGTTGGGGCATTTGATGAAAGCTATTCTTCAAGTCACATGGCGGCAAAACTCGCTTTTTCAAAAACACTCGATCTTGTAGAGAAAGAATCTCTGAGAGATTCTTATTCTTTGAAAATAAACGAGATGGTATAAAAATTCGGGCTTATTGCTGGAATTTTTATCTGTGATTTTTGACTTCTGATTTTATCTGATCAAGAAAATCAGAAAGAGCCATTGCTCCAAGAGCACCTTTATCCCGACTCTCAACCGAAGCTGTTTTTGATTCAACTTCCTTGTCTCCAACCACCAGAAGATACGGGATCTTCTCGAGTTTTGCCGAACGAATCTTTTTACCAAGACTTTCGTTTTCAATATCAAGTCCTACCCTAATGCCGTTGTCTTTTAATTTTTCATAAATTTCACCGGCGTATTTATGGTGGGCTTCGCTGATCGCGAGAATTTTAACTTGCACGGGTGAGAGCCAGAGGGGGAAAGCTCCGCCATAATGCTCAATCAAAAAAGCGACACTTCGCTCTATCGCACCGATTGAGGAGCGATGGACGACGAACGCTCTCTTTTTACTGCCATCTTTTGCTATATAACTTAAATCAAAGCGATCGGGCATACAGAAATCATACTGAACGGTGAAGGCGGTATCTTCTTTGCCGTTGACGTTTTTCATTTGTATATCGATTTTCGGGCCGTAAAAAGCAGCTTCATCTTCACCTTCATAAAATTTATTTCCCCGCTTTTTAAGGAGATCCCGAAGAAGTGCCTCCCCTTTTTCCCATGCCTCGTCATTTTTATAGTATTTTTCGGCATTTTTTCGATCGCCAAGCGAGAGGCGGTACTGGTATTCTTTTCCGTAGGTAAGTCCAAAGATGCCGGTAATATATTCAATGAGGTCAAGGCAGGAGTTAATCTCATCCATAGCCTGTTCTTCATCGGCGCAAATAATATGAGCATCCGCAAGGCAGAATGTCCGCACGCGCTGTAATCCCATGAGCTCTCCCGATTGCTCATAGCGATAAAGCTGGGCGAGTTCGGCGATTCGCATCGGGAGCTCCCGATAGCTCACCGGATGTCGAAGATAGAGTTCAAAATGATGTGGGCAGGTCATGGGACGAAGCATAAATTCTTCGCCGTCAATTTCTATTGGCGCGTACATTGACTCCTTAAAGTGAGGGTAGTGACCGGATTTCTTGTAGAGATCTAGTTTGGCGATTGAGGGCGTATACACATGACTGTAACCACGCTTTAATTCCTCGTCGACTATAAATCGCTCAAGCTCGCGCCTGACAATAGAGCCTTTCGGAGTCCATAGGGGGAGACCTTTACCGACGTCACTCGAAAAGGCAAACAAATCAAGTTCCCGCCCTAGTTTTTTATGGTCATTATCTTTTGAAGCCTCATCAGATGACATAACGCTTATGATAACTTAAAAAAAATTATAAAAAAAGAATTTACAAAGCTTTGACCGCCTCCGCCACCATTCCGAGTGTACCATCGCGGTTGGTAATCTGACCTTTGATCGCGACGCACTGCTCTTGATTAAGAAAACTTTTCGCGCCCTCGTATACTCGCGGGAAAACAACAATCTCGATTGAGCCAGTGAAATCCGCAAGTCTGACAAAGAGCATCCGGTCGCCTTTTTTGGTTAAAATCGGTTTTATCTCTTCAATCAATCCAGAAGCAACGGCAAGCATACCGGACTGAAGTTCGTTTTTTATTTTGCTTATAGTCATCGTCTTACCTTCGAGCTTTTTCTTGAATTTATCAAGCGGATGCCCGGAAACATAAAGACCGAGAAGCTCTTTTTCCCATTTCAACCTCTCTTCTTTTGGCATTGGATCGGCGGGTCTTAAAGTAAGTTCGTTTGTTTTTGAGCTCACTCCAAAAAGCGAGGTTTGGTCGGAAAGTTTGAGGGATTCTTTGTTGTAGGAAAGCAGGTCCTCAATGTTTGCCGCCATTTCTCCGCGCTCGCCCGAGGCATCAAGGGCACCAGAAAAAATGAGTGCTTCAAGAGATTTTTTATTAAGATTACGGTCTCTAATACGTTCAATAAAATTGCCAAGAGAAGAAAATTTTCCGGCTGCCTTACGCTCCGTGATAATTGACTCCGCAACGCCCTCGCCGAAATTTTTTATACTACCGAGGCCGAAACGAATCGTGTCGCTGGCATAATTATCAGGATTTTCCCGCACCAGAGTAAAATCTTTAAAGCTTTCATTAATATCAGGGGGCAAAACAGCAATGCCCATCCGTTTACATTCAGCGATGATTTCTGAGACTTTGTCGAGGTCGCCGGCTTCCGCGGTCAAAATCGCTGTCATGTATTCGCCGGGGAAATTCGCTTTCATGTACGCGGTCTGGTAGGCGACTTTGCCGTAACTTGCGGCGTGCGCCTTATTGAAACCATATGAGGCAAAGGGTTCGATCAGGCGCCAGAGAACATCCGCCTTTGCCGGAGAAATCTTACCGTAATTGATAAAACCCTTAATTAGTTTTTCTTTCTGAGCCTCCATTTCAACGGGGATTTTTTTACCCATCGCTTTCCGTAGCGCGTCCGTCTCAAGCCAGGAGTAGCCCGCAAGTTTAACGGCGATAAGAAGGACGTCATCCTGGTAAGTAACGACGCCGTAGGATTGACCAAGGATCTCTTTAAGGCGCGGATCAATGAATTCAATTTTTGAGGCATCATGCTTGCGTTCGATATAGTGCGGAATCGATTCCATCGGCCCGGGACGGTAGAGAGCCACCATGGCATTTATATCGTAGATCGTTGTTGGCTTTAGCTCTTTGAGGTGGTGGGTCATGCCGGAACCATTCAGTTGAAAAAGACCCGCAGTCTCGCCCTTGGCGAGCATCTCGAATGTTTTTTTGTTATCAAGCGGAATGTTTTCTATGTCTATAGCAATGTTACGCAGTTTCTTAACAAGGCGAACCGCGTCGGCAAGAATTGCAAGATTCCGTATGCCAAGAAAGTCGAATTTGAGAAGTCCGACGCCGCCATATTCATCCGTGATTGCATACATGTCGTACTGGGTAATCAGTTTGCCGCCCTTTGGATCAAGTTGGAGCGGCGTCCAATCTGATAGCGGGGAAGGGGCAATTACCACTCCTGCGGCATGGACCGAGATGTGGCGTGCGCACCCCTCGATCTTTTTCGCCCTATCAATGATTTCCTTGACGTCCTTTTCTTTTTTATACATCTCTTGGAGTTCCGGAGTAATCTGGAGCGCCCGATCAATCGACATGGGGAAACCCTGGGAGCCAACAGGAATCAGTTTTGAGATTTTGTCCCCGGTATCGTAGGGAAAACCCAAGGCTCTCGCTACATCGCGCACGGCGCCGCGCGCCATCATCGTGCCAAACGTTCCGATTTGAGCGACGCGATCCTCCCCGTACTTTTTCTTCGTATACTCGATCATTTCATCCCGACGGTTGTCGGCGATGTCCATGTCGATGTCCGGTGCCTTAGGGCGTTCCGGATTGAGGAAACGCTCAAAGGGCAGTTTGAATTCAATTGGATCAACTGTTGTGATGTAGCACAAGTAGGAAACGAGAGAACCGGCAGCCGAGCCGCGGGTTGTTGTGAGAATGCCCTTTTCTCTGGCGTGAAGGAGAAGATCGGAGACGACGAGAAAGTATCGTGCATAGCCCTTATTTTTTATGATGGTGAGTTCATAGTCTATACGTTCTTTGATTTCAGGGGTTTCTTTTACATTGCGGGACTTCAGGCCGGCGCGCACAAGATCAAGCAGGGTGAGGTCGGCGCTTTTCTCAAGTTTAAGGTCCGGAAATACCCACTCGCCTAACGTAAGCTCAAGATTACACCGGTCGGCAATTTTTTTTGTATTATCAAGCGCCTCTTTGTTTTCTTTGAAATATGCATTCGCCTGTTCAACACTGATAAAAGAAAAATCACTTTGGTCGCTCTCAAAACCGCTCTTTTCAAAATCGGCATTGTTTTGGATGGAGAGAAGCGTTTCGCGCGCCTTCTTATCCTCGGGAGAAAGGTAATAAACATCGTGTCCCCCAACCAAGGGCACTCCGCTTTCACTCGAGAGTTTTTCAAGCTGGCGCATTAAATTTTCATGCCCTTCGATTTCAGGGTGATGTGTAATCTCGATATAGAGATCATTTTTAAAAAGTTTTTTATATTCACCAAGAAAACCCTTTGCTTTCTCGGCATCTCCCATGCGAAGAGCGAAAGCGACATCACCAGAAAAAGAGGGAAGTATCGCGATAAGTCCTTCAGAATGCTTTTCAAGGAGCTCTTTATCTATGCGCGGCTTGTAATAGAAGCCTTCAAGATACGAGGCGGTAACGAGTTTAATGAGGTTTTTATAGCCGACAATATCTTTTGCAAGAAGTACGAGGCGGTAACGCCGGTTATCTACGTTTGCCTGCTTATCAAGTCTACTCCTTAGGGCGAGATAAAAATCAACGCCAATAACGGGTTTTATTCCTTGTGTCTTACATTCTTTATAAAATTCAATTGCCCCGTAGAGATTTCCTGCGTCCGTAAGAGCAAGTGCTTCCATGCCCTCGTCCTTCGCGGCTTTGACCAGGTCGGGAATTTTCGGCAGAGCCGAAAGCAGGCTGTAATGGCTGTGGGTGTGGAGATGGATGAACGGTCTCATGCCCATAGTATATCCTGTTACAATACGAGCTGTAATGAGAGGACAAAAATTCATTATTGGAATTGACGAGGCCGGCCGCGGTCCGCTTGCGGGCCCCGTTTCGGTTGCGGCAATCGCCATTCCGAAAATCCTTTATCGTTCAATCCTTCGTGAGTTCAAAGATGTCAAAGATTCAAAAAAGATTTCTGAGAAAGTTCGCGAAGCCTGGATTAAAAAAATCAGAAATCACCCTTCGGAAGCGATTCTTTATTCCGCCTCCCTTGTCGGCAGTCGAACGATAGACAAGAAAGGAATCGTGAAAGCAATTACAATCGCGCTCACCCGTTCTCTTCAAAAGTTAAAAATAGAGCCGAGACGCTCCTTTCTTCTTCTTGACGGTAGTTTGTATGCGCCGGATAGGTTTAAAAACCAAAAAACGATTATTCGTGGGGACGAAAAAGAAAAAATAATCGCCCTCGCTTCAATCGTGGCCAAAGTCAAAAGAGACGGACATATGAAGCGTAAAGCCAAAGAATTTCCAAATTATGATTTCGAAATACATAAAGGATACGGAACAAAGAAACACATTCAGAAAATAAGAAAGCACGGTCTCTCCGACATCCATCGTAAAAGTTTTCTTGGGAATTTTCTTGGGGATTTGAATGTTTAAAGATCTCGTGCTAAGTTAAGAAAGGTTGTACAAAAATCTTTCTTGAACTCAAACAGTGATGTTAGGGGGAAGTAAGAATGAAGGGAAATGAGACGACGGCAGAAGCATCAGGCGCTAAACCTGCCGAGTTAAATTTAAACGCCCTCTCTCTGGGAGGAACCGTCGATCTTGATCAAGCGTACCTTGACTCACTGATCGCAAAAACAAAATGGTGCGGTGGTCGACAAAAACTCGATTACCCGTTCAATTTGCCTTTTGTGGTTGCTAACCGCAGGACTCGCCGGATAGAAAAAATCGGTTTTACGGGTCCTCAGTCGGCAGCCGAAAAGACTCTCGACAGGATGGTCAAGAGAAAAGAGGTTTGTTGTTGTATCTCTCTCGATGATTATGAAAATCTCGTCGTGATCGATAATCCCTTGCCTGAATAAACATGGAACAAAAGCGCTCCAGGTAGGAGTGCTTTTTCTTGCCCGAATTAGGACTTTCTGTTAAGGTTTAGCCACTATGGTTGTACGAATGCGACATACGCGGGCGCACACGGCGAATCGCCGAAGTCACCACGCGCTCACAGGAGGGCGTTTTTCAAAGTGTCCCGATTGCGGGGCACTCCGGCTTCCGCATCATGCCTGTCCTTCCTGTGGCAAGTACAACGGCAGAATGGTTGTGGACGTTGCGGCAAAAATTGCCAAAAAGAATGCTAAGATAAAAAAGAAAGCCGCTACGGAAACCACCTCTCGCGCCAAGGAATCCTAAATCCTTGAAGGGGAGATCTGATGCGGATTAGCCGGAAATTCCGGCCCGGGTGCCTCCCGAAAACGGCATGTTCACTTACAAAGCAATATGGCGAATCGGCACATTTCAAGATCTATTGTTCTCCAATCCCTTTTTGAGTGGGACTTTATGAAACTACCCGAACCGGCGATACCCGCGATTATTGAGCGAAACGCCAAAGAATTCAGCTCTGGTGCAAGCGATTTTCCTTTTATGGATTCTTTAAGCCGAGGTCTTCTCGCCAAACGTAAAGATCTTGACCTTGTCATAGAAAAAGCGGCGCCGGACTGGCCGATCGATAAAATTTCAACCGTTGACCGGAATATTCTCAGGATCGGCTTGTACGAACTTTTATTTGCCAATCGTTCCGAGGTTCCCGCAAAAGTTGCCATTAACGAGGCAATAGAACTTGCCAAAGCCTACGGCGGCGAAAATAGCGGTAAATTCGTGAACGGCGTTCTCGGCGCCGTCTATAAAGAACTCGGAGAGCCGGGGAAGGATGAGGTTTCGAAGCGGAAGAAAATCGCGAATGTTCCCTTCGAGAAAATGCCGGTCGAAAAACTCGCCGGCGCGGTGATTTATGCCCACCACGAAGGGGAAATTTACCTCGCACTCGTCCATGATATTTTTGGCCATTGGACTCTTTCAAAAGGACATATAATCGAGACAGAATCTCTTGAAGATGGTGTTAAGCGAGTCATTCGCGAAGAGATAGGAATCGCTATCATTCCCGAAGAAAAGCTTGGTAGTAACGAGTATGTCGCTTCTGATCCGGAAAAAGGGAAAATAAGAAAACAGGTTAACTATTTTCTGGCAAGTGCTCTGTTTAAAGAAGTAAAGCTCAAAAAAACCGGCGGACTCGATGCGGCGCAATGGTTTAAAATTGCCGATACTTTGAACCTGAATTTTTACGAGGATATTCTGCCGATTGTGACAAAGGGCATCACCCTTCTCTCCGAGAAGAAACCCGAGCCGGTAAAGATAAGAGAGAAAGCAAAAACGGCAAAAAAGAAAAAGGGAAAGTAGATTGCCCTATCTTCTTTTCTATGCTAAAAAGCGGGAGTATAAGCTAATTGATACGACTAGAATACAAAGCTTAGAGCGCGCATGGTGAGTTGGGCTTTGTTTTCTAGGCATAGACCATATGCCAGTAGATTTCGGCCAATTCGAAAGAATCATAGGCCTTCATTTTAGAAACAAAAAATTGCTTGTTCAGGCTTTTACCCACCGCTCCTACATCAATGAACACAAGCGGATGAAGCTTGAGCATAACGAGCGCCTCGAATTTTTAGGAGATGCTGTTTTAGAATTGATTACGACCGAATATCTCTATGAAAAGTATCCGGATAGGTCGGAAGGCGATTTAACTTCATACCGCTCTGCATTAGTGAACGCGAACACGCTTGCTGAAATTTCAAGTAAGCTCGGTATGGAAAAATTTCTGCTTCTCTCAAAGGGCGAATCAAAGGACACGGGTCGCGCGAGGCAATATATTCTCGCCAATACCTTCGAAGCGCTCGTTGGGGCGATTTTTCTTGACCAAGGATATACTGTGGCGCGTCACTTCATAACCGAGACGCTTTTTCCGCTCACCGATACGATCGTTAATGAAAAGCTTTGGCTTGACGCTAAAAGTCATTTTCAGGAACGGGTTCAGGATGAGCTTGGGGTTACTCCTTCTTACCGCACCATGTCGGGAGTCGGGCCGGATCATGACAAATACTTTACTGTCGCGGTTTTCTTGAATGACGAGTTGGTTGCGGAGGGCGAAGGCCGCTCAAAGCAGGAAGCGGAGCAATCTGCGGCACGAAACGCCCTTGAAAAAAAGGGGTGGATGTAGGGCGCTTAGCTTGGCATTTCGGAAACATACTCAAAAATCACTCAGTGATGATTTTACTCCGAAAGCAATTTCTTACCGCTCGTGGTAAAATTTTTTATATTCTTTCATGTATCTCAAATCTCTCGAGATAAACGGTTTCAAATCTTTTGCGGAAAAAAGCGAGCTTGAATTTAGCTCGCCCATTGTTGCGATTGTTGGTCCGAACGGCTCCGGTAAATCAAACGTCGCCGAAGCCTTTAGTTTTGTTTTAGGTGAACAATCGATTAAGAGCATGCGGGGAAAACGTGGCGAGGATCTTATTTTTAGCGGCTCAAAGACTTCCGGTAATTTGAGCCGGGCGGGGGTGCGTCTTACGTTCGATAACAGCAGAAAAATTTTTACTATTGATTTTCCGGAAGTTACGATCGAGCGTGTGGTCTATCGTGATGGCGCCAATGAATATCTCTTAAATGGAAGCAAGGTCAGGCTTAAAGACGTACTTGAACTTCTAGCTGCTGCGAACATTGGCGCTTCTGGTCACCACATCATCTCCCAGGGTGAAGCTGATCGGATACTGAACGCCTCAATTAAAGAACGCAAAGAAATGATCGAGGACGCGCTCGGACTTAAAATCTATCACTATAAACGCGAGGAGAGCGAGCGCAAACTTGAAAAGACGATGGAAAATATCAGGGAGGTTAACGGTCTTCGGAAAGAAATCGCGCCGCACATAAAATTTCTTGAAAAACAAGTCGAAAAAGTCAAAAAAGCCGAGAGCTTGCGGGAAGAACTCAGTGAGCTCTACCACAATTATCTGAAGCGCGAAGAATTGTACCTTGCCGATCTAAAGAAAAAATTTGACGAAGAGGGGAAGACGCCGACATCTGAAAAAGAAAAAATAGAAAGGCGCCTCGATGAAGTCAAAAAAATTCTTGCCGAATCGGAGAGCGCTGATAAAAAAAGCAAAGAACTGATTGAGGTCGAGGGAGAGCTTCGGAAAGCTGGGGAAGCTCTCGAAGAGGCGCGTCGTGAAATAAGTCGTCTTGACGGAATGATCTCTGGAGAGGAGAGAGCACTTTTGAGAGCGGAGAATGAGGCAAAAACAGCGAAAGCGGTTGCTGTCGATCTCTCTGAAATTGAGAATTTACGTGAAGAGGGAGAAAAAATTTTAGCGAAAGCGCTTAAAGAAGAGGAGGTTTCCACTCTTCGCGGTCTTATTGGAGAATTGCTCGCTCTTCTTAAAGATTTTGTAACGTCAAAAAAAACAAACGAGGAGGCTCTTAAGGCCGTAAAAGAAATTAGTGCTGAAATCGCAAAGTTACAAGAGCAAAAAGAAACACTTCAAAAAAAGGAAGGGGCGTTCGAGGAAAATGAATCTGTCACCAAGAAACGCTATGAATCGGTAAAATTTTCAATTGAAGAAGGAAGGCAAAGAGGAAGAGAGGCGGAGCGCGAAATGTTTACGCTTATGAATCGAAGAACGGAGCTTGTTGGAATCTTAAACAACCTCTCTTCTCGAGCCGACCAGATAAATCGTGAGGAGGGGGCGTTTAAGGAGGAGCTCGAGGAAGCAGTCACTCTTCTTGGTCAACCGGTTCTTCATTATAACGACCTCGCGTTACCAAAAGATTTTCTTGAAGAGCCGCGGAGTGAACAAGAGGGGCGCAGAAAAAAACTCGAAAAAATTAAGATTCGGCTTGAGGAGGCGGGTGGCGCGGGCGGAGAGGAGGTTCTTAAGGAATTTGATGATGTTGTTAAACGTGATCTCTTTTTATCGAAAGAAATAGAGGACCTCAAAACTTCAGCCGAGAGTCTTCAAGGTCTTATAAAAAATCTCTCCGAAAAACTTGATATCGAATTCAATACAGGGCTCAAGAAGATCAATGCAGAATTTGAAAAATTCTTTACGCTTATGTTTGGCGGCGGTCAAGCGTCCCTTTCCCTTGCCGAGCGGGAAGTGAGAAAACGGCGACTTACGGAGCTTCAAGGGATCGAGGAGATGGAGGATGAGGAGGAGGTGGAAATTGAAGAGGGAATAGATATTTCCGTCTCCTTGCCGAATAAGCGAATCAAGGGGCTTCAGATGCTCTCCGGCGGAGAACGCGCTCTTACCTCTATCGCCCTTCTTTTTGCGATTTCTCAGGTCAATCCGCCGCCATTTATCATTCTCGACGAGACTGATGCGGCGCTTGACGAAGCTAATTCAAAGAAGTATGGGGATATGATCGAGAACCTTTCTAAATACTCCCAGCTTATTTTGATTACCCATAATCGCGAAACAATGAGTCGGGCGGGGATTCTCTATGGCGTGACGATGGGGGCAAACGGGATTTCTAAATTACTCTCAGTCAAATTTGAAGAAGCCCTTGCCGTTGCGAAATAAATTTGAGTATTTTAAACAAGGGCATAATCAAGCGTCTTCCGTTCGGGGTCAGCCGCAATCACCTTAAATCGTATTGAATCTCCCAGAGAATATTTTTTCTTCGTTTTCTCACCAACAAGGCAATAATTCTTTTGGTCAAGGGTGAAATAATCGCTGCTAAGATCACGGACTTTTATCATCCCTTCGCATTTCGTTTCTTTTTCTTCAACATACATCCCCCAGTCGGTCACTCCCGAAATGATACCGTCGAATACTTCTCCAACCCTCTTTGCCATGTATTCAACTTGTTTCAATTTGATCGAATCACGCTCAGCTCCCGCCGCTCTTATTTCGCATTCGGTCACTTCTCTACTCATCCTCTCGTAAAAAGCGAATTCTTTTTCGGAAACGCTTTCTTTGTTGAGATAAGAGTAAAGCAGGCGGTGAACCAAAACGTCCGCATAGCGTCTGATCGGTGAAGTGAAATGGGTATAGTATTCGAAACCCAAACCAAAGTGGCCGATATTTTTTGTCGAATAAATGGCTTTTGCCATCGAGCGGATGGCGGCAGTTTTGATGATTCCTTCTTCGGCCTCGCCTTCGATATGCTTAAATAAGGCATTTAAATCTTTCGCCCGCACCTGACCTTTCTTAGTTTCAAGTTCATAACCGACTGCTTTGAGGAATATGCCGAGCTCGGTAATTTTTTCGGGGTCAGGATAGTCGTGGATCCGATAAACAAAAAGAGGATTGATTTTTTTCTGTTTATGGAGATTGGTGACGAACGTTGCCACTTCTCGATTGGCGAGAAGCATAAATTCCTCAATGAGCTTGTGGGCATCCTTTCGTACTTTACGGAAAACCCGCACCGGAAAGCCCTCGTGATCAAGCTCAAACTTGACCTCGTCCTGTTCGAAGGATATCGCCCCTTCTCTGGAGCGTTCTGCCATTAATTGTTTTGCAAGCATGTTAAGTGTTGCTAACTCTTCTCTAAACACGCCTTCCCCGCTTTCAAGCACGCTCTGAGCTTCCTCGTAAGAAAAACGTTTATCGGAGCGTATGACCGATTTACCGAGCCATCTCTTCAAGACCACTCCTTTCGTATCCATTTCAAAGATTGCGGAAAAAGCGAATTTGTCTTCATTCGGATTTAAACTACATAAGTCGTTTGAAAGCGCCTCCGGAAGCATCGGGATAGTTCGATCGACAAGGTAGATTGAAACACCACGTTTTTGGGCTTCCGTATCAAGCATGGTCTTCGGGCGGATGTAGTGGGAGACATCGGCAATGTGGATGCCTATTTCAAAATTTCCGTTTGGAAGCTTCTGAAATGACAACGCGTCGTCGAAGTCTTTGGCATCTTCAGGATCAATGGTGCAGGTCTTCAGGTCCCGCAGGTCCCTTCGTTTCCGTATTTCTTCCTCGAATTCTTTTTTCGCCTTTTCCCGAATTGCTTCCGCCTCACTCACTAGTTCAGGCTCGAAGGTTGCGTTGAAACCGCGCTCAAGCACAATCGCTTCCATTTCAACGTCGTTCACTCCCTTTTTGCCGATCACCTTAATAATCTTTGCTAGGGGCGCATCTTTTGGTTTTTCCCATGAAGCGATTTCAAAAAGCACCTTTTCCCCAGGAGTAACATTCTCTTGAGGCAAAAAATCAACGTGTATTCTCTTATTGTCCGGAACAATGAATGTTTTTCCGTTTTCAAGAGAGGCAGTACCGACAAAACGGGTCCGATCCCGTTTGATTACCTTAAGAATCTTGCCCTGAAGTCGCCCCACGCGTCTTCCAGGGAAGACGGAGATTAGGACGGTATCGCGATTGAGGGCAAAACCCGTTTGCCCTGTAGGGACCTCAATATCCTCCTTCAAGCTCTCCGTTGAGACGTACCCAACACCACGCGAGGTGATGCTGATGGTGCCTTCATATGTCTTTAAATCCGAATGGTATACGGCGTCTTCTTTTCTTTCGTTTCGCTCTCTTCTTTTTTGCATCGTCCTACGTTACCACGCATGGAAAACCTTTCCAACTAAAAAGCTTTATGAAAATAATATTGACGGGAGACGGCTCTTCTGTTACGCTCTTGCGCATGCTTATGATCAGACTACAGCGCGTTGGAAGAACGCATGAACCGACATTCCGGCTCGTGCTTACCGAATCGACTAACTCGACAAAGAGTGGGCGATTTTTGGATATCCTTGGCTCGTACGATCCGAGAAGCAATAAATCAGAATTCAATGCCGATAAGATCAAAACATGGATGGGGAAAGGGGCAAAAGTTTCTGACACCGTCCACAATCTTCTTATTAGTCAAAAAATAATTTCCGGCAAGAAAATCAACGTGTTACCGAGAAAATCTCCTCCGAAGAAAGAAGAAGGAGAGAAAGCGGGGGAGACCGGAGTGATACAAAGCACTTCCGAAGAAATAAAAGCTGAGGAAGAGGTAGTTGAGGATGGTATAACAAAAGAAGTGGAAGCGGAAGCAACGGAAGAACTGAAGAAGTAATGTAAGGCTTGAAACGCCACCATTGACCCCCTCTTTTCTTTTTTGTATAATGTTTTTTGGAAAAAGTCAGTCACTTTTTCCGTCTTATAATTTATCCTGAAACGTATGGAAGGCGATACCGTATTTCTTGAGTATGTCATAAAAGCATTGGTCGACAATCCGAACGATGTCAAAATTAAAAGAACCGTCGATGAGATGGGAGTACTCCTTACTCTTGATGTCAGTCCGGCGGATATGGGCAAAGTGATTGGGCGCGCCGGTAATACCGCAAAAGCAATCCGCACCCTACTTCGCGTCGTCGGCATGAAGAATAACGCCAGGGTCAATCTGAAGATCAGTGAACCGGAAGGCAAAGAGGTAACCACCTCGAGTCCCGCCATGAAATCGGTTGAGGAAGCGATGGAGGATCTCAAGATCTAGTAGATTCGAAATTGCTTTTGAAGGACAAGAATATTTGCCTCTCGGCAAATTTCTCCACTTGCGCCACCCGGCTTTCCGAGGTTCCTCAAAAGCAATTTTTGATTTTTATAGATACACCATGTCTATGCATTTTCACGTTGTTACTCTTTTTAAAGACGCGATCGAATCATACATAAATACGTCCATTATCGGCCGTGCCCGCGGTCAAAAGAAAATTAAAGTTTCGTATTACGACCCGAGGAAATTCGCAAAAAAGAAAGTCGCTTATATTGATGGCAAACCCTACGGTGGCGGTCCCGGCATGGTGCTTCAAGCACTTCCGATAGTCAAAGCGGCGGAAAAAGCTCTCAAAGGAAGACGCGACGCGAAAGTCATCCTTTTTTCGCCGACAGGGAAGCAGTTTACGAATGAATACGCAAAAGCTCTCTCGAAGCGTTACGCCGACATCATTCTCATTGCCGGACGCTACGAAGGAATAGACGGAAGAGTCAAAAAAATTATTAAAGCCGAGGAGGTTTCGATTGGCCCCTACATTTTAACCGGCGGAGAAATTCCCGCCGCGATTGTCATTGATGCTGTATCCCGCCAGCGTAAGGGGGTCCTGGGGAACTTTAATTCACGGGAAGAAGAGCGTACCGCAAGCCCTGAAGTGTATACACGCCCGGAAAATCTCATGTACAAAGGGAAATCGTATACAGTCCCGAAAGTCCTTCTCTCTGGTGACCATAAAAAGATAGAGCAGTGGAAGAAGGAGATAAAAAAATCTTGACATAAAAAACAGGTCTGCTATCATGGGGATAACCTTTTGATTGTGTTACTGCTGTAGAGGTTTTTAGTATTAAGTGTACGTAGGTACCTATTTGCTTACTCAAGCAGATTAGTTTTTCAAAGACCCGAGAAACACCCGAACTGAAGTAGGGACTGTTATCTTTTTGTCTTTTTGCGTTTATAAGCTTAGCTAAGGCACCATCCTCATGCCCCATACTAAAACGCTTCCTAAAAAATATTTCAGCCGATTCAAGAAGCCGCTTGCCGAGCTTCCAAACCTCGTCGAATCACAGATGGTCTCTTTCACCGCACTCATGAAAGATGGCCTCAAAGAGATCTTCAAGGAATTTTCCCCGATTCGTGATTATTCCGAAAAGAAATTTGATCTTGAGTTTGTTTCTTTCGAGCTCGGTGTACCGAAATACGACGAGCACTACGCTAAGGAAAATAAACTCTCGTACGAGGCGCCGCTTCGCGCAATGGTTAAGCTTAAAAACAAGGCCCAGAACTCGGTCAAAGAGCAAGAAATTTTCATGACTGATTTTCCGCTTATGACCGATCACGGCACCTTCATCATAAACGGTGTCGAGCGCGTTATTGTACCCCAGCTTGCGCGCTCCTTCGGGGTCTTTTTTACAACCGAGGAAACTAAGGGTAAAGAATATTTCGGGGCGCGAATAATCCCCCAAAGGGGTGCTTGGATTGAGATTGATTCCGAACCGGACGGAGCGCTCTACGTTCGGGTTGACCGGAAAAGGAAGTTTCCCATAGTTTCTCTTCTTCGAGTGAGAGGAGCGGAAACCGATACCGAAATTTTAAAAATAGCGAAGGGGAATGACGCTTTTAAAAAAGCACTCGAGCTTTCTCTTGCAAAGGATACGGCAAAGACAAAGGATGATTCATATATCGAAATCTACAAGCGGATGCGTGACGGGGACCTTGCAACCGTTGAAAACGCTCGTAATTTTGTCAATTCGATTTTTGAACCCGATCGCTACGATCTTTCCCGAGTGGGACGGTTTCGTTTTAATAAACGCTTCGGTTTTCCGCTTGACGAAAAAGCTCTTGCCGTGAGGACTCTTTCATTATCTGACCTCGCCTCAATTCTTGAGAATATTGTTTACTTGAACACGACTCCCGGATCACTGCCGGATGACATAGACCACCTCGGCAGCCGCCGTGTTCGCTATGTCGGCGAAATGCTTCAGCAGAAAATGCGTGTCGGTATGGCCCGCATGAAGCGTAATATCCAGGATCGCATGTCGACGATTGATACCGACGCGACACTCCCCATTCAGTTTATGAATCCGCGTCCCTTTCAAGCGGGGATAAAAGAATTTTTTACCACGAACCAGCTGTCCCAGTTCATGCCCCAGACAAACATTCTCGAAGAAATCGAGAGCCTGCGGACACTCTCCGCCCTGGGGCCAGGCGGACTTACCCGCGAGCGTGCCGGTTTTGAAGTGCGCGATGTTCACCCTTCCCATTACGGAAGGCTTTGTCCCATCCATACACCTGAAGGTCCGAATATCGGACTGATCCTCCGTTTGTCGATGCACGCCAAGCTCAATGAATTCGGCATAATTGAGACACCATACGCCAAAGTAAAAAACGGCAAGGTCACCAAAGAGATTGTCTATCTGAACGCACTTGAAGAAGAGCAATACCACATCGCTCATGCCGCAACACCGACCGATGAGAGCGGCTCCATAACTGTTTCTGAAGTTGAGGTTCGCTATAAAGGGGATCCGGCGTTGGTAAAGAAAGAGGAAGTTCACTACATAGATATTGATACTAATCAGGCGTTTTCAATCGCGACCTCGATGATCCCTTTTCTCGAGCATGATGACGCCAACCGCTCTCTCATGGGATCAAACATGCAGAAACAAGCGACTCCCTGCCTTCTTCCCGAGGCGCCGCTTGTTGCAACCGGCATTGAGGGAGATGCCGCGCGTGATACCGGACGCCTCGTCATCGCAAAAGAAGAGGGTGAAGTCACCAACGCTGACGCCAGAAAGATTATCGTCAAAGGAAAATCAACGACTGAATATACGCTTATCAATTTTTCACGGACGAACGGTTTTACCGCTTTTCATCAGCGTCCGGCAGTTTCGGTCGGAGACAAAATAAAGCGCGGTGCTGTCTTGGCGGATACCTCCTCATCCGCTGGTGGCCAGATGGCGCTTGGCCAAAACCTTCTCGTCGCATTTTTACCATGGTTTGGTTCTAATTACGAAGATGCGATCGTGCTCTCGGAGCGCCTTGTTCGCGACAATAAACTTTCAAGCATCCACATAGAGGAATTTGAGGTTTCCGTTCGCGATACGAAATTAGGACCTGAAGTGACAACGCACGACATTCCGAATGTTTCTGAGGTCAAGCTCAAAAATCTCGACGAGGATGGGATCATCAGAATCGGCGCGGAGGTTCGCCCCGGAGACATTCTTGTCGGAAAAATTACTCCGAAAGGGGAGACGCAGCTTACCCCCGAAGAGCGGCTTTTGCGCTCAATTTTCGGAGATAAGGCGCGTGACGTTAAAGACACGAGCTTGCGGATGGAGAATGGCAAGTATGGCCGCGTCATTGGCGTTAAAGTGTTTTCCCGCGAGCGTGGGGACCAGCTTGAAAGCGGAATAATGAAAAAGATTTATATAGAAGTGGCGGAGCTCCGAAACGTCTCTGTTGGGGACAAACTTGCGGGACGCCACGGTAACAAAGGAGTTATCTCAAAAATCCTTCCGGCTGAAGACATGCCCTACATGGAAGATGGCACGCCGGTTGATGTCGTTTTGACGCCGCTTGGCGTTCCGTCGCGCATGAACCTCGGACAGATTCTTGAAATGCATCTCGGTCTTGCGGCACACACGCTCGGCTATCAAGCAATCGTTCCGCCTTTTGCCGGCGCTACAGTTCTGGAAATCAAAGAGGAGCTCAAAAAGGCCGGTTTCCCCGAATCGGGAAAAATTTCGCTCTACGATGGGCGAACCGGAGAAAAATTCGAGCGGGATATTGCCGTCGGGTACATGTACATTATGAAGCTTCACCACATGGTTGAAGACAAGATTCACATGCGTTCAATCGGGCCGTACTCCCTCATTACCCAGCAGCCACTCGGCGGTAAAGCTCAAGGCGGGGGACAGCGTTTCGGAGAAATGGAAGTCTGGGCGCTTCTTGGCTACGGCGTTGCCTACACCCTTCGGGAGATTCTTACTATCAAATCGGACGACATCGTGGGACGTTCGGCGGCATTCGATGCAATCGTCAAGGGGGAGCGCATTCACCAGCCAAATATTCCAGCTTCATTTAAGGTGCTCCTGAATAATTTAAGAGGACTTTCCCTCGACGTTGAGCTTAAAAAAACAGGGGTCGAAGAAAAAAGATCGGGACTAATAATGAAACAATATGCTTCAAGCACAAAAGAGAGATAATACGACCGACTTTGATATGGTCACCATAAAGCTTGCCTCACCCGAGCGCATTAAAGAGTGGTCTTTCGGTGAGGTAACGAAGCCCGAGACCATCAACTATCGCACCCAGCGGCCGGAGCGCGCGGGGCTTTTCGATGAAAAGATTTTCGGCCCGGAAAAGGATTATGAGTGTTACTGCGGTAAATACCGTGGTATTCGCTACAAGGGCATTGTCTGCGAGAAGTGCGGTGTTGAAATTACCCGCTCAATTGTTCGGCGCGAGCGGATGGGGCACATCGAGCTCTCAACCCCCGTTTCCCATGTTTGGTATTTGCGCGGCGTTCCATCGCGACTTGCCTTTATCCTCGGTATCCCCGCAGGCGATCTTGAGAGAGTTGTCTATTTTGCCGGCTACATCATAAATAAGGTAATTGAAAACGAGCGGGACAGGATTCTTCGCGATCTTGATACGGAATATAAAAATAAAGCCAAGTCTCTTTCCGATGAAAAAGGGAAAGAGAAATTGAAAGAGTTGCTTCTTACCGCAAAGAAAGATATTGACAGCATCGTGCTCGGTAAAGTTTTCGATGAAGCGACATTTCACCGCTTCAGCGTCCGCTACGGCACGATGTTTGAAGCGGGAATAGGCGCGGAGGCACTCTATACTATCTGCAAAGCACTCGACTTGCATAAGCTCAAAAGCGAAATAGAGGCTTCTTTTGAGAAGGCCGGCGCCGCCGAGCGAGAAAAACTTCAAAAACGTCTGTTTGCCGTCACTAATTTTATTTCTTCAGGTTCGCGTCCTGAATGGATGTTCCTCACAAGGATTCCCGTCATCCCGCCGGCGCTTCGACCGATGGTCGCGCTTGACGGTGGCCGCCACGCGACATCCGATTTGAACGATCTGTATCGCCGGGTCATAAACCGCAACAATCGTTTGAAAAAACTGATGGAGATTCATGCGCCGGACGTTATTCTGCGAAATGAAAAAAGAATTCTTCAGGAAGCGGTTGATGCGCTGATCGACAACTCAATCCGGCATGGCACCTCGGGTGGGGGGGCAATCTCACAAGCCCAGCGCCGACCGCTTAAGTCTCTGGCGGACAATTTAAAGACCAAGCAAGGACTCTTTCGACAAAATCTCCTGGGCAAGCGTGTCGATTACTCGGGGCGCTCCGTGATCGTTGTCGGGCCTGAGCTCAAACTTTCCCAGTGTGGACTGCCGAAACATATGGCACTCGAGCTTTTCCGGCCGTTTGTCATCTCGAAACTTCTCGAAAAAGAACTCGCCTTTAATATTCGCGGAGCAAACCGGCTTATTGATGAGGGTATCCCGGAAGTTTGGGCAATACTTGAAAATGTCATTAAGGATAAGCGCGTACTCTTAAACCGCGCTCCGACCTTGCACCGTCTTGGCATTCAAGCCTTTCAGCCGGTTCTTATAGAAGGAAATGCCATCCAAGTTCACCCCTTAGTCTGTAGCGCATTTAATGCGGACTTTGACGGCGATCAGATGGCGGTTCATGTTCCGCTCTCGATTGAGGCGCAGTGGGAAGCACGCAACATAATGGCGGCCGAAAAAAATATCTTGAAACCGGGAAATGGAGAACCGACGGTTTCAGCAAAACTGCTCGACATTGTTCTTGGCTGTTATTGGGTGACGCGACTTATTGAAGGAGAGAAGGGTGAAGGCAAGATGTTTCCGAGCCCTAATAATGCGATTACGGCATCAGACTTCAAAGAAGTGTCTCTTCGCGCAAAAATTAAAATTCTTCCGACGGACAGCGAAAAGTACAAAATTTTTGATGGAAAAGTTTTCGAAAGTTCCGTCGGGCGGCTTCTGTTTAACAGTATCCTGCCTTCCGATTATTCCTTTATAAATAAGGAAATGGACCGTAAGGCAATGGTAGCGCTTGTTGATGATTTGATCGAACGCTATGGTATTAGTGCTATCCCCGACATTCTTGATAAGGTAAAAACATTCGGTTTTCGCTACGTTACCCTCTCCGGTGTCACCTGGGGCATCGACGAAATCGAAGTTCCGGAAGGCAAGGGACAAGTTATCGCAAAAGCGAAGAAAAAGGCTGAAAAAATACTGGCCGAATACAATGAAGGACTTCTCTCCGAAGAAGAAAAGAAAAGTCTTATTATTGAAATCTGGCATGGCGCCAAAAATGAGATTGAAAAGATGATTCCACAGTCTCTCGACAAAAATGGATCGGTCTACGACATGGTAATCTCGGGCGCCCGCGGCTCACTCGGTAACATTACTCAGATGGCGGGCATGAAAGGTCTTATCCAAAGTACGGCAGGAGAGACAATCGAGTTTCCGATTCTCTCATCTTCTAAAGATGGATTGACGCCGATTGAATACTTCATTACGACCCACGGCGCCCGTAAAGGACTCTCCGATACCGCCCTCAACACGGCAAAAGCAGGATATCTTACCCGCAGGCTTTTCGATGTCGCCCAGGATATTGTTATTTCCGAAGAAGATTGCGGTACGAAAGAAGGAATGGTTATCACTAAGCAAAGCGCCTCGGGCATTGAGATTTCTCTCGCAAAAAATATTCGCGGACGCCATCTTTCGGAAAACGTGAATGATGCGAACGGCGCCCTTCTCTTTAAAAAAGGACATTTTCTTTCCCCTAGGGATGCTGAGGCAGTCGAGAAGGCTAGTGTCACTGAGGTTACCCTCCGTTCTCCTTTAAATTGCAAAACAGGTTATGGTATTTGCGCAACCTGCTATGGAACGGATCTTGGCAGCAACAAGTTGGTTGAAATTGGAGAGGCGGTTGGCACTATTGCCGCTCAGGCAATAGGAGAGCCGGGCACCCAGCTTACCATGCGTACTTTCCACGCAGGCGGTACGGCATCAGTCGGCGGTGACATCACCCAGGGGTTGCCGCGCGTTGAAGAAGTGTTTGAGCGCCGTTCTCCGAAGAATCCCGCGGTCATATCGCATGTCGACGGGGAAGTAATAGAACTTCGTGACGAAGGCAAAGAAAAAGTCATTGTCGTTTTACCTGAAATTCAGGACAAAAAAGGCGGTAAGAAAAAAGAAGCGATAGAATATCTCGTTCACTTTAGACGCACCCCGCTTGTTTCAATCGGCTCGAAAGTTAAAAAGGGAGATTTATTGACTGACGGCTCGGCTGAACTTGACGAACTCTTCAAATTTGCCGGAAAAGAAAGAACCTCAAATTACATCATCCACGAAATTATCAAGATCTACGAGCTTCAAGGAGCTTCGATTTCCCGCAAGCATGTCGAGGTCATCGTCCACCAGATGTTTTCCCGTTCAAAGGTAAAGTCGAAAGGTGATAGCATATTTTCTGCAGGCGAAGTTGTTGCTTCAAATCTTCTTGCACTTGAAAACGAGCGGGTAGCGAAAAATGGCGGGGAGGAAGCCAAAGCCGATCTGATCATCATGGGAATCCAGGATGTCTCTCTTACCCGCCCATCCTTCCTCTCAGCCGCTTCATTCCAGCACACGACAAAAGTTTTAATTGGCGCCGCTACTCGAGGCGCCAAAGACCCTCTTCTTGGCCTCAAAGAAAATGTCATTATCGGCCGGCTTATTCCGGCAGGCAGCGGTTTTATCGACTCTTCAAAATACAAGCGTCTTCTTGAAGAAACCTCGGTTTCTCAAAAAGAGAGTGAGGAGTAAACTGTACGCATAGATTATTATGGCGGGAACCGCTGATCTTATCAAAGAGAGGCTCGGCATCGTCGAAGTTGTCGGCTCTTACATAAAGCTTGAAAAGGCGGGCGTCAATTTTAAGGCCCGATGCCCTTTTCATA
The DNA here is from genome assembly GCA_041485465.1 of Minisyncoccia bacterium. Lineage (GTDB taxonomy): Bacteria > Patescibacteriota > Minisyncoccia > Phycocordibacterales > JAKFXT01 > JBGPJO01. The sequence goes on along the minus strand of JBGPJO010000001.1, from coordinate 25,446 downwards.
ATGAAAAAACAGCGTCTTTTTTTGTTTCCCCGACTCGGGGGGGTTTCTACTGTTTTGGTTGCGGAGAGAAGGGAGATATTTTCACTTTTGTCGAAAAATTCGAAGGAGTCGATTTTCTCGGTGCTCTTAAAATCCTTGCCGAGAAGGCCGGAGTGGAAATTGTCTATGAAAAACCAGAAAACAAAAGTGAAAAAGACACGTTATTTAAAATTCTCGAGACAGTAACGGAATTCTATCAAAATAATCTTTTAAAGAATAAAGCGGCGCTTGTGTACCTCAAAGACCGCGGACTTGAGGAAAAAACAATAAATGATTTTCGTTTGGGCTATGCTCAGAATACCTGGCGGGATGCCCTTCAATATCTAAGGAAAAAGAAATTTAAGGATTCCGATATAGAAAAGGCGGGGCTTATTAAAAAAGGGGAGGATAGTACGGCTAAAGATTTCTATGATAGATTCCGCGGACGGATTATGTTCCCGATCGCTGATACCTCAGGAAGGGTTGTTGCTTTTTCGGGCAGGATGTTCGATAAACCGGAAAAATCTGATCTTGAACCGGCAAAGTACATAAATACTCCCGAAACACCCCTCTTTTCAAAATCAAAAGTGCTCTATGGCTATGACAAAGCAAAAGAGGGAATCAGAAAATGGGGATTTACGATCCTCGTCGAGGGCCAGATGGATCTCCTGATGTCTCATCAAGGAGGATTCAGGAATACGGTTGCGCTTTCAGGCACTGCTCTTACTGACGAGCAGGTTGCTCTTATTTCGCGCCTTTCCAACAAACTGGTTCTTGCGCTTGATGGAGATACGGCAGGGCTTAAGGCCTCCGGTAAAAGCGCTTCGCTCACTCTTTCCCGCGGGATCGATGTAAAAGTCGCGCGACTAAGTGAAGGTAAAGATCCGGCGGATCTCATCAAGGCAAATCCCGAGCTCTGGAAAAAAGCGATCCGCGAAGCAACGCATATTATTGATTTTTATCTTGAGGTTATCGAGTCGATGGGATATGATAAACGGAAATTTCAGCAGGAAGTGGTGAATAATGTTTTCCCTTATATAGCTAGAATTACGGATCCTATCGTACGAGACCGTTTTATTCGAACTTGTTCATTCAAGCTCGACATACCGGCAGGGATTATTGCGGAGCAAATAGCGCTCATTCCGAAAGAAAATGAGAGGGTGGATGATGATGCCCGCAATCCGCTCGAAAAAATTTCACCGGACAGCAGAATTGATTCATTCTTGAGGCGACTTTTGGGACTTGTTGAGGCGGAAAGGAGTTTGAAGAAACATAAGATCGTGGTTAAAGAAGTCGAAGCGCGTCTTAAGGAGATAGTGGGGACGGAAGAGTTTGCGGAGCGTTTCAAACATGTTAGGCTATCACCCGATATCGTGTTTGAAGGAGAGATACTCTACGAATCAGAGGAACAGATAGCAAGAGAGGTTGAGGACCTCCTCCTTAATCTCAAATATCATACGCTTAAAGCATCGTTTGAATCATTTATGCACGAACTGCGCGATAAAGAGAAATCAGGGGAATCGAAGGAGGCGGAAGCACTGCTTGCAAAATGTCATGAACTCTCACGGGAAATCGCGAAAATAGATCTTTTGTTAAAAAAATAAGCATGACGGCAAAAAGAAAAAAAATAAAAAAGGCGAAATCGGGGAAAAAGAATCGTAAACCTTCACGAAAGAATAAAAAAAAGTTTTTTAAAAAGCTTAAGGCAAAACACCTGAAGCGACTTCCAAAACGGAAAAAAATAAAGATCAAAGAACCCAAATCACTCAAGGGTCTGCCAGTAAAGCTCTCGAAGAAAGAACTTCAACTTCATGCCAAAGCGGAGAAGCTCATCGTAAAAGGACGAGAGCGTGGTTTTGTCACCTATGACGAGATACTTAAGGAATTTCCGAATATAGAAAGCGATATCATGTTTCTCGATCAGCTCTATGAGAAGTTTGCGACCGCAAGTATTGATGTTCTTGAGGGCGGAGGTATTTTAAATATTGAACCGGAGCCTGAAGTTCCGAAAAAATATGCCTATGGCATGGGCACCGGTGGTTATGACTCCATTCAGATGTATCTTAAAGAAATCGGTCAGTATCCGCTTTTGAATGCTTCACAAGAACGTGATTTCGCGAAACGCATCACGGAAGGCGATTTTGAAGCGAAAAATCTTTTGGCCCGGGCAAACCTTCGTCTTGTCGTTTCAATCGCCAAAAAATATGTTGGACGAAGTCCCGATCTTACCCTCCTCGATCTTATTCAGGAAGGGAACCTCGGTCTTTTCAAGGCGGTTGATAAGTTCGATTACACTAAGGGATATAAATTTTCAACCTACGCGACGTGGTGGATCCGCCAGGCAATCACCCGTGCTTTGGCTGACCAATCACGCACTATTCGCATTCCTGTTCACATGGTTGAAACGATAGCGAAATACAAGCAAGTGGTGCGGCGGCTTTCCCAGGATTTAGGGCGTGATCCGCTTCCGGAGGAAGTGGCAACGGAGATGGGGGTTGATGTCGATAAAATCTATACTATCGAGCAGATTAACCAGGATACGGTCTCTCTCGAAAGCCCGGTCGGGGATGAAGGGGATGAGAAGTCGGTACTCGGCGATTTTATTGCGGACGATAAAATAACCTCGCCGGACCAGGAAACATCGCACCGGATTCTTCGCGATCAAATTTTACAGATTCTCGATGACCTTTCTCCCAAAGAAAGAAAAATTCTTGAGATGCGAAACGGGCTTCTTGATGGCATTACGCACACCCTTGAAGAAGTTGGTAAAGAATTCGGTGTTACCCGCGAGCGTATCCGCCAGATTGAAGCAAAAGCTCATCAAAAAATCCGTGAGCATCAGAAATCAAACCGCCTCGGAAACTATTAAACAACTCTGAAAAAATCCGCCAAAAGCGAATTTTTTTAACATGCTATACTTTTTTTATGTCGCGTAAGGTTTCTAAAAAGATTCCTATAAAGCACTGGAGCTACTCCTCACTCATGGCATTCTTGAGAAACCCTTTATCCTGGTATAAGCGCTATGTTGAGGGTGTTTATGACACCCCGTCGAATCCATCTTCTATCGTCGGACGCGCTGGGCATGTAGCGCTTGAGCGTTTTTATGGGGGAGTTTCGAAAGAGGATTCAATTCAAATCGGGCTTAACTATCTGCGTGATGTTCCTGATTTTGAGATCAACTTCGGCAAAGCGATAACTCTCCGCGCCAAGGCTAAGAAACGCAAACAGATGGAGCGTAATTATAATCAAGCGGTTTTATTTTATTTGGAAAAACCGCCGCGCTACAAAGTACTTGGAGCTGAAATAATGGGAATGGCGGAAGTAGAGGGACTGCCTTTGCCGCTTAAAGCGATATCGGACTTGGTGGTCGAATCAAAAGGGGAACCCGGGGCGGTAGATATCGTCGATCATAAATTTGTTGATTCCTTCAGTTCGTATAAGGGCAATAAAACTATTTTCGTCATCCAGGCGATTTTTAATTACTACACCGTGCTTCAAATGTATGGAAAACCAGTGCGGCGCTTCATTGTCCATGAGTGTAAAAAATCGCGGAATATCGATGGCTCTCCACAGCTACGTCGCTACGTACTCAATTTTGATCAATCCGAAGAGGACTTCAAAGTGTTCCATCGGTTGATCAATGACGCTACAGCGGAGATTTCTCGCAAGCGTCTCTACCTTCCGAATCCATCAGACATGTTCGAAGGGGAGAACTCCTTTGATATTTACCGCCTAGAGCTCGTTGAAGACTGATTTTTAATAAAAAAGCCGGTGCTTTATATTACCGGCTTTCTTTTTTTATTTGGCTTTCAGAAGTCCGTCAATAATGCTTTCGACTGCGGCAAGCGGCTGGGCGCCTTCAAGTGGCAGTTTATCGCCGTTTTTGGTGAGAATAACAGTGTGCGGAGTGCCCCGAGCGCCGGCAGCAATTGCCTCATTGTAATCCGCCTGAATCTTTGCGGCGTATTTACCGCTATCAAGACAGGCCTTAAATGCTTTTTGGTCGAGGCCCATTTGAGAGGCGATAGTCAGAAGCTCTGAGGGATCGAGCCCATCATTTGAAGGAGTAATCGCAAAAACTTTGTCTATATAATCCCAGAAAGCACTTTTGCCTCCAAGTTCTGCCGCACATTCCGTCGCTTCAGCTTCCTTCGGAGCTTTCGAGTGAAGTTGGGCGAGCGGGAACTGGCGATAGACCCAGGCAACCTGTCCATCCTTGCCATATTTATCGACAATTGCATGGAGCGTTACCTGGAACTGTTTGCAGAAGGGACATTCAGTGTCCGAATATTCGACGATGACAATGGGGGCATTTGGATTTCCGAGAATATGATCAGCGTCAGTTACCGGGCGAATAGTAATGTTTTGGGCTTGCGGGGTGGTATTTGTCCCTGTATTTAAGCCTGCTTGCGGCACGCCTTTGGTAAGGAGAATCGCCCCAGCAATAACAATGCCGGCAAGCACTATTGCAACCGGTATGGAAAGGGCAATTTTACTCGTTTCTTGGGGTCGTTCTTGGCTTGGTTCCATTGTTTTTATTGTTAACGTTTTTCCATACTATCACAGATTTTTCATTTAAAAAGGGAAGCTCGGTGTCGCCGCCACAATTTCTTTTTCTTCCCATGAGGCGGGATCGAGAGAAATTATTCCGACACCGGTTCCTTCGGTAAACTTAATACTTTTATTGGCAAGAATATACTCATAAACCTCTTTAGTGATTTTAACGTCTTCAAGACAGTATTTTTTAAGGTTTTCAATGTCTCCCCGCTTCCACCAAGCGATCGCCTGAAGCCCGGTTCCCAGTTTTTTCTTGCCGAGTGTCGCTTCCGCTATTTGATTTAAGCTCATCCGTCTACCGGATGATTTTTTGATTTCGCCTAAAATGTCGAGGCTTTTGATTTTACGTAATTTTCCCGGGGAATACTTATCAAGCACGGGAATGTCAAAATGATCAGAATTAAAGCCGATAAGCATGTCGGTTTGTTCAAGTAAGGAAAAGAGCTTTGGCAAATCTTCTTCAAGAAAGCTTTCATAAGAGTCGCGCTCATAATCGTAAATGCATACCAATGAGAGATCAAGCGATGAGGGGTCGTTTGAACCCGTGTCTTGAAAAGTATTTTTTGTTTCAATGTCAAAAACTATCTTTCGCATAACAAAAATATCTCTCTGTTAGCCGCGGAGAACCCGTAAAGCAATTTCAGTTTCCTTGAGTGCTTCTTCCTTCCCGCTCTCAAGCTCTTTCAGTTTGAATATTCCACTTTTCACTTCTTCCTCGCCGATGCAGAGTATATAGGGGATGCCGTCTTTGCTTGCTTTTTTAATCTGATCTCCCAATTTCTTGCCGCTAAGATCAACGGCAACAGTAACTCCATTGAGCCGAAGCTGCTCCGCCAGGCGATTAGCTTCTGTTACAAAGCTTTCATCAAGAACACATAGAGAGAGACTTGTTGTTGAATGATACTTCGGCAAAAGTCCGTATGTTTCAAGAACATCACGCGTGGTTACATCTCCCATACCGAAACCAACGGCCGGAATTTTTTCTCCACCAAATATTTCAACTAAGTTATCGTATCGTCCGCCGCCGAAAAGAGCCCGTTTATTATCAGGATGGGTATCAAATACCTCGAAGACGATTCCCGAGTAGTACTCAAAACCGCGTATTAAACTGGAACTGAACTGAACATTTCGAATCCCTCGGTTATGAAGGGCTGAAATTACATCTTGCACTTTCTGGCTTTCTTTAACCTGCCAATCAAAAGCTTCCCCGGCTATTGCCTTTAGTTTTTCTCTGAATTCTACTTCTGAAAGTTTATCTTTTTTATCTAAAAGCATAATTACTACTTTTTGTTGTTCTGGGCTTACAACTTGTCGTCGGATTAAGGTATATAAAGGTTCTCGGTCGTTTATCTTGATAACAAATTGGTTCTCAGCCATGCCGAAATTTTTCATAATAGCGTGTACGAGCGAGATCATTTCAACCTCCGCTTCAATATCTGAAACTCCAAAAATATCGACATTAAGCTGGAAGTGTTCACGCAGCCGTCCGCGCTGAGGACGTTCATAACGGAAAATATTCGGTATTGAATACCACCGGAGCGGGAAGTTTAGCTCGCGCCGCTTTCCCGCAACCATTCGGGCGACTGTCGGCGTCATTTCAGGTCGAAGCGTCACTTCGCGCTCCCCGCGATCTATAAAGGTATAGGTTTGCTCTTTAACGATCTCTTCGCTTGATTTTGCACGATAGAGTTCCGAAGGTTCGAGAATTGAGGCATTGTATTCTAGATATCCAAAACTCTCTGCAGTATGTTTCCACACGCCGAAGATATAATTTTCGACAAACATATCCTCGGGATAAAAGTCTCGCACCCCTTTATAGCTCTTTGTTTCAAGCGAATTAATCTTCTCTTCTTTGCTCATTGTGCTAAATTTTAGCAGAAAAACTGCTTTTTCCTAGGATTTTCCGCTCCGTTTCTTTCAGTTCTTGCCCCCTATTGCCATTTTGGGACTTTTAGGTACACTAATTTCACGTAGTTATTATCTTTCAGGAGGAGCGGAAAGCGGCTTTTTGCCCGGAACGTGTTTGCCAGAAAGAAGGTCGGCTACAGAAGTTAAACAAGCAAATACGTACACGATGGCTAAAAAGCTATACATAGGCGGATTGCCGTACTCAACGACTGACGAAGAGCTTCGCTCGACGTTTTCCCAAGTGGGCGCCGTTGAGTCGGCGAACGTCATCATGGACAAGATGACCGGACGCTCCCGTGGTTTTGGTTTCGTAACAATGCCGAACGACGATGAAGCGATGAAGGCCATTGAATCCATGAACGGCACGGACATGGGCGGCCGTAGCATTACGGTGAATGAGGCTAAGCCTCTCGCCGAACGTCCTCCGAGACGCGAAGGTGGTTTCCGCGGTGGTAATCGCGGCGGCTACTAAAAAGCTCCAAAAAACTCCCCCCCGAGGGGAGTTTTTTGTTTTAAAACAAATAAAAATCAAATGAAAATAAAGAACGCCCTCGTAAAGACGAGGGCGTTTAGTTCTGCCAAAAGGGTTGCTGTTCAAAGGTGAAATATTCATTTACCGTCCACCGGGCTTCTTCGGGGTCCCAGCAATCAAGAAGACACTCCATTGAGCAGTAAAAGAAGGCCATGAAATGAAGTCTATCCCCATGATCAATCAGGGAAGGGAATACAACGCCTTTTCTAATGGTGAATAAAGAGCCACAAGAACATTTTTCGCGTTGGCTGAGCTCTTCAATAGATAATGGATAGATCAAGGTCGTCTCCGAAGGACGGAGCTCATCGGGTATTTTGTTTTCGGGGAGCAATCCTAAATTAAGCGGCATTCGTTCTCTCCCTGTTCTTTCTAATTATTAAGACTAAAGTATTCGTAAAATCAGTCAAGTTTTATTAAAAATTAAAAAAGAAAAAACGGCGAGTTCATGCGCCGTTTTTTCTTTTCTCTCCGTTCACTCCTTACGTTGGAGATAGTATCCACTGTGCTATATATTGGTGTCCTCGTTCTTTCGACCCACGGGTCGGAAGTGATGGCTGGGACCCTTGTTTTTTTTATGGAACCCTCCAGCACCAGAGTAAACGTGTCTTCAGAGTAAAACAGCAGTTCAAAGAGTCAATATGAATCTGTGCGAAAACCAGTTGAAAAGCTGTGCATAATATGGGGAGAAAAAAGACCTTGCAATATCTGCATAATAAGGTATTCGGAAATATTGACAGCAAGATAAATAAGTCTTTTTCTATAAAGAAGGTCGAGGCTCAATATATTCTGGCGGTTTGGCGCTCAAGTCGCTGTAACGAAACCACGTTGTCTTAAAAAGAAGATATACAGAGTCCGGGGTGATGTGGGAGCGATCAGTCGGATGTCTTTCAAAAAGAACCCTTCCCGACTCGTCGATTTCTTTTTGATCTTCAAGTCTCCGGATCATTCCGGTCATCTGCAGAGTCTTCCAATTTTCACCGGTACCGACAACAATCCCGGCGGGGAGATGATTTTGAGCGAGAAACCCCGCGCACTTTTTGCTTTTTCCGTTTGTTAAAAAATAAATAGTAGTGCCATCTTCAGAAGCAAAGTGCATCATTGCTGAGTGTACCGAGCTATCCGGCTGTCCAATTGAAAGCACGGAAATATCATTTCCCTGAAGAAAATTCAAAACTTTTTCATTCATAACCGTAATTAAAGCATGAGTAGTAGAATTATTCTAAGGTTTTTTCCGTGTAGGGCGTTGTCGTCGCGGCAACCACGGTAAATTCCTTTCTCTCAATAAGTTTCCCGTCTTCCGTCATGACATCAACCCTCCATTTACCGGGGAAAACATTCCCTTTCACCGAGTAACCGCGATAGCCCTGATCGCGCCCTCCTGAAATGGGAAAAGCTATATTTGCGGCCATAATAAAGGAGACACTGGCTTCATCGTAGTAAGACCATCTATGGAGAATTTTGGTACTAAGATTAGCGGGCGCGAAAATCGAGCTGAAAATATAGATTGGTTCACTAGGGCTTTGGTGAAAGACGTCGGCGGTTCTTTGAACGGTGAAAAAGGATAGAAATTTTGGGGCGGGCTCAAACGTCAGTTCATATCCCCCTGTCTTTGATTTCGCGACAAGGTGATAGACACCAATTTCTTTTGGGGAGAGCGGAATGGGTGGAATGATATTTGTAAAATAGGCGACGTTGAAGAGAAGGTAGAGGAAGACAATGGTTATTGCGAGTGATTTTTTAGCTGCCTGTATTTGAGAGGGGACGATCTGTTTCAGGAAAAAAATAATTAGTCCCAAAATAGAGAGACTGACGATTCCGCTTAGAAGAAAAACATTTGCTCCCATTTTTCCAAGAAGGACCGGAATCGAGAATATGGTATAGGAAAAAAGAGTAACGAAAAAAATCGAAAGCTGGAAGGCGAGTCGCTGGTAGTGTTTTTTAAAGAATTCGTTGCCTATAAACAGGGTCGCGAGAAAAAGAAGAAATGGCCAGTTGCCGATAAGCGAGGCGCTTCGTGAATAATAAATAATATAGCCGCTGAAAAGACCACCGAATGAAAATTGCATAAGGAACGGCAGCCATAAAATGAAATTCTCCGTAAGGCGGCCCGCAAAACGCTTTCTCGTATCGAGCTGAAAAACAATAATACTAAAACAAGCGAAGGCAAGGTACCCGGTCAGTATAAGATTGTCAAAGAGTGAAAATTTTCCCGAAATCATCACGTTGTCCCACATGAAGCCGAGAATAAATGCTGCCGAGCTTAACGCGTGTTCATGTTTTTGTGACCACCCTTTTATCTTTTGAAACGATTGAGGCATTAGCGTAATTATCTCACAGGTGTACCGATGATTTGAAAGAGGTTAGAATAATAAGCGCATGATTCATTCCGGTAGACATCTGCGGATTTATCACCGAAAGCATCACTTTTTTATCGCGGGTGGCGTCATTTTGCTTTCAATACTTTTTCTCGCAATTTTAGGAGGTTTTACTGACATCAATATCGCCAAGCTCTCATCGGGTATTGGCATATCGCTCTACCGCCTTATCATTGGTTACCTTATTTCACTTACTCTCGGCGTGGGGATCGCTATTTTTCTTGAATACGCGGCAATCAGCGAATTTTTCATGCCGGTGCTCGACGTGCTCCAAAACGTCCCGTCTTTTGCTCTTATTCCTGTTTTTGCGATTGCCTTTGGTTACACCAATACTATGGCGATTATCTTTGCCGCGACTTCGATCATTTGGCCCATTCTTTTCTATGTGCTTTCAGCTTTGACGACAGCGAGAAAAGAGCTCAATGAGGCGGCGACCGTCTTTGGAGCGGTTGGGGAAAAACGTATTTGGAACTATCTTGTGCCACTCAGTTTTCCGGCAATCATCACCGGATCAATTGTCGGTATCAGTATCGGCTGGGAAGCAGTGATCGGTATTGAGATTATTGGTCTTTCAAGCGGCGTCGGGGTTTTTCTCAGTCAGGCAAGTAGCGCGGGGGATCGCAACACGCTTCTTCTCGGAATCGTGGCCATTCTTCTCGTGGTCTTTGCCATAAACAAACTTATCTGGACACCGCTCATCAAAAAAACTCACTACTATGCGGAATGATCTTATTTTAACGGTACATAATATTTCTCACCACTTCAAAAATGAAGAGGGTGCGATAATCCATGCTCTTTCGAACGTTTCTTTTTCAATAGAGCGGGGGAAGTTTGTTTGTATCGTTGGCCCCTCAGGGTGCGGCAAATCAACCTTGCTCCGCATCATTCTCGGTCTTGAGCCTCAAAGCCGCGGCACACTCGATCGCTCCTACAGGAAACCAACTATGGTATTTCAGAATTTCGCCCTTTTTCCCTGGCTTACCGTTTTCGATAATATCGGTTTCGGCTTGAAAATGCAGGGTAAAAAAAGAGAAGAGGCTGAAAAAATAATAGAAGAAAAGATTGAAGAAGTGGGACTTTCGGGCTTTGAAGACAAGTATCCGCGGGAGCTCTCTGGCGGGATGCGCCAGAGAGTTGGTATCGCACGAGCGCTTGCCGTTTCTCCCGACATTCTTTTTATGGATGAACCGTTTTCCAGCCTTGATTCAATGACGGCGCGTAAATTGAAAGATGACCTGAAAATAATTTGGAAAAAATATTCCATGACGATCGTTATGGTCACACACCTTCTTGAAGAAGCGGTCGAGCTTGCCGATGAAATAATCATCATGAGCAGACGCCCGGGAACGATAAAATCAACGCGAGAAAACAACCTCGCTTTTCCGCGCAATCTCCGGTCACCTGAGTTCTTTTCTCTTCTTGATCAAATAGACGCTCAAATAGACTCCTGAACCTCTTTTCTGTGCTTCCATATTTCGTAAAAGAGGGGGAGTGTGGTGACTAAAATAATAAGCAAGACCACAGGCAGAAAGTACCTCTCTGCGTTCGGAATGGAAGATCCAAGAAAATAGCCAAAAAGAGTCACCCCAAGGCCCCAAACAGTGCCGCCGATCACATTATATCGAAGGAATTTGAGGTATTTCATCTTAACTATGCCTGCAAGAATGGGAACAAATGTTCTTACCACGGGCACGAAGCGTCCAAGCATTACCGCTTGCGGCCCGTATTTTTCATAAAAAATCCTCGTTTGCTCGAGATATTTCTTTTTGAAAAAGCGGGAATCTTCGCGGGTGAAAAGTTTTGTGCCGACCTTCGCTCCAAACCAGTAGCCGGTGGTGTCGCCGAGAATCGCCGCGGTGACGAGTGTCGCCGTCAAAATATAAATATTAAAAAAGTTTTGGGAGGCAAGGAGCCCCGCGGTAAAAAGTAAACTTGCTCCCGGCAGAAAGAAACCGAAAAATAATCCAGACTCGGCGAATATCGTCAGAAATAAACCGACGTATCCGACGCTTTTAATTATCTCTGCGATGTCGATGTGAAAAAATGTCAGTGTCATTGAGAGCGGAAGTGAAGAAGAAAATAGTATACCTGATTAAAAAGTGAAAATCACATTATAAAAAGCGTCAAGCTAAGAATAAAAGGCTATATTTGACAAAACACAATTTCTCCACCTTAAATCCACAGCAAGTCTTGCCAAGCTTTAACCCATATGGTAAACATGAGCCAGTTTGTCAACTAGTTAATTATAAGTGCTTATTAATGGCTTATTTAAGGCAATTTTTTAGAAAGGTTATATTATGAAAAAGAACTTACGGGCAACTATTGCCTCTCTTTCCATCCTCGGTTTGATTTTGTCAAACTTGGGAGCTCTTCCGCTTGTAGCATCAGCTAATACTGATCATGGCAACAACAATGTTCCGAACCCGACGCTTGGAGCTTCTTGCGGTCTAGATATAGCTCTCGTTCTTGATAGTTCAGCAAGTATCGACAGTACCGAGCTTCTTCAGATGAAGAACGCTTTTCATGGTTTTGTTTCAGCAGTTTTGCCGGCAACACCGACGCAGTTTTCAGTAACTGATTTTGATACCACTGCACATATCCTGCAGAGCTTCACGGGAACTCAAGCTCTTGTTGACGCCGCCATCAATACGCCAACCTCAGGCGGCTTCACCAACTGGGAAGATGCTTTGCTTAAAGCACAAAGCACTTTGACCAACCGCGCCGATCATCCGGATCTCGTTATTTTTGCTTCTGACGGAAATCCGAACAGAAAGGGAACTTCAGGCCAAAACGCAACTGAAGCTCAAGCTTTAGCCGCGGCGGTCACGGTTGCAAACAGCATCAAAACTGGCGGCGCCAGAATTTTAGCTATCGGTATCGGAAATAACCTCAACCTCAACAACCTCAAAGCGATTTCAGGAAACAACGTTAACACCGGCGCGACATCCGATGTTGTAACGACTGACTTCGGAACACTTGCAGACACGCTCGCGGGTATCGCAAAAGCACAGTGTGGAGGAACTATCACTATTAAAAAAGTTATCGACAATAATGGCAACGGAGTGACTGATGAAGGAGATACTACTTCGGGGACTGAAGTCTCTCAGTGGAACTTTGATGTCACACCGGGACACACGGGCAATCTTACAGACACAACTGGAATGACCGGAGCTGTGAACGTCGGTATTGGCACATTCAGCGTGACTGAAACTACCAACAGTAACTACACGGTAAGCGGTGCTTCATGTTCTGCAGATCAAGTTTCGAAAGGTACTTGGGATCAAAGTAATGGAGTAACCGGAATCTCGGTTGGCAATGGCGATGTTATTTCCTGCACCTTTTACAATAAGCCGAACCCGGGAACACTCACCGTTATTAAGACGGTAGATACCAAAAATGTCGGAATTGCTGTGCCGGGAAATTTCACCATTCATGTCTTAAACGGAACGCCCGATCAATTCCCGGGAGCTGATGAAAATGGAACGACAGTGGCAGTGCCCGGCAATGGATCCTATTCCGTAACTGAGGATCCCGTTGATTTATACGAAGGACATTTTGATAACGGATGTGCCGGAACAATGACTCCTGGTGGCAGCGCAACGTGTAATATCACTAACGAATATACTGGACCGACACAGGGTAAAATTACAATTATAAAAGATCTCAAGAATTATAATGGCGGTACGTTGAGTAACGAAGACTTCCATTTCATTCTTGATAACAATAATCCCCAAGCTTTTCCTGTAAACGGACAAGTGGATGTCATGGTTGACCCAGGGACTCACAACGTCACGGAACAAGAAGCTAACGCGAATGGATACAATACGAGTTATGGGGGGGACTGCGGTAATATTCAAGTTTTTGCCGGTCAATCATACACATGCACCATCACGAACGACGACAAAGCACCTTCTTTGACTCTCAATAAGGTAGTTGAAGGAGGAAATGCACCCGCTAGCTCTTGGACTCTTACAGCAACCGGACCAACCGGCTTTAGCGGAGCTGGTCCTTCAGTCAGTAACGGTGATTCATTCGATGTCGGCTCATACACTCTTTCTGAATCAGGAGATGTCGCTAACTACGTTCAGGACGGAAACTGGTCATGTGATGGGGCGGATGTTACGAATGGAAATCAGATAACTCTCGCTCTTGGTCAGCACGCAACCTGCACAATTAAAAATAAATTTGTCACCCCTCCTCCTCAAAACTCTTGCATCACCCCGAATGGCGATGAGGAAAGTGGTGATCTGATCACCTTTGGCTCGAGTGGCGAAAAAACCCTTCAACAGATGCTGAATGATGCTCCGTATACTATCAACGTTAATACCGACCAGACATTTACACAGACATGGACGGGCACGAGCCAGACTGTTGATTTCACCGCTAAGTACATAGACAGACGCGCGGGCGCTGACACGGTCTTTGGCTACTTCTTAAACGGCGGAACCACTTTTGTTCCTCTCTTCAAAGAAGGCAATCGCCCTGATTTCCCGTCAATCCCGACATTAACGCCTGGTCAAACGGTTAATTTCACGGTCACCGGCTTGAATAGCATAATCTTTGCTATCGACGTTAATTATCAAAGCACCCACAATGTCTTCACGACCGATAACAGCAGCACAAACAATACCGACGGAACGAACGACCATGTCGCGAGCTACAATCCAACCGCGAATGAATACGTTCTTGGTTTTGAAGATCTCCCATTAGCATCTTCAGATAAGGACTACAACGACCTAACTGTTTCCGTGAAAGTTCTTGATTGTTCCAATGGTCCGGTCTGCAACCCCCAACAGGAACTTCTTACAAACGGAAGCTTCGAAACTCCCGTAGTAAATAATCCTTCGGACTGGAACATTTTCCCGTCAGGCACATCAGGCCTCGGATGGATTGTTGATTGGTTCGGTGGCTCGACTACTTTCAATAGCCAGACCCGCCCAACGATTGCAAACGCCGAACTTCAGAGAAATGTTAGCGGCTGGCTTCCTTCAGCAGGCTCACAGTACACCGAACTCGATTCCGACTGGAACGGCCATGTTGGCTCTCTAAACGGGGAGCCAGGAGCAGTTGCTCTTTCGGAGGATATTACGACCATTCCGGGGACCATGTACCATTTGAGCTTTGACTTCTCTCCTCGTCCTGCTACGGTAGCTTCTCAAAACAAACTTGAAGTTCTCTGGGGCGGCACGCTTGGAACGACGGTTGGTCCCACGGCTGGAAATGCAACCCAGACTACTTGGACAAACCATACACTCGACTTCACTGCGACGACCACATCAACACGAGTTACTTTCCGTGATGCCGGTACGCCGAACGACTCTCTTGGTACCTTCGTTGATAACGCGAGCTTGAAGTGTGTTAACACACCTCCGACGACAGCGACCGTTGTTGCAACTAAAATCGTCTGCGACACTGAAGCTGATCTTCCGAACTGGGGAGACGGCAATGGTCCGGATATCACCTCCTCAACAGCATCAACTTTCTTGAATACACATCCGAATTGTCACCTTTCTCCCGACTGGAGCTTCCAGTGGGCACCAAACGGAACACCAAACCCAGGCGACAACAACACAACCCCGGCAGGAATCCCGTGGACAACTTTTGGCCCAACTGCAGGGGATGGGACGATAAGCGTTCAAATTCCGCCGACGGCTAACGGTATCTTGACCTGGTTCCGGGAAGTTCTTAAAACTGGATTCGTTCTATTCACTGGTGCGAATATCACGCAAAATGTCTCAGCGGAGATGTATTGCAACACTGATCACCTCAAGTACGACAACTACGATTGGATTGACGGCGCTCAGGTAGGAAACACTTACCAGTGTATTGCCTTCAATGCCCCGACCAGCCAGACCCCACCGCCCGCCCAATGTTCAGACACTATTGATAACGATGAGGACGGACTGATTGATCAGAATGATCCGGGTTGTCACACTAACAACGATCTTCAAAATACTTACAATCCGAACGACAACGACGAAACGAATCCGCCGATCTGCCCTGAAGGAAAGACCCTCGACGCGGGAACACAGCAATGTGTCGATAGTGGCGGTGGACCTACTGGCGATAGCAGTACTAATAACGGCGGCGGAAGTGCTGGTGGTAACGGTATACCCGGCTCAATCACTTTCGGAGGCGGCAATGGCATCCCACAAGGCCAGGTTCTCGGTGCGTCCTGCGGCCTCTACATGGACAAACACATCCGATTGGGTAGCTCCAAGAATGACAAGGATCAGGTGATGAAGCTTCAAACTTTCCTCAACAAGTGGATGGGAACGCACATCCCGGTCACCGGCTTCTACGGACCCAGGACCCTCGCTGCGGTGAATGCCTTCCAGACTAAGTATGGCGATCAGATCTTGAAGCCATGGGGTATTTCAGGGCCGACTGGACTCGTCTATCTCTCGACCTTGAGGCATATAAATGCTCTCGAGTGTCCGGATCTCTCACTCACGCTTCCGCCCTTGGTTCCGTGGTCACAGAATCCTAGCGCTCAGTAATTACTAGAATTACTATCAAAAACGCCCCGCATTATGCGGGGCGTTTTTGATGCTTGCTAATTGGCGATTTTGACATATAGTTTCTTTAACTAACAGTATAATCATTATATTATGCGTATTCATCGATTCCACATTGTTTTCGGAGCGATTGTCACGATAGGAGTACTCGCCACCTTCTTTAGCATCGCACAGGCGCGCGAACGGGGAGCGGATGACGGTCGCATCCCGGGTCAGTACATTATTGTTCTCAAAGATGATGCCGTTACCGACCAAAATGAAGATAGTGTTATTGACGAGTTAGTAACACGTCATCAGCTCGGCCACCAACTCACGTTCAGAAAAGTGTTCAAAGGATTTTCAGTAACCGCCTCCGATTCGCAGTTGGCAGAACTTAAAAAGGATCCGCGCGTTGATTTCGTGAGCGAAGACAGGGTGGTTTCTATTGATGCCCGTCCGAGCCAGCCCGTCATAGAATCCCAGACTTTACCGACCGGCATAAATCGTATTAATGCCGAAAACAAGACAAACAAAGGAGCGGGGGTGAATGTTGCCGTGATTGATACGGGCATTGATACCTCTCATCCTGATTTGTCCGCGAATATTGCCGGTGGGAAAAATTGCGTCCCCGGTACCACGAGTTACAGAGACGGCAATGGTCACGGCACCCACGTGGCCGGCACAATTGCCGCTCTCGACAATGGCATCGGCGTTGTTGGCGTTGCTCCAAAGGCCAAATTGTGGGCGGTGCGCGTTTTGAATAGTAGCGGTTCGGGAACATGGTCCTCGGTCATTTGCGGTATTGATTTTGTAACGTCAAAAGCGCCGAAAAACGGCGGGCCCATTACTGTAGCTAACATGAGTTTGGGCGGCACGGGCACGGGCGACAATAGTTGCGGCAAAACCAACAATGATGCCCTGCACATGGCGATCTGTCGCTCGCGCGACGCGGGCGTGACCTATGTTGTCGCGGCGGGGAACAGCGCCGCTGACGCGGGAGCGTCGGTCCCGTCATCCTATGATGACGCGGTAATAACCGTTTCGGCTCTTGCCGACTCTGACGGCGCTTCAGGAGGTACGGGCGGAGCGACATCATATGGAGCCGACGACACCTTTGCCAGTTTCAGCAACTATGGAGCGGTCGTTGACCTAGGAGCCCCTGGGGTAAATATTTTATCGACATGGAGGGGTGGGGGATACGCAACCATAAGCGGCACGAGTATGGCATCGCCCCACGTTGCCGGCGCCGCCGCGCTCTATATTGCAACACATCCCGGAGCGTTATGGACAGAGGTGCGTGATGCACTCAAATCGCTCGGTGAACTCTCCGGAGCGGGCCACACTGACCCCTCGGGCCTTCATAGAGAACCTGTCGTTCGTGCGGATACGCTCTAAACAAACCTTATTAAAAAACGCTCCGCATCATGCGGAGCGTTTTTATTAATATGTTTTTCCTATCTTATATTATTGATTGAGTTTTTGACCGTATCATGTTTGGTTTTGAGTACGTTGCTTATGGTGCTCATCATCTGCGCCAAACGGGTGATGTTCCCTTGTAGACTTGAAGTTGCCCTGATTTCCCCTTCTCCCAATCCCCCTTGAATGGCTTGTTCAAGATCGGTTTCTGAAAAATCTTTCTTGATAAAGAAGCTGTACCAGGGGAATTTGACTTTTACCCTCTCCGTCGAGCTTCCGGTATCAATAGTGCTTAATGCCGAGAATTTTATAGGAAAAATGCCGAACAGTTTACCCTCATTCGAATAATGGAAACTCATCTCGTTTTGCCCGGTTTCAATTCCTTCTATATTTTCATCCTGTGCCGCGAGCCCCGCCGCGTATTCGGCCAGATCTTTCGCGGTATTGATTGATTCCGGCCCCACGGTGAGTTTCTTTTCTTTCGGGTCCCAGCCGCGAACACTAACTTTGCCGTCTTCTATATCGGCCCGCAGATTGTCGAGATTATCAAGGGAAAAATTGAGATTCTCATTATTTTTTTCGCCTTTTACCCCTGCGAATTTTATATATTTTTCAATTTCTTGGCCCATCATTCCCATATCGAGTTCCTCTGTATTTGTGCCATTATCCATACTGTTGTACATACCAGTTCCGTTATCATCGCCTTTTGTTTCCGATTCGGAGGAGGAACTTTCTTTTTTGATGAATTCCAGATTTGTTTCCCTGTACTGAACAACGCCAGGTACTGCGGTTCCGGATGGATTACTGGGATTACTAATTGCACCGCTTCCTTCTTTACCGCAAGACCAATGATCGCCGCCAACGGGATTGCACATCATTGAGTAACCGGTGGGGCAACCGAGTGCCGGTTTAGCTTGATTGTCGCAGTTCGTGCTCGCAAGAGTAACAGAGACAGGGATAATAAGAGCTATAAAAGCGAGAGAAACGGTCGGGAAGTATTTCATATTTATAATAGGTTTTATAATATACTTAAGGGTAAAGCTAATTTCTTATTTCGTCAAAGTCTTAAAATAAAAAAATAAGCCGCCTCTTACAATCATGCAAGGGCGGCTATAATTCGGAGATCAGCCTTTTTTCGTATCGGGGCTGATAGTCAGGTTCTCAGCAAGCGGAGAGCCTGGGCGCTCCTTCATTAGTTTTTGAGGAGACTTTCTTCTTTCGGCGACGAGATCCTCAAATTTTCCTGATTTTGGTGGGGGTACTTGAAGGTGGGGGATGCCCCTACGTACGCTACATCTTGGTTCGAGCCCGGTGCTCGTTACCAGCGTCACACCTGCTTTTTTCATGTGCTAATCCTCTCATCTTTTTTCTAAAACTTAACATATAATCGCATTAAATAAGGGAAAAGTCAATAAATCAAAAAACCCTTGCTTTTTTAGCTAAAATACAGTATAAATTCCCCCTAATAAAGCCCTCTTATAAAGCTTTATTTCATTACTTATGCCCGCAACAACCGTTGAAAAAGAACTCGCCCGAGGGGTCAATCTTTCGATTATCAATCTGGTGGATTGCCTTATTGAGAAAGCCCAAAAGAGCGGTGCGTCTGATATTCATATTGGCCCTTCCTTAAAGGAAGTGCTTGTCCGTTTACGTATCGATGGCGTTCTTTATAACGCCTACTCCTTTCCGAAAGAGATTCACTCGGAAATTATTTCTCGTATCAAAGTGCTTACCGGGCTTCGCACCGATGAACATCAGGCCGCTCAGGATGGGCGTCTCCGACATCTGTTTTCTGGCACGCAAGACTTTGTCGATATCCGCGTTTCAATAGCTCCAACGTATCACGGAGAAAATGTAGTAATGCGTCTTCTCTCGGATAAGGCCGAAAACTTCACGCTCGAAAAGCTTGGTTTCAGTAAGGGCGATCAGAAAAAAATCGTTGCCGCTATTAAAAAACCAAACGGCATGATTCTTGCAACCGGTCCCACTGGCTCCGGTAAGACAACCACTCTCTACACCTTAATCAAAATGCTCAATTCAAAAGATATCTCAATTATCACAATCGAGGATCCTATTGAATATGCGGTTGATGGTGTCGAACAAATCCAGGTAAATTCGCGTACCGGTCTCACCTTTGCAAACGGCCTTCGTACCATTTTGCGCCAAGACCCCAATATCATCATGGTGGGAGAGATTCGCGATCCGGAGACGGCTTCGATTGCCGTTAACACGGCGCTCACCGGTCACCTCCTGCTTTCAACCCTTCACACAAGCGATGCCGCGACGACTCTACCGCGTCTTCTTGATATGAAAATAGAGCCCTTCCTTGTTGCCTCAACCGTAAATATTGCGATCGGGCAACGTCTGGTCCGAAAAATCTGCGAGAATTGCAAGGAAGAAGTCTCCGCAACAGTAGGCTTGGTTGAGAGTCTCTCCTCCCTTCCTCTTAAAAACACCATTATCGAGGGTCAGGTTTTCTATAAAGGAAGGGGTTGCAAAGAATGCAACGAAAGCGGTTATGCGGGACGTCTTTGCATCAATGAGGTGCTCATTGCGGACAATGAAATACGCGAGGCAATCTTAAACAAATCATCTTCAAACGAGCTTAAACGAATTGCCGTGAAAAACGGCATGACAACTATGCTTGAAGACGGTTTCGCTAAAGCTGTCTCGGGGAAGACGACGATAGAAGAGATTCTTCGCACAATCTATGAATAAATTACTGAAAATTTTTAAACAGAAGTTTTCAAACGGGGGAGAGGTATTCTCTATTGTTTCTTTAAATATTTCTTTCAAAAACCTCCGCCCGGAAAATTTAAATCGGGGATGGGAAAATATTGTCAAAAGATATCAAGTATTTTCATCGAATCGTCTCTCTGTCAAAGAACAAACTTTTTTTGCAAAACGGCTCTCATTTCTGATTAGGGCTAACGTGCCCTTGCTTGAAAGTCTCACCATGTTGCGTGAGCAGACAAACTCGCGCAACTACGGGCGAGTGCTTGATACGGTTATTGATGATATTTCAAACGGTCAGTTTCTCTCTAAGAGCCTGAGTAGGTTTAAAAAAACTTTCGGCGAGTTCGCAATCAATATCATCAAAGTCGGGGAGTCGAGCGGCATCTTGAGCCAAAATCTCGACTACTTGGCTGATGAGCTTAAGAAAAAATATACCTTGAGACGGAAAGTATTCGGCGCCTTTATCTATCCGGCGCTCATTACCCTTGCAACAATCGGCATTACGGTTTTTCTTATGGTGTACCTTTTCCCCAAAATAATGCCTATTTTTAATAGTTTGCACGCAAGCCTTCCTTTAAGTACACGAATCGTTATATTCCTTAGTGATTTCCTTCGCCACGAGGGGGTTTTGTTTTTCTTTATAATTGCTCTTTTTGTGGCTCTCTTTACGGTAGTGCTCAAAAAAAGTTTACGGTTTCATTTTATCTTTGATCAATTGGTTATGAAAATACCGATTATAGGCAACATGATCCAAAACTATAACCTCGCGAATACCACCAGAACACTCGGGCTTCTCCTCAAAAGCGGCATCACCTTAAGCGAAGCCTTTCCCATTGTCGCCGACACCACTAAAAACCTTGTGTATAAGAATGAATTTCAATTACTCAGTAAAGCGATCAATCGCGGCGAGAAAATTTCAACTCAGCTTAAAAGGAAGCGTAATCTTTTCCCGGACATTCTCTCTCAAATGATCGCGGTTGGGGAGAGGAGCGGTAACCTTTCAAATACACTCGTATACCTTTCTGAGTTATATGACGCTGAAGTTGATGAAATGACTAAAAATCTTTCGACTCTGATTGAACCGATTCTGATGATATTTATGGGAATTCTGGTCGGCTTCATCGCTATTTCGATAATTACCCCCATTTATGGCATCACCCAGAACCTCCACGGCTAAAGAGGTCATTGGACTCTCGACTAAGCCGAGGGGCTTTACCCTGATTGAGGTGATTATAGTCATTGGCATTATATCAATACTCGGCGGTCTCTCTTTATTTATTGATTTGAACAGCTATCGTGGCGATGCATTCCGCGCAGAGCGGGCCGCCCTTGTTACGGCACTCCAGACCGCGCGTGCGGACGCTCTCAACAACATTAATGAAAACCGCCATGGTGTTGCGATCCATCCCAGTGGATATAACGGATACATTATTTTTGAAGGAGACAGTTACGCAAGCTCCACTCATTTACTTGATGAAAAAATGGAATCCTCCTACTCAGTCGATATATCTTCAACGTCGCCCTCAGAAATTGTTTTTGATCAGTTAAGCGGGAATGCCAACTACGACGGAAATATTGTACTGATCGACCCGGCGCGTCAGTCCTCAACGACCATTTCAATCAACCATGAAGGAAAAATCAGCTGGTAATAAAAAAAGAGGTTTTAGCACTCTCGAGATGATGGTTGCTTTCGCAATCATGATTATGGTCATTGTTGGAGCAGTGAGCGCTAATTTTGCCGCCCAATACTGGTCTGTAACATCTCAAACGAGCAATGAGGCCCTCTACAAAGCTAAAACAAAACTGGAAGATCTCCGCTCGCTTATAAAGCAGGATTTTTATCAGGCAACCTCTTCGCCTCTTGTCCGTTCCGTCGACCCGACTGACCCTGCCGATACTGCTTGTATAAGCGGCGGTCTCTGCTATTTCGTACAAAGCACCATCACCGACCTATCTTCCTGCTCGAAGTATGTACAAGCACGGGTGTCCTGGCAGGTTAGCGGTTACCCGACAACAACCACATCACTTTTCACTAATCTTACAAACTCACCGGAAGCAATCGCGGTCGGTGGAGATTGCATTCTTAATCAACCCGAAGGGAATTGGCAAAATCTGACACCGCAAACGGTCGGGGCACTTAATTTTGGTCCGGGAAAAAATTTCACTGGTATTGATGTCTTTCATAAGGAAATATACGCGACAGCATCGACAAGCCCCTACTTTTTAGTTTTTAATGCTCCAACTGCGGTTGGCCAAAATCCCACTCTTGTCGGATCTACTAACGGCGCGGGCGTAAAGCTAAACGCTGTTGATGTCGCGGAAGATCTCTCAACGGGAAGAACCTACGCATTTGTGACTCAAAATTCCACGACCTCCCAACTCGGAATTATCGATGTAACGGACCCCCAGAATCCCACCCTTGTTACGGAGAGGCGGCTTCAGGGCTCTAACCCGCCAAGTGGGTTATCCCCCGAAGGGTGGAGGGTCTTTGCCTATGGAGGCCGTTTATACGTGATCACCAGGGAAACCACAGGATATGAATTTCACATATTCAATATAAATACACCCGTTCAGCCGACTGAAATCGGCAGCGGTATGGAATTAAACCGTACTGTGAATGATTTTATCGTTCGCGATCAAAAAGTCGGCGGCACAATTCATAGGCTTGTATTTCTCGCCTCTAACGCCGACCTGAAAGAGCTCGGAGTCCTCGATGTCACGAATGATGTCATAATCGAGGTCGTTTCCGTGGATCTTCCTGGGACCCAGGATGGCGAAAGTATTTCATTGTTAGGCAATCAATTATATTTCGGACGGACTTCTAATTCTGCCGGCCCCGAGCTTTACGTGTTCGATGTGACAAAACCAACAACCTCTCCATTTCCTATTATTGGACAAGGTGAAGTGGGCGCCGATGTCACTTCGCTTCGCGTATCTGGTTCGCTCGCTTTTGTTGGAACGAATAAAAGCGGAGAGGAATTTCAGGTGTGGAATGCTGACTTTACGGTATGGAATCCAAGTGTTCCAAATGCCGGACGGTTTTCAAGCTATAACTTTCCACATTTGGCAACCCTCGGATTTGATATAGAGAATAACTGGGTTTATCTTATCAGCCAATTGACGGCAGGGGATTCCCTTAAGGTTGTCTACACACCATGAAAAATAAAGGCTTTACATTGATGGAAACTTTGATTTATATTGCGCTTTTTGGCATTCTCATGAGCGGAGCGGTGGTTACAACCTATGAACTGCTTGAAGGGGGAGACCGTAACCAAAGTTCCTTTTCAATTCAGGAGGAAGGCACATTCCTCAACCGTAAAATTAATTGGGCGCTCACGGGGGCATCGGCAGTTACCGTCACTGGAGTAAATACGCTCACAATCACAAGACCGGATCTGGGATTACAAAGTCCGCTTGTTATTGTTGGCAACGGAACGACCATAACCATAACGCGTGGGGCAAGTGTCGCCGTTCAGTTGAATAGCGACGCATTTACCATAACCAATGTTGTGTCCTCTTTACAACCTGCCAATCAAGGCAGGCCACCTTCTATTACCACTAGTTTTCTGGTAAAAGATAAACCGTTTATTTTTAGAAAATACCTACGACAGTAGAGGGTGAAAATACCATGTATTACAATAATAAATTTTTAAAAAAGGAGATGATCAAAAAGGGCGGCTATATCGCGCTCATGGCTACTATTATCATATCTCTCGTCCTTTTGGTTATGACGGTAGAGGAAGGGTCTTCAGGTTGGTATTCACGCTTTAATATCCTCGGTACAGAAGCAAAGGAGCAGGCAAATGCGCTCGCGGAAGGATGCGCCGATCAAGCCCTTGCCTCAATTGTCACTGACCCCGCCTATTTTGGTGATGCAACGACGACCACGGTTGGTGGAGTCTGCCATGTTTTTCCTATTGAGTTCAATACTCCCGCTCAAGGTTTTGTCACCATAAAGACCCAGGCTGAAGTACGCGATTCCTACGCCAACCTTGAGATGACCATGAATCTCAATGAGATCCATCTCGGCACTCCTTCTCCAAGCAAAGGAACTCTCGTCATAATCACCCAAGTAATAAATGACGGAAGCGGGACTAAGCAAGCAAGTGATTTCACCATGCATGTTGCGGCCACAAATCCGTCACAAAACCCATTCGCCGGTTCAGATAATGGTGTTGCGGTTACGGTTGATTCTGGTGCCTACAATGTGACCGAGGACCCTCTATCCGGCTATGCAACCACTGTCTCGACCAACTGCTCGGGAACCGTTACGTCAGGACAAATTAAATTTTGTACCATCACAAATGATGACATTATGACGACGCTCACCGTCATCGCAAACGTGAAGAATGACAACTCCGGCACCAACGCGCCCGCCGATTTCCCATTGTTTATTGACGGCAATCCTGTGAGCATTGGTCAGCGCATCACAGTTTCTTCAGGCGCTCACACAGTCTCCGCAACGCTTCTTTCAGGTTACGCCGCATCTCCCTGGGGATACGATTGTGCGAGCGGTGGCACGATCACAGTCAATCTCGGCCAGAGCAAAACCTGCATCATTAACTATGATGACCTTCCGCCGCCGGCGCCATCGTGCGCCGATACCGTGATGATCCTCGACCGTACTGGTAGTATGTCCTCGTCAGACATGGCCAACGAAAAAATCGCTGCCAGCTCTTTGAATAGCCTCTATGCAGGTGTGTTGCCGCCAGCACTTCCTCCGCATTTGGGCGTCGGAAGCATCGGTGGTCTCGATGGAAGCGCCGCCTCAATCCCATTGCTTGGCCAGCTCTCCACTGTGTATGCCAACATCACAAGCGCGATAAATTCTATAACGAGTAGCAACAGTAGCGTCGGTAGTGACCTTTCTGCTGGCATTACCACTGCAAGCAACGAGCTCAACAGCGCGCGGCATATCGCTGGCAATGAGAAGGTCCTTATCCTGGTCTCTGACGGCGATCCGAACAAACCCTCGGGAACCCAACCGTTTGATACTGGCTTTTCTTCCCCGACCGCCAATGTTCAAAATGCGTCAGGCGACCTCTGGAGTAATCCAACGAACGCCTACACAGGCGCCGATGCCGGGGCAGATTCGAGCGACGTACTAAGCGGAGCAAATCGGCACCGATTCTTTAACTTCGGCTTCGGCGGCGGCACCGGTCTTCCCGCAGGCTCTACGGTTACTGGCATCGAAGCACAGGCGAATGCCTGGAATACTTCTACCAGCGTTGGCGCCACCACGTCTCCCTTGGTTCCCTCTGGCTCTGGCACCTACGACCAATGGACTGCAAACACGGGAACGGATGTTAGTGCTGTTGCGGGGAATGATGGTGACACATCATATATAGATACATCGGTAAGTGTAGACACCTTTACCGTTGCAAATGCTGGAGTACCTGCAGGCTCC